>JAVBXK010000075.1 GCA_030824555.1 bacterium
CACCCGAACCGGCACCAAAGCCTGCACACCAGACATCCAGCACACCCCAACACAAACCAACAAGAGACACCAAAATGACCAAATTCATGACCGCTGCCCAGGCAGCCAACCTCATCCAGGACAACGACACCATCGGCCTCATGGGCGGTGGCGGAGGGCTGATGGAGGCCACCCATTTGTTTGAAGCCGTGCAGGCCCGGTTCCTGTCCACCCAAACCCCCCGCCACCTCACCGTCATGCACGCGCTGGGCATTGGCGACAAAAAGACCAAAGGCATGAACTGCTTTGCGCACGAAGGGCTGGTCAAGCGCGTCATCGGCGGGCACTGGGTGTGGTCGCCCGCCATGCAGCAACTGGCGCTGGACGAAAAAATCGAGGCCTACATCCTGCCCGGCGGTGTCAGCAGCCAGCTCATGCGCGAAATTGGCGCGGGCCGCCCGGGGCTGTTCACGCATGTGGGCCTGGGCACCGTGTGCGACCCGCGCCAGGGTGGCGGAAAAATGAACGCCACCGCCAAAGACGACCTGGCCGAGGTGGTGACCATGGACGGGCGCGAGTACCTGCGCTACAAGCCGTTCCCCATTCACATCGCCTTGGTGCGCGCCAGCTCTGCCGATGAAGACGGCAACATCAGCTTCGAGCACGAGGCCGCCAACCTCGACGCCCAGTCACTGGCGCTGGCCGCCCGCAACAGCGGCGGCAAGGTCATCGTGCAAGTGAAAGAGCGCTTGCCCCACGGTGCGCTGAAGGCGCGCGAGGTGCGCATCCCGGCCGCGTGGGTGGACGCCATCGTGGTCGACCCCCACCAGACCACCAGCTACGACATCCCATTCCATCCGGCCTTCAGCGGCGAATTGACCGGCGATGCGCGCTTGCAAAGCGAGGCCGAAGACCATGCCGCCGAAAAAGCCGCCGCTGGCGACGCCTTCAGCGAGCGCCAGGCCGTGGCCCGCCGTGCGGCGGTGGAGCTGTTCAACTCGCCCAAGGCCCGCCCTGTGGTCAACTACGGCGTGGGCGTCCCCGACGCCGTGGCCAAGCTGATTGCCGCGCGCGGTGAACAGCACCGCATTTACCAGACCATTGAGCACGGCACTTACGGCGGCACCTTGATGGACGGCGTGTTGTTTGGCTACGCCCGCAACGCCTCGGCCATGCTGGACGCGGCCACGCAGTTCGACTTTTACGCCGGTGGCGGGCTGGACATTGCCTTCCTCGGCTTTGGCGAGTTCGACGAACAGGGCAACGTCAACGTCAGCAAACTGGGCGGGCTGACCGTGGGGCCAGGGGGGTTCATCGACATCGCGCAAAACGCCAAAAAAGTGGTGTTCTGCGGCACGCTGGCGGCCAAGGGCGTGAAGCTGCAAACGGGCGATGGGCAGCTGCGCGTGTTGCAGCAAGGCAGCGTGAAAAAGCTGGTGAAGGCGGTAGACCAGATCACCTACAGCGGCCCCCAAGGCCTGGTGCGCGGGCAAGAGGTGCTGTACCTGACCGAACGCGCCAGCTTCCGCCTGACGGTCAACGGCATCGAACTGTTCGAGCTGGCCCCCGGTGTGGACCTGCAGCGCGACGTGCTGGACCAAATGGACTTTGTGCCGCTGGTGGCAGCTGACTTGGCGGTGATGGACAGCTCGCATTTCCGCTCTGTTTGACCGGATGAGCCGCACAGGCGCTGTGCAAGACCATAGGGTGGTTCAGGCGCTTGCGCGTGAACACCTCGCCGCCCCGAGGCGCGGTCAGAGGTAGATTTTTTGCAGCAGCGACATCAAGGTGTCGCGCTGCTTGTCGGTCAGGCCTGCGGTGGCCTCTTGTTCCAGTTCCACCACGGTGGCCTGGGCGGTGGCCAGCAGGTTGTGGCCTTCGGCGTTCAGGCTCAGGCCGGCGGCGCGTCGGTCCTGTGCCAGCACGGTGCGCTCCAGCAGGTTGCGTTTGCGCAGGCGGGCCAGCAGTTTGGTCAGGTTGGGGGCCAGCAGGTTCAGCTCGGTGCACAACTCGCTGTGTGTCACGCCGGGGTTGGCACCGATCAGGGCCAGGATGGAAAACTCCACCGGCTTCAGGTCCAGCGCGCCCATGCGCTGCTCGAACACGCCCAGGATGTGCAGCGTGGCCCGGCGGGTGTTGTAGCCCACCAGGGTTTTCAGAAAACGGCTGTCAACGGGGGTTTGCCGGTCACGCAGTACCGCAGGGGTGAAAGTCATGGGCGGCATTGTGGCATTGCCCACAATGAAAAAGCCCAGCGCGGGCCGGGCTTTTGAAGCGTGAAACGGGTCAGGATCACTGGCAGCTGAAGCTTGCCGCACTTTCAATGTCCCCAGCACCTTTGTAGCGGGCGACCTTGGGGTAGGCGCACAGGGGGCGTGCGCGGTTGGCGCTCCAGGTGGCGGGCACTTCGGTGTTGACCACGTTGGCGCCGGTGCCGCGGGCGTTGGCCGTGATTTGCTCGGGGGCCTGGCCCTTTTCAACCCAGTTGACCAGGTTGGTCAGCATGTCGAACTGGTCGGTGGCGGGGCCGCCCGAGCAGTGGTTCATACCGGGCACCATGAAGTAGCGGGCAAAGTTGGCTGACGACCCGCCATTGGCGGTTTGCAGGGCTTCAAACCATTTGGTGGTGTCTGCGGCCGAGAAGATGGGGTCGGCCGTGCCGTGGTAGACCATCAATTTGCCGCCCCGGCCCTTCAGGGCTGACAGGTCGGTTTCGTTGGGGGGTGTCATGAATGTCCAGGGAGCAGTGGTGTACACCGCGTCGGTGGCAAACATTTTGGGATAGCTGGTATCGATGTCATAACCCAGTGCGTATTTCAGGCCTGTGGTGGCCAGGAAGGCAGCTTGGGTGGACGGTGGTGACGTGAAGATGAACGCAAGCGCGCCGGGGTCACGAGTCAAAGAGTTGCCATAGTGCCAGAGCATGTGGTTGGCTCCGGCCACACCGGGGTCGGCATAGAAGCTCGCGTAAATGGGCTCACCCTTGCTGTTTTTGGCCCCTGCAAAAATGTTGGCCAGCACGGTCTTTTGGGGTTGGCTCAGGCAGGTGCCGTCGCGGGTGCCTTCGGCGCAGGTGGGCACATCGGTGTTGACGTTGAACACTGCCTGACAGGCTTTCACGTCGGACACGATGCCGTCGCCCAGGCCGTCAAGTGCATCGCACTTGGCCGCGATTTTGCTGCCCAGCAGTTTGAACTCGTCTGGGGTAACGGCGCTGGTGATGTCTGGCTGGCCGGCATCGGCGCCCGTGGCCACGGTGCTGGTGGCAATGCTGGCGTATTGCTGCACCTTCCACATCTGGGCCATGGCGGCCTTGGGCAAATGGAAGCCGGGTGCACCGGCCAAAATGCCGTCGTACTGGTCTGCGTAGCGGGCTGCACCCACCAGCGCATGGCGGCCGCCGTTGGAGCAGCCACCCAGGTAAGACCGGTCAGGCGCTTTGCCGTAGGCGGTTTTGATGAGGTTTTTGGCCATGGGCGTGAGGCTGCCCACGGCTTGGTAGCCGTAGTCCAGTCGGGCCTGGGGGTCGATGCCCCACCACGGCGCACCGATGTTGTGGCCTGCGTCTGAGCTGAGTACTGCAAAGCCCATTTGCAGGGCGTTGGTGGTAGGCGCACCCCCACCCACAGGGCCTGTGGCGGTGACCACCGAGCCGTCGATGCCACCGTTGGCTTGGTAGAAGTAGCGGCCGTTCCAGGCGGTGGGCAGGCGCATTTCAAACCCGATTGCATACGACTTGCCATCGACCGCGCTGGTGCGCCGGTTCATTTCGCCTTTGACCAGGCAGTGCTCGGGCATGGCCGATGTGACGCCGTCCACCGTCAGGCCGCCACTGGCCACCAGTGTGGTTGACGTGAGGGTGGTGCCCGCCAGCACGGCTTTGGTTCCCAGATCGGTGCATGACACCAGCATGCCGGGTGTGGCTGCGGCGAGCGTTGGCAGGGTTGGCTCATCACTGCCGCCACACGCGGTCAGGGCTGTGGCTGCGCCCGACACGAGGGCGACCACGGCGAGGGTATTGGGGTGTTTTTTGCGCATGCGAGTCTCCATGTGTTGTCAGCAGATCACTGAAATTGTTTTCTGCTGGAAACTGAATATAGTTTCTATAGGAAACTAACTATATGGTACAAACCCGTATGCTGTGTTGAATATTGGTTAGATCGTCGAACTTCATAGGGCGAGAAAAAAGGGCTGCCACATTTGGGGCAGCCCTTGGCTGAGGCGGGGTGTTTGGTTATTTCAGCCGGTCGTGTGAGTCACGTGGCGCGGTTGGGCATGGGCTTCAGGCGCATCTGGTTGGGCAGTGGCACGGGCATGCGCAGCACGTCGTCAGACAGCCACAGGGCCGACCGTTTGGCGCGTTCGGCCACCATGGGCAGGGGCATTTGCACGTAGTCGTCGTTGAACACTTCAAAGCTGTAGTCGCCCGAGTAGCCCAGCTTGTCGAGCTTGACGACCAGCTCCACCAGCTGCTCGCTGTGCACGCCTTCGCCGGGGAACACCCGGAAGGTGCGGGCGGTGGCCATGCGCTCTTCAAAGGTTTTGGTTTCCTGCCACATGAAGTCGGCCAGCTGCACCAGGAAAATGCGGTCGGGCTGCAGGTAGTCAATTTCCTCCAGCGAGGTTTTGGCCGCGAAGATGTGGAAAGAGTCCAGCCCGATGCCCAGGTTAGGGCAATCGGCCCGGTTCACCACATCCCACGAGGTGGTGAACTCGTTCACCGTGCGGCCCCAGGACAGGCCTTCGTACGCGATCTTGATGCCGAACGGAATGGCCAGCATGGCCAGTTTGCGCAGGTCGCGGGCAATGTGGTCGAGGTCCTGGCTGGCGTGTACCGAGGTGGACGAACAGGCCAGCAACACGTCGCAGCCCAGGGCCGCGCACATTTCCAGCATGGTTTTGGCAATGTCCACCTTGTACTGGTGCAGGTGGCCGCTCAGGCCTTCAAAGTCGCGCAACACCTGAAAGCCGGTGCCACGCAGGCCGCTGGCATGCACGGCCTTGACGGCGGCTTGCCAGCCACCGGGGTGGCCGACCAGGTCGTTGGCTTTGAGCATGACCTGGCTGAACCCGGCATCTTTCATGGCTTCCAGCTTGGCTTCGAGCGGGCCGGCCAGGGTGATGGTGTCCATGCCGAAGCTGCTGATGGCTTCGGCAATGCTGCGGTGGCTGTTCATGGTCAGGCCCCCGCTTGCACAGCGGCGCTGTGCACCAGCTCGAACACCACCGACCCGAGGTAGGTGCGGGTGATGGCCCCACGCTGTTCGGTGTGTGCGGCCTGGGTCTCCACAAACTCCACGCCCAGCGCACGCAGGGCACGCACAGCGGCCAGCACGTCGGGCACGCCCAGGCCGATGCGGTGCAGGCGCTCGTTGGCGTCATGCACGTTGAATTCGGGCTCGATCAGCTGCACCATGAAGCGGTTGGCCGGTTGCAGGGCAGGGGTGCGCAGCAGCTTGCCCTTGGGCATGATGCCAAAGCGCTCTTCGTCGGGGATGAGCTCGGTGCCGAACAGCTCGCTGTAAAACTCTATCCAGTCGTAGCTGCGCTCCGGTCCGATGTACTGCACCACGCCAAAGAAGTGGATGCCTTCGGTGGCCGGTGGACGCTGGTCAACGGTGGGAATGGGCACAAAGTCCACGTCGTAAATCGAGAATTCTTTGTACCGGTCCACAAAATAAATGCGGCTACCGCCTGCGCCGTGGATGGCTGGGATGTGCAGCTCCATCACCTCTGCATGGGTAGGCACTTCCCAGGCGCCGCGCTCTACCACGTAGCGGTAGGCGGCACGGGCATCGCGTACACGCAGCGCAATGGCCGACAGCACGGGGTGGCCACTGCCAGTGTGGGCGCCATGCGTTTCAGTGGGGTGGGCGTTGACGACGATGTTCATGTCGCCCTGGCGATACAGCAGCACCTCGCGCGAGCGGTGGCGTGCAATGGGGCGAAACCCCATCATCTCCAGCACCTGACCCAGCGCCTGTGGCTTGTCGGTGGCGTATTCGATGAACTCGACGCCGTCCAGCCCAATGGGGTTGGACGCATCGCTGAACGATGCCTGCAGGGGCTCTCGGCCCGTGGCGGGTTTGATCAGAAAGTCGCTCATGGTGTGTGTCCTCTTTTGTGTGCAGACTTTACGGTAAATGGCTATTTTGTACCATTTGGTTACCTGTATTTTTGTGCGAAAGACGAACGCATTGGGTTGATCATCGATCGAATTCAGGGTTTACCGGGATAATCACCCCCCGCGCGCGGGGCACAGTCGGCGCCAACTACCGTTGCTCGCGGGTTCAATCACACAGGCCGGAGGGCCCGATATGCCTACCCACCAGACCGAATTTGTGCTGGAGCGGCGCGACTGGATCGCCGGGCTTGAAAAAGGCCTGGCCCTGATCGAAGCGTTCAATGCCGACCACCCCCGCATGACTGCCAGCCAGGCGGGCCAGCAGTGCGGGCTGACGCGTACGGCTGCGCGGCGGCACCTGCTGACCCTGGTGCACCTGGGCTACGTGGCCACCGACGGCAAGCTGTTCTGGCTGACGCCGCGCATCATGCGGTTGGGGCAGTCGTACCTGGAGTCGGCCCGGTTGCCACGCGCGGTGCAACCGTATTTGCAGCGGGTCACGGCCGGTACCGGCGAAACCGCCTACGTGGGCGTGCTGGACCAGCATGACCTGGTCTACATCGCCCGCAGCGGCAACCACCGGCACATGAACACGGGGTACATGCTGGGTTCGCGCGTGCAGGCTCACGTCACGGCGGCAGGGCTGGCCATTCTGGGCACGATGGGCAGCGAGTTCTGGGACAGCTGGCTGGCGCCCCAGGTGCTGCGGCCGTTCACGTCGCACACCATCACCGAAAAAGACAAGCTGGTCGAGTGCCTGAACCAGGTGCGCAGCCAGGGCTGGGCCATTTCGGAGCAGCAACTGGAAATGAACTACCGGGGCATTGCCGTGCCGCTGTTCGACCACAGCGACGCACTGGTGGGCGCCATGAACGTGACCATGCCCATGAACGCCGAAACCAGCGAAGTGGCCATCAAGCGCGTGCTGCCTGTGTTGCAGGAGACCGCCCGCACCATGCGGCAGATGCTGTGATGTTCAGGGGCAACCTGCCGGTGCAGCCCAGGCACCGGGTACGGGTTGCGCAGCCAATTCAACCTGTTTTTTGAGGAGGTGCAGTGCCAGGTGCGTCTGGATGCGTTTGAGCACCAGCGGCGGCGAAATGGGTTTGGCAATGTAGTCCTGGGCGCCCAGTTGCAAACCGTGCTCGGTGTCTTCGATCTGGTTTTTTGCGGTCAGGAACAGGACAGGGCAGTCGGCCATGCCCGGCAACGCCTGCAGGCGTTTGCACACCTCGTAGCCATCCATGACGGGCATCATCACGTCGAGCAACACCAGGTCGATGTGCTGGGTGCGCGCGATGTGAAGGGCCCGTTCGCCCGAGGTGGCTGCGCGGACTTCGTGATGCGGCATCAGCAAATCGACCATCAGCGCCATATTGATGGGGTTGTCGTCGACAGCCAGCACGGTGCAGGGGTGCCGCAAGGGTGCGGGCTCTGCCGCGTCGGCGGTGCAGCCCAGTTCGGCCAGCAGGGTTCCAGCCCGTTGCCAGTCGAACTGGCTGATGGCTGCGTTGAGCGCTGTTTCGGCGTGCGGCCACAGTTTGGTCAGCAGGTCAGCGTGCTGGCTCAGGTACGCCAGGGCTTGCGGTTTGCTGGCCGCTACCAGGTGGGCCAACCCTGATGCAATGTGTCGGGCAGATGCCTGTTCAGTCACTGACAGCAAACTGCTCTGTGTCGCAGGCTTGAATGGCGGGTGGGTGGTCATCAAAATGGCTGCGCCCTCGCCAGTGGCGGCACCGGCACCGTTAACGGGCAAGTCAAACCGGGCCGTGAACCAGAAGGTGGACCCTTGCTCCGGTGTGCTGGTCACGCCGACGGCCCCGTTCATCATTTCGGCCAGGTTTTTGGCGATGGCCAGGCCCAGCCCCGTGCCTCCGTACTGGCGGGTGATGGACGCGTCGGCCTGCTGGAAGCTGTCAAAAATGTAGCCAATCTGGTTGGCTTTTAGGCCGATACCCGTGTCAGTCACGTCGAACTTCAGTGTCGCGTGAGCATCCGCCCACTCCAGCTGACTCACGTGAACCCGAACCTCCCCCGAAGGGGTGAATTTGATGGCATTGCTGAGGTAGTTGCTCAGTATTTCGCGCAGGCGCAGCGCATCGCCTTCAAGCAGTTGGGGCACATCTGCGTCCACGGACAGCGTCAGGGTCAGGTTTTTGTCCTGTGCCTGCGTGGCGTGTTGCGCATGCACCTGTTCAAGCACCTGCTTCAGGCTGAAGGTGTCTTTGTCCAGGGTGAGCATGCGTGCTTCCACCTTTGAAAAATCAAGCACTTGGTTGAGCAGCTTGCTCAAGTGCTCGCTGCTCTGGAGCACGATTTGCATGTACTGCCGCTGCTTGGGATTCAGCTCGGTTTTCAGTGCCAGGTAGCACATGCCCAAAATGGCGCTGACCGGCGTGCGGATTTCGTGGCTGACGTTGGCGAGAAAACGAGATTTGAACTGTGTGGCCTCTTCGGCCACACGCTTTTCTTCCGCCAGGCGCTTGAGCAGGTCGAGGTTTTCAAAGCGCATGCGCAGCGAATCTCTGAAGCCATCCGCCATGGTTTTGGACAGCTTGGACATCACAAACGCAGCCCCCAGCAGTGCCAGGCCGACGGGCCACCGGTGTGTTTCCAGCAAAAACCAGTAGGCCATGGCTGCAGCCAGGTTGACCCAGGTGCCGATGATGAACGTCTTGACGTTGACGGCGCCGTTGGCCATGGCCGCACCGACGTATATCAGTTGGAGCGCAGTGCCCACCAGTGCCAGTTCGAAATCGTGCTGCCACCCGAACCACCAGACCGTGGTGCCCATCAGCCCCTGGTGAACAATGGTGGTCCAGCGCATCCGCGCATGCAGCTGGCGTATGGCCGCCGCATCGGCACTGCTGATGCGGGCCAGGATGTGTTTGCACTGAATGTGGACAAATTGACCCACGGCAAGCATGGGCAGCCCCCAGGCCAATACGCGCCAGGCGGGCATGGACGGGTAAATCGCCAACATGATCAAGCTGAACAGCACCCAGATGGCCATGCGCGAGCCAGAAGCTTGCATGGCGTGCAGTCGCAACGATTCGCGGTCTGTCTCGGTGTCGAGGTGAGCAGCAGGGTGTGTTTGCGGTGGCATCGAAGTGGTCAGTTTGGCGCACCGAAAGTAGCACAGCCGTGGTGCAGAAGCGGGTATCGTGCGGCACGATTTACATTGAACAGAACGATGGAAGCCCCAAAATGGACAAACTCGATGCAGTGGTGATCGGCGCAGGCTTGGTGGGCCTGGCCGTCGCGCGTGCCTTGGCCCAGGCTGGCCGCGACGTGGTGGTGCTGGAAAAAGAACGCGCTATCGGCACCGGGGTGAGCGCGCGCAACAGCGAGGTGGTGCACGCCGGCCTGTATTACCCCACCGGCTCGCTGAAAGCCCAGCTGTGCGTGCGCGGCAAAGCCCTGCTATACGAACTGTGTGCCACCCACGGCGTGGCCGTGAAGATGTGCGGCAAACTGGTGGTGGCCACCGACGAAGCACAACTGCCCGGCCTGCACGCCTTGCTGGCCAAGGCGCAGGCCAACGGTGTGCCGACCGAACTGCTGTCTGCCGCGCAGGCACAGGCAATGGAACCCGCATTGAACTGCCTGGCAGCCTTGCATTCGCCCACCACGGGCATCGTGGACAGCCATGGCCTGATGCTGGCGCTGCAAGGCGACCTGGAACGCGCAGGTGGCTGCGTGGCGTTCGAGTCGGCGGTGGTCGGGGGCCAGGTATCTGCAGATGGACTGACGCTTGCCGTTCAAAGCCCTGGCCAGGGCGCGACAAACGTGCTGGCCACCACGGTGGTGAACGCCGCTGCGCTGTACGCCACGGCTGTAGCCCGTTCCATCAGCGGGTTGAGTGCTGCGCACATTCCCACGGCCCATTTTGCAAAGGGCAGCTACTACACGCTGGAAGGGCGCGCACCGTTCAGTCACCTGGTTTACCCGGCCCCACAAGATGCGTGGCTGGGTGTTCACCTCACGCTCGACCTGGGTGGCCAAGCCAAGTTTGGCCCCGACCTGGAGTGGCTGAATGCCACCACCCCAGACGCCATCGACTACACCGTGGACCTTGAACGTGCCAAAGGCTTTTACGCCGAAGTCCGGCGTTATTGGCCGGGCCTGCCTGACGGGGCACTGTCGCCGGGCTACAGCGGCGTGCGGCCCAAAATCTACGGCCCTGGCGAGGCCGCGCCCGATTTCAGGATTGACGGCCCTGCCGTGCACGGTGTGCCAGGCCTGGTCAACCTGTTTGGCATCGAGTCACCTGGGTTGACCAGTTCGCTGGCCATTGGCGAACACGTGGCACGCCTGTTGGCTTGAGTGTTTGCTATTTGATAAAACAATAGCAAACTATGCCGTCAATTATGCGGGTAAGGCCTTTTTTATGCTCAATGCCGCTTCGTTCACCAGCGCCGGGCCTTTGTAGATGAGGCCGGTGTAAATCTGCACCAGGTCGGCTCCGGCTTGCAGTTTGGTCACGGCGTCGGCCCCGCTCAACACACCACCCACGCCGATGATGGGAAAGCCCTGGCCCAGCGCCGCACGCAGCTGGCGGATGACGGCATTGCTTTTCTCGAACACGGGCTTGCCCGACAGGCCCCCCGCTTCGTCGGCATGTGCCTGCCCCGCCACGGCCTGGCGGTCCAGCGTGGTGTTGGTTGCAATCAGCCCCCACTGCTGGTTGGGCTTGCCAGCGGCATCCATGCCGTATTTGCGCAGCGTGACGGCCACGCTGGCAATTTGGGCCTCGTCCAGGTCGGGGGCAATTTTCACGAACAGCGGGATGTGCTTGCCGTGCTGCTGCGCCAGGGCGTGGCGGCGGTTGGACAGCGCGTCGAGCAGGTTGTCCAGCGCCTCGTCGCTTTGCAGTGCGCGCAGGTTTTTGGTGTTGGGGCTGGAGATGTTGACCGTGACGTAGTCGGCATGCGGGTACACGCCGTCCAGGCAGGTCAGGTAATCGGACGTGGCATCTTCAATGGGCGTGGCGGCGTTTTTCCCGATGTTCAGCCCCAGCCGCATGGCACTGTGCGCACCGGGGCGGCGGCATTTTGCTTGCTGCACGTTGCGCAAAAACGCATCCAGCCCGTCGTTGTTGAAGCCCAGGCGGTTGATGAGTGCCTGGCTTTGCGGCAGCCTGAACATGCGGGGCTTGGGGTTGCCAGGCTGGCCTTTGGGGGTGACGGTGCCCACCTCCACAAACCCGAAGCCCATGGCACCCAGGCCGTCGATGCAGTGCGCGTTTTTGTCCAGCCCGGCCGCCAGGCCCACGCGGTTGGGGAAGCGGATGCCCGCCACCGTGACCGGGTCGTCCACCACACCCGCGCACCAGGCCCATTGCAGCGGCGTGTTCTGCCCCGTGGCCAGGCTTTTGAGCGTGAGTTCGTGCGCGGCCTCGGGGTCCATGCCGAACAGGAAAGGGCGGGCCAGGGCGTAGGGGAGCAAGGGCATTGGATAATCCGACGGTTTTTGAAATAACCACGCATTTTCCCTGATTGCCCACCATGACCACCTCTGCCACCACACCGTTGACCCAAGATGAACTCAAAACCCTGGTCGGCCAGGCGGCGTTGCAATACGTCACGCCAGGCACCATCGTGGGCGTGGGCACCGGCTCGACGGTGAACAAATTCATCGACGCATTGGCCAGCATGAAGGCGCAGATCAAGGGCGCGGTGTCCAGCTCCGAAGCGTCCACGCAGCGCTTGAAAGCACTGGGCATTGAGGTGTTCGATGCCAACACCGTGGCCGAGTTGGGTGTGTACATCGACGGCGCCGACGAGATTGACGGCCAGGGCCACATGGTCAAGGGCGGCGGCGCGGCGTTGACGCGCGAAAAAATCGTGGCGGCGCAGTCCAAGCAGTTTGTGTGCATCGTCGACGACAGCAAACTGGTCGATGCGCTGGGCAAGTTCCCGCTGCCCGTCGAGGTGATTCCCATGGCCGCACAACGCATCAGCGCCCAGTTTGCCGCCATGGGCGGGCAAGCCACGCTGCGCCTGAAGGATGGTCAGCCACTGGTGACCGACAACGGCCAACACATTCTGGACGTGCGGGGCCTGCACATCACCGACCCGCTGGCGTTCGAGTCGCAGGTGAACCAGTGGCCCGGCGTGGTGACCGTGGGCGTGTTCGCCTTCCAGAAGGCAACGGTGTGCTTGATGGGCACCCCCGGCGGCGTGAAAACCTTCAAATACTGATAAAAAACGGATATACCGCTTACGCTGTAAGCGAAGTCAGCTATTGACTTGATTGCAAGCGGGGTGGTTGGCAAAGTGGGGCCGCTGCCTGGCTGCCCGCTCACCACCCCAAAGCTCACCCGTTCGGCTTTGCTTGGGCTCGCCCGAAACACCCACAGCCTCAGGTGTGTTCAGAAGCGAATGCCGGCCGGGTTGTTGGGGTTCACCGTTGGCAGTGGCACGGGCCGTTTGCGCGGTGGCTGCGTGGCCTGCTGGGTTTCGGTAGGGCTTGTGGGCGTGGTGGCATCCAGTCGGCTGGGGGCCTCGGCTGCCGTTTTCAAGGGCGACAGTGGCTCTGGCGCCGCAGGCCGGTATGACGCGGGCAACAGGGACTGTTTGGGGTAACCCGCTGCGTCGAGGTACGACGTCCACTCGCCATCCGAATAGCCCTTCACTGCCTGCCCACCGATCATCAGCAGGGGCAGCGCGTTTTCCTTGCTGATGCGGGAAAAAGCAGCCTGGTCTTCGTTGGTGTTGACGGTTTTTTCTGTGAACGGCACGCCGCGTTGGGTCAACAAGACTCGGCCCGCGTCGCACGGTCCGCAGCCGCTTGCGCTGTACAGCGTGACCGGGTATTTGCTTGCCAGCTGTTGCAATTCGTATGGCAAAGCAGGTTTGTTGCCTGCGCTGCCTGTGCTGGCCCCAGTGGCTGTGCCCACTGCTGGTTTGGCATCAGGCGGTGGTTTGTCGGAAAACGTGACTTTGCCATCCGGCCCGACGATGCGGTAAATCGGCTGTGCTTGGGCCGATGCCGCCAATGCAACGGCCAGCGACAGCCCGACCAGCACCGGGGCCCAACGAAGCAAAGCAGGCAGACAAATCATTTGCAAAGTTTCCTTGTGTCAAAAAAGCACGTTGCTCAGTGGCCGCAGCACAGGGCCCATATCAGGTCGCAACGCTGTCCATGCCTTGGTGGCGCAACAGCGCGGCCAGATCGGGTTCGCGGCCCCGGAAGGCCTTGAACGAGTCCATGGCCGGGCGGCTGCCGCCAGCTTCCAGTATGGCAGCGCGAAAGCGCCTGCCGGTGGGCACGTCCAGCGTGGTGCCAGATTGTTGGGCGGCTTCTTCGAACGCTGCGTAGGCGTCTGCAGACAGCACCTCGGCCCATTTGTAACTGTAGTAGCCGGCCGAATACCCACCCGAAAAAATGTGCCCGAAGGTGTTGGGCGTGCGCGTGTAAGCGGGCGGTACCAGCAACGCCACCTCGTTGCGCACAGTGGCCAGCAGGGCCATGACGTCAGGCTTGCCCTCAATCAGTGGCGCTTGCCCCATGTGGAGCAGCATATCGAACAGCGAAAACTCCACCTGGCGCAGCGTTTGCAGGCCGCTCTGGAAGTTTTTGGCCGCCAGCATCTTGTCGTACAGGCCGCGTGGCAACGGTTCGCCGGTGTCCACATGCGCGGTCATGTGCTTGAGCACATCCCATTCCCAGCAGAAGTTTTCCATAAACTGGCTGGGCAGTTCCACCGCGTCCCACTCGACGCCGCTGATGCCCGACACGTCGCGTTCGCTCACTTGCGTCAGCAAATGGTGCAGGCCGTGGCCGAACTCGTGGAACAGGGTGATGACGTCGTCATGCGTCAGCAACGCAGGCTTGTCGCCCACGCCCTCGGCGAAGTTACACACCAGGTGGGCAACGGGTGTTTGCAGGGTGCCGGTGTCTGGGCGCAGCCAGCGGGTGCGCACGTCGTCCATCCATGCTCCGCCGCGTTTGCCGGTGCGTGCGCCCATGTCAAGGTAGAACTGCCCGATCAGTTGTGTGCCCCGTTCGATACGATAGAACTCGACCTTTGGGTGCCAGACAGGCGCAACGTCTGGGCGGATGCTCACTTCAAACAGCGTCTCGACGATGTTGAACAGCCCCTTGAGCACCGAGGGTGCGGTGAAGTAGGTTTTGACTTCCTGTTCGCTGAAGGCGTAGCGTGCTTCTTTCAGCTTTTCGCCCACATAGGGCCAGTCCCACGCCTGCGGATCGGCCAGCCCCAGGCTGTCTGCCGCGAAGGCGCGCATGTCGGCCAAGTCTTTTTCGGCGTAGGGCCTTGCCTTGGTGGCCAGGTCGCGCAGGAAGCTGACCACCTGCTCGGGCGATTGCGCCATTTTGGGCACCAGGGACACCTGCGCGAAGTTGGCATAGCCCAGCAGCGTGGCTTCTTCCTGGCGCAAGGCCAGCAGGGCCTGCATGGTGGCGGTGTTGTCAAACTTGATGTGTTCGGGGGCGGCCTGGTCGCTGGCGCGCGTGGTGTAGGCGCGGTACAGCTTTTCCCGCAGGGCAGAGCTGGTAGCGAACTGCATCACTGGCAGGTAGCACGGCATTTTGAGCGTGAGTTTGCAACCGGGCTGGTCGCTGGCCTGGGCCAGCGCGCGGGCGGCTTCGACCACGTCTGCTGGCACTCCCGCCAGTTCGTCTTCGGTCACATACAGCTCGAACGCGTCGGTGGCGTCCAGCGAGTTTTCGCTGAATTTTTGCGCCAGCTCGGCGTGTTGCTCCTGAATCTGCGCAAACTGGGTTTTGGCTTCACCTTGCAATTCGGCACCGCCCAGCACGAAGCCGCGCATGGCGTTGTGGTGTGCCTGGGTTTGTTCGGTGGTCAGGGTGTCAACGGGCATGGCTTTGTACTTGGCGTACAGGCGCTCGTCAGAGCCCAGCCGGGTCCAGAAGTCGGTCACACGGGGCAGTGCTTCGTTGTAGGCGGCGCGCAAGGCAGGGGTGTCGGCCACGCTGTTGAGGTGGTTCACGGTGCCCCATGCACGGCCCAGCTGTTCGGTGGCCACGTCCAGGGTGGCAGCCATTTGCTTCCAGTCTGCTGGAAACGCTGCGGCGGTGACGGTTTCCAGTGCGGCATCGGCCTGTGCAAGCAACGTGTCCAGTGCCGGTGCGATGTGCTCGGGCTGCACCCGGTCGAACAAGGGCAGGTCCTGAAAATCCAGCAAGGGTTGGAGTGGTGTGGCCGTCATGGAGCAGGGGTCAATCGAAAGAGGAAAAAGCAACGCTGCCTCGGTGGGCAGCGTTGGGTATGTGGAGGCGTGGTGAGGTCAGTCAGCCTGGCTGGTTTTTTTGACGCTTTTTTGCATGACCTTGGCACGCTTCACCGTGCCACCGGGTGTCAGGCGCTGGTTACCCAGCACGCGCACGGTTTTGACCTGCGGGCGCTGGCCCCCCCGGCTGCTGAATTTCAGCACCTTGACGTCTCGCGGAGCAGCACCGCGCTCGTCGTCAAAGGCCTTCTCTTTTTCAGGCAGAGGGCGCCACAGCACCAGCAATTTGCCGATGTGCTGGATGGGGGCGGCATCGAGCCGGTCGCTCAAGGTGGCCAGGCAAACCTCGCGCGCGGCGCGGTCGTCTGAAAAAACGCGGATCTTGATCAGACCGTGTGCCTTCAGGGCCTGGTCGGTTTCCTTGATGACGGCCTCGGTCAGGCCATCGTTACCGATGAACACCACCGGGGTGAGGTGGTGGGCAAGGGCACGGTGTTCCTTGCGTTGTGCGGGGGTGAGTTGAATCTGGGGCATGGGACAATTATCGACCATCCCCCAGTCTGTGGACACACAGCGCACCCGGTTACCCCATGAAAGTCAACACCAAAAGCAAGAAGGTCAACAAGGCGTGGTTGAACGACCACGTCAACGACCCTTGGGTCAAACTCGCAAAGCGAGAGGGCTACCGTGCCCGCGCCGCGTACAAATTGAAGGAAATTGACGAAACGCTGGGTCTCATCAAACCAGGGCAGACTGTGGTGGACTTGGGTTCCACACCCGGTGCCTGGAGCCAGTACCTGCGGCGCAGGCTGTCACCTGACGGTGCGGCCGTGGGTGAGCTGAACGGCACCATCGTGGCCATGGATATGCTGCCCATGGAGCCGGTTGAAGGCGTCGCGTTCATCCAGGGCGATTTCCGCGACGAGGAAACGCTGGCTGCGTTGAACGCTGCGCTGGGAAGCAAGGCCGAAGGGCGGCAGATCGACTTGGTCGTGTCAGACATGGCTCCCAACCTGTCTGGCATTGAAGGCGTGGATGCAGCCCGCATTGCGCTGCTGGTGGAGTTGGCAGTCGAGTTTGCCTGCCTGCACCTGAAACCTGAGGGCGCACTGGTCGTCAAACTGTTCAATGGCAGCGGCTACAGCGATCTCGTGCAGTTGTTCCGCACGCAATTCAGGGCCGTCAAAGCGATCAAGCCTAAAGCGTCACGCGGCAAGTCGTCGGAAACTTTTCTGGTGGGCATGGGGCTCAAGAAACCATGATGGTGGCGTGGCTTGTTGTCCCCAAAGCATCACCCCGCGCCTTCGGCGCAGTCACCGTGTATTCACACGGTTGCGTCACGAGAAAACGCCGAGCCGTTCCCAGGTTTTCTCATCTCCCTTGGTGCCCCTGGCGCAACGTGACAGGACTGAGGGCGTTCTTTAGTAAGGCTTTGGATGAATGTCAAGCCCCAGTGGGCTTGAAAAGCCTAAAATGCCCTCACATGCAAATGACCCTCAACTCAGGAGCCGCACTTGAATAATCAGTGGTTTTCGAAAATCGCCGTCTGGATGGTGATTGCCATGGTGCTATTTACTGTCTTCAAGCAATTTGACGGGCGGGCCACTGCGGGCGCAGGTTACGTTGGATATTCTGATTTCCTGGACGAGGTCAAGGCCCAGCGCATCAAGAGTGCAACCATCGCAGAAGGGCCTGGCGGCACGGAAATCACGGCAGTCACCGTCGATGATCGGCGCTTGCGCACGACTGCCACCTTCCTGGACCGTGGTTTGGTGGGCGACCTGCTGGCCAACGATGTCAAGTTTGATGTCAAACCCCGCGAAGAAGGTTCGCTGCTGATGACCCTTCTCGTCAGCTGGGGCCCCATGCTCCTGTTAATCGGCGTGTGGGTGTACTTCATGCGCCAGATGCAAGGTGGGGGTAAAGGCGGTGCATTCAGCTTCGGCAAAAGCAAAGCCCGCATGCTCGACGAAAACAACAACACGGTCACGTTTGCAGACGTGGCCGGTTGCGACGAAGCCAAGGAAGAAGTGAAGGAAGTCGTCGACTTCCTGAAAGATCCGGCCAAGTTCCAGAAACTGGGTGGCCGCATTCCCCGTGGTTTGCTGCTGGTCGGCCCTCCCGGTACCGGTAAAACGCTGTTGGCCAAGGGCATTGCCGGGGAAGCCAAGGTGCCATTCTTCAGCATTTCGGGTTCTGATTTCGTTGAAATGTTCGTGGGCGTTGGCGCAGCCCGTGTGCGTGACATGTTCGAAAACGCCAAGAAAAATGCACCTTGCATCATTTTCATCGATGAAATTGACGCCGTGGGCCGCCAGCGTGGCGCAGGCCTGGGCGGTGGCAATGATGAACGCGAACAGACCTTGAACCAGATGCTGGTCGAGATGGATGGCTTCGAGACCAATCTGGGTGTGATTGTGGTGGCCGCTACTAACCGCCCCGATATTTTGGATGCCGCTTTGCTGCGCCCGGGGCGTTTTGACCGTCAGGTGTATGTGACACTGCCGGATATTCGGGGCCGCGAGCAAATCCTGAACGTACACATGCGCAAAGTGCCCTTGGGGCAAGATGTGAACCCAAGCGTCATTGCCCGTGGCACACCCGGTATGAGCGGTGCCGACTTGGCCAACCTGTGCAACGAAGCTGCCCTGATGGCTGCGCGCCGCAACGCCCGCACCGTGGAAATGCAGGACTTTGAAAAGGCCAAAGACAAAATCTTCATGGGCCCTGAGCGCAAGAGCATGGTCATGCCCGAGGAAGAGCGCCGCAACACGGCCTACCACGAGTCTGGTCATGCCCTGATTGGCAAGCTGATGCCCAAGTGCGATCCAGTCCACAAAGTCACCATCATTCCCCGGGGACGTGCCTTGGGCGTGACCATGAGTCTGCCTGCACAAGATCGCTACAGCTACGACAAAGACTACATGCTGAACCAGATCAGCATGTTGTTCGGAGGCCGTATTGCGGAAGAAGTGTTCATGAATCAGATGACCACTGGTGCCAGCAACGACTTCGAACGTGCGACCCACATTGCCCGCGACATGGTGATGCGCTATGGCATGACCGATGCACTGGGGCCGATGGTGTACGCCGAAAACGAGGGCGAGGTGTTTTTGGGCCGATCGGTTACCAAGACCACTAACATGAGCGAGCAGACCATGCAAAAGGTCGATGCCGAGGTGCGCCGCATCATTGACGTGCAATACAAGCTGGCCCGTGATCTGATTGAAGAGCATTCCGACAAAATGCATGCGATGGCTAAAGCCTTGCTGGAATGGGAAACCATCGACAGCGATCAGCTTGACGACATCATGGCGGGCAAGCCACCCCGGCCACCCAAGGACTGGACGCCACGTACACCCTCATCTGGTGGCACAGGTGGTGGTGCCCCAGGTGTTCGCCCCGAAACCACAACAACGCCCAACGCGGCGTGACCGTTCGGTTTAACTGAGCACGTAACCGGGGCATTGGCCCCGGTTGTCATTTGAGACAGTGTTTTTCGGTTCACTCGGCTCAACCCTTGTTTTCATATCGCATGCACTGGCAAACATCCCGCTTCCAGATTGACCTGACCCACCCCAAAGTCATGGGTATCGTGAACGTGACACCCGATTCGTTTTCGGATGGTGGACGTTTCAACGGTGTGTCACGGGCACTTGCGCATTGCGAAGCTTTGCTGACTCAAGGGGCTGACATATTGGACTTGGGGGCGGAGTCCACCCGCCCTGGTGCGGTGGCGGTGCCTTTGGAGCAGGAGTTGCAGCGGCTGCTGCCAGTGCTGACCGAGGCGGTAAAGCTCGGTGTGCCCATCTCCATCGACACCTACAAGCCGGAAGTCATGCAGGCTGCGCTGGACCTGGGCGCAGACATCATCAATGACATTTGGGCGCTGCGCTTCCCTGCTGCCCTGGCTGGTGGCAAATCGGCCACTGAGGTGGTGACTGCACACCCGGCGTGTGGCGTTTGCCTGATGCACATGCACCGCGACCCGCAGTCTATGCAGGCACTGCCCATGCACGGAGACGTCAATGCACAGGTGCTTGCATTTTTGAAGCGTGAAAGTGAACGGGTAAAGGCGGTAGGAGTCAATTTTTATCGAATTTTGCTTGATCCTGGTATCGGTTTTGGCAAAACGCCTGAGCAAAACTTCAGTCTCTTGGCCAACCAGGATGCCTTGCTTGCCTTGGGGCATGGTCTGTTGGTGGGCTGGTCGCGCAAGCGCTCGCTGGGTTGGGTGCTGGGCGACGGTGGCGAACACGCAGCGGCAGACTTGGTGGCCCATCGGCGTGCTGTGGCCAGTGCCGTGGCAGCCCTTCTGGCCGTTGAGCGCGGTGCCCATGTGGTGCGCGTGCACGATGTGCGTGAAACCGTCGATGCCATCAAGGTCTGGCAAGCGGTACAGTCCCAAGTGGCGCATTGATGTGGTCGCGCTCACATAACAGTTTTAATTTCCAACCTGTCACACACAATTTTCATGAGCAGAACCTATTTCGGTACCGACGGTATCCGTGGCACCGTCGGCCAGTCCCCCATCACACCTGACTTCATCCTGCGTTTGGCACATGCTGTCGGACGGGTGCTCAAGCGTACCGAGGCACACCCCACGGTGTTGATCGGCAAAGACACTCGGATTTCGGGGTACATGCTGGAAAGCGCCATGGAGTCGGGCTTCAATTCGGCCGGTGTGGACGTCGTATTGCTGGGCCCAGTGCCCACGCCTGCAGTGGCTTACCTTACGCGTGCACAACGTGCCAGCTTAGGCGTGGTGATCAGTGCCAGCCACAACCCGTATCCTGACAATGGCATCAAATTCTTCAGTGCTCAGGGCACCAAGTTGCCCGATGCCTGGGAAATCGAAGTCGAAAAGGCCCTGGAAGAACCGCCAGTCTGGGCAGATTCGTCTGCTCTTGGCAAGGCTCGCAGGCTGGATGATGCAGCTGGACGCTACATTGAATTTTGCAAAAGCACCTTTCCCAACGACTTGACGCTGAAGGGTCTCAAGATCGTTGTCGATGGTGCGCACGGTGCGGCTTACCAGATTGCACCCAAGGTTTTTCATGAGCTTGGAGCTGATGTGTTTGCCATTGGATGTTCTCCTGATGGCCTCAACATCAACTGCGGCGTGGGTGCCACCCATCCGCAGGCTCTGATCGAATCGGTGAAAGCACACGGTGCCGATATGGGTATTGCGCTCGATGGAGACGCTGACCGGCTTCAGATTGTGGACAGCACCGGCCGCTTGTTCAACGGCGATGAATTGCTGTTCATCATTGCCGAGGAGCGCAGGCATCGCGTGGTGTCCCGTGGCTTGCAGCCTGGCCCGGAATTGGCCGGCGTGGTCGGTACATTGATGACCAACATGGGCGTGGAACTGGCGTTGAAAGCACGTGGTTTTGAATTCGTCAGGGCGAAGGTGGGTGACCGCTATGTGCTGGAGGAGCTGGAGAAACGCGGCTGGTTGCTCGGGGGCGAGGGGTCCGGGCACTTGATTGCGCTGGATCGGCACACCACTGGAGACGGATTGGTCTCTGCGTTGCAAATATTGCTGGCGAGTGTGCGTACTGGCCGATCGCTGGCCAGTTTGTTGGATGGGGTGGACATGTTCGCGCAAACCCTCATCAACGTGCGCCTGAAGCCTGGCCAGGATTGGAAGATACACGAGGCGCTCAAAGCAGAAACCACTGCTGTCGAAGCAGAGTTGGGGAAGGAGGGCCGAGTGCTGGTGCGTGCCAGCGGGACCGAACCCCTGTTGCGTTTGATGGTAGAGGCCAAACATGCCGACGTTGCCCGGCGTTGCGCGCAGCGTTTGGCCGATGCGTTGATTGACTGACTTCACACCAAGGCTGTCTCGTCGTGTCGTCAGATTTTTTGCCGACCACTTGCATCAGTTTCATTCAAAATGTGACTGCAGGGTGCGATATGCAGGCAATTTTGACCTTATAATTTAAGGCTAGTCGGGGCGTAGCGCAGCCTGGTAGCGCATCTGCTTTGGGAGCAGAGGGTCGTGAGTTCGAATCCCACCGCCCCGACCATCACTTCAAAAAATTGGCCTCATGCCCTGGGTGTGTCGGCCTTTTTTTTCGTCTCGCAGTTCTGCCCGTAGCTCAGTTGGATAGAGCACCGGCCTTCTAAGCCGGTGGCCGCTGGTTCGAACCCAGCCGGGCAGACCACTTACATGCCGGTATCCCATTCACACGAATTTCACGCAGCGCTTCAAGCGTTCTGGGTGTCTGCAGCTGTTGGGTTATCGATACACAAGTTTTAAAAGATAGCATCAATTGATGCCAGTATTGCGAGCAAGGTCAATAACGTTCACATTATTGACCTTGTTTACAGTGCACTCAGTACAGGCTTCAGCAGCCTCGTGTGATAGGGATCTCCACCTCTTTGGGGGCCACCAGGTGCTTGGCCAGTTCCAGCTTGGCAATGGCGTTGCGGTGGACTTCGTCCGGGCCGTCGGCCAGACGCAGCGTGCGCTGAAGGGCGTACGCGTAGGCCAGGGGGAAGTCATCTGACACTCCAGCGCCCCCGTGTGCTTGAATGGCCCAGTCGATCACCTTGCCCGCCACGTTCGGCGCCACCACCTTGATCATTGCAATTTCGCTGCGTGCTACCTTGTTGCCAACGGTGTCCATCATGTAGGCCGCTTTGAGTGTGAGCAGGCGGGCTTGGTCGATCAGGCAACGCGATTCAGCAATGCGCTCATGCCAAACCGATTGCGCCGCAATGGGTTTGCCGAATGCAACGCGTGTGTTCAGGCGTTTGCACATCAGTTCCAACGCCCGCTCGGCAGCGCCAATGGACCGCATGCAGTGGTGGATACGGCCGGGGCCAAGGCGACCTTGGGCAATTTCAAAACCACGGCCTTCACCGAGCAACAGGTTGCTGACCGGCACGCGAACGTTCGTCAACACCACTTCCATGTGTCCATGCGGGGCATCGTCGTAGCCAAACACACTCAGTGCGCGCACCACTTCCACACCTGGTGCGTTGGATGGCACGAGGACCATCGATTGCTGCTGGTGCCTCCCTGCCAACGGGTCGGTCTTGCCCATGACGATGTAGACGGCGCAGCGCGGGTCGCCAGCACCGGAAGACCACCATTTCCGACCATTGACGACATATTCATCTCCGTCGCGCTCAATTCGGCACTGAACGTTGGTGGCATCCGATGACGCAACTTCGGGCTCAGTCATCAGGAATGCAGACCGGATGTCACCTCGCAACAGCGGTTCCAGCCACTGGTCTTTTTGCGCTTCTGTGCCGTAACGCTCAATGGTTTCCATGTTGCCAGTATCGGGTGCAGAGCAGTTGAACACTTCAGCGGCGAACGGGACGCGACCCATGATCTCGCACATGGGCGCGTATTCAAGGTTGGTCAGACCTTCAGGCGCACGTGCCGAACTGGGCAGGAACAGGTTCCACAGGCCTGCCGCCTTGGCCTTGGGTTTCAGTTCCTCGATCAACTTGGTCGGCACCCAGGCGTTCCCTTTGGCCCTGTTGGCTGCAATTTCAGCAAAGAAAAGGCCTTCGTTGGGGTAGATGTGCTCGTCCATGAACGCAAGCAGTTTGGCTTGCATGTGCTTGACCTTGGGCGTGTAGTCGAATTGCATGATGTGTTTCCTGGCGGTTGAAAGGGCGACGAACTGAAAGAATGTGTGGGGCCGGTGATGGGGCGTTCAACACCTGGCTTGCTGCGCCAGCTGCCATGCCTTGCGTGCCATGGGCACGGCACCTGCGGCAGATTGCAGTGCCTGCGCACTGGAGGCCGTCCCGGTCTGCACGCGTTTGGCGATGCCTTGCAAAATGGCCGCCAAGCGGAACATGTTGTAGGCGAGGTAAAAATTCCAGTCGACCTTCAGTGCCTCGGGCAGGATGAACCCGGTGCGCTCGCAATACAAACGGATGTATTCGTCTTCTGACGGTATGCCCAGTGTGGCAAGGTCAAGCCCGGCAATGCCCCGGAATGCGCCTGGCTCGATGTGCCACGACATGCAGTGGTAACTGAAGTCGGCAAGCGGGTGGCCTATGGTGGACAGCTCCCAGTCCAGCACCGCCCAGGCACTGGGCTGCGCGGGGTCGAACATAAGGTTGTCCATGCGGTAGTCACCATGGACGATAGAAACCGTGGAATCTGTCAGTGCGCTGGAGGGAATGTTTGCAGGCAGCCAGTCGATCAGCGCATCCATTTCAGGTATGGGCTGCGTCACCGAAGACAGGTACTGTTTACTCCAGCGGCCGATCTGGCGTTCAAAGTAGTTGCCGGGTTTGCCGTAGTCAGGCAACCCCACAGCAACGTGGTCCACCTTGTGGAGCTCAGCCAACACCCGGTTCATTTCAAGGTAAATGCCTCGGCGTTGCGCGGGCGTCATGCCCGGCAATGACTGGTCCCAATAGACCTTGCCTGGCACATAGGCCATGACGTAGAACGCCCGCCCGATCACGGATTCGTCTTCACACAGCACGTGCATGTCGGCAACTGGCACGGCGGTCTGCCGCAGCGCTGCCATGACACGGTATTCGCGCTCGATGGCGTGTGCCGAGGGTAGCAGCATGGCCACTGGCCCTGGCTTGGCTCGCATCACGTAAGCGCAGCCTGGGTTTGTGAGCTTGTAGGTCGGATTGGACTGGCCGCCCTTGAACATTTCCACACTGAGCGGACCTTTGAAGCCGGGCAGGTTGCTGCTCAACCAGGCTGCCAGTTTGTCAGTGTCGAATGCGTGAGAACCGGAAACGGCACGTGTGCCGTCAAATGCGTTGGGTGCTTCCATCGTCTGTCTTCGGGGTTAGGGGTGAATGTGTCCTGTCGAAGCCAGACGCCGGTGTGCACCGCTGCTCAGGTGTCCGCCTCCGATATACGCAGCAGTTTTTCTCGCAGCCTGACCACCAGGCCACCGGGTTCGATACGGATGGCTCCCTCGCGCTCCATGGCTTTGAGTTCCTGGTTGACCCGTTGCCGCGAGGCACCCAGCAGTTGTGCCAGTTCTTCCTGAGCCAGTTGCAGGCCGATACGGGTTTCGTTGCCATCTGCCAGGCACGGCACACCGTAACTGCGTGCCAGGTGCAGCAGCTGCTTGGCCAAACGTGCCCGCAGGGGCAGGGTGTTGAGGTCTTCGACCAATCCGAAGAGCTGTCGGATGCGCCGTGCTTGCAGGCGCATCAGGGCTTCGTACAACTCGACGTGAATGGTGAGGATTTTTTGAAAATCGTTTCGGGCTACGCACAACAACGTGGTGGGTCCGTGGGCATAGGCATCGTGCGTGCGCTGGTCGCCGTCGAACATCGCCACATCGCCAAACCAGACCCCAGGCTCGACATAGGTCAACGTGATCAATTTGCCCGACAGGGACGTGGAACTGACCCGCACGGCACCCTTGGCCACGGCAGTCCACTCCGTGGGTGGATCGCCACGGGCCGTGATCAGGTCGCTGTCCTTGTACCGTTTGACGTAGGCGCATCGAAGAATGTCGTGTCTCAGCGACGGGGATAGTGTGGAAAACCAGCGGCCACCGTTGATGGCCTCGCGTTCTTCCATTGTCAGAATGGGTTCATCCATGGTCTGTCTTTTCAGTGACTCGGTTGCGCTGCATTGTCGCAACGGGGACGGGGTGGTGTGCGTGGAACGAAGGCGTTGCCAGTCACACAGGTGTCAAGGTCTCGACGGTGGTGCCTACCGTTTTTCGAGGAGTGTGTGCATGCGACCCATGGCATCGTCCCCGGTCAGGTGGCGCAAAAAATGTGATTTTTCGGCTTGCAGGTGAACTGAAAGCGTAGCGCCGTGAACGTCGTTTGCCAGCTCCTTGATGCTGGCCATGGCCGCACCTGATTGCTGGGCCAGCGTTGTCGCCAGTGTCAAACTGGTTCGCAAGGCCTGCCCGTCTGGTGCCAGTTGAGTGACGACGCCCAGGTCATGCAACCGCTTGGCCGATATGGCTGCACCTGTCAGCATCAACTGCATGGCCGTTGCTCTGGGCAGCAAGTTAATCAGGTGCCAGGTTGCCCCGCCGTCAGGTGACAGCCCTACATTGACATGCGCAAGCTTGAACAGGCTGGAGTCACCCGCAACGATCAGGTCACAGGCCAGCGCCAAGGAAAAGCCAGCGCCAGCAGCCACGCCTTCGACGCAAGCGATCACGGGTTTGGGGAAGGTCCGTATGGCTTCTACCCAGCCGTGCAAACCATCCACGTCGGCAGCCCGCTCGGCAGGGGCCCTGTTTTGGCTTTGAGACAGGCGAACCAAATTGCCTCCGGATGAAAAGCAAGGGCCTTCTCCTGTGAGCACCACACAAGCCACGTCGCGAGCCGATTCAGCTGCGTTCAGGGCTTCAACGCCTGCGGCATACATGCTGGGGTCCAGGGCGTTGCGATACGCTGGGTTGCTGATGCTGAGCACCAGCGTGCCGTCAACCACTTCGCTTTTGAGCGCGGCGCTCATGTCAGAGTTCTTCCTGCTGAAGACTCAGCCCCAGTGCGCCACGTCGACGCAACCATGGCGACGGGCGATAGCGTGGATCACCATAAACCGTTTGAAGGTTGAACAGGATTTCCAGTACGTTGCCTGGGCCTAACTGGTCGCCCAGGGCCAACGGGCCTTTTGGGTAGCCCAGGCCGAGTTTCACCGCGGTGTCCAGATCGCTCGGGGTGCAGATACCTTGCTGGCACATGTCGGCAGCGATGTTGACGATGTGCGCCAGCACGCGTTGAGTCACGAAACCACCACTGTCTCGAATGACACTGACCGGTTTGCCATCTTGCGAGAACAAAGCCCATGCGGCGTCCCGCATGTCGGCTCGGGTGGCCGGATTGGTGGCCAGCACGCGCCTGCGGGTGGTTGCGTCGTCTAGCAGCATGTCGATCCCTACTGTGCGCGTGGCATCGAGTCGCTCCACCGCTGCCACGGTGGTCACGTCAAACCCCAGCGGCGCGACGAGGATCAACGCCTGGGCTGACGGAGTGGATGTAGTTTCTATTTTTGCGTTCAGATTTTTCAGCAACTGGTACAACTCGGCACGGCGTGCCGCCTTGGGCGAAACCCAAACGGGTGGCAAATCCGTGACGATGGGGGGCAATGGCGCATCGGGTTTGACAGCAGTGCCGTTGTCATACGCGTAAAAGCCCAAGCCTGTTTTCTTGCCTAACACCCTGCCTGCCAACCGCTGGGCAGTGATGACGCTGGGCCGATACCGGGGTTCCTGGTAATACTGGTTGTAAACGGACTCCATGACTGGATGTGAGACGTCCAAGCCGGTCAGGTCCATCAGCTCGAGTGGGCCGAGCTTGAAGTCTGCTTGGTCTTTCAGGATGTTGTCGATGGTGGCGATGTCAGCCACACGTTCGCCTAACACGCGAAGTGCTTCGGTGCCGTAGGCCCGTCCAGCGTGGTTGACGATGAAGCCTGGGGTGTCCTGTGCCACCACGGGTGTGTGCCCCATTTGCTTTGCAAAGAGTACTAATTTCTGCACAACTTCCGGTGAGGTTTTCAGACCGGGAATGACCTCGACCACCCGCATCAAGGGAACAGGGTTGAAGAAATGAAAGCCGACGACCTGGGCCTCCCTGTTCAGATCCGCCGCGATCGCAGTGATGGACAGGGAAGATGTGTTCGTCGCGAGCACGGTTGTATCGGATGTGACCGCCATCAAATCCGTCATCAGCGCTCGCTTGACAGTGAGGTCTTCGATCACCGCCTCGACGATCAGGTCGCATTGGGCCAAGTCAGGCAACGCGTTGACGGCGGACAACCGGCCGCTGTTGGCCTGAGCTTCTGCCTGGCTCAGTTTGCCTTTTTCGGCCAGTTTCGCCCATTGACCATGAACGGCCTTTATGGCTTGTTCGGCCACGCCTGGCTGGGTGTCTAGCAGCAGCACCTCGCTGCCAGCCTGAGCGGCAATCTGGGCAATGCCGCGACCTATGGTGCCAGCACCCACGATGCCAACGCGTTCAAATGCAGAAAACATACGAATGCTCACAAAAAAAAGAGGAACTATGCCACCTGTGACAGAATGGCGCGGATCAATCAGGGGCGAGGATTTATGGTTTGTAGGGCTTTGGTGGGTGGTGTGCTGAGCGTGGTGTCCGCTGGGTGCTGGGGCCTTTCGCTCGGACAGTTCGCGGGTCAGGCCACCATGGGCCGAGCGCTGGACATCCACATTCCCCTCGGGCTTGCCTCGGGGGAGAGCACGGCCGACTTGTGCCCTGTGGTCAAGGTGTACTTCGCTGAAGATGTCCTTCCATCGGGCCAAGTCAAGGTTGCGTTTCGCTCAGATGCCGCGAACGGTGGTACCGAGTTGCATGTATCCACGGTGGCGGTGCTCAACGAGCCGTATGCGCGGATCGATGTGATTGCGGGGTGTACCAACCAGTTTTCCAGACAATACACCATCCTCACTGATCTCCCGGCGCTTGAAACTCCCCAGCCTGCCAAGGTGGCTCAGAGTATTGCATTGCCTGTCAGTCAAATGCTGTCCGTACAACCTGCGGGCGCTCAGGGCAGGGTGCGTGCGTCATTGAGCGACGGCACTCGGGTGGGGGCCGCTTCTGCGAAAGCAATCCGGGTTGCAAAGGATACGATCCAACTTGCGACCAAACCTGCCCAACGGAGGGACCGAGCGAGGGACGAAACATCGGTCTCCCAGGGGGATCGGCTCAAACTCGATCCCGTTGAGTTGATGGCCTCTTTGGCCCAGCTTGCCCCCTCATTGAAGCTTGAGTCCGACAGCTTTTCTGCCACTGAGCACGCACCCGATCCTGACCTGATGCATCGGCGCGCAGCCGCTCGTGCACTTTGGCAGGCGTTGAACGAGGCCCCCGAGCAGATCGCAACCAATGCTGCAAAGGCAGATACTTCTGGTGCTGAAGGGCAGCGGTTGAAGGCCCAATTGGCAGTCGCAAGACAATCCGAGGCCGATTTGCAAGTGGCGTTGGACTCGGAGCGAGAAGGCATTTACACCCATCCCCTCGTGTTGGCATTGGGAGGGGGACTTCTGTTGGCGTTGGGTGGCTTGGCCGTATTGTGGCGACGTAAGCAGACCCCAGAGGAGGAAAAGCTGCCATGGTGGAAACGCCCTATTGGTAAGTCAGTAGCTGCGAAAAATCCACCGAAAAACAAGAAAGAGCCCTCTGCGCTGAAGGCAGCAATGCAGAAATTGGTACCTGCCAGCAAGACACCAATTGATATCGATGTCGATACATTGTTTCCGCCCGATTCCGAGTTGGGTGATCGGCAGGCGCGCCGAGATCCATTGAAAAAGAAAAGTGCTCACGGGCCGACAACGTTAAGTGGGCAGGATTTCCTGGCAAGTACCTTGATGGACGGGGCGCGTTCCGTGGCGACGGAGGAACTGTTCGATTTGCAACAGCAGGTTGAATTTTTCATTTCACTTGGGCAAGCCGAGCAAGCCGTCGATGTACTGGTAAACCATTTGTCAGACAGTCACGAGCCCAGCCCGCTGGCGTACCTTGACTTGCTGAGGCTGTACCACGACCTTGACCGTCGCACTGATTACGAGGCGCTGCGCAAAGATTTCAATCGTTTATTCAATGGATCTGCGCCAGCATTTGATGAATATTCATACTCGCGTCGGGGGTTGGAGCGGTATGAGGCAGCACTGAGTCGGATTCAAAGCCTTTGGGGCAGACCTGCTGTACTCGATGTGATCGAACGTTCGATTTTTCGGCAATCCTCCACTCAAGACCATGAGGTTTTTGATTTGGAGGCTTATCGTGAACTGCTGCTGCTATACGGTATTGCCCGTGAAATCATCGCCCCGGAAAGCAGCATGGGTGCATTGGGCTCATTGGCTGCAGCGCCCCAAGCACCGGGTGCAACGGTGTTGCAGCCTCTTGTGGCTCAAACACGTGAATCAAGAGAACGAGAGAGCGCTTTGCCGCTCCTGGCTCCGGTGGAATTGCACGACGATGTCTTGCCAACTCCCTCTGAAGCCGACGTGAGCAGCGAACAGCTTGACATTGACTTGAGTTCTGACTTCGATCTTTCAATCGATAAACCAGCCTTGGCAGGCACGTCCACAAAAGCGACTACGGCAGCTGCGCTGCCTGGCGAAGATGCGGATCCGATGTCGTTCGACTTGTCTGATTCGCTGTTCGATTCATTGCCAGAGCCCGGCGAGACTGCTCACACGCCCATTCGATATGCCGGTAAATTGCCCCCGCAGATTGATGACGGTGCAAGCTTGGATTTTTCCGGGCTCGATGACATTGAAGCGTTCACCATCAAGAAATCGGGCACCAAAGCCTGAAGTTGACCGGCATAGCTCGGAGAGGGCGGGTCAGCGTACCGAGGCGATGGATTCTGGAATCAAGTGTTTCGCCTGCGCATCTGCAAAGCGCCTGGGTTGACGATGTTGGTGGGGGTACCTTTGATGAAACTCACGACATTTTCAAACGCGGTGCTGAAAATGGCTTCGTAGTTCTCCTGCTCGACGAACCCGATGTGAGGCGTGCAAATGCAGTTTTCCAAACGCAACAACGCATGTCCCTGAAGAATGGGTTCAGTTTCGAAGACGTCAACGGCAGCCATCCCAGGGTGTCCACGGTTGAGTGACGTGAGCAGTGCGTCAGGCTCAATCAATTCTGCACGCGAGGTGTTTACCAGCAAGCTGGTCGCTTTCATGTGGGCAAGGTCTTCTGCCGTGACACACGCTTCGGTGGATGGTGCCAGCCGAAGGTGGAGCGTCAGGACATCGCTTTGTTGAAACAGGGCGTCTTTGCTTGCTGCAAGACTGTAACCGTCTGCTGCTGCCCGCCGCTGGGAATCGTCACTTCCCCAGACGATGACATTCATTCCAAACGCCTTACCGTAAGAAGCCACGAGTGCACCGATTTTTCCATAGCTCCAGACGCCCAATGTCTTGCCTTTCAGCATGCTGCCCAGACCAAAATTCACGGGCATCGATTGAGACTTGAGGCCCGATTGCTGCCAGGCACCGTGTTTCAGGTTGGCTATGTATTGAGGCAGCCTGCGCATGGAAGCCATGATGAGTGCCCATGTCAGTTCGGCGGGGGCAGTGGGAGATCCAACGCCTTCAGCCACCGCAACCCCGCGTTCCGTACAAGCCGCAACATCAATGTGGCTGCCCACGCGACCGGTTTGTGCAATGAGTTTGAGTTTGGGCAATTTTTCGATGAGTTGCCGTGATATCAGAGTCCGTTCGCGTATCAGCACCAAAATGTCGGCATCGCGAAGGCGGACTGACAGCTGGCCGACACCCTTGACCGTGTTGGTGAACACCTTGGCGGGATAGGGTTCGAGTATTTCAGCGCAAGCAAGTTTACGCACGGCATCTTGGTAGTCGTCAAGGATCACGATATTCATCGTCATATTCCCGTATCTAAGTCGTTGATTTTCAAGGTGTGCTGCTGCAACCCATTGAAATAATTGCAGAAAACATACGCTTTCTGCTTTTGATAGTCGATATCCGCACATGTGCGCACATTGCTAAACTTAAGCTGGTGGCGTAGTTTTTGGCGTTGGTTTTTGAAACCATGCGGTGTGGAGTTGCGGGAGGGGTGCAATGTATTTCGATGCAAGGGCTGCCAAGGCATTGGCGCCCGGTGCGCATATTGTCGTAGATGGTTGTCCTGGACTGCGTCTGCAGGCGGCCGAGACTAAAAAAACATGGACTTACCGCTACAAAAGCCCAGTTGATGGGCGGATGAAGCAGGTGCGCATTGGTGGCTGGCCAGAATTGGCACTGTCTGCCGCTGTGGTCAGGTGGGAGGGCCTGCGCGCCAGGCGCGATGCGGGTGAAGACTTGTCTCTCACGCGCAAGGGTGAGAAGCTGGCTGCGAAGGTGGTGCCCACGTCAAGCTACACACTGGGCCGTCTGGTGCTGGACTATGCGGACGGCTACTTGGTCAAGCGGCGTGAGGCCAAGGGCGCATTGGCTGTGCGACAACGGCTGCTCAAGGCTATTGATGCCCATAAGTCAACTCCTGTGGCCATGATCAGCCGCAGCATGGCATTCGAGCTGATAGAGGGGTTGTCTGACAGGCCTGTGATGGCCAACAGTGTCAAGGCCGAGTTGGCTGCAGCGCTTGACTATGCACTGGACGCTGGTCGAGTGCCTGACGACACGCCAAATTGGTGGCGGCAGGTGTTTCGCAAGAAACTTCGCAGCCTGGGGGCGTTGCGCGATGGAAAACGCAAGGGAACTGGCAAACGGGTGCTCACTGCAGATGAGGTGCGCATGCTGCTGACGGACGATTTACCGATGTTCAGCCAGCAAGTGCAAGACTTTTTGGTGTTGCAGCTATGGACGTGTACGCGTGGTGCAGAGATCGTGCAAATGCGTCCTGAGCACATCAGTCACGAGCGTGATGGCATGTGGTGGACGGTGCCCAAGGAGATGCTGAAAACCCGCCATACGGATGCTGCCTCAGATTTGCGTGTGCCTTTGGAGGGCAGGGCCGCTGCAGTGGTGGCCAGACTATCAGCAGCAAACGGACCGTGGCTGTTTCCAAGCCGTTCGCGCAAGGGCGAGATACAGGCACAGTCACAAGCGTACATGCAGAGCAAGGTGCACTACCTGCAACCCTACAGTAACAGCAGGCCAGACCATATTCGGAGGCGTATAAAGGTATCGCATTGGTCTCCTCATGACCTGCGGCGTACTGGCCGCACCTGGCTGGCTGCACTGGGCTGTCCGCATGAAGTGGGGGAGGCGATATTGGGCCATGTCTTGCCTGGTGTAGCCGGAGATTACAACTTGTATGCCTATGATAAAGAACGCCGCCAGTGGCTGGCGGCGTTGTCTGTCAGGCTTGCGCAGGTTGCGGTAGGCGACGCTTAGGTGCGCCAGTGTTGGGCGGCGGTAGCAGGTTGCTGTGCGGTCGCTGAGCGACCCACTCCAGCACCTCTGCAGTGACCCAACCAACACGGTTTGGCGAAAGCAGCCTTGGCTTCGGGAAGGCGTTCTCGCGCACCAGTTTTTGCACGGTGGCGGTGGACATGGACAGACTGTCTGCCACGCGCTCCAGGTTCATGACCAGTGGTGATCCGGGTGGGAGTTGCAGTTCTGTCACAGTGAGCGCTCCATGAAAGGTGCAACCAACCCACTCGGCACGTTGAAGAACCCCAGCCGCCCCTTCCACGGGTAGCTGCTGATGGGGTAGCTGTCGGCCAGGGTGAAGCCCCAGGTGTCTGGCTGTTTCCAGGGGGAGTCCACTTTTTTGGTGCAGCCGGTGACGCGCGTCCAGCCGACCAGGCAACCGAGTTCAAGCGCCTCGATGGGTGGCATGTCGGGTGGCAGCAGGCCTGCGGCGGCCAGCTGGTCGGTGACTTCGGCGTAGTACTTGGCTGTGAGCGTTTTGCCGGCGTGAATGAGCAGCGGGCCACGGAAGCTGGTGGACCAGTCGCGGTTTTCCACGTCTTTGTGGCCGTTGACAATGAGCCAGGCCCAAGGCTGGCGGATGCTGAGTGCGGGGATCATGCTGCCTTCCTTTCAATCTGCTGTTCGCAGCAGTTCAAGCCCACGATCAGGCACATGGGCAGTGGGCTGACGCTGTTGCCCGCCATGCGCACCTGTGCCGTTTTTGTGAGTGGCTTGCCCGCTGCGGTGCGGTCAATCACATAGCCTGGAGGGAAGTCCTGGGCGTTGTAGAGTTCGCGCGGGACCAGCATGCGCAGGGTGATGTCAACGATTACCCACGGCTCGCCTTTGAGCCACACGGTCACCAGTGCCAGCCTGTCGTGCGTTGTGATGGTGGTCATGGGGTCGCGCAGGTCGGCCCACTGCCCACCGCTGGCGTGGTAACGCATGAGGAATGCCGCACAGCGCAGGTCGCGGGCTGGTGTGCTGTTGAAGCCGCCGTTGGCTTGCACCATGAACGCCGTTGCCAGGCTCTGCCCGCCACCGTTGGCAGTGACTGTGCCCACTGGACCGGTGATGTCGTTCACGCCGTGGCTGCGGCGTTTACCGCCTTCCTTCCCCTCGCCGTGGCCTGCCTGCACTAGGTAGGCTGCGGCTGTAGCGGACTTGGCGTCTGGAACGATGAACGGGTTGTCGCTCTCCAGCACGAATTTCTTCATGCCGTAGGCAATGCGCCGCATGGTGGCTTTGACCAGTGGCTTCTTGCGGTCGAAAATGCTGTTGCCCGGGATGCTCCAGTCAATGCAGTCGGCTGCCGGCCGGAAGGCGTTGAGCTTGCTCGTAGGCTTCTTGGCGTGCGTCTGCTCGGGCCAGGCGATGGGCAAGCCGTCACAGCGCGCAATCATGTAAAGGCGCGTGCGTGTGCTGTGACAGCCAAGTGTGGCGTTGCAGATGACGCGCCATTCAACTTTGTAGCCCATGGCGCGCAGACCTTCGACGAAGTGGCGCCAGTTGTGGCCCATGCGCTTCTTGCACGGCACCAGGAACTGGTTGTGGCGGGGAACGACCTCACCAGGCTCTGCCACGCGGTAGGTGGCCTTTTTTGAGGCTGGGTCGGTCACTTTGTCCAGCGTGATGGCGCGGCCTGTGGCTGGGCAGCGCTTGGCCTTCAGGGGGGACCATTGCAGCATCTGTTCGACGTTTTCAAGCGTGATGACATCGGGGCGGGTTTTGCCTGCCCAGCGGTGCACCACCCAGGCCAGTGAGCGGATTTCGTGGCTGCGCGGCTGCCCACCGAGTGCCTGGCTGTGGTGGGTGCAGTCGGGTGATGCATGCAGCAGGCACACGGGCATGCCGTGCGTGACGGCAAGCGGGTCCACCTCCCACACGTCGGCCCTGTAGTGGGTGGTTTGGGGGTGGTTGGCTTCGTGCATGCCGATGGCATCGGCATCGTGGTTGATGGCGATGTCAACGTATCGGCCCTGACCTTGCTCGATGCCGGTGCTGGCACCACCGCCGCCGGCAAACAGGTCAATCGACAGTTTGCGGTGGATGGGGAGGATGTATTGGGGGTTCAGCATGCGGCACCGCCTTCTACTTTGGAGATGCCAGCCTTCACAGCGTCCCATGCGTCGTGTTTACGGTCTGAAATGCGTAGGACTTCTTTCATGTTTGGAATCAGCGCCAACAGGTCATCACGCTCTGCGGTCAGCTTGTCGATCGCCTTGTCATACACATCCAATGCTGTTAGCAGTTCGTCGCGCTGCACTCCTAGATTGACGGCTAAATCGTTCAACATCTTCAGCACGGTTTCCTCTAGTGGTGTGCTGGACGTTTGGATGACCGATTCGGTTTGTGTTTGGGTTGCGTGGGTGTTCTCAGCCATTGATCACCTCCACCACGGTCAGCACGTCGCCGCCTGCTGATTCGACCCGTGCAATGGCTTTGCGCTGCACTTCCGTCCATTCATTGCGGTATACCTCGCGAACCATGACGCTGTAGATGTTCAGCAAGTCGGCCAGGGCTGACAGTTCGTTGTTGCTCAATGGCGTGGGTGCCCAGCTGCCGTCTGGTCGCTGGCACTGTTGCTCGATGTTTGTCAGCACGTCTTCAGCGGCTTGCAGCTGACTGCCCGTCACTTTCACGATGCCCATGTCACTCATGGCCGTGGCGTGGTTGACGGCGGTGCACAGCAACAGCCAGTCAAGCCGTGTGCTGGTCGCTTTTCGCATGGCATCGTATGCACGGGTCATGGGCAGCAGTTCGGCCCGCACTTCTGCGGCTGATAAGCGTCCGCTGTTTTTGACGGCGAGGTTGACGGGGTTGATGCGTGGGCCTGAGGCGATGCGGGCGGCTTGCACGCGCTGGGCGCGCAGAGCCAGGTTGAGGTTGCTGCGCTTCATGCCGCGTCCCCCAGTTCATCGGTGCCGAACACGGATTCAAGTGCTTCAGCGCCAACTTGGTTGGGGGTGAAGCGGACAAGCCAGCCATCGTCAAGGCATGCCGCTACGGTGCCTGTTTTCCACAGGTATTGCTGGCGGTACTCTGTCGCGCCGACTTTCAGTACACGCACTTGGTTGCCGATGACGGGGTCGGCGGTGTAGGGTTCAAGTTCGGCTGCAGCCAGGGTGAACAGCTCGTAGCGCTGTGGCCCGAACCGCACAAACCAATTTCCACCCTGTTGACCCTGCAGTACCCCCACACGCTCACAGCACTTGCGCAGGTGGCCGGTGGGTCCTTTGCTGCCTGGCCGCACGCGCACCAGCATGCCGCCGTGAAGCGCCAGCGAAGCCGCGCCGGTGCTGGTGGTTTCGTCGGCGCTGGGGGTGGTGGCGGGCTGGTCGGCTGGCGCGGCTGGTGGTTCGAGTGGCGAAGCGCCGGGCGGCGGAGCCGCCTGGCTTTCCATGCTTTGCATTGCGGCAGCAATGCCTGAGCTTGCTTCTGCTGCGCTGATCAAGTCTCGGGGGGGCGAGGCGGAGCCGGGGCGCTTGTCGCCCTGGCTCTTGGGCTTCCCCCTTCCCCCCTTAGAAGATGCAATCGGGTTGGTGGGGCCTGATGTGGGCGCGGTTGGGGTGCTTGCTTGGGTTTGCCGTGGTTTGGATTGTTCGGCTTTTTCTGCCAATTGCTGGGTGACGCGCTTCTGCACGGCGGGCAGGTTGATGCCGGTTTCGTTCATGGCGGTCAGCAGGTGGTCGCTGACGTGGTTGCCACCGTCAAGCCAGCTTTCCCACACGATGCCTTTGGCGGCCAGCAGTGCCAGGGCCATGGGTGCGCCGTTGCTGTAGGAGAAGATGCGTTCTTTCATTGCATCCATTGAGGCAACTTTGCCAATGTCGAGCAGCTTGAATAGCTCTGTGCGTTCGGCGCTGTTGAGGCTGTACAGCATGATGAGGGACATGCCTTTGAGCGCAGCGGAGCCCAGGTCTTTGGTATCGTTTTCAAGTGCTGCGGCCCACACTTGCCTCACGGCTTCGCGCCGCCAGCCGCATTCGAAGGCTTCTTTTGCTTTGCGTTCGTCGGCCTCGCGGGCTTTGTCGTCGGTGCGCTGGGCTTCGTCGCGGGCTTTGGCTGAAAGCGCTTCGGCATCTGCGCGGTCTTTCTTTGCCTGGGCTTTGGCGGCCACGCGGTCCAGCAGCTCCTGGGCGGTGGCGACTGGCAGCACTGCAATGAGTTCGCCGGGTTTGTCGGGGTTCTCAATGAGGGTTTCTTTGGTGCCGGTGTCGCGCATTTCAGCGGCAACGATGTCGCGCAGGGGCTTCTTGCTGGGGCTGTCGGCCGCATCGTCAAGGCGCAGGTGGCCGTCTACGCGCCCGGTCCATGCTGCGGGCATGAGGGCTTTGGCTTCGCGACCGGTGATGACGTGCAGGCCTTCGTCTTTGGCGCGTTTGAGGCGGTTGGCCTGGTCTGTGGCGGCTTTGGCGCGGTAGCAGTCGGGCTGCAGGCACATGTCGGTGCCGTCTTTTTCGGCAAACAGGTCTGCTGTGTGGCCGGTGCGGTGTGGGCAGGTGGTGCAGGCGGGTGCGTCGCCATCCCAGCCGGTGGGGGTTGTGGTGTCGAACGGGGCTCGGTCGATGCGCAACAGGTAGTTCTGCTGGATGATGGCGAGAGCAGGGCGGTAGCGCAGGGGGGCTGATTGGTCGTTACCGGCCACGTCGCGCAGGGCGCGGAGTTGCAGCTTGTGGTCCGGCAAGCGACCGAGGTAGCTGGCCACACCTTTGTCAACCAGGCCTGCGTTGAGGCTTTCGCGGGCTTCGGGGCACAGGTCCAACAGCTTGAGGATTTGGTACACGTAGGCTTTGCTGCGGCCAATGCTTTTGCCCACGGCTTCGGCTGTGGCGTTGGTGGCGGCCATGAGTTGGCGAAGGCCTTCGGCTTCTTCGACCGGGCTGAGGTCTTCGCGTTGCAGGTTTTCCACGGTCATGAGCACGTGGACCTGGTGGTCTGTGAGGCGGCGCACGATGATGGGCACGCTCGCCAGCTGGGCGATGGTGGCGGACCGCCAGCGGCGTTCGCCAGCAACGATCTGGTACACGGGCCGGTCTGACGGTGCCAGCAGCTGGCCGGTGGCGCGGTCATGGATGGTGTCGGGCACCAGGTCTGCCGGAAGTTGGCGCACTACCAGTGGCTGGGCCACGCCTGATTCTGTCATGGTGCTGGCCATGGCTTGCAGGCTGGGCAGGTCGAAGCGCTTGCGCGGGTTGTCTGGGTTGGGTACCAGTTTGTGTGGTGGCACTTGCAGGTATTGGCCTGCATCCCAGTTCGCGCCGCCTGGGGTGGGGAGGTTGGGGGTAGGGGTAGTGTCGGTCATGCTCTGGCTCCAGCTTTTTTAGGGTCGCAGGCGGCCAACCAGCCGTAGCCGCCCTCAAATACAAACGGGGTGGGTTTGCTTGTGCGGTGGTCGCCCAAACAATGGTCAGTGGGCAGCTGCAACGTGCAGTGGGGCAGGTGCATCGCCATCAAGTTCAAGTAGAAAAGTTGGAAATGCGCGGCACCCACTGCAATCGGCACATACGTAACGCCCGTGCCAAAGCAGGCCGTGCACCATGCACCTCGCGCTTCGTTCACAAGCCCCATGCCGTGGCATTCATCGCACGCCGGTGTGGGGTCCAAATGCATGGCATCCAGCCTGGTAGACGGCTGGTCGCTTTGGTACGGTGCGCGCAACTTCATATCCGACAAAGCGCGGTGCAGCTTCGGATAGACGTTTGGGTACGCAATTCGGAATTCACTCAACTTGGGGTGATCAAGCGCAACCACAACAATGTGTTTGTCGGTTGCCAGTGCGCCCACACCGGCAACCCTTAAGGGACGCGCATATTCAATTCGGCCTGTCTGGCTGCAAAACGGGGTCAGGTTGATGCCTGTGGGGGTGGTCATGCGGATGGTCCTTTGCGGAAAATCTTGCTCAGTCCACAGCCCTCTACGGCGTGCCCGTGCTTGAGCAGGGCGCGGCAGAGTTGGGCGCGTTCTTGGTGGCTGTGGGTGGCTTGGCGTACCAAGCCCAGGTAGCTGTTGCCGGTGGCAAACAGGTCTGCGGCTGGTGCGGTTTGGATGCGCTGCAGGGCGGTGGCCAGCGTGCGGGGGCGTGTGGTGCGCCGCCATGGCTTGATGACGTGGCCGACAAAGTACACGCCACGGTCGACCGGCTGCAGGATGGTTTTGCGTGGGTTGAGCTGCAGGTGCAGCGTGGCAAGCTTGGCTTCTATGGACTGGCGGGCTGCATTCAGCCACTGGGGGCTGTGGTGCAGCAGCACCATGTCGTCTACGTAGCGCACGTAGTGCGGGGCACGCACGCGGTGTTTGATGTGCTGGTCAACTTCGTCCAGCAGCACGTTGGCAAAAAACTGGCTGCTGAGGTTTCCAATGGGCAGGCCATGGTCAGCCGGTGCGTTGAACAGGCTTTTGTGCGGGGGCACCAGGGCCAGCTCACGGCGGGTGCCGCGCACGTCTACGTTGCCGCGCGGGTCGTGCATGAGGATGGTGGCTGCCAGCGACATCCACCACGGTTCGTGGATGCGGCGCTGCAGCTGAGCCAGCAGCACGGTTTTGTCGATGCTGACAAAGAAGTTGGCCAGGTCGCACTTTAGGTAGTGCGCGGGCTGGCTCCAATTCTGGGTGGCGCTGCGCACTTGGCTTTCCAGCCGCTTGGCCCCGTACAGTGTGCCCCGGCCTGGGATGCATGCACAGCTGTCGGCCGTGAATGCCGCATGAAAGCGTGGGGCAATGTGGTTGTAAAGCAGGTGGTGCACGATGCGGTCGCGGAACTGGGCGGCCCACACTTCACGCGGCTTGGGGCGGGTGATGACGAAGCAGACTGAGCGGCCGGGTTGCCACTGGCCGCTGGCGATTTCGTCATGCAGTTGCATCAGGTTGTGTTCAGCCTGGGCTTCGAATGCCTGGGCACTGGCGCTGGTGCGTTTGTGGCGGCGGCAATCGAGCCAGGCCTGCACCAACAGTGGGAACAGGTGTGGGTCTGCGGACGGCAACAGCTGAGCCCTCAAAGCTCTTGTGGTTGTTGTTCTGGTTGCCGTTGTTGAAGTTGCAATTCCAGGCGTAGGAGGCGCAACCATCGCGCTATGTAGGCCACACGGCCGAAGGCTTGCGCCGATCAGCTGTGTGGCTGCACCGGACGTGCCGTGCGTGTGCGCGGCCGTATCCGTGGTGTGCCTGTCGGTGGGCTTGTGACCCAGCGGCGCGACCAGATTCACTTTGCGCTCGGGCATGAAGGCCTTGACCGTCATACAGCAGGCGCCCTGTTCGTTGCGGACTTGAGCCAACCACCGGCCTGCGCACCAATGTGCCCCAGCAGCTGCACGGCCTGTGCCCACAGCTTGGGCGAGACGTGCCTGGCATCGAAGCTGACGCGTAGCAGCACCTCAACCGTGCGCTGGCGTGTCAGCAGCTCGCGCAGGTATTGCGAGCGCAGTTCACGCGAGGCGTTGGCCAGGGCCATCAGTTCCAGGATGTCGGTGCAGTGCTGGGCGATCTTCTCGCCCACGGTGCGCTTGACACCGCGTGGCATTTGCTCTTGCACGCGATGTGCAAGTGTGAGCAATTCAAGCCCAGTGCGGTAGATGGGCAATTGGGTGTGCAGGGCCATGGGTAGGGCTCAAGTCAAAGGATTGAAGGACTCAAGAAACGAATCTGCGGACGGCAACAGCTGAGCCCTCAAAGCTCTTGTGGCCGTCGAGCTGGGTGCCGTAGTAGAAGTCGCACTTCCAGGCGTAGGAGGCGTTTTCGTGTTCCTGGCAGGACCAGTGCCAGTCAGGCTGCAGGTGTGGTTTGCAGTTGGCGAACAGCAGGGCTTGCTCTTGCTGGTCAGGCAGCTGGCCGCCCACGCTGGCAGCCCAGTCCATGGCGGCTTGCCATTTCATGTCGCTCTCGGGTCGGTTGGGCAGCAGCACCAGGTGGTGCTTGACATTGCCGTCAGCGTCAAGCACGGGGCCTGCATAGCGCTCGCCTGGCTGCAGTTCAATGGCCAATGCGGGCAGCTGGATGGTGGTGGGTTCGGTGGTCATGTGGTTTCCTGGTTGGCTGAAAAGGACTGAAGAATTCAAGGAATGAGGGGAATCAAGCGGACGGCAACAGCTGAGCCCTCAAAGCTCTTGTGGAGGTAGTACTGGTAGCCGTAGTAGAAGTTGCAATACCAGGCGTAGGAGGCGCTTTCTTCGTCTGATGTCCAGTGCCAGTCAGGGCGCAGCAGGCTTTTCACGTTGGCAAACAACATGGCTGCAATGGGGCGGGTGGGCAGCAGGCCACCCAGTTGTGCGGCCCATTCGGTGGCGTTGGCCCACTCGATATCGCTGGCTTGGTCGGGCAGCAGCAAGACGGCAACGTGCGTGCCATCTGCTTGGGTGCTGACACCGGCAAATTTGCCTGCCTCAAGTGGTGCACCAAGGGCTGGCAGTTCGGCAAATGTGATGGGGTTCGGGTTGGTTTTCATGGCTTCTCCTGTGGTGGTTGACGTGGGGGGTGGTGGGGTGGATGAGCGGTCAAGCCGACGTGCGGTGCAGGCCTGTTTCAGCAGGCCTCAGGCCTATGGCGATGCGGGCGCGGTCGCGTATTTCGGGGGTTGCGCAGTAGCCCAGTTCTTCTGGGTTCAGCAGGGCGTTGGCCAGGTCAAGCAGCAGCAGGGGGTCTGGCTGGCCGTTGGGTTGGGCGGGGCACACAGCAGGCGGCACCACTTCGACACCGCGTTTGTGTGCTGCGTTGATCAGGTCAAGTGCCAGGGCTTCGGCAACGCCCGCTTGCCTGCCGGGTGCTGGCACAAAGCTGCAGCGCACTTCAAGTGCGTGTGTATGCGGGTTGACCGACAGGGCCAGATAGGCGGGCTTGTGCTGGGCGATTGCCTGGTGGCCTGTTGTGTCGCTGTGGGTGACAGGGTGGCTGATGGGGTGGGTGGTTGGC
>JAVBXK010000068.1 GCA_030824555.1 bacterium
TGGCACCAGGGTGTCGGTGGCCACGTCTTTGAGGTAGACCTTGGTGGTGTCCGAACTTGCGTCCAGTGCTTCGTCGAAGCTGAGCACGAAGCTGGAAGTGGGCAGCACAGAGGCAGCATCATCGGCCGGGGTGCTGCCTGCGCCGTCAAAGAGGGGGGCAGAGGCATCGATGGTCACGCTCAGCGCGCTGGATGCCGTGCTGGTGTTGCCTGCTGTGTCAGTGGCTTTGACGGTGAGGGTGTGCGCGCCCGCACCCAGTACGGTGGTGGTGATGCTCCAGTTGCCGGAACCATCGACCGTGGCGGTGCCCAGTGACGTGGTGCCGTCGGTGTCGAACAGCGTCACGGTGCTGCCAGCTTCTGCCGTGCCGGTGAAGGTGGGCGTGGTGTCGCTGGTGTTGTCGTCGGTGCTGGAGCTGCCGCTGTCCGTCCCGGCAGTCATGTTGGGGGCTGTGGGAGCGCTCGGTGCTGTTGCGTCCAACTCATATGACTGGCTTGTCACTTCGCCATCTGTACCTGATTCATCGGTCACTTTGAGCTTGAGCGTACCGCTGCCCGACAAATTCACGCCATCCCAGCTCAAGGCTGTACCCGTAACTTTGTTCGTGATATCGATCCAGTTGGTTCCTCCGTCCAGCGAGGCCCAAACGGTTTCGCCGCCCGACAGTCCTGCACTCAGTGTGCCGCTGATGGTTTGGCTAGCGGTTTTGGTGATGAAGTCGGTGGAGCTGCTCCCCGTGTCATCGCTGAGAGCCAAACTGCCAAAGGTCGTCGCACTGCGGTATCGGATGTACTCGCCATCCAATACGAAGTTGCCGGGCACAAAGGTGCCTGTCAGTTGAACTTCTACCTCTGGGTCATCGGCAGTGGCGTCCGAGTCAATGTAAAGCGTGGTCACGCCACCGGACGAGCTGATTTGTACCGAGTTGGCATCGACGGTGGTACCGGCCCCTGTGGTGACGGTGCCACCAGTGGAGGCACGCCCTGTGACCTGGATGGCATCACCTGCGCCGAAGTCTGTGACGGTGTCCACGCCGTTGGCGCTGCCTGCGTACTTGAAGACGTCGTTGCCGCCACCGCCTGTGAGGCTGTCAGCGCCGGGTGAACCTGTGAACACCGAGACAGACTCCATGTCGCTCACACCTGTCAGCACCACGGCCCTGAAGGTCGTTCCTGCCCCTGTGCCATCGGCATCCCAAACCAGCAAGGCTGCATTGGCGTCCGCTTTGGCAGAAGGGGTAAAGGTGCCTCCTGACAGGACGCCAGCGTATTTGATCACCTTGCCCGTGCTGCCAATGGCCAGCCCCCCGGCCGAGCCATCGACTACCTTCTCTACCGCCTCTGCAGCTGTGAATGTCAACCCGGCAATGGCAATGCTGTCTTTGGCTGTGATGTTCAAGACCGTCAGACCACTGGTATCCACGCTCGCCTGGCTGGCTGTTGACCACGTACCGACGGCGGCGCTGGCATCAGCCGCCAGCACAAGACTGGCATCGCCCATCAGGGTGTCATGGCCTGCGCCCGCACTGAGCGAATCAGCCCCACCCCCACCGATCAGAATGTCTTGGCCGCTGCCACTGGTGATGGTGTCGTCACCTGTACCTGCATCGACCTTGCTGGGGGCTGCTCCTGTGTCGGCAAAGTTGTCGGCCCCGCCAAACAGCACGTACTCCAGGCGCCCATTGGCGTTGCTGACGCTGGCACTGGTGTTGAGCGTGATGGACAGCGCGTTGGCGGCCAAACCGTTGTTCTCGGCCGGCGTGGACTCATCTGGATGGTTGGGGTTGAACCCATCCTGGCTGTCATAGATGGCCGTTGCGCTGGACAGGAAATTGTTGTTGCCGATGATGTGTGCGGCGTTGTTTGCATTTGCAGGCCCCCAAGGGAAGCTCTCGACAAACAAGGCCGTGGTCATTTGGTTGAACGCGTTACCGCTGACCGTGACCGGATTGGCCACTTCGTACAACCCAACACCCGCACTGCCCGTGATGGGCGAGGAGCCCACACCGCCGTCGGAGTTGATGGTGTTGTCCAGTACCGTGAAGCCCGCACCCACTTGGCGCAGCAAGATGCCTGTGGCCGAATAGTCGGTGCTGGTGGTGCCGATGTTCAGAATCTGGTTGTCGTGTACCGAGCCAGTGGTGCCTGCTCGGGCTCCACCTGAGCCGATCTGCATGCCGTTCTGGTTGGACGGCCCCAGAGCTCCCACAGCCGTGATGGTGTTGTGGTGAATATCGACATTGAGCTGATTGCCCCAGGCCACGATGCCTGTCTTTTGGAACGTCCCAATGGTGGAGTTCTTGATCGTGACATTGACAGGCGCCGTCAGACTGCCACCGCCCTCGGCCAGGATGCCGAAATTCTCGCTGTAGCCAGAATAGTCCCCGTTGGACTCCAGTTCGGTGGCAATGTGGGAAATGGTGACCGAGTCAATTTCGGCGTTGCTGTTGTAAACCGCAATGCCCACCAGATCTTCCGATCCATTGCCGTGGCTGGCGTCCAGCCGAGCCTGGTTACGGCCATCCACGCTGATGTGCTTGACGGTGGTGGTGCCTGCAGTGGGATCGTCCTGGCGGATGTCCAGAACCGGGAGGCGCACACGCCCATTCAGGCCCGCTTGTGCCGAGTTGACCAGATCGGCCGTGTCCGGTGCCTCCAGCGTGACGCTGCCATTGGCTCCTCCGAGCGCATCGATGGTCACGGCCTTGGTGGCGACAAACTGCCCGCGGTACGTGCCATCGTGGATCAGGATGGTGTCGCCGTCTTTGGCCACAGCCAGGGCCTCCTTCAGGTTGAAGCCGTCGGCGGCATCGCCGTCAGCATCCAGTGCAGTCTGGTCCACATGGATGGTGGTGCTGGTCACCGTCACGTCAGAGTTGGTGGTGCTGGTGCCATCGTTTAGCGCCATGCGGATGGTGGCATCGCCATAGGGCCTGTCGTTGCTGTAACCCACATGGCGCACCACGTCTTGCACCAGGGCGCTGGTGGCATCGGCATCGAAGCTGATGTCCAGCTTGCCCGTGGCGCTGGTGTAGGTCCAGGTTGCAAACTGGGTGCCGCCTGGGCTGGTCAGCAGTGTGCCGTTGGCATTGCTGCCTTGGGTGATGGCGCTGCCGGTAGCTGTGAAGCTGCCGCCGGATGTGAAGCTGAACGCATCGTGCACGCTGCCGTCGGCTGCGCCACCGGTTTTGATGCGCTGCACGCTTAACGTGGCACCGTTCCAGCCGCTGACGTCCAGCTCTGCGTCGCTGACCACTGCGCTGGCTGCTGCCAGGCCGTTGGCTGCACTGGCCAGTGTCACGGTGTTGCCCGTGCCGCCGCTTGCACCGTTCAGGTCCAACCCCGTGACTGCGTTGTAGCGGATGTACTCGCCATCCAGCACAAAGTTGCCGGGCACGTAGGTGCCAGTCAGCAGTATTTCAACTTCAGGACCGTCGCTTGTGGCATCCGAGTCGATGTAGAGCGTGGTCACACCAGCAGATGAGCTGACCTGGACAGAGTTCGCCGCAACCGTGGTGCCAGCCCCCTCAGTCACAGACCCCCCTGCTGACGCACGTCCAGTGACCTGAATGGCATCACCTGTTTCGAAGTCAGTGATGGTGTCCACACCGTTGCCACTGCCCGCGTACTGGAACACATCGTTGCCAGTGCCACCTGTCAGGTTGTCAGCATTCGCCCCGCCTTTGAGGGTGTCGTTGCCTGCGCCGGCACTCAAGGTGTCGTTGCCAATGTCGCCATCAAGCAGATCAGCGCCGCTGCCTGTGGTGACGGTGTCGTCTCCCGCCCCGCCATAGACGTGACTGGGGGCTGCACCGGTGTCAGTGAAGGTGTCATTGCCACCTGACAGGAGGTATTGCAGGTACCCCAGACTGTTCTCAACAGTCGCGCTGCTGGTCAAAGTGGTTGTGTTGTTGTCAGTTGTTTCGTCGTAAACGGCGTAATACGTTTTAGAGAAATTGTTGTTGACGTGTTGAGAAGACAAGGCATCTGAAGATGTGATGCCAACATCCAAATAACCAAAAATGTTGTCGTGAATGTTTGACTGGCTTGACCAGTCATAGATACCCACTGCACCAGCCAAGTTCGGTACAGCAGAAACATATCCAAGTTCAACCGTGAATTCGTTTTGAAATATTTCTACGTTGTTTCCGCCGAACACTGAAATGCCGGTTGCCCCATATTTTGGTTGTCCTGCCAACGGACTGGGATCAACATAAAAATTGCCTGAATCATGACTTGGCGCCAAATTTTCTATCAGGTTGCCACTGATGATTGCATTGGTGCCATTTCGTGGGGAGTCTGAGCTGATCTGAATGCCATTCTGGTTGGAAATGCCCGCCCCACCTGAAGCCGTGATGGTGTTGTCTTGAATCGTGACATTCAGATTTGGCCCCCACGCGGTAATGCCATTTTTCTGAAACGTGTTGATGGTCGAATTTTTGATCGTCACATCAACAGAGCCAGCGCCCAGCGCACTGCTGCCCTCTGCCAGCACGCCAAAGTTTTCGCTGTAGCCTTCGTAATCGCCGTTTTGCAACGGGGCGGCGATGCGTTTGATGATGACCCCATCTATTACCGCATTGGTGTCATAAGTGGCAATGCCAATCAACTCCTCGGTGCCATTGGAATGAGTAGCTGCCGCACGGGCTTGGAATCGCCCGTCGAAGGTAATGTTCTGAACAGTGATGGCTGCGCTGTCTGCCGTATCGGTCCGCAAATCCAGAATGGCGTACCGTGCCTTGTTGGCAATGGTGGATTGGCTCGATGCCGTGAGTGCCGCCGTGTCTGGCGCAGCCAGGATCACATTGGCGGCAATGCCGCTGGCAGACTCGATCGTGATGCCCCCCGTTGCGGCATGAAACTGCCCGTAATATGTGCCATCCAGAATCTTGATTGTGTCGCCGCTCACTGCCTTGGCCAGCGCCTCGTACAGCGTGAAACCGTCCGCCGCATCGCCCTGGTTGTCGGCGCTCGCCACCGCTGTGCTGGCCGAGTCGGTGCTGTCCACATAGATGATGTTGCTGGTCACCGTCACATCAGCATTTGTAGTGCTGGTGCCATCGTTCAGGCCCATGCGGATGGTGGCATCGCCATAGGGCCTGTCGTTGCTGTAACCCACATGGCGCACCACGTCTTGCACCAGGG
>JAVBXK010000117.1 GCA_030824555.1 bacterium
CCCCACCCCCATGCACAACGATGCCCACACCCTGCGCCACATCCTGCGCGACTGCCGCACCCTTGCCGTGGTGGGCCTGTCGGCCGAATGGCACCGGCCGAGTTATTTCGCGGCCAAATACATGCAGCAGCACGGCTGGCGCATCGTGCCGGTCAACCCGCGCTACGCCGTGCAGGCTGACGGCAGCCCTGGCGAGGTGCTGGGCGAGCGTTGCTACGCATCGCTGGCCGACATCCCGTTTGCGGTGGACATGGTGGACGTGTTTCGCCGCGAGGCCGATGTGCTGCCCATTGCCCAGCAGGCCATCGCCATCGGCACGAAGTGCCTGTGGCAGCAACTGGGCGTGGCCAACGCCGAGGCCGACGCGCTGGCACGCGCTGCGGGGCTGGCATCGGTCACCAACCGCTGCGTGAAGATCGAGCATGCCCGCCTGTTCGGCGGCCTGAACTGGGTGGGGGTGGACACCAAGGTCATTTCCGCCCGTCGGCCAATCTGAGTCCAAACTGCCCGCTGCCCAGCGTCCCAGCACGGCAACGCTTAAACGCACCCGCGCGCCAGCCCCGCAGCCCCCCATCTCCGTCTTGCTCGAAGGAACGCCACTCATGTCAGACCACCGCTTCCAGCCCGAAACGCTGGCTATCCACGCCGGGCAGATTCCCGATGCAGCCACCGGCGCGCGTGCGTTGCCCATCTACCAGACCACCAGCTTCGTGTTTGACAGTGCCGAGCACGCGGCCAGCCTGTTCAACCTGCAAACCTTTGGCAACGTGTATTCGCGCCTGTCCAACCCCACCGTGGCCGCACTGGAAGAGCGTGTGGCGGCGCTGGAAGGGGGCAGGGCGGGGCTGGCATCGGCCAGCGGCATGGCGGCCGAGTCGATGGCGCTCATGACGCTGTTGCAGCAGGGCGACCACGTGGTGGCCGCCGGTGCGCTGTACGGCGGCAGCGTGACCATGCTGGCCGTCAACCTGGCGCGTTACGGCATTGACACCACGTTTGTCGATGCCAGCAGCCCCGATGCCTTTGCTGCTGCCATGCGCCCCAACACCCGCGCCGTGTTTGCCGAAAGCCTGGGCAACCCCAGCCTGGCCGTGCTGGACATCGCCGCCGTGGCCGATGTGGCGCATGCCCACGGGGTACCGCTGATCATCGACAACACGGTGCCGTCGCCCTACCTGTGCAACCCCATCCGGTTTGGGGCCGACATCGTGGTGCATTCGGCCACCAAATACCTGGGCGGGCACGGCACCACGCTGGCGGGTGTGATGGTGGAAGGGGGCAAATTCCCGTGGGACAACGGCAAGTTCCCCGGCATGACCGACCCATCACCCGGCTACCACGGCGTGAAGTTTTTCGAGACGTTTGGCGACTTCGCTTTCATGATGCGCGCCCGCATGGAGCACCTGCGCGTGTACGGCGCAGCGCTGTCGGCCACCAGCGCGTGGCAAATTCTGCAGGGGGTGGAAACGCTGCCGCTGCGCATGGAGCGCCACTGCGCCAACGCGCTGAAGGTGGCGCAGTTTCTGCAAAGCCACCCGGCGGTCAGCTGGGTGAATTACCCCGGCCTGCCAGACCACCCGCAGTACGAGCTGGTGTTGCGCCAGATGCGCAGCGTGAACGGCGGCAACAGCACAGGCCATGGCAGCGTGGCCGGTGCATCGGGCCTGCTGGCGTTCGGCGTGAAGGGCGGGCTGGCGGCGGGCGTGAAGTTCATCGAATCCGCCGTGTTCATGAGCCACCTGGCCAACATCGGCGACACGCGCACCCTCATCATCCACCCCGCGTCCACCACGCACCGCCAGCTGGAGCCCGACCAGCAACTGGCCGCTGGCGTGAAGCCCGACATGGTTCGCATGTCGGTCGGGCTGGAAAATGTGGACGACATCCTGTGGGACATTGACCAGGCGCTGGCCAAAGCCATGGGGTGAGCTTGAAGCTTTTTTGGTTCCTGCCGCTTTATTTGTATAGGTAGTTTGCTCCAGTATTTTGCGCAACAGGTTTGCCATCGGGCAGTCCATGTCGTTGGCCTAGCAGCATGAGCTTGAACAGTGGCGTAAAGGGTTCTGCTCCACATCCGTGGGTTCACTCTCTGCAATACATGCCCTTGAACTTGTGGATGCCGCATTCCAATCAACGACCTGGCGGCTGCCGTTGGTGGTTTGCAAATGTGGACATTCAACGTCAGCACCCACTTGTGCTGTAACAAGAAACCCGCTTAACGAGCTTGTTTTTTGGAGCCGGGGATGAAAGATACAGGCAGGTTAAGGACCCGTTGTAGAAACTATCTTCAATGATGAAATCAAGCAGCCCGTCACCATCAAGGTCACCAGCCCATGCCAACATATGCGTCCCTTCGTCATTCCATAGTGGCCGTTTTCCGATTATTTGTTTCTCTTCTCCACGAATGAGCACGATGCTTCGGTAACCACTATCAATTTTTTCTCCGTCTTCGAGGGTGGTTATCTTGGATCTTTTTTCTCCCCAAGCAAAACGGTATTCTCTCCCGTTAAATTTCATATCGACTGGCGAGCTGTTTTCAAATAAATGTGCACCAGCGTATACACCAAAGTTCAAGGGTGAGCTATGCACAGGGCCTGGCTTTAAATCTTTGTGCCGAAGCAAAAACAAGGCATTAGGTTGGTTGCTCGTTATTTTTCTATCTGATAGTCCACAGACAGAACATTCCCCATTTTTTGCAGTTGCTGGGAAAAGAGACCATTGCTCATTGGAGGATTTTACGAGTGCTAGCCAATTGACTCCTATGTTCTTGGGGACTTCATCTAACTTGTATTCATTAGGCTTGATGATCGCCAAGGTGTTTAAATTCGTTTCCGCTTTTGTGTACTCGCCTTCGGCGCTGAAGCTAGGCAGTGGACATAACAGAGCGAAGACGAAGGGGGCGTAATAGAGCATTACTGCCAAATTGAATTTGGATTGCAGAGCCTGCAAAATTAACTTGATGTTGCAGAAATTGTCTTTCACGGATTCCTCCTGAAGTTGGTTTGCAGTCTGCATTTTCCACTCATTCACTGTGCAAATGCCCAGACATAAAATTTCGTCGAAACCCAGCAGGTTCACCCGTTGAAAACTATAGTTGGCGACCGAAGGGTGCTGACGATTCGACGGGTTAGTTGCCAGCCCAGTCATGGGCACCACCGATGGCTATCGTCCCGTTCTTTCTGATTTTGATGTTTTTTGTGCTTTACCGCTTTATTTGTGAGAATAGTTTGCTATTGAAATAGTAGTCCCAAAAAGCCGCCGCAGTTCAAAACTTTTTTTGAGCTTCAGCGCTTTATGTGCATAGACAGTTTGCTATTGATTCTTGATGTGAACAGGAGACTTTCCATGAGCATGTACGACACCGACCTGAACCCCACCCTCGCCAACCACGTGCCCCTGTCGCCCGTGAGTTTTGTCGAGCGCAGCGCCGAAATTTTTGGCGACCTGCCCGCCGTCATCCACGGCCAGCGCCGCTACACCTGGGCGCAAACGCGCGAGCGCTCGGCCCGACTGGCCGCAGCCCTGCAGGCCCTGGGCGTGGGCCGTGGCAGCACCGTGAGCGTGATGCTGCCCAACACCCCCGAAATGGTGGAAGCCCACTACGCCGTGCCCGCGCTGGGCGCGGTGCTCAACACCCTGAACACACGCTTGGATGCCGCGCTGCTGGCCTGGCAGATGAACCACTGCGAAGCCGCTGTGCTCATCACCGACACCGAATTTGCCCCCACCATGGCCAAAGCGCTGGCCGCTTTGCGCACCGAGCACGGGCGCAACCCGGTGGTGATTGACGTGGCCGACACCGAGTTCACCGGGCCCAACCCACATCTTGGCACCCGCCTGGGCGCGCATGAATACGAAGCCCTGCTGGCCGCCCACGCGCCCCTGGCTCACCTGCCAGGCCCCACCAACGAATGGGATGCCATTGCCGTCAGCTACACCAGCGGCACCACCGGTGACCCCAAAGGTGTGGTCACCCACCACCGGGGGGCCTACCTGAACGCCGTGTGCAACGCCGCCACCTGGACGATGCCGCACTACCCCCGCTACCTGTGGACGCTGCCCATGTTCCACTGCAACGGCTGGTGCTTCCCGTGGACCATTGCCATGCTGGGCGGCGTGCACGTGTGCCTGCGCCGGGTGGAGGCCAAGGCCATTCTGGACGCCATGGCCGAACATGGCGTTGACCACTACTGCGCGGCCCCCATCGTGCACAACCTGCTGATTGCCGCGCCGCCCGAGGCGCGTGCGGGCATCCGCCAGAAGGTGCGGGGCATGGTGGCCGGTGCCGCGCCACCGGCTTCGATGATCGAAGGCATGGCCAACATGGGGTTCGATTTGACCCATACCTACGGCTTGACCGAGGTGTACGGCCCCGCGTCGGTGGCCGTCAAGCGCGACAACTGGGCGGCGCAAAGCGTGTCTGAACAGGCCCGCCTGAACGGCCGCCAGGGCGTGCGCTACGCGCTGCAGGAAGGCATGACCGTGCTCGACCCCGAAACCATGCAACCCACGCCCGCCGACGGTCAGACCATGGGCGAAATCATGTTCCGCGGCAACATCGTGATGAAGGGCTACCTGAAAAACCCCAGCGCCACGGTCAAGGCGTTCGAGGGCGGCTGGTTCCACACCGGCGACCTGGCCGTGATGGAGCCCGACCGCTACGTGAAGATCAAGGACCGCAGCAAAGACGTGATCATTTCAGGCGGCGAAAACATCAGCTCCATCGAGGTGGAAGACGCGCTGTACCGCCACCCGGCCGTGGTGTCGTGCGCGGTGGTGGCACGGCCTGATGCCAAGTGGGGCGAGTCGCCTGTGGCGTATGTGGAAAAGAAGGCAGGCTCTACCGTGACCGAGGCCGAACTGATTGCCCACTGCAAAACTCTTCTGGCGGGCTACAAGGTGCCCAAGGACGTGCTGTTCGAAGACATCCCGAAAACCTCCACCGGCAAGATTCAGAAGTTTGTGCTGCGCCAGCGGGCGAAGGACGGGACCGGTCA
>JAVBXK010000116.1 GCA_030824555.1 bacterium
GGCAGCAGGTTCTCGCGCTCGTAGTAGCGGATGGTCTCGGTCTGCGTGCCGGTGGCCTTGGCAAGTTCGCCGATTTTCATTGAGCTCCTTCGCAAAATCTTTTTACGTAGGACAAGGCAGCGTTATCTGGCTAGTCGCTTGACTTTAAGGTCACTACAGGGTTTCCAATTAGGCCATGAAATCAGAAACCAGCACTCCTCCCAGCGTTGTCGACACCTGCTGCTCCTCGGGCTGTTCCAGTTCCGCAGCAGTGGTCCCTTCAGCCGCGAGCAGCCCGGGCCAAGGAAAGCTGTTCCGAATCGCAACCATGGACTGCAGCGCTGAGGAGTCTGAGATCCGGCGGGCACTGGAGCCTCTGGATGGGATCCGCTCTCTGGGTTTTCAGCTCGGCGCGCGCACGCTGAAGATCGATGCCGAGGACGGCACCTACCCATTGGCGCTCGACGCCATCCGCAATGCGGGCTTCGATCCGCAACCAGTGGCCGGCGCCAATGGCTCCGAGGGCGGACAGGCGGGCAAACCAGCCGAAGGCGACGACCATGGACATGGTTTTGCAGGCGGCATCTCCCGGCTGGTAGCCGCGCTGGTGTTCGCCACGGGGGCTGAGGTACTTTCGTTCTTCGCTCCCGACCAGATGGCCTGGAAGGTGGCCGGCATGGCGATTGCCGCTCTGGCCATCTGGCTGGCCGGGATCGACACATACAAAAAAGGCATTGCGGCGCTGCTGCGCGGCAAGCTGAACATCAATGCGCTGATGTCGGTGGCCGTGACCGGCGCATTCCTCATTGGTCAGTGGCCAGAAGCCGCGATGGTGATGGCTCTGTACGCGATTGCGGAGCTCATCGAAGCCAAGGCAGTGGACAGGGCCCGAAACGCTATCAAGGGCTTGCTGGAACTGGCGCCCGAAGAGGCTTTGGTACTAGGCACCAACGGAGCATGGACCGCTACACCGGTGGCTTCGGTGGCCATTGGAGCGACCGTGCGCATCAAGCCGGGCGAACGCGTGCCGCTGGACGGAAAGGTGACCAAGGGCAATGGCGCCATCAACCAGGCCCCCGTGACTGGCGAGAGCATCCCCGTGGACAAGGCACCTGGCGACCAGGTGTTCGCCGGCACGATCAACGAGACCGGTGAACTGGAGTTCGAGGTCACCGCCTTGTCCAGCAACACCACCCTCGCCAGGATCATCCAGGCCGTTGAGCAGGCGCAAGGCACACGTGCACCAACACAGCGCTTTGTCGATCGGTTCGCCTCCATCTACACCCCTGCAGTCTTCGCCATTGCCGTCGCGGTGGCGGTCCTCACTCCTTTCCTGATGGGACTTACTTGGCTGGAGGCGCTCTACAAGGCCTTGGTGCTGTTGGTGATCGCCTGCCCATGCGCTCTGGTCATTTCCACGCCGGTCACGGTGGTCAGCGGATTGGCCGCGGGAGCGCGCCGTGGGATCTTGATCAAGGGCGGAACCTACTTGGAAGATGCCCGGCTTCTGAAGGCGGTGGCGCTGGACAAGACCGGCACCATCACCGAAGGCAAACCCAAGCTGGTGAAGTGGCAGGTTTGGGGTGCCGGTGATGAGGCAGCAGTCCAGCAAATGGCTGCCAGCCTGGCGGCTCGCTCCGATCACCCGGTTTCAAAGGCGATTGTCCAGGGCTTGGATGTAAAGGGCCCAGAAGCAGAAAGCTTCAAGGCCTTGCCTGGGCGCGGCGTCGAAGCCGTGGTCAATGGTGTGCGCTTGATGCTGGGCAATCACCGTCTGATCCATGAGCAAGGACTGTGCGGTCCGGAGCTGGAGGCGGAGCTGGCCACCCACGAAAAGCAAGGCCGCACGGTCACCCTCCTGGCGGACGAATCGCGCGTCCTGGCGCTGTTTGCGGTAGCGGACACCATCCGCGAGACCTCCAAGCAGGCCATCGCCGACCTCAAGGCGCTGGGAGTGACCTCGGTGATGCTTACGGGTGACAACACGGCCACGGCAAAGGCCATCGCTGCCCAGGCCGGCATTGATGATGCCCGTGGGGATCTGCTGCCCGAAGCCAAGCTCGATGCCATCAAGGAAATGCAAAAGCGCTATGGCGCCACCGGCATGACCGGCGACGGCATCAACGATGCGCCGGCGCTGGCGCAGGCCGACATCGGTTTTGCCATGGGTGCGGCGGGAACTGACACGGCCATGGAAGCGGCGGATGTGGTCATCATGAACGATGACCTTCAGCGCGTCGCCGAAACAGTGCGTCTATCCAAGCGCACCCACGCCATTCTCTGGCAGAACATCACCCTGGCACTGGGCATCAAGAGCGTCTTCCTGGTGATGGCGGTCGTTGGCACGGCTACCATGTGGATGGCGGTCTTCGCGGACATGGGAGCGAGCTTGCTGGTGGTAGCTAACGGACTGCGTCTGCTTCGCGGTACACGGGTGGATCCAGCCGCCAAGCCAAGCCGCTCAGAAACCAAGGAGCATGCGCATCCCCACTGAGAGTTCGTCAGCGCGCGCCAAGTCCACGGTGGGCTTGCGGAGCGCTTACTGAATGTCCCGCTTTCATTTCTTGGTTTTGGAGACCTCTTGCGCCACAAGGTCGGCCAGCTGTTTGTGGCCAAAGCTGGGTAGCGGGCGCCCGTTGACAAAGAAGGTCGGGGTCTTTTCGACCTTGAGGTCGGTCAGGTCTCGCACGTCCTGCAGCACCACGGCGTCCAATGCAGGGGCTGCGATGTCCGCCCGCGCCCGTTGAATGTCCAGCCCCGCCTGCTGCTGACGACGATCCTGGCCGATGCGATCAACTTGGGCCTGACCAAGATGGCCGAATCGTGCCCCGGCACGACCTATGCCAAGCTGGCCTGGCTGCAAGCCTGGCACACCCGAGACGAAACCTATTCGACGGCGCTGGCTGAATTGGTGAACGCGCAGGTCAGGCATCCCTTCGCCGAGCACTGGGGCGACGGCACCACGTCATCGTCGGACGGTCAGAACTTCCGCACCGGCAGCAAGGCTGAGAGTACGGGGCACATCAACCCGAAATATGGCAGCAGCCCAGGACGGACTTTCTACACCCACATCTCCGACCAGTACGCGCCGTTTCACACCAAGGTAGTCAATGTCGGCGTGCGCGACTCGACCTATGTGCTCGACGGCCTCCTGTATCACGAATCCGACCTGCGCATCGAGGAGCACTACACCGATACGGCGGGCTTCACCGATCATGTCTTTGCACTGATGCACCTATTGGGCTTCCGCTTCGCACCGCGCATCCGCGACCTGGGCGACACCAAGCTCTACATACCCAAAGGCGATGCCACCTATGACGCGCTTAAGCCAATGATCGGCGGCACGCTCAACATCAAGCATATCCGTGACCACTGGGACGAAATTCTGCGGCTGGCCACCTCGATCAAGCAGGGCACGGTGACGGCCTCGCTGATGCTCAGGAAATTGGGCAGCTACCCGCGCCAGAACGGTCTGGCTGTCGCCCTGCGCGAGTTGGGGCGGATCGAGCGCACGCTGTTCATCCTGGACTGGCTGCAAAGCGTAGAACTGCGCCGCCGCGTCCATGCCGGTCTGAACAAAGGCGAAGCCCGCAACGCGCTGGCCCGCGCTGTGTTCTTCAACCGGCTGGGGGAAATCCGTGACCGCAGCTTTGAGCAGCAACGCTACCGAGCCAGCGGCCTCAACTTGGTGACGGCGGCTGTCGTGCTGTGGAACACGGTCTATCTGGAGCGGGCCACGAATGCCCTGCGAGGACATGGCCAAACCGTTGACGATGCCCTGTTGCAGTACCTGTCGCCGCTGGGCTGGGAGCACATCAATCTCACGGGCGACTACTTCTGGCGCAGCAGTGCCAAGATCGGCGCAGGCAAATTCAGGCCGCTACGGCCTCTGCAACCGGCTTAACGTACTTTGCGATCCGAATTCTGAGACGACCCCGACAAGGCGCCGAGCTGTTTGCCCACAGGAACAGAGCCCGTGAACGAGACCTTGCGAATCACAGGAGAACTGATCAGGTGAGCCGACACCTCGGCAGGGCGGCCAAACACCAGATTCAACACACCATTCGGTATGCCTGCGTCCACAAAGCAGCGCACCAGTTCGACACAGGATGCGGGTGATTCTTCCGGTGCCTTGATGATGATCGAGCACCCTGCCGCCAGGGCGCCCGCGATCTTGCGCACGGCCTGGTTGATGGGAAAGTTCCAGGGCGTGAAGGCAGCGACCGGACCCACCGGTTCACGCACGACGGTTTGACGGACCGAGGGAAAACGCGCAGGAATCACGCGGCCATAGCCACGACGAGCTTCCTCTGCATACCATTCGATATGGTCCGCTGCGGCCTTGGCCTCCATCCGGGATTCCTGGATCGGCTTGCCCTGATCCAGGGTCATGAGTTCGGCCAAACGTTCGTGACGCTCACGAACCAGTTGTGCGACCCGTCGCAGCGCCTGGCAACGATCCCACGCAGAGGTTGCCTTCCAGACCTTGAAGCCGCGTTGGGCTGCATCCAGTGCACGGTCGAGTTCCGCCGAACCTGCGAGCGGCAAATCACCCAGTCGTGATTCGTCGGCAGGGTTTCGCACCTCGAGGGTGCCGCCTGAGGTGTTCGTGATCCACTCGCCATCGATGTGGAGTGCTGGTTGGATGTAGGTGTACATGGTTGTCTTGAGGTTTACGGGGTAGGGAAGGGTTTGTGTTCTGAACGCTCACCCAAGCAACATGTCGGCGCACTTCTCGGCGATCATGATGGTGGGAGCATTGGTGTTGCCGCTGACCAGCGTGGGCATGATCGAAGCGTCTGTGATGCGCAGGCCTGCCACGCCCTTCACTCGAAGCTGTGGATCCACGACCGCCATGTCATCCACGCCCATCTTGCAGGTTCCCGAAGGGTGATAGACCGTCTTGGCCACGGCCCTTGCATGGGTGCGAAGTTCGTCCTGGGACAGCGATTCGGATTCACCGGGTGCCAGCTCGGTGAATCCCAAAGTACGAAGAGCAGGCGCGCGAAGGATTCGGCGGCACAGGGCGATCCCGCGGAGCAACGTGTCCATGTCCTCTGGTGAGCTGAGGTTGTTCGCCATGCACACGGCCGGGTCGGCGGCATTCGGGCTGCGCAGTTGCACTCTCCCGCGAGATACCGGTCGGAGCACACAGGGGTTGATGGTGATGCCGTGGCGGTTCATGGGCTTGCGTTCAGCGTCGCCGACCAATGCGGGCGTGACGTGAATCTGGACGTCAGGGCGGCCTGAGCCTGAGGTGTCCACGAATGCACCACTCTCCACCACGTTGCTGGTCAACAGTCCTGAACGCGTCAAGAGGTACTGCAAGCCATGGCGCAGGGCCGTCACGCCTTTGTCCGCGTTCAGGAGGGAGATCGGCTGATCCGTAGAACCGTATACCGGTGCAGAAATGTGATCCTGAAAGTTGGCGCCAACACCAGGCAGATCACGCAGAACGGGAATGCCCATGCTCTGAAGATGATCGCCAGGCCCGATGCCTGAGAGCATGAGCAGCTTGGGCGTCGCCAGCGCACCCGCGGCCAGCACGACTTCCTGGTGAGCGACGGCTTCTTGCATAGCGCCATTGGCTGTGCGGAAGACGACCCCGTGAGCGCGACCATCTTTGAGCGAAATGCGAACGACCTCGCAACCGGTCAACACCTCCAGCAAAGGACTTCCCTTCACGGGGTTCAGATAGGTCACCGCGGCCGATCCTCGCCGACCAGAGAACGTGGTCGTCTGAAAGAAGCCTGCACCATCCTGTGCGGATCCGTTGAAGTCGTCGGTGTGAGGGATGCCGCATTGCTGTGCGGCCCGGACAAACGCCCGGCTCAAAGGGTGGGTGTAGCTGAGGTCCGAAACCTTCAGAGGACCTTCTGTCCCGTGCAAATCGTTCGCGAGGCGCTCATTTCCCTCGGAGCGCCGGAAGTAGGGAAGCACTTCGTCATGCCCCCAACCGTGGCATCCCAGGTCACGCCATTGGTCGTAGTCCTGGGCCTGGCCACGGATATAGATCATCGCGTTGATCGCGGACCCTCCGCCCAGCGTCCGTCCTTGCGGAATCGCCAGCGACCGTCCTCCAACACCAGGATCTGGCTCAGCCCTGTACATGAAGGAACGCTTGGATCCAATCATGCGAACAAAGGTGGCGGGGATGTGAATGAACGGATGGTTGTCGGGCGGACCGCACTCCAGCATCAGGACCCGTTTTCCCGCGTCCACCAAGCGTCTGGCGATCACGCAGCCCGATGAGCCGCCTCCGACGACCACAAAGTCAAACGCTTGTTGCATCACTGGCCACCCACCACGACCAGGCGACCAGAGAACACCCTGCAGACGGGGGCAGAAATGGGGTAGCTGTCTTTCATAAGGCTTCCTACTTTTGAAGAGGTTTTTGCGATCAACTAGTTGCAATCATCCACTTGTTTGATTATTATTGCAACTACTTTTTGAGGAACCCATGAAAAATCGCCTGACCAAACTCCTTCAGATCGAGCACCCCATCATTCAGGCGGGCATGAGCTGGGCGTCCTCCAGCCCTGCGCTGCCCGCAGCCGTATCCAACGCTGGAGGACTGGGCGTTCTGGCCGCCGGTCCGATGTATCCCGACAAATTTGCCAAAGCGCTGGATCAGCTCAAGTCCATGACGGACAAGCCCTATGCGGTCAACATTCCTCTGTACCGGCCGCACATTGAAGAAATTCTTGAGGTCATGCTGGATCGCCGTGTACCTGTCGTGGTGGCTTCACAAGGTGGACCTCGAGAGCACCTCCCGCGCTTCAGGTCAATTGGCAGCAAGTGGATTCATGTGGTGTCCACGTTGGAACACGCGATCAAGGCAGAAGCTGCCGGAGTCGATGCGCTGGTGGTGGTGGGTGCCGAAGCGGGAGGGCATCCTCCTGTGAACGGTGTCAGCACGCTGGTGACCGTCCGCCAAGTACTGCGGCACGTGTCGGTTCCTGTGATCGCCGGTGGTGGTGTTGCCGACGGGTGGGGCATCGCCGCTCTGCTGGCACTGGGGGCTGACGGTGTCCAGCTGGGCACCCGCTTCCTCATGACCGACGAAGCCACCGTGCATGTCAACTACAAAGCCGCGGTGCAAAAGGCTCAGGCTGCCGATGCCGTCCTGGTCGGGGTGCGGTCACTGCCCATTCGCATGCTGCGCAACCGCTTTGCCCAGAGCATGTTTGACGCCGAATCCAACCAGGTAGATCAGTCTGCCTACGAAGACGCCTTCAAGGCGAGTTCGCTCAAACAAGCTGCACTGGATGGCGACATCGATTGGGGAAAGGTCGAAGCAGGTCAATCGGCCGGCCTTGTTGATGCGGTGCAGCCAGCATCGGTTGTGATGCAGGAACTGATTGCAGAGCTCGACTGCGCGACCCGCAGGTTGGCGGACATGGCTGCAGAGTCCGTCCCGGCCTGAGCCCATATCCCACCACTGTTCATTGCAGCTTCGTCTGCACAACCCAGAAAGCAACCACATGACATTCTTGATCTCCGAACGCATCGGTCTGGTTCAGGTGCTCACCATGAACCGTCCGGAAAAACACAATGCCTTGAACACGGGCCTCACCGAGGAATTGGTGCAAGCGCTGAAAGACGCTGACGCCGATGAAGGTGTGCATGCAGTCGTTCTGACGGGGGCCGGCAAATCGTTCTGCGCGGGTGCCGACACCACCGAGTTTTCTGCGCTGGTTCCCGACGATCCGATCGCTGTCAATCGGCGCGCAGATCTCACAACGACCTTGCACCTGAGTTTTTCCAAGATGTCCAAGCCGGTCATCGGCGCGGTGTATGGGAATGCCCTCGGGGGCGGCGCAGGTCTCGCGATTGCCTGCGACATGGTGGTCATGGCGGACGATGCGCGCTTCGGGTACCCGGAGCTGCGGCACGGCATCGTGGCCGCCGTGGTGTTGGCGAATCTGGTCCGGCAGGTGGGTCGCAAGTACGCCTTCGAACTGGTTTCCATGGCTGACCCGATCGACGGGCAGCGCGCCCTGGCGCTGGGGCTGGCCAATCGCTCGGTGCCCAGGGACAAGGTGCTGGAAGTCGCGATGGAAATGGCCAGCCGCCTCGCTCAATGGAGCCCGTTGGCCATGGAGACGACCAAGCGCACCTTCCATCGTGTCAGCGAGCTGCCGCTGGCACAGGCGCTGGACGTGGGGCGCGATGCCAACGTGATGATGCGCGGTTTTCGCAAGACGTCCCAGGGTGCACAGCCATGAGGCCGCTGGAAGGGATCACGATCCTCGATCTTTCTCGGGTGCTCGCTTGCCCATTCGCCTCCATGATCCTGGCCGAGATGGGTGCCACCGTCATCAAGGTGGAGCAACCTGAAACAGGAGACGAAACCCGCAGCTACGAGCCGATGGCCCATGGCGATGAGGGAGACGCATCGGCGTATTACCTCGCGTTTAACCGGAGCAAGCAGTCGGTCACGGTCAACCTGCGAACGCCACAAGGTCAAGGCATCGTGCGCCAGTTGGCCGCCCAGGCCGATGTGCTGCTCGAAAACTTTCCGGTGGGAACACTCAAGAAGTACAGTCTCGACCATGAAACGCTGACAAAGGCCTGCCCGGATCTGATCTACGTCTCTTGCACCGGGTTTGGCAGCACCGGCCCGTATGCACACCGCAAGGGCTACGACACCGTCTTTCAAGCCATGGGGGGCATCATGAGTTTGACGGGCGAGCGCGGTGGCGGTCCGGTCAAGCCAGGCTTGCCCGTGGCAGATCTCAGCTCCGGGCTCTGGGTGGCGATTGGCATCCTGTCCATGTTGCTCGGTCGCCAGAAGTCGGGCAAGGGCGGCTGGCTGGATTTCTCCATGCTGGATGGTCAGGTGGGCCTGCTGTCCCTCGCCGCAGCTCGGTACTTTGCACTGGGCGAGGTGCCGCCCCGCATGGGCACTGAACATCCCGGCCGCATTCCTTCCGCAGCCTTCGTTTGCCGCGATGGCAAGTGGGTTCAGATCACGGGAGCCGACCAGCATTGGGCACCGCTGTGCAACCTGCTGGGCTTGGAGCGGTGGGCCACGGATCCTGAACTCGCCAAGAATGCCGCACGGGTTCAGCGCCGAGAAGAAGTGATGGCGGGCTTGTCGAAGGCGATCGCTCAGCTGGACCGTGACGAACTCTGCCGTCGGTGCGACGCGGTCGGTGTTCCCGCAGGTCCGATCCTGGATGTACAGGAAGTGCTGACAAGCGAACACGCCAAAGCACGCGACCTGGTCGTTGACTACGACCACCCTCAGCTCGGCACTTTCAAGGGCCTACGGGTTCCGTTCAGGTTCAGCGGATTCGACGACCCCATCGCTTCACGTCCACCGCTGCTCGGTGAGCACACCGAACGGGTTCTTTCGTCGCTCCTGGGACTCACGCCAGAAGACATTGATGGCCTTCGCGCAGCACGAGCCATTTGAGCTACACAACTTCAAAGGAGACATGACCATGAAATTTCTGACAGCTTTTTCCATTGCACTTTTGGGTTTTTGCTCGCAGGTGTCCGCCCAATCTCCGGCGTTTCCGAATCGCCCCATCATCCTGGTCAACCCCTACGCTGCAGGTGGACCGGCCGACCTGCTGGGTCGTGCACTGGGCAAAGCGCTGGCGGAGCAGCTGGGGCAACCCGTCGTGGTGGAGAACAGGCCTGGGGGCGGGGCTTCGATCGGTGCAGCGCACGTCGCCAAATCGGCTCCAGACGGACACACCTTGCTCCTGGGAACGGCAGCGGCCCACACCGTGACACCTTTGGCCACCAAAGTAGCCTACGACGGCATCCATGATTTCGAGTTTGTGGGCATGGTGGCCAACGTTCCCAACCTCTTGACCGTTCACCCCTCTTCAACAGTGAGCTCGCTCAAAGAACTGATCGAACTTGCAAAAGCACAACCTGGCAAGCTCAGCTACGCATCGGCTGGTCTGGGCAGTTCGCCACACGTGGGCGCCGAACTCTTCAAGTACCGGACCAAGATCTTCATGATCCACATTCCCTACCGAGGGGCCGCACCGGCTGCCAATGATCTGGTCGCAGGGTATGTGCCGGTGGGCATGTTGAACGTGTCGGGTGTGCTGCCGTTTGTGAAGGCGGGGCGACTGAAAGCCATTGCCATTGCAGGAGCGTCCAGGTCCGCGTTGTTGCCCGATGTGCCGACGTTTGCAGAAGCCGGGCTGCCCAACTTTGTGGCCGGCAGCTGGTACAGCCTGGCCGCACCAGCCAAGACACCGCCCGCAGTGGTCGACATACTTGCCAAGGCCCTGGCCACGGTGCAGGCTCAACCTGAGTTCTTGGCTATCACGGCCGCTCAGAGTGCAGAAATTCTGAAACTCAATCGGGCAGAGACTCGAAAGTTCGTGCAAGACGACGCAAAAGCCGTGGCCGAGTTGATCAAAGCAACTGGTCTGAAACTGAACGACTGATCAAACACACCATGTACGAAACCATCACGATTGAAACGGCTGAGCAAGTTGCCTGGTTGACCCTCAACCGACCAGAGAGTCGCAACGCGCTCAACCAGAAGATGTGCAAAGAGATCACGCGGGCTTGTGAGGCAATCGCATCGGATCCGAACGTGCACGTTGTTGTCATCCAGGGTGCAGGCCCCGCGTTCTGCGCGGGCGCTGACCTGAAAGAACGCCAGAACATGTCCGTTGAAGAGATGCTGGCCCGGCGGGTGGAGGGGTTCACCGCCTACGCAGCGATTGAGGCGCTTCCCATGCCGGTGATGGCGGTGGTCAACGGGCCTGCTTACGGTTCTGGTGCCGAGATCGCTGCCAGTTGCGACTTTGTCATCGCATCCGAAAAAGCATCCTTCAAATACCCCGAAGTCGGCTGGGGAACCGTGGGCGCCACGCAGCGTCTTCCACGCATCGTCGGCGCCCGCATGGCCAAGGAACTGCTGTTCACGGGCAGAACGGTGGATGCCGGGGAAGCCAAGTTGCTTGGTCTCGTCAACCAGGTTTTTGAGGCGGAGGACTTGGTGGAAAAGGCGCGAACGATGGCAGCAGGCATTGCAAAAAACAACCCGATCACAACCCGCTTGACCAAGCGCAGCATCGACAGCGGCTTGGAGAGCACCCGCCAGGGGGCCATGGCCATCGAGCTGCTGGCCATCCAGGAGAACCTGCGACACAGCGACTGGAAGAAAGCCATTGCCGGGTTCGGTCAGAAAACCGAGGAGGCTGGTCGTGGCGCTTGATCTGACCTCCCTTCCCCACGACACGCTGGCGGCCCAGCTCGCTGAAACGGCGCGCGACTTTCCGGATCAGGAAGCGTTCGTGGCACCCGGTGAGCGCCTGAGCTGGCGAGAGCTGGAATCGGCGGCATTGCGCACGGCAAAGGCTTTGATGGCCGCGGGCGTACAGCGTGGCGACCATGTCGGTATCCTGATGGGCAACAGTGGCCAATGGCTGGAGTTCTTCTTTGCCTGTGCCTGCATCGGTGCGACAACGGTTCCGGTCAACACCCGTTTCAAAACAGAAGAACTGGGCTACTGCCTGAAGCAGTCGGATGTTTCCTGCCTGGTGTTTGCCAGCGGCTTCCTGGGCATCGACTACCGCCGAATGCTGGAAGAGGCAGAACCCGGCTTCAAGCTGGCTGGTGGACTTCCGGGATCGCAGCTACCCAAGTTGCGTCTGGCCATCATGACAGGCTCGGGCGATCTGCCTGATGGCGCCATGTCTTGTGAAACACTGCTCGCCCGAAGTGATGCCACAGAAAACGAAGCACTGATGGCACGGGCGCAGACCGTGACACCGGAAGACGTGCTCCTGATCCAATACACATCAGGTACAACGTCCTTCCCCAAGGGGGTGATGCTCTCGCACGCCAACATGCTGCTGGACGCCAGAGCCGCTGCGGTGCGCATGGGCGTGCTCCCGACGGACCGCTACTTCAGCATCCGCCCCTTCTTTCACGTGGCGGGCAGCACGCTGTCCATACTTGTCGCCCTGAACACGGGCTGCTGCCTGCTGACTTTGCCCAAGTTCGACGTGAGCGAGAACCTGAGGATGTTGCAGGACGAACGGTGCACTTTGATCTCGGGCAACGACACCATCTTCCTCATGCTCATGGCACACGAAGATTTCGCCCGCACCCAGTTGCACCTGCGGGGTGGGTGGGCTGCAGCAGGTCCCGAAGTGATGCAGAAGATTCATGACGTGATGGGCGCGACCGAAGTCTGCAACGCCTATGGCCAATCTGAGGCTTCGCCGAACGTGCTGATGTCCCACAGACGGGATCCGATCGAGCTGCGTATCTCCGGATTTGCGTATCCGCACCCCGGCATTGACGTCCGTCTGGCCGACCCGAACACTGACGAACCTGTCGAGTCCGGGCAACACGGCGAGATCCAGGTCAAGGGTTGGAACGTCATGCGGGGCTACTACCAGTTGCCCGAGGCGACAGCGAAAGCCTTTACAGCCGACGGCTGGCTCAAAACAGGCGACGTGGGTGAGCGCGACGATCAGGGGCGCTTCCGCATGGTTGGGCGGCTCAAGGATCTGTACAGGGTGGGTGGTGAAAACGTGGCGCCGGCAGAAGTGGAAGAAGTCCTGCACGCCCATCCTGCTGTCCAGCAAGCGCAAGTCATTGGCGTTCCGGATGCCCGCCTGGGCGAGGTCACGGGCGCATTCGTGCTGCTCAAGCAAGGGCAGGCGGCCACCTCCGAGGAGCTTGTCGATTGGTGCCGCCAGCGCTGTGCCAATTTCAAGGTGCCTCGCTATCTCGCGGTGATCGACACCTTCGAGCACATCGGGATGACCGGCAGTTCGAAGATCCAGAAAAACAAACTGCGCGAGCACGCCATCGCGCTTTGGAAACTGGACCAGCCATCGTCAAAAGCCTGAGGAAGCACCCATGAAATCATCCCCCTCCCCAGAACCCGAAGTGGTTCTATGCGAGTGCTTTGCGCGCGATGGACTGCAGCATGAGACGGTCCACCTGTCCACGGAGGCCAAGGTCTCCTTGATTGATCGTTTCGCCCAGTTGGGCTTTCGTCGCGTGGAGGCCACCTCCTACTCCAACCCGAAGGTGATTCCCCAGTTCGGTGACGCCAGCGATCTCTTGCGAACTTTGCCCAGGCACCCCAACGTCTACTACAAGGCCACTTGTGCCAACGTACGTGCCGTTGAGCGCGCCCTGGCAGACACAACCCAGGGTCATGGAGCCAACGAGATCAGCTTGCTCGTTTCAGCGACCGACACGCATTCGCAGAAGAACTTGGCACGTTCCCGAGAAGATCAGTGGCGCAACATCGCCGACATGGTGGCGGCAGGCAAAGGACACTTTCGGCTGGTGGGCACCATATCAATGGCCTTCGGTTGCCCCTTCGAAGGCCGTGTGTCCGAGTCCTCGGTCCTGCGCGATGTCGAGCGGTTTCTGGAACTGGGGGTCGATCACGTCACGCTGGGAGACACCACCGGCGTGGCGACACCGGTCAGTATCAAGAAACTGTTTGGAGAAATGCTTTCGTCCCGGTCTGGTGTCACGGCCATTGCTCACCTGCACGACACGCGGGGCACAGCGCTGGCGAACTGTGTGGCAGCACTGGACACAGGCGTCCGCTACTTCGACTGCGCCTTCGGGGGCGTTGGCGGCCACCCGGTCAAGGTCAAGTACGGCGGAGGCTATACGGGCAACGTGTGCACGGAAGACCTGGTCGACCTGTTCGAGTCGATGGGTGTGCGTACCGGAATCGACCGGGCTGCTCTGCTTGATGCTGTCCAGGCGTGTGAAGACGCACTGGGGCGCGAATTGCAGGGGCGCGTTGCGCGGAGTGGACTGAATCCCTTGTTCACTGCCACAGAGGCTGCATGACCGACACCTCTCCTTCAGAACGGTTTCCGCTGGAGACGGCGCCCTTCACGGACTGGATGCAAATTCACGAAGTGACGAGGAACGGGCTGGAAGTCTGCCTACAGGTCAGGCAACGCAAAGAACTGAGCAACCGGCATGGCGTCGTGCATGGGGGCGCTTTGGCGACCTTGCTGGACAGCGCCATGGCGCGCGCTGCCAGGGCCATACCTGGCACCGGCGAAATTGCTGGGACAGTTGACATTCAAATTCAGTTTCTGCAGCCAGCTTCAGGATTGCTGACAGCAACGGGACGTGTTGAACACGCTTCGAAGTCCCTGGCGTTTTGCCGTGGAGAAGTTCGCAATGAGGCTGGCGAGGCGGTCGCTTTGGCCAGTGCAACTATGAAGCTGCGTCGGGGTTCCTCCCCATCACCAAACGGATAACGATCTGACAAGAGCTCTATTGGTCGAGGGGCTCACTGGCATAATTTTATGGTGGACAAAATCAACTCTTCCCGCCGTGAGAAGCCTGGCAAGCTCGTGCAGAAGCCGAAGATCATCACGGATCTACTTTCATCACGACTACACACTTTGGCGGCGCTCTCTGCGGCGAGCGCATCTTTGCGGGTGGAACGCAAATTTTCTCTGACGCTGCTTGAATGGCGTTCGCTCGGGCAGTTGGCGGCGTTCGCTCCGCTGTCGCTGAAAGATCTGGCCCACCGCGCTGGCATGGACAAAAGCTATGCGAGCCGCACAGTGTCAGGACTTATTGAACGGGGATTCATCGCCAGCGAGCGCAATGATGCGGACGCCCGGGGCGTCATGTTGACCTTGACCGAAAAAGGCCAGACGCTGTACCAACAAGTGATTGTGGATGCTGAGTCGCGCAATGAACGGCTGCTGCGACCGCTCAATATGGAGGAGCGCGAGCGCCTTATGGAGAACCTCGCCGCTCTAACAGAAAGTGCTCGTCAGGTCCTCAACGAAGAGCGCCTCATTCAGGCGGGCAAGCTCAGCGATGCGGATGTTGAACCGGCCACTGGCGCTTCATCCCTTACCCAAATGCATGCGGCTCAGATCGACATCGAGGAACTGCGAAGTCTGGTCGATCGCCTGTCCAGAGTGGTGCGCCCGCCTGGATAGGCATTTTCGGTGTGACTAGATCTATGGCGTGTTTGAAACCTTGAGGCATCAGCGAGTCTTTTTCCCGGGTGGCGCGGAAGGCTCCCAACATTCTTCGGTATCGCACGCAACCCGTCCTTTGGGAGCGAGATGTGCACGCGCGCAATATGGCACTGGTATGCGGTGGATGGGTCATCGCAACCGCTCAGTTCGCAACTCTGACCGGCAGAGAGGCTCGGGATCGCCAGTCCAGGTGATGGTGACGCGGTCGATGGCGCAGTGCCGGTCGGGTCGCGTAAACCCTATGACTGCAGTACCTCGGACAGCCGTCTTTCGGGCGCTCGCCGGTCGTTGAACCCAACAGCCGCTTCGCGGTGGGCAGCGTGAGTTCGCTTGGCAGCCCCCACCGTCAGCACCCGCTGCAAACCGGTCAACCGCCATCCATCTCACCCAGCACAGTCGCCCCATCCTGCGCACCCCCCAACGCTTTCTCAAGCGCCTTCTCCACAGCATCGATCCGCGCCTGACACACCTTGTACGCCGAGACTGATTCAGTCACGATCGTCAGCAAGTCATCGATATTGGGTTCCGTCTGATCACGCAGCGTCTGGGCATGCTGTTGCAGCACGCCGTACGCATCCTTGAATGTGTGTTTCATGGGTTGTCGTTTCTCTTGAAGATGTCGATCTGTCCGGGCGTGGCCGCCGGGATGGTTGTCGTGGCCATCGTTTCGGGTGCTGTTCCCGTGGTGAAGCGGGCAGGGCGTTCGCCGTCCCTGAACTGAATCACCAGTTCTGGCGAGTCGCTGTTCACGCTGGTCAAGGCCCGGCCTTTCGCGTCACGCACCAGCGCAAACCCACGACCCAAGGTTTTCTCAGGGCCTTGGCCGGTGATTTCCCTCACCAGGGCTTGTGACCGTTCACGTGCATCGCTGATCGTCTGATGTGCACGGCTTGTGGTTTCCGCATAGGTGCGCTCCACCGCTTCTTTCTGATGACGCAGCTCAGTCGTGGTGTGTTCGACGACAAAGCGCCAGTCGGCCTCTGTTCTGACCTGGGCGGTACGCAGCACCTGCCTGGCTTCAGACCGGATGTCTGCCATCAGGGCAGGCACCACACGTTGGGCCTGGGCAACCTGTCGGTGTGCCAGATGACGCACATCAGCCATGTCACGCTGGATGGCCTCCGATGCAGCCCGCAAGGCATAGGCTGCATTGAGCTTTACTTCACCCAGCAGCGCAGTGGCGTCTGCTTGGGTGTCAGCCAAGGTCTGGCGGGCACCGCTTTGAACCGTCACGAACGTCTGCTCGACAGACTGCTTGGCGCGCTCCAGGCTGCGGCGAGCTTGCTGACTCACCTGCTCGAACAGGGACTGGGCCTCACGGGTGCGTTGAACGATGGTGCGATCAATACCTCCGATGGCTTTGGAGGGCGTGTCATACCGCTGGTTGGCCACTTCATCGAGCACGGTGCTGTCGCGTTCATGACCGATACCTGTCAGCACAGGAATGTCCAACTCGCACACACAGCGCACCAGGGCATAGTCGTTGAGCCAGGCCATGTCATTGACAGCACCACCGCCACGGATGATGACCACGGCGTCTGGCTTCCAGGAGTGGTTCAGTTCGATCTGGGCCAATGAGACCAGCAAGGCATCCCTGATTTCCGCTGCAGCTCCTTCACCCTGAAACCGGCTCAAGGCATAGGTGAACTGGCAGACGCCGTGGCTTTGTAGCCGTCCTGCCTCGACCTGGAAATCACCCAGCCCTGCGCCACCTTCCGGCGCAATGACCAGTACGTGGTTGAAGTCCCAAGGGGAGGGCAGGCGACGGTTCAGGTCGAACAGACCTTCCTGTTTCAGGCGGTCCCGGATTTCACGCTTGCGTGCTTCGAGGTCACCCAAGGTGTACTCGGCATCGATGGCATCGATTTCCAGGCTGAACCCGTACTGCGCTTTGAAAACCGGGCGGGCTCGCACCAGCAGTTTGATACCGGCTGCCAGCTGAGCCCCTGTGGCTTGCTCGAACGCAGGCAGGATGCGCTGGGCCTGTGAGGCCCACAGGACCGCATTGGCTTTGGCCAGCACGCTGCCTTGCTCGTTGCGCTCCGATACCTCCAGATAGACATGGCCGCTGTGCAGCCGGACGTTGATCAGCTCGACCGTGGTCCAGACACCACCGGCAAACGCACTGGCCACTGCGCGGGAGACACCACCCAGTAATTGGGACAGGGAGATGCCTTTGCCGGATACCGTCAGACCCGTGACCGCTGCACCCGAATCCGGCCACCCCACAGCCGTGGAGGTGACGGCGGCGGTAGCGATAGGTGATACCGACAGGTGAGGTGTTGTGCTGGGTGAATCGAATGAATTCGACTGACTGGTCGAATCCGATTCGGCAACCGTGGTGGCCTGCCCTGTATCGGGCAGCCAACTGGCAAAGCCCGCAAGGTCGATGCCTGGGGGCACGTACCACTGCCTGCGCAGGGCATCCCATCTGGCACCCAGAGACTTGACGGCGTCTTTGTCCCTGAACTCGGTGATGAGGTATGTGCCCTTCATTAGAACTGCCTCCTCAGATCACAGATGGCGTGTGAATGCACGGCTCCCAAGGCAGGACGTCACAGCCGCAGTGGGCTGGGCCAGGGGAGGTATCGACTGGCCTGCTGGCCTCACGCAATTGGGCCGAAGGTTTTGCAACCGCCGCAGGGTCGGGTATCCATCGATGGAACGGGGTGAGGTCCTCGACATCCTTGATGTACCAGACCTTCTTCTGGCTGTCCCAGCGTGCGCCCAATGCCTTGACCTGGTCTTTTTCTGCGAAGGGGGTGATCAGGTTGATGCGCATGGGGGTTACTGTACCCGTGGGCGCGACATGCCTCGCTGGTGCCAGGCGCCTTCAAATCCTGCGCCGAGTGATCACGCACCCACTGCGCCTTTCACACACTTCTTCGTGAAGCTGGACTTGGCTGCACCCGCGAGCTTCTTCTCGCTAGCAGTCAAATCACAGATCGCAGCAGCGTCCTTCTCGCACTTCTTCAAGAAAGACGTCTTGGCAGCCCCAGCCAATTTCTTCTCCGCCGCAGCGGCGTTGCAGGTGGGGCCGTCTGCCCATGATTGTGTGGCCAGAATCAGGATGGATGCAGCGAACGTGTATTTGATGGGTCGCACGGTGGATTCTCATGGTGATGGCATTCATGACGCCACTCACATCCTGCCACCAAAAAACGAAGTGAAAATGGTCGGTGGGCAGGTAATGGTTGTCCAGAATACGCTAACGACCCGCTTGGCTCGCCTGTGTTGTGGAGGGGGTTTGTTCACCCGGGAGCCATCTGATCTGCTCAATCGGCTTTGTTGTAAAGGCGGGCCAGTGTTGCGGAGAGGAGCAGACCAGGACCCCAAGCTTGAATGGCACCGCGCTTTTGGCTCAATAGCGATCAAGGTGAGGAGTGGTGCGGTGTACGTAGATGGGCGGGCTGTGAAGTCGGTGATAGCGTGCGAAGGTGGATGATTGGGGAACCGAACTCGTCACAATGGGGAGTCCCTGGTCACTGTCTCGAACAGACCCGCGTTTTGAACACCATCCTAAGCTTGGCCTGCCAGCCCATCCCGCACCTGTGCCTATGCTGAGAAAACTCATATCTGGCATCCAAATTGCCTCACTGTTCGGGATTGGAGTGCTGAGCACAGTGGGCGCAATTGCCGCTCAATGCAGGCTTGAACAGGGGGGCGTCGTTGTACAAGTCGATGTTCCACCAGACGAATCTTCCCTGGTCGGCCGGTGGACTGAGTTGGACGAATTCCGCGTTCGTACCGCCATGTCTGTTCCGAGCAAGGGACAACCTTGGCTGTTGATTGAGGTTTACGCCAACGCGGCCAATAAAGATATCAGGATCATTTCTTCGCAGACCGTAGAGTCACCGTACCGTACCGGGCGCGTCGAAGTGGTGGAGCCGAAGTTGGGCGCCACCCTGGTCTATGAATGCAAGGATGATCGGCCATGAAACCACTGTTCACCGTGTTGATGGGTGTGATGCTGGGTTGCCTGATGGCGACACAGGTGCACGCCGAAGACAAGGCCGTGCTGGCATTTGTCGGTGACGTGATGTTGGCCAAGACTGAAGGAACGGGGCGACTCATTGCACGTGGCGGTGATCCCCTTAAGAAAGTTCGCAAGGCTCTGTCGGCGGCTGACCTGAGAGTAGCGAATTTTGAATCGGCTGCCGGGCGCACAGGCAAGGCAGATCCCGCCAAACCGTTCAGTTTTCGGACCACGCCTGCAGGCATAAAGGTTTTTTCTTCTGTCTTTGAAGTTGCTGGCTTGGCGAACAACCATTCCGGCGACTTTGGTCGGCAAGCCTTACTGGAAACCATGCAGTCCTTACGTCATTCGGGATCGTTGGTATTCGGGGCCGGGAAGGATCTTATGGAAGCCCATCAGGCGCTGATCGTCGAGCGCAACGGCGTCAGGATTGCACTGCTGGGATACCTTGACTTCTTGCCACGGTGGTTTGCCGCGGGCCCCGGGCTGGCGGGTGCCGCGTGGCTGGACCCGAGGCAGGTGGTCGTCGATATTGCGAAAGCAAGGTCTCAAGGCGCTGATGTGGTGATCGCTGTTCCGCACTGGGGACAAGAGCATGAACCTCTCGCAAACGACCATCAGCGAACGCTGGCTCGCATCCTCATCGATGCGGGTGCAGACGCGGTCATTGGCGGCCATCCTCACGTTGTTCAGGACCATGAGATCTACCGTGGAAAGCCGATCATGTATTCGCTGGGGAACTTCGTCTTTGACGGCTTTACAGATGAAGACAACAACACAGGATGGATGGTGTTCGCGGATGTGAGCGCCACAGGCGTTACCGCTATCAGAACCCGTGTTGTCACAATAGATGCGAAGGGTTCACCTGCGTTGGACTCGTCTAAATCAGGGCCCTGCTGGACACGAGATCAGGCGTCTATGACGCGTTGCCCAGGGTGATCGGCGATCTTGTTAAGTGCCAGACCGCTCGATGTCGGCCATGGAGGGTGGGACGTAGCGGTTGCACATCAGCAGAGTTCAAGGTTTGCGAAGCACTCTCTACCGACGCGGAATCTGATGCGCAAAAGCCTGTTCCCGCGCCGCCCAGACTGCTGCCTGTCTGAACGTCATCTCTCGCTGTTCAAAGTCTGTTGCCGAGTTCTTGAGGCTGTCAGTCATGGAGGCATCCCGGCCGACCCGACGAGCCCGGGCTTCAGAACACTCTGTTGTCTGGATCATCTGTTGGCGGGAATCGTCACTGTGTTGCTGATGAATCGACATGGCCTGGGTTCCCAATGCAGTTGTTGCGTGGAGTTTGAAAGAGAGACATCGCGTTGGCGAACTGAACATTCGCCATCCATGAGTGCCTCTCCGACTGCATCGTGCCATCAGCGCAGACAACCAGAACGATGGGCAAGCCAAACTTGTAACGACTGGTGACGTGAATATGCTGATCGGCATAGAGCATGGCAAAGGCGCCCCCGTTCTGAGCCCTGAGTGCCGACTGAGCCCAGTCCGCCGACTTCAATAGCCAAGCGCAGCGTTCAGCAATGCCGCCAAACGCCTTGCCGCCCATCGCAATTGCTGCTCAACCACCGGCAGGTACTGCTCAATGTAGCTGGATGATACGTTTCGTGGAGGGTAGAAGGACTCGCTTGACGCGATCCGACAGGATTCTTCTGCCATGCTCGCCGCAGACATTGCGTTTGCCATCTCGCCATGCATTCGTGCAGACAAACGGCGCTCCAGATCCAGGTTGTCGTGAACCAGCAATCCCAAGCCCGAGACCCACAGCGCATGCAAGTTCGTGCCCTTGCCCAACGCCTGCACCTGGTAGCTGTTGCCACCCCGGTCATCACCAAACCCCGCATGCAGCGGCTGATGGATGTCAGCAGCCAGGTGGACCACATACTTCAACGCCAACAGGCGCTTCTCTGGTGGAGCATCTGAAGCCAGCACATCAAGCTGTCGCGTCAACGCACTGACAATGCATTTGCCGTCCGGGCAGTCACGTTCGGCCACGTAGTGGCAATCACCCCGTGGGAAGTTGACGTAGTGCCATGAAGCAGTTGTCGGGTTGCGATGTTCATCCGCCCAGGTCGATACAGACCCCAGCGTGGCACCTGGTTCCAAGGCCAGCAATGCCTGGATGGCTGCTTGGGTATTGGGTGTGATTTCAGTTTCGGCCAACCGCGCGACCAACCGGTGGCCATGGCCATTCCATGCCCAGGCTGATGCCTGAACACCCAGCCCGAGCAACAGCGTGACCGCTGCCTTGATGAGTGTTTTGCCTTTGGGGCTGCAGGTAGCCGCAACCACCCCTGTGTCAGGTGTCTTCAAGCACTGCGTTGCCCGATCACGCACCCACAGCGTCTTTCACACACTTCTTCGTGAAGCTGGACTTCGCAGCACCGGCTAGCTTCTTTTCGCCAGCGGTCACGTCACAGGTCGCCGCAGCGTCTTTCTCGCATTTCTTCAGAAACGATGTCTTGGCAGCACCGGCCAGTTTCTTTTCTGCGGCATCGGCATTGCAAGAAGGGCCATCGGCCCAGGCATTGGCAGTGATGCACAGGACGGATGCAGCGAAAGCGTTGATGAGTGTGCGGTTCATGTTGTCTCCTCGGGATTATGGAAAGTCATGCATCGGATGATGCAACGGCGCGCATCGTGCCATTTTTGTGTGACGGTTCTGTATCCGGGCTGACCCGAGATGCAACCAAGTGCAACTAGGTGCAGCCGTTTTCTAATTGACCACTTATCCCCACAGCCCTGGCCCAACCCTGTGGATAACCACTGGACAGTGTGGGGAGCCTGCACGGCAAGCCACGCCCAGTCAGGAAAGTGCGAGGACTGCCTTGTTTTTAAGCACAGGGGGCTGGTTCGTGATGAACCTGAACCATCCTGCCAAACCGTGTGGATTTGATACGCAGTGATATGGCGGCCGCATATACTGGTTAAATATCCAGTTTTTTATCGATCACCTAGTTTCATGGCACACGCCTCGTTACCCACATCTGCATCAGTCCCCAGGTTGGCACCCAGCTTGGGTGAAACCGGTGTGGGCCCCCCTTCGCAGATCGGCGACTCCCCCATTCGGAGGATTGCCAACGGGCATCCAAGCCCTTATCTTGAACCAACGACAGACATGAACACCGGAGGCACCACCATGAACCCAACCACCACGATGGGCAACCTGACCTCAACTGGGCCTGGGGTGCTGGGCCGCTTCATGGCTGAGGTGCTGACCACGCGCGGAACACAAACCAGGGTGCCCAACTCATGCGGGCGATGCAGGGCGACCGCTTACAAGTCCCTCATGGCCCGGGACGACAGTGGCGTAATGCGGGCATCCGGGCAGTACCAGTGTGTGCAGTGTCGGCGGGTGTTCAGCAGTTTGGGAGAGTGGCGTGAGGTCTGACTGAAAACCCATCCATCCCAGATCACCCAACCCCTTCCCGGTCAAATGGCAAATAACCCACCATTAGCGGTGCTCCATGTTCGATTTCTCGAAAAAATCTCTGCCTCAACCATCCAGGGCATCGACCATTCGCTTCAACATGGCCCGGCGCTGCTGACGTTGTTCCGGTGTCTGCACCCTTTGCCTCCCCGGAACAGGAGAAGGTTTTTCTGCCACATCAGACGGCTTGGGCGTTGCCCTGACCGATGTCGAAGTCGTCTCGGGAGCCGCCTGAATTGCATCAGCAGCATCCGCGTCAGAGCGTGTCAGTGAGCACAGGAAGGTATCTTTGTCAGTCATAAGAAGCAGGGATCAGGTTAGAAAGGCTGCCCAAGTCCAGCAACGCCACCGGTGTGGGTGTCGATGACAGGACAAGGGCAGGCGCGGGATTGAGAACCTTCGCCATCATTGGCGGGACAGGCTCGGGGGATTCAGTGATGGCACTGTGTTCAGTGGCGATCGAAGGTGACACCAAGCCAGCAGGAGGCACATCCGCAAACCTGTTGCTTTGTGGGGCCAGGGAGTCAGGCGCTTCGGGCGACCGCACCCCGAGAACAATCTGAATCCCGAACTCGATGGCATTGAGCAAAGTGCGTCGGTGCAGCTCGGCTGGAATCGATGCGAGGTGTTGAATCAGACAAGGGTGCGAAAGCGGGTGCAGGACAAGTCTCAGCCGGATCGTGTGCGCAGCCTCTCCGACCTTGGTCATCGGCTGCACCTCCGCTGGGTGTGGGGTCAGAGGGCAGGCATCCACCAGACCCGATCCAGACCGGATACCGGTTTCGGCCAGTTGCGCCAAAACGGCACTGGACAGCGCTCCATGCCTGTTCAACCAGGCCAAGAGCTGGGGTATTCGCCAACCATCTGCCCGCAAGGTACAAGACAACGGCGTGCCTGCCAGGTCAAACGTGTCGAGGTCAACAGACATGCTCACCGACCTTGAGACGCCGCGGCCTGGGCGCTGCGGGCATAGAGCAAGAAGCCCCGGACATTTGCATACACCGGGTCATCACACACATCCAGCAGAGACACATATTTTGGGAACACACGACCCCATGCCTTCGTGATCAGGCCTGCGCCACCACCGGTCACGATTACCCGGTCGACAGTGCCCATGTCGCCCACGGACAAGGACATCTGGCGCAAGCTGGACTCCACCACCTGCAACGCGTAGGGCAGGGCATCCGCCATGTCCACCTCCTGCCCCGCGACCCGCACGCTGGGCAATTCCTGCCGCAACGCATCATCAATCCGCTGGATCATCCCTGGATTGCTCAATGAATCTGGTGCGACCCGTTTGCAGATCTCGATCGCACAGTTGAGCATGCCTCGGTTGTGCGACCCGCTCTTGTTCAGGTTGGCCACCATGCGCTCAGCCAAAAACCAATCAAAGGTCCCGCCCCCCATGTCAGCCACTAGGATGTTCTCCTGAGCGGCAGAAGGGGTGGCACCGAGCACACTGAGCATCGCACCCTGCGGCTGACTCAGCACGTGCACCTTGCCCACGGTCACCTTGAACGCTCCAGCGGGATCTGCCACGCCGGGAATGAGGTGGAAGCCAGAGCACAGCTCAGCCAGAGACTTGGCATGCGTGCGCATGCTGGCCATGGGCAACCCAACGACCAAGTGCTCGATCTTGAGGTGGGTGTCACCCAGCTTCATGGTCCGCGCCATGTGCCACAGGGCACCCAGGAACAGTGCCTTGTACTCAGGCGTGCACGAGTAATCCGGGTTACTGGATCGGGTCAGCCCAGACCCGTCCATCTTCTGGTGCACGCCATTGCCCACAAAGTAGGTGACATCGCCCACCTTCACGGTACAGCCGTCCGGCCGGTTAAAAGAGGGGAGGTCCTGGATGGGGGTTGAGATGGGGGCCAATGAGGGGAACTGCTCGGCCCGCACAGATGGTGATGCGTTGTCCTGGATGGGCATGGCCATCTTGGTTGAAAAGAAGCCAAGGTCCAGGCCGGCGGCGGGGAGGATGGTGTGAGTGCTCATGTGCAAAGAAGGTTGTTGGAAACAGTCCTATTCTTTCCACCACACTGAACATGGCTTCCCCGCTAAATGGCGATTAACCCCCCTTTAGTCGTCGCAGATTGCAGATTTCCTGAAAAAAAGTGCAATCCAGCCAACATTTGGCATGCCAACCATTTATTGGCAGGAAAACCCCCAATGAATGGCAGCGGTGGCAAAAATTGGCACGCGCGCCAATAAATGGCAGATGCAAATCGACCTGCACTTCAGAGATCCCACATGAATGGTGGCTTCATGTGCAGCAGAAAACACCAGGCAATACCACTCCAGAACCCCATTTCCAACCCATCAAACTTCCTTGAAACAAAAACCTCTCCCGTGTGACGTCAGATAAGCAATAGAGAGAGTCGGGTTCGTCGCAGGAGAAAATGGTGCAGGTTGATAAGTGAGATGCGGGGAGAGACTTTCGCGGAAAAAAATGTGGATAACTATTCCCAAAATCAGATGTAGAATTTCAACCACTTGAAAGCCCTTTGTGGCCAAAAGCCGCAGGCCCAGCCTGCATTTAATCAATGCCCTCCACGGCATAAAACTGGGCGGCAGCAATGCCACTGGGTGCAAACCCAAAACATCCACCAGCAGCACATGCTGGCTTCCCTGCATCCATCAAAGGAGCAGGGCAAACAGGTCCAAACCGGCCTGACCAACTGGCCCCCAGCCAAAAGCGGGGTCATGCATTTACACATGCAAAAACCAAGCTGTAGGTTGCAGCCAAGGGTCTGGCTGGCTACATGCCAGGTCACTCCAAGTCAGCTTTGCACATCCATGTGGATCTGCATGTTGGCGTAGCACTTCAATACCAGCATCCTGACTCCAGGGTGCACACCTGAACACAGGGCCCAATCTGGCCCAAGACCCTCACCAAGAAACCAGTGACACCTGCTCGAGGCAGGTGGGCCAGGGACCATTGCATCTGTGATGCTGGTTGCAACCTGAGTCATACCGCTGTAAGAAAAACCAGTCCGGGCAGGGCTGGGGTGTGGATCAAACACGGGTGGCAACAGCCACTCAAGGTGCATCCCCCTCCAGGGATGAAAACAACCCTGCACAACCCCGGCTCTGGGGTGTGCAAGTCGCGCAAGCGGGGCCCCCACCTGGTAAGTGGAGATGGCAGGAGAAAGTGCTAACGAAACCAACCCGAGCTGGCCGGCGTGACAAACCGGAGTCCAAGTACCAACTGCCCAAACCCTTTGTCATTTGCTGATGTTTTGCTGCCCAAAGGGCCAGCTGCTGCATGCCCATCCTCACCCAAGACAGGTGAGGGTGGCCATCCAGGAGCCTGACCCTCACTGGCAAGCCCGTTTTGAAAAGGAGAGCCCACATGTTTCATGACACCACCACCAGCCCCATGGATGACCAGCCAGAGCCCAGCCATGGAGCCGCTGCATCCCAACGGGGTCCCAAGCCAATACGCTTGCACCCTGTGATTGCCAAGATCAAGAACAAAGAGACGGGCCTGGCTGCACAGCTGTGGGAGGAGGTCAAGGCCGGCCACCCCAACAACCCACTCAAGCAGATCTCAGCCTTCTATTCTGAATTCCAGATTCCAGCTGCGATCGGCAGGAAGCGCCGCGCCTCCCTCCAAACCCATCAGGACTATCAGGATCGCTTGAGCAGCTTTGTGCGTGAGCTGCGCAACCTGAACATGCCAGTGAAAAACCTAGATGAGATGTCCAAGAAGCAGGTTCGCCTTGTGTTCCTGCATCTGGAAAAGGAAGGTCGTTCAGCAGCCTGGATGGCCAACGTGAACACGGCGGTCAGGCGTTTTGGTGTTTGGATCGGCAAGCCGGAACTGTGTCCCCCGCTCGGGCAGATCGTTTCCCAACCCTGGTCCGGAAAACGCCGCATCGCAGCCCAAAAAGACCGGACGTGGAGCCAGGAGGATGTGACCTCCATTTTGGAAAAGGTGTCCGAGGTCTGCCCCATGACGGCCCTTCACTTGCGGCTGGCTCGACTGTTTGGGCACCGCGTGCAGGAGTTCCTGATGTTCCGGCCAGTAGATGCGATCCAAGGTGAATCGATTCACTTGGTCGAGGGCACCAAAGGTGGCCGGACACGGATCGTGCCCATCGAGACCGAGGAACAGCGCAAGTGGCTGGATGTGGCCGTCCAGATTGCTGCCGAAAACCCCAAGGGGCGGCTGATGGCGCAGGACGGATTCACCTTGGTTCAGGCCCGCAACCACTTCTACTATGTGCTGCGTCGGTGCGGCATCACCAAAAACGACATAGACATGACCGCTCATGGCTTGCGGCACAGCTATGCATGTGATCTGTATGAAGCGTTCACCGGGGCGAAAGCGCCCATCCAGGGCGGACCACAGGTTGATGCGGAGTTGGACAACCGCGCGCGCGTTGAAATCGCCCGCCGGCTGGGGCATGGCCGCAAGAGTGTGACCACCGCCTACCTGGGCAGCCACGCCGCACTCAAAAAGTACGCCCGCGAAAACCTTCAGCGCATCGAGCACCAGGTCACCAATGACGAGGCCTTGCAGACACTGATCCGTGCGGCCGGGTTGGACAGCTTGTGTCTGGTGGGGGCGGTGGCCAGGGGCGACACGCTGGGCAGCAACGAACACGCCATGGTGGCCTATGCAGCCAAGGCTCAGGCAGGTGAAACCCAGCAACAGGCCGACATCCGGGCAGCCGGGCAGGCCATGGCCATCTGTGCGCAGCTGTCGCAGACCCTGGGGCGGCGGATCGGGTTGGAAAGTCTGTCCGTCATCCCCCGATCAGAGGACTTTTTTGAGTTGACCTGATGATGCTTGGGACGTGCTTCCCAAAAATTCTCACCTTTACGAAACTCAGAAACCCTCTGAACAGGATCAACCGTCCTGCCGGAGAAATGCATCCTTCAACTTCAATTTCGAAACGCCTCTCCAACCCGGCAATGAGGGCCACGGATTGGATCACCTATATATATAGGTGATCGGCCCCCTGAAGGGCTGAGGCAGAAGGTGAGCAGGCCAGACAGGACAAACGGCTGTCCTGTGAGCCATCCCTCACGCCCGTTCGGGTTGGTTCGGAACAGGCCCAAACCAACCGGGTCAAAGTAACCTGTGCTGTGAAGTGCTGGAAAGACTCAGCGCTCATGTCAGCAGTCAGCTGGCAACATCGACGACTTCATACCAGCGCTTGCCCTGGGCACGTGGTTACCCATTTGGCTGGCGCTTTGCTTTGGATCGAGCCAGGAGACTCGCATGTGTTCCAACGCCGTCTCCCGGCATGCATGGGCGGCCAATGCCGGGTGGCGTGTGCCTCCCGGGACGGGACTTGCATGAAATGACTTCCGTAGTACTTTGAAATAAACCGGTCGCCCAGTGCCTGTGCATCACGGTGTCCGGTGTCGGTTGACCTCTGTCCATTTCTAGGAACGCTCCCATGCGATTGCTCATTGCCCTCATCTTTCCCTGGCTCACTTTCTTCACCATCAAGCGGCCGTTTGCCGGACTGATCTGCCTCCTGCTGCAGCTCACGCTCATCGGCTGGCTGCCCGCCACGATCTGGGCAGTGCACGCGCTCGGTCAGTACAAGACTGACCAGAAAATCCAGCACGCCCTGGCGCGTGGCCGTTGAGCCTGGGAGAAAACAAGCATGCACACCCTGCATACCCCGCACACCACGCCCCTCTCCACAGCCATCCCATCGAAAGGCTTGGTCCGTCCAGATCTCGGGACATTGCCGCAAAACGCCGCACGGTTTTGCTGGGCCAATCGGCCCATCGTCGCCAGTCTGTCGCTGGCTGCGAGCCTGGCCTTGGTGGCCTGCGGCGGCGGTAGCGACGCCACAGCGCCCCCCGGCAGCGTGTCCGCCGGGGCCACGCATTCCATTGCCATCCAGACCGCCGTCTCCGAGCCACCGCTGCTCACCGGTTCGCCCAAGCGGCTGGCCTTGGACTACCTGAACCGTCAACGGCTGCAGTGCGGCTTCGGGGTTTTGAGCCACAGCACGGTCCTGGCAGACACCGGAGATCGCCATGCCTCGTACGCCTTGACCAATGCCAACCACCCACAGTTTCATCCACACACCGAAGTGGCCGGGCTGCCGGGTTTCACGGCACCGAGCCCGACTGAACGGGCGGTGCTGCGGGGCTATCAGACCAATGGGGCAGAAGTAGGGGAGATCGGCATCGGGTCGGGGCAGTTCATGGCACCGGTGGACACCTACCAGGCGGCGCCTCTGCAATGGCTCCAGATGGAGGCCATGCGGCAGCTGGCAGTGGCGCCGTATCACGCCATGCATTTCTTTGCGGCCTATACCGAGGTGGGCATTGGGTCTGCGCAGAAGGAAACACTGTTGCCAGCGGAGGAGGTTTTCGTGGGGAGCTTGCCTGTCTCTCGGCCCGCGTCGATTGAGCTGAACCACGCGATGTACGTCATGCTCGGGTTTGGCATGACCCAACTGGGCCAGCTTCCACCTTCGGGCAGTGGCGTGCGGACCTATCCCTGTGAGGGCAGCACCGACGTGGCACCTGTCCTGCTGGGCGAATGGACTGATCCGACCTTGGGGCCTGGGGTGACCCCGGGGCGTTCACTGGGCACGAACCCTACCGGCAGCACCGTCACAGTGATCGGGGAGGTGGGCAAAACACTCACCCTGCAGTCGTTGACGCTGACGCGGGTGCTCACCGGCGAGCCCGTCGCCATGTACAGCGTCAGGACCCGGGCGAACGATCCCATGTCGGTCTACTACCGCAACGACTGGACCGGCTACGCGATGCCGGACAAAGCCTTGGAGCCCAACGAACGCTACCGGGTGCAAGTCAGTGGCAGCAGTGGCGGGGTGCCGTTCAGCCGCAGCTTCACGTTCACGACCGGTGTGCGCACCATTGCCCCCATGCCCAGCTGAACCCATGGAAGCACCCGATTCGGATTGGATCCTGCTCAAACGGGAGTGGTTACCCATCGAACTCCTGCTGAACCAACTGGCCCCCGATGCAGAGAACAGCCGCGACAGGATCAACAGGCTGAGTGGCAGCCTGGATGCACAGTGCATCCGAGACTTGCACGTGCTGCGAGTGCAACGCAACCGGGTGTTGCACCACGACCAGGCATTGAACCATTCGATGCACTGGGCCGCCACGGCCCGGCGGGTGCGCAACGACCTGGAATCCTTGCTGCGAGCGCGATCAATGGTTTCTCGCCTGCGTGAGCCGATGGCCGCCAGGGCGGCATCACCCTCACGACAACCGTTGAGGCGCAGACCACTGTCAACCCTGTCCCATGCAACAGGCGTTGAACCGGTGAACCGCGCTGACGCCAGTGCCGTGTCAGCTCCTCCAGAGCGCCGGTTCGCCTTGATGGGCGTGCTGCTCACTGGGGTGAGCTGGTGTGGCGGCTCGTGGTTGATCCAGCCGCTCCTGCAGCACGCCATCACGCTGGTCAACATTTACTCGGTGGTCTGGTGGCTGCTGCAGTTGGGTTGGCTGATGTGCTGGCCGGGCATTGCCGTGGCCCACTTGGTGAAGGGCCTTTGCGCTGTCGCCTGGTGGTTGGCCACCATCCTGGTCAGCGGAGTGTCGTGGCTGGTTGCCTATGTGATTGCACACCCATACTGACCAGCTGATGTTTGTATGTGGGGTGAAGCCTGAGGACTGACCGGTGTAGAGGAGATGTCTGGGGCAGCGGAACCGTTCCCATCTCCGGGCGGGGATCTTCTCCCGATAGGGGTTGGGACGCCCATTGCAATACTTGAGTTACAAGGGCTACCACCTGCTTTGCAGCGGTTGAAGTCGTCCGCGTCATGAAGCCGAGCTCACGCTCAGGGACCTGAAGCGGTCACCGGCGCAGCAGCCGACTCGCCCTCTGCGACGACTGGTATCGGTGGTGGAGCAGCCGTACAGTCACGCTGCAACAGGCCCCAGGCCCCGTCGGCTCTCAGTGAACGTCTCTGCGGACGGCGTCGACCTAGTGCCTTCGACCCGATACAAAGGGTTGCCTCTCCCCTCCGGTGCTGGCCGCAATGCATGACGATGCGTGAGCCGCTTGGTACTGGCGCAGAGCTGCGCGCTACTTGTCGCGCAAGTGGCCAGATCGAACCCGATGGAGTGCCGCGACGACTGCATCACGAAAAGTGCTTTCTAGCTTGGCGGCGTTTGCTTCGACAAAGTCGAGATACTCCTCGCCGCCATGAACTTCGCGCGTCCTATCGAAGATGCGGTCCATGTCCATACACCGGTACGCAGTTAGAGCGAAGTCCTCCGGTGCCCAAGAAGGCGAAGTCAAGAACACCTCAACGAGCTCGCGCCGCGCCGCTTTGCACTTGTCCCAGTCAAGGAAGGGGATGAACCGTAGCAGATCGGGCACCTCATCCTTCGCTGCGAGTTCCCGGTACACGATGGGAAAAGTAGCAGCAATCAGCGAAGACAGGGGCAGCCGACGCGCGCGAAACGTAGCTGGCACGAGACGACCTGCTGCGGCAAGTGCATTGCCCAAATTCACACTTTGAGCGGAGTACATCAGGCTGGCGCAGGCGTTCGCGCCTTCGGCTGACATTTCCAGGCTGTAGCGCGATGTGAGTGCTTCAGCTATGTCGACGATGAAGAACACGAACTGCGCCCGAGTTGCGGGAGAGCAGTTGTTCATCGCTACCAGGTTACGGCTTACGACCTGCGAAGGCACCAAACTGCTCAGGCCTGTGAGAGCAACCCAACTTACATTGATGCGAGTGCCGAGCACGTCGAACAGGTAGGCCACGACCTCGGCTTCGTCGACGCCCATAGGCTGTGGAAGGCAGCGCTCAAGCGCCAGGGTCGCCAATTCATCGCTTGTGCGGTCGTCACTGATCCTTATAAGACGGAACATCGCCGCAAGAAACGGATCGAGCGACATGCGGACGTTCTTGACCGCCCACAACAACTGTTCAACGCCTTCGACAGGTACACGGGCGAGGACGGCATCAACGCTGAGAAGCGTCCTGCGCTGTGAATCGTTGGCGCTTCTGAGAAGTCCAAGCAGGTATTTGCCGGCGACATCCACACTGAGCTGAGGTTCGGCAAGAAGCCAGCGAACATCGTCTAACGCCGGACTCAACGTCGCTGCTAAGAATGCGTCCCGATCTGAAGAAGCAGGGGTTTCCAGCAGCGTTTGACGAAGACTGTCGATTGCCCCGATCTCGTTGGCTCGAGTCGTAAGTGGCTGGAAGAAGCCGTGCGCACGGAAGCCGCTCGCAGCGCCCAGATGACGAACCTCCGCCAGAAGCTCGTCCTCGTCAAGCGCGCCGATCAGTTGCGCGGCAAGCGGCAGCTGCTCATCCCACAGCAACAGCGGCAGCAACGACGAAGACAACGCCATGGCGTCCGCTTGCGAAAGCGAGGGCAGTGCATCTGCTAGCTTGACCAGAAGGTCGGGCGCGAGGGCGGTCTGCTCGGCCAGTCGGCCGCCGACCGATATCAGCCTGGCAAAGGTCGTCGGATCCGCATGCTTCAGCGGCGGCAGGGCATGTTCAAAATTCTCTCCTAGGCCGGCGGCGACAGCCGGCACGAGCGTATCTATGGCACCGGATTGATCCTCGACGCCCAGAAGCGCGATGGCCCCAGCAGGGTGTAGTCGCGCGAGCTGCTCGACGGCATCGAACACGAATCCGAAGTCGCGTTGCGAATAGACCCCGCGCATCTTGCGCACGAGGGCACTGATGTAATCCCAGGCCTCCGACTCGCTCAGCGTCGTGATGGCTCGCTGGGTGGCACTTCGAAGCAACGGAACGAGTTCGAGCGCCACGCTTGGATTCGATGACATCCGTGAGTTCGCAATGTCCAGCAGCCCCAGCGCGGCCGTCGGCGCGCCGTCCAGCTTGTCGCGGAGCTCTTCCCATAGCATCGCGATCCTCAGGGCCGATGCCGTGTCGTCATCCTGTTTCCCAACGATTCCGAGCTGTCGGTCGGTCATCAGCCTGGGAAATGGATCTTGGAAGACCCTCTCGAACATGGTCCCGGTCCAGCGGTGACGCGCATCGTGCGTGGCCTGGCCGTCGACCCTGCGTCCGGGCCAGTCTGAAAACCTGAATTTCGCGTCCTTCGGGGCAAAAACCAGATCGAAGAACCGCCCTTCAACCTTGCGCGGCGAAAGTGCGAACGTCGAGAAAGCAAAACGCGCTCGAATGGACGGCCACAGCGCGGTCAAGAGACGGAGGGCCACCAGTTCAGGATCTGGGGCGTCGAAGACCGCAATAGGCTTGGTATCTTCCAAGAACATTGCCTCCATCAGCTCCTTTGCGCGGAACTCCGGCACCGGGCTCAATGGCGATGGCACGGAAGGCTTGAAGTCGGTTGATCGAGCTTCGACGGAAGCGCCATCCTGGTCAAGCAGGTTTAGAAACGAGCGGATGTTGTCGCTCGATGCCCAAGCTGACGTCGGGATCAACAGGCTGCATGTGCGGACGCAGCCTGCGCGTGTGACCGTCAGGTCCTGCCAGGTTCGAGCCAGCACGTAGTGCGAGCCACCGGGGAGGGGGTACCCGGTCAGGTAGGGGGCAAACTGCTCCCCAGGCCGCAGGGGCCCAGCGACATCCGACAGCTGATCGATCGTCGACTGGTCTGCCTTCGACAGCATGATCGAAGAGCTGAGCAGTTGATGCCCTTGTCGATAACCGTGGACCTGCTGGTCGATTGAAATCACAACGTTCAGAACCCTAATACCCAAGCGACAGGCAGGGTCAGATCCGGGTTCTTCTGCCATCCACCGTTCGCTTCTTGCGTCGCGACCCAGCCATGGCCGTCCATACCTGCTTCTAGATATTCTGCTCGGAACGCGTCGTCTGCCGTCAGATCGCCGCCGACGATGCTCAAGCCAAAGACCTTCACTTCCAGTTTTTGCGTGTCAGCCAACTTCCCGGCCAGCATCGGGTACTCGCGCTTGATATAGGCCACTGGACCCTGCGCGAACTTGCCGACGTCGACCGCGTCCCACGCAGCGACCACCAGCGACAGCCGAGGATTCGTACCATCGGGCCGCTTCTTCAAGGACAGTTCGAGGAAACGAACCATCTCGCACAACATCACCTGCGTCGGTAGCGTCACCTGGTCTTCGTTATGCCCAAATCTCTGAAGCAGGGCTCGAGACACAACCCAGTCAAGCGGCCTCACGTTCAGATCGGAGCCAATACGCACGAATAGCAGCGCGCCGTCGGCACCCTCCAGTTCGTTCATCCACTCGGTCGGGATTTCAGAGCTGATGACCGCTTTGCGCCACAGCTCTCCGTGCACGTCGGGTAACAAGATGTCCGCCTCAGCGCCCCCCGCCGCAGGTGCCACCGTTATCTCAAAGTCTCTTCGGCCGTCCGTCACCTGAGTACGAGGCGCGAAGTGCCCTTGGAAGAGGTGATCTGCCGTATCGAGGACAAACCGAATGTCGTCGGGTTGACCGACCGCAACCAACGCGCCTTTGCGCGCATCCAGCGCCGACCAGAGCCGGCCGATGAAGTTGGTTTTGCCCGAGTCGGGCCCGCCAAGGAGTACCATGGCCCGCCGCGTCATTGGGACCTCCTATGGCTCAGGTAGGCGCGCTCATCGCTTTCAGGCTCAGTCACTGGCCAGAATCTCGACGCCTCGAGCTGCTGCGCAACCGTCTCGTTGATGAGATCGACCAAGCCGGACCCCGGCTCGAATTCAGCATTGTCGGAGAACGGTGCGACTGGCGCAACGGTTGCAACCACCTCATGCTTCCAAAGCTCAGCACGAATGCGTTCGATTACCGGCGAGGATATCTCTGCCTGGTCCCGATGCGTGACGGCCAGCAGCATGCGTGGCAGTGCTTCGCCCAGCATTGCTCTCAGGCGCCCAGCCAACTGACCTAGACGGCTTATCACACCTTGTCGCAGTTCGACGCTTTGCAGGGTACGGCCGTCGACAACTACCCAGAGGACATCCGCCGCCCTGAGAAAATCAAACCGGTCTGCGCGCGAGGTGGCCACTAAATCCTTAGTCCACTCGCCCGGCAGGTCGGGCAAGGCCAAGTCTACGCACCGACCGTCAGCATCTCGCTTCAGCCTCAGATGAAGAAAACCAGGCTGTCTGTCGTCAGCCATTTCGGTGTGAACCGTCATCTGATCCGGCAGTTCGCCGCCATTCCAGCGTCGTGCCCCGCGCGATATTTCCTCGAAGGCCATAAGGCTGCAACTGTCCGCGTACGACCAGCCAGTCAGCCGGTCATTAGATGCAAGTAGGTACAGGCTGGCGAGGCATGCGGTCTTTCCCGACTCGGGGTAGCCAAGGATGCCCACGACGGTCACGTACTTGCCCGACATCATCTCGCCGATGGCAGCTGTGCCAAGCGTCGTGCTTCGAGGAAATGAAGGGCTCTCGGCAGGTGCGTCGAGAACTGGCGCACCAAGGTCGACTCCCTCACTCGTCGCCGGTCGCGCACCAGCGCCACCTTGCATCAAGCGAATAGTGGCGACTCGGTTCGGACAAGTCTCGGGATCTTTTTCAAGAGCGCAGCGCTGCGTGTCCGCGACGGTGCAGCCCTCAAAGGTGCAGGCGGCGCTCACAGCAATGTCGGCTCAACAACTACGAGGCGGAGGAGGCCTGCCTCAAGCAGTGCACGCGCACCCCATTCTTCGCTTGATCGTTCAATCGATGTGCCGTCAGCGTCTACGACGCCCGTGACGATGGCATTTAGCAAAGGGAAGACTAATGGCTGGGCAGTCGCATCGGCGGAGTCCGAAAACGCTGCCGCGACCTTTTTGCGCGACTCGCCCATCGCGGCAATCAAGCAGTTCAAGTTCAGTGAGGGGTTGGCATCAAGGCTTCGCAGCACTAACTCCCGATGAACCTCGCATGGAAGACGGCGCAAATACTGGGCAGCCTCAACTCCCGCGACAACAGCGCGCACGGGCTCATCAATGGCTTGCAGCGGCTTTTTGAGCACACGGCTGCGCGCAACCAGCGTCCACCAAAGGAAGTCGATTTCCTCACGGTCCAGCGCGGCGTTTCGACGCAAAGCCTTGATGGTCTGGCCTGTAACCTTCTTGAAGTTGGCAGAGGTCTTCGCCTCGTCGCCATCGACAACGGCGAACGCGCCAAAGTCGTCGACCGTGGTGCGGGCCCTGGACTTATCTGACGCTTCCATGGCCCGAGCACGAACCCCCTCAAGAATCTCGACCCGCATCGCCTCCCGCTTTGCGTCCTGCAGTGGTGGTTGAAAACTCAGGGCGGACCAAAGCGCTGTGGCAAATATGTCCGTGACCGAAAAACCTTCGACGTTTATGTTGCTCTCCAGCATGCCGCTCACCGCCACGGCAGCGCAGATCCCCACCTCAAACGGTCGATCGCATGCAAGGAAGGACGACGAGTGCGCCTGTACGGCAGTCTCGACCTCAGCGGCCAAATTGGCTGGGGGCGCGTCGGACCAGACTGCCGCAGCGACTTGCTGAGCGCGCTCGATTGCAGCCATCGCCCCCTTGGGCTTTGACCATGTGACAGCGAGGGCAGTACCCGCCGCGCGCCGCGAATTGACTTCATCGTCACTTGGGCTCAGCGTGCTGATGCGCATGTGTAGCGCGAGACTTTTCATTTTCATTCTCCCCCGTCTTTGAATTGAATGTAGTGCTCGACCAGTTGTTGAATATTTTTCAATTTCCCATGGCCAACTAGCCAGTCAAATAGATGGCGCTCGGTTGCCTGAGTCATCAGATCATCTGAATCCAAAGGAATTGCATCCAGTTCAGTTAATATCCGCAATCGTTCGCCTTCTGTGAGGTCTCGGAAGAACCGAAGCAGTAGCAGTCGGTATCCAGGCAACTCAGGCTTCACCTCTGGCTCCTTGGCATTTTCGACCACTTCCGCAACAATCTCCACGGTTGGGGTTTCGTGAGCTGCCGCTGCGGGTGGCACGGCTGCCGATACCTGATTGTGGGTCACTGCTGGGGCGACAGCGCGGAAATTTGGGCACCCGAGGACGAAGTCCGGCTCAGGCTTGCCCAAGACATTTTCGTCTGCCTCGAATCTGGTGAAGTCGGGGTTCCAAGCGCGCGGGTGGATTTTCACGGCCAACGCATCTTTTTCCGAATCCCAGTCGAATTCGATTACGTTGTAGGTATAAGCGTAAGGTTCGTTTGAGCGGGTGGGGACCGTAGCTCCCGCGGCCAGCATCATGAAATCCGTTTCACTCTCAACCTCCTCAACGTGAACGCGAGGATTGTGCTCATGTCCGGAAATTAGTATTCGCGCCCGACTCCTCAGATATTTGGCAACATCGCCGCTATCTTTGAACCAGTTCAACGGATGGTGAATCAACGCAACGATTTCCTCGCCCTTGGTCCGAGGAATTGTGAACTGCCTAGCTCCGACCATCAGTTGCGGATTCTTGTCATCCTCCTCGCCGGTGCACAGCAGTGAGGAATTCAACCGAACGAATCGGATAAACCGACCGGGAGCCAATTCGACCAACATATTCGTGGCATAACGACCTTCGGAATCAAGGGCGCAGTCATATCCCTCGCAAAACTTTCCGTAGTCGCTGAAGCGGGCAAATAGAACAGCTCGGTCGGCCGCACTTGAGAGAATTGCTTCATATTCGGCTGCACCGCCGGCGCGTATGGCATCCAGCATGAGCGATCCGCCTTTGGAAAGCAGGCTGCGATCCAAATCATGGTTGCCGGGGACCATCTGGATGCGAAATGACTCGCATCCGACAGCTTCGGACAGTTGGTCCAGCCAGCGCCCCGCATCCGTGTATTGATCCGCCTTGCCAGCCTGCGCAATGTCACCAGTCACGAGGATCCCGTGGGCAACGCCGCCGGGAAGGGCACGGACGACCTCGGCAGCGTCGACTATCAGCTGAGCCTTGACGTCGTTGTTGAAATGAAGCGCGTCGTCGCGCTCCTGGCCGAAGTGGATGTCGGAAAGGTGGATGAAGCTGACTGTCACGAACCGTCCCTAAGTATTGATTCTTCTCTTTTTCATGGTGACGCTATCGCTGCACTTCACTGACGCAAATGGGAATTTGCGCCAGTACTGCCGTTGATTCGCCTTCAATTGGTTGCCCTATGTGAAGGTGCAATCAGCGCCGCCATTCAGCATATTACAAGCAACGAGCGCCTCGAGCTGCGGCCCAATATGTTCACCACTAGGTGGCGGGCCACCTAGGTGTTGAGCGCCGACGCCAAGCGCGGCCGGCGACAGGCTGCAGGGAGCCGATCAGGACTAATTTCAAGGTTACTTCGGACGGTCAGTGGGCGGCAGGAACCAGGGGTGGAGCGGGCCGTCAAGCGATCGGCGCTCAGCGGCTCGGCTTGTTATGAGGGGTCGCTCAGCCCCTGAACCCCGAACGACTCAGTTCAGCCTGAAGTCGACTTTGCAGCGGTTGCAGGCCTTCGCGACGAAGCGACAAATAACCGCTTAACTGCGGAAAGCCGTAGTCGATTCCAATGCTTTGCATAGGAACGGAAAGCCCAGGTTTGCAAACCAGCGTGCCGAACTAACGGTAGGTGTGCGCCTTCATAAGGTCCTGCGTCAAGTGGGCAGCCCCATCCTGAAGTCTGGGGCGATGAGACGGTATCCTCCCTGCCACTACGAGCACACGGAGCGCTGATGGGCAGCATTAACTTTGGACCGAGGGTTCTGCCAGACAACCTGACCGAGATCGCCGGCTATAAGGTCGGCCTCGCGATGTCGATTGAGGAGATTTGCGACCATCTGACCGGCACTTCGTTCCCAGACGCCGTCCGAGATGGTGAGACATCTGGCGTTCGGCTTAGGTCAGAAGAGTACGAAGATCTTTACTACAACCTACTGCACCGGATCGGGTACACGAGAGAGCTGTATCAAGGACCCGGCATCGAGCAGGCGAGGCTATTTCATCGCTTCAAAGCTAATGCGGCTGAACTCGACTTCTACATGCAGGTCGGTTCGACGATGACTCACTTCATGGGGATCGGAATTCAATACGGCGATCCAAAGCCGACTGACCCCAGGGTGATCTTGGCTGAAGTCAGGAAGATGTTCGGCGTTCCGGGAGTCAAGATTGCGATCGAGATATACGAGATCATCAATCGCGGGATTCAGATGAATCCGCATCGTGGCATTGGCAACGAATGGATCAACACTCTTGAGCTGAAGGGGCTGTTCAAGGGAACAGACCAACAGCCTGAGAAGGGGCGGTTCATCGACCAGAGATACATCGACTACCTGTCGAACAACCACGACCGCATTGGAGATATGCACTGGCGACAATTTGAGAAACTTACTGCCGAGTTTTACGAACGCGATGGATACAAGGTCGATCTTGGTCCCGGTAGCGGCGATGACGGAGTCGATGTCCGTGTGTGGAAACCGGATGCGAGTCCCGGCGATAGTCCGCTGTGCATCGTGCAGTGCAAGAGGCAGAAGGACAAGCTTGAGAAGATCGTCGTCAAGGGTCTTCACACCGACGTTCAGTTCGAGCGGGCTGAGTACGGCGTTATCGTCACTACGTCAGAGTTGAGCCCTGGTGCGAAGACGACGATCTCGGCGCGTGGCTACGACATCCAGGCCGTCGAGCGAGACGGTGTCAAAGGTTGGCTGACGAGGCTTCGAACGCCGGGAACCGGCATCGTCCGGTAGTGCGCTAGCTAGCTGGTGTACAGCGTCATTTTCTCCGAATCGCATGGCCAAACGAAATCTGGACTGCCAAAGAGGTTGACTTCCGGTTTTGAGCGAGAGGACCTCCCCAAAGCAGCCCAGAGCCTTGAGCTTGAGACGTCGCTGATGCTCGCAGGGCTACCTCCGCCGCTTCCTCCATCGGCACCAGCGCGAAGCAGGTAAGCGCACGGCCATCCCACCCTTGAAAGGATTGGTGTAAGCGGCAACGATGGTGTCCACCAATCGAATAGGTGGACACCATGAATGAAGCCAAGAAGAAGACCCGCAGGCGATACGACGCCTGCCTCAAGCGGCAGATCCTCGCGCAGTGCGCCGAGCCTGGCGCTTCGGTGGCCCGCATTGCCCTGTCGCACGGCATCAACGCC
>JAVBXK010000081.1 GCA_030824555.1 bacterium
ATCGCCGCTTTGACATGCCTGCCATGATCCCCAGGCTGTTGCGTGCCGCTACCCTCACCCAACCTCAGCCTTTGCGATCGCTGCGATCGTCTGAGGTATGTACCTAATCAGGCAAAAAATATAAAGAAAACCGCCAGCTTTGAGGCTGGCGGTTCTTTTGGGAAGAGCGAGATGATCAGGCGTATTCGGCCAAGCTCTTGCGCATTTTCTTCATGGCAGCCACTTCGATCTGGCGGATGCGTTCGGCGCTGACGCCGTACTCGGCTGCCAAGTCGTGCAGCGTCATGCCACCAGAGCCGTTGTCATTCACTTTCAGCCAGCGCTCGGTCACGATGCGGCGCGAGCGGTCGTCCAGTGCGGCCATGGCGTGGGCCACGCCATCAGATGCCAGCACGTCGCGCCGACGGGCTTCCAGCACGGCGGTGGGTTCCTGGCTGGCATCGGCCAGATAGGCAATGGGGCCAAAGGCCTCTTCGCCATCGTCGCCGGGGGACGGGTCCAGCACCACATCGCCGCCCGCCATGCGGGTTTCCATTTCGATCACTTCTTCGCGTTTGACGTTCAGCTGGCGGGCCACCACATCGATTTCGCGCTCGTTCAGCGTGTCGCGGTGCGTGGCCTCGTCGTCAGCAGCGGCATCGGCTTTGAAGCCTTGCTTCATGCTGCGCAGGTTGAAAAACAGCTTGCGCTGGGCCTTGGTGGTGGCCACCTTGACCATGCGCCAGTTTTTCAGGATGTATTCGTGGATCTCAGCCTTGATCCAGTGCATGGCGTAACTCACCAGGCGTACGCCCTGATCGGGGTCGAAGCGCTTGACGGCTTTCATCAGGCCCACATTGCCTTCCTGGATCAGGTCGCCGTGCGGCAAACCGTAACCCAGGTACTGGCGAGAAATGGACACCACCAGACGCAGGTGCGACATCACCAGTTTCCCCGCTGCATCCAGGTCGTTGGTGTCGCGCAGCTCGCGGGCAAAGCGCTGCTCTTCCTCTGGCGTGAGCAAGGGCAGGCGGTTGACCGCCGAGATGTAGGCGTCCAGATGACCCAGTGGCGGCACCAGCGACCACGGGTTGGCTACCGACAGGGCTTGAGTGGGGGCAAAGGTTGTCATGGTGTGTCTGCTTTCTCTGTTCTCGTGGAACACAGTTGAAATGTTAGCACTCTCTTGGAGTGAGTGCTAACCACTAAGTTCCTGGGATCCGCCGCGTTGGACACGCGGCGGATGGCCCCAGGTCACTGGCTGACTTGCTGGATACCGGCCAGCAGCCAGCCGCCTTGGCCGTCGCGTGGCTTGACCAGGTGCCACAGTTCGTCAAACGCCTCGGGCTGGGCCGTGGGTTCTTCGCGGATGAGCCCGGTGAACCGCACGCTGACCACGTAGCGCTGGGCTTCTTCAGCCACGTCCATGACTTTGGCGTTCACGCTGACCACTTCAGTTTGTTGGGTGGCGTTGCCGCGATCGGCCATGTCCATCTTCACTTCGGCAAACATCTCGGGGGTAGTGAATTCGCGGATGTCGTCCAAGTTGGCCGCGTCGTTCGACGCTTGCAGTCGGATGAACTGCACTTTGGCGCTGCGCTCGAAACCAGCAGTGTCGAAGTCAGCCGGGATGTGTCCGTTGCCTGTTGTGGCCGCAGGCAGGTTGGCGCCGATGGACGAGCCGATCATCGAGCCCGAGCCTGCGTTGCCTGCCAGACTGTTGCTGGGCGCATCCACCTGGGTCCGCGACGTGGCTTGGTCGTATGGCGCCGCGGTGGTTGGGGTTGAGCCCATGCCCGCGCCCGCAGCGGCACCGGCGTACTGCATGCCGCCTTGGGCACCCATGCCACCCGTTTGTGCGGCAGCCCGCTTGCGCATCACAAACCCAATGACAGCCACCACGGCCATGACCAGCAGGCCGATCATCAGCATGTTGGCCATCTGTTCACCGAAGCCGAAGTGCGACGCCAGCGCGGCCAGGCCCAAGCCTGCGGCCAACCCGGCGATGGGGCCGAGCCACGAGCGTTTCGGGGCCGCAGCGGCTGCAGCTGCCCCAGTTGCCGCAGCGGGTGCAGCTGCGGCAGCCGGTGCGCCGGGTGTTTGCGCAGGCGTGGCGTTGGTTGACTTGTCTGCCGGTGCAGACTGTTTCTGCATGCCGGTTGACTTGCCGCCGCCCAGGCGCTTGGCGGCTTCGGCATCGCCGCTGGTCATGGACAGGCCCAATGCCAGAGACAGGGCCAAGACAGACAGGAATTTCATGGTGTGATCCATTCAAGGTTGAAGACAGCTGGAAGCATAGGGCTTCATCATTGAAATAAAAAGCAGATATGTATTGATCAATACTTCGTAAGAACAGGAGGAATGTGCGTGGCAGGTCTCGTCTCATCGGGTGTCAGTGCCTGCCTGTGCCAAAAAAAGGCGGATCGAAGGGGGTGTGAGCAGACAATGCGCCAAGTGTGGCTGGGTGTCTGTCCGCCAGCGCGCTTTGGCCCAACCTGGGCATTCGGCTTCATGTGCTCTGCCAGGACGGGTGCCTGAAGAATCAGCCGGTGTGTGTTTGAAACAAGGTCGCCATGACAAATGCCTCTTTACAAGTGGTGCTGACGGGTCACAGCCGTGGGCTGGGCGGTGCATTGGCGCGTTGCTTGCTGGCGCAAGGCGCCGCTGTGCTGGGGATCGCTCGGCGGGTACAACCCGGTTTGGCTGCGGCGCACGGCCCGCGCCTGGTCGAAGTGCCTTTGGATCTGGCCGACCCGACCGCCGTGCAGGCCTGGTTGGCAACGGGTGCGCTGTCGAACTGGCTGGCGGGTGCCAGCCGCGCCGTGCTGGTGAACAGCGCCGGTACGGTTCAGCCCATGCGGCCGATCGGTGGCTTGGGCATGGGCGGTGGTGGCACCGGACGCACAAGGGTCGACGAACCTGCCCGGGCTGTGGCCCTGAACCTGACCACCCCGCTGATGCTGACCGATGCCTTCGTGGCGGCCACAGCGGATTGCGCAGACAGGCGTGTGGCCCATGTGTCCAGCGGCGCAGCCCGCAACCCGTATGCGGGCTGGAGCACGTATTGCGCCACCAAGGCGGCATTGGACATGCACGCGCGGGCCGCCCAGCTCGATGCGGTGCCCCGGCTGCGCGTGGCCAGTGTGGCCCCCGGCGTGATCGACACCGACATGCAAGCTGACATCCGCCGCACAGTCCCCACCGACTTTCCGATGCAGGCACGCTTCGTCACCATGAAGCAAGACGGCATGCTGGCCGACGCAGCGGACGTGAGCGCCCGGCTGGTTGCCTACATGCTGTCGGATGCGTTTGGGTCCGACCCCACGCCCGACTTGCGGCAATTGCCCGGCTGAGAGAACTTCAACCGGGGCGACGCAGGGTGGGCAGGCCCACGCCCGCTGCGTCGAAGCCGCCATCGACTGCCAGCACTTGGCCATTGACGTAGCTGGCTGCCGGGCTGCACAGAAACGCCACCGCAGCCGCAATTTCTTCGGGGGTGCCGTAGCGGTTGAGCGGGATGGTGTCGTGGTAATCGGCGCGGATGGCGGGCGTGTGTACCAGCTTGGCCATGGCCGTGTCCACCGGGCCGGGTGCCACCGCGTTGACGCGAATGCCTGCGTTGCCCAGTTCCACGGCCTGTTGTTTGGTCAGGTGAATCAGCGCGGCCTTGCTGGTGCCATAGGCCACCCGCAAGGTACTGGCCCGCAGACCCGAAATGGACGCGATGTTGACCACGGCACCGCCGCCACCGGCCAGCATCAGCGGCACGCAGGCTTGCGTGCAAATGAAGGGGCCGTTCAGGTTGCTGGCCATCACGGCCTGCCACTCGGCAAACGTGGTGTCGCCAATGGGTTTGAAAATGGCCACCCCGGCGTTGTTCACCAGCGCGTCCAGCCGCCCCCAGTGGTCGGCAATGCGTTGCACCGCTGCCTGTACCGCGTCGGGTTGACCCACATCGGCTTCCAGTGCCAGCACCTCACCCAGGGCTGCCAGCCGCTGGGCGGTGGCGGCCAGCTCAGGGCCGTCCCAATCCAGCAGCGCCACGCGGTAGCCCGTTTGCAGGAAATGGGTGGCAATGGCCATGCCGATGCCGCGTGCCGCACCCGTCACCAGCGCAACTGGGCGGGGCTTGGCAGGGCTGTCGACAGGTTGATCGCCTTGAGTGTGTGATGAAAAAGTGCTTTGTGGATTATTTATCATGAGTAGCTTGCTATCTCTGTAGGAGTTGACTTCGGGCCGTGGATGCTCAAGTCAGCAAGTGCAGCCGTGCACCGGTCAGCCCCGCTGGGCCTGTCGGAACGCCATGACAGCCTGGTTGCGCAGCGTTTTGAGCAGCGACAGCCCTTTGTCGTCCAGCGTGATGCTGTCGGCCAGCGCCTTGTCTGCATAGATGAGCCCGAAAGGTGCCCCCTTCAGTTGCAGGGGCAGCAGCATGAATGAACCTGCGTGGATGTGTTGCCGGTACCAGGCAGGCAGGTTTTGTGTGACTTTTGCCTCGGCCGTCTGGTGAATCAGGGTGTCCAGCCCCTTGTTGGACACCAGGGTGAACAGGTTGTGCGCCTCGTTCGGGTCCACCTTGAACAGGCGGGCGGCTTCGGCCGCACCATCGCCCAGACCCAGTCGGCCTTGAAGGACGCCGGTGCGCGCGTCTTTCAGGCACAACAACACCATCCGGAACGACATGGCGCGGTACATCGACTCCAGGATCATGCGCAGCACGTCGTTCAGGTTCACCTGGTCGGCCACCAGTGCATTGCTCACGTCCTGAATGCCCTGTGCCAGCAATGCAGACATTTGTTCGGTTTGGCGCACCGCTTCGGCAGCTGCCAGGGTCACTTGTGGCGGGGTGCCAGCTGCGCTGGTCGTGGCCATTGGTGAGGGCTGGGGCGTGGCGGTCAGCGCCGCAGCGCCGGGTACGCCGGTTTCGGGCTCGACTGCCTGTGGCGAAGGCGCATTCAGCAGGCGCGCTGCGGGTGATTTTGCGGGTACCCGCAACCCGATGGCGTCGGCCGTGGTGGCCAGCTTGTCGCGGGCCTGGATGGCCGCGTGCTCGATGGCATCGGTGGATTGGCCCAGCACCGCCGCATAGCGCGCAGATGTTTTGCGCACCAGCGTGGCCAGCTGGTCGTCGGGTGCGTGCAGGAACACGTCGGCCAGTTCGTTGGCCGCGCCAGTGACCCAATGCATGCGTTCCATGGTGTCGGCGGGTGGCCTGGACGGTGGCACCGTGGCCACCTTTCGCATGAGCTTGAGCATGGTGTCGGGCAGGCCCCAGGCCTTGCCCACGCCTTGCCCCAAGGCTTCGTAGGTGATGCCCAACACGGCTTTGGCGGCCATTTCTTCGTTCGGAGGGCGTGGCCCCGCCATGGCCTGGCGCACTTGCTGCGCTTCATCGGGCAGGTAGAACTCGGTCAGCATGCGCCCCAGGTTCTGGAACAGCGCACCGATGAACACCTCTTCGCCTTCGCGCAGCTGGGGTGGGCGCAGGTCCGTGGCCAGCGAGGCCGCCAGCAGCGCACGCAGAAATTCACCCTTCAGCTGGTTGGCATGGGCCTTGTTTTCCATGTGGTCCAGCAGCACCAGGCTCATGGCCACGTTGCGGATGCCGGCAAACCCGATCAGGCTGACCGCCCGCGAAACGGTGTTGATGTGCCCCGCCCCCACGTGACTGAAATGGGCCGAGTTGACGATGCGCAGCACCTTGTTGGTCAGGGCCACGTCTTTCAGAATTTCGTTGGTCAGCCCGTCAATGCTTTCGCTGTCCGAGCTGGCCAGGTTCTGCACCCGCAGGATTTGCTCGGACATGGCCGGAAAGTCGCTGGTGCGCCGCATGCGACGCAGCAGGAATTCGAGCGTGGCGTTGGTGGCTGCCTCTGGCGTGTCGGTGGCCGTGTCGTCACCCGGTGCATTGATCCAGTTGTGCAGGGCATCGGCCATGTCAGCCGCGCTGGCAAACCGCAGGCTGGGGTCGCGGGCCAGGGCGCGGTGCACCAAGGCACGCAGGTTGTCGTCCACAGGGTGGGCCGGGTCGGTGGGCAGCAGCAGGTCTTCGTGGGCCACGCGGTAGATGGCGCGGTACGGGTCGGTTTCGGCCACCAGGGGCTTGCCCAGCAGCATTTCGGCCAGTACCAGCCCGGCGCTGAACACGTCATTCACCGGCCGTGGTGCTTCACCACGGGCGGCTTCGGGTGACAGGTAGCCCGGCGTGCCCACCACGCCAGGTGGCAGGGCTGTCGAGGACGCTTCGCCGGGTGCACCCAGCCCCAAGCGAACGGCCAGGCCGAAATCGGTTACTTTGGCGTGCCCACCCGCATCCAGCAAGATGTTGCTGGGCTTCAGGTCGCGGTGCACCACGCCTTGCTGGTGGGCGGCATCGAGCGCGCCCAGGATGTCAATCATGGTGCGCACGGCGCGGTTCTGCGGCAGGCCACCGGTGGTCTTGATGTGCTGCGCCAGCGAGGGCCCACTGACATATTCCAGCACCAGGCCAGGGCGGTGGTCGTACACATCCGCCTCGAACAAGGTGACGATGTTGGGGTGAACCAGGCGGCTCAGGCTGCGGGCTTCCAGCAGCCATTGCTGGGCTTCGGGCGGCACCTGTCCGTCAGCGGGCGAGTGCAGCAGCTTGAGGGCCACATCGCGTTGCAGCAACGGATCGTGCGCCAGCCACACGGCAGCCTGGGCACCACGACCCAGCAGTTTGCGGAGTTCAAACCGGCCCAGCGACGAGGGGGTTCCAGAGACGGTTTGCAGGTGTGCAGGGGTGGGCATGGTGGCGTCGGTCAGTCCGTCGGGCAAGCAGCAGAATGGCGGCTGAAATCCGCCTGGGCAATGGGTTGCATCGTAACCTTTGGGCGGCTTGGGGCCGGGGCATTTGTCGCACAATGGGCGAAACAAACACACCTCTCTGCCATGACCTCAGCACCTGCCTGCAACCCCCCATCACCGCCCACTGAACCGCGCCTGACTTCGTTGTCGCATGGCGGGGGCTGTGGCTGCAAAATCGCCCCCGGTGTGTTGAGCAACATCCTGAGGAGCATCCCCGGCATGCCCATGCCGCCTGAGTTGCTGGTGGGCATCGAAACGGCCGATGACGCTGCCGTGTACAAGCTCAACGACGAGCAGGCGCTGATTGCCACCACCGACTTTTTCATGCCCATCGTGGACAACCCGTTCGACTTTGGGCGCATTGCCGCCACCAATGCCATTTCAGATGTGTACGCCATGGGCGGCACCCCGATCATGGCGCTGGCGCTGGTGGGCATGCCCATCAACGTGCTGAGCGTGGACACCATCGGCCAAATTCTGCAGGGCGGACAAAGTGTGTGCCGCGATGCGGGCATCCCCATTGCGGGTGGGCACACCATCGACTCGGTCGAGCCCATTTACGGCCTGGTGGTGATGGGGTTGGTGCACCCTTCACGGGTCAAACGCAACGCCGATGCCCGCGTGGGCGATCGCCTGGTGCTGGGCAAACCGTTGGGCGTGGGCGTGTTGTCGGCCGCGCTGAAGAAAAATGCGCTGGACGAAGTCGGCTATGCGCAGATGATCGCCACCACCACCCAGCTCAACCGGCCGGGCCCGGCATTGGCGGCACTGCCGGGCGTGCACGCGCTGACCGATGTGACCGGTTTTGGCTTGGCTGGGCATGCGCTGGAGCTGGCGCGGGGTGCTGCGTGTGGCGTGCGCATCGACTTTGCCAACGTGCCGTTGTTGCCCCAAGTCAAGGCGCTGGCAGCGCAGGGCATGGTCACAGGGGCCAGTGGTCGCAACTGGGCGGCTTACGGTGCCGAGGTGGTGCTGGGCCAGGGGCTGTCGGCGGTCGATCAGGCGCTGCTGTCAGACCCGCAGACCAGCGGCGGTTTGCTGGTGTCGTGTGCTGCTGACCGCGTGGCCGAGGTGCTGGCCGTCTTCAGGCAACACGGCTTCAGTCACGCGGCTGAAGTGGGGGAAGTGGTGCTGGTGGCCGATGGTGTCACCGTGCGCATGTGGGTGGATTGAGCGTCAGGGCCGAGCGCTGCATCAGTTGCGGCGGAACCGCGCCATGAACTCGCGATCGATCTTGTCTTTCCAGCGCCAGGCCCACGCGCCTTCGGCACTCAGGGCGCCCCAGTTGGCAATGGCATGACCAGTGCCACAGCTGATGAGGTTGAGCGACCGGTCTGAAGGCATGTGCGCGTTCAACGGCTGGTCGGTCAGTGTGGCCAGCAGGTTCAGCGCCAGATCGGGGCCGGCGCGGTCGGCGTACACACCGTTTCTGGCATGGCGGCGGTCAAAGCGGGTGGCCACGTCGCCTGCTGCAAACACGTTCTTGTGGGTGGTGCTTTGCAGGTGCGCGTTCACCAGCGCATAGCCGTTTTCGTCCTGTGCCAGTCCGCTGTGGTTCAGCCAGTCGGGGGCGGCTGAGCCGGTGGCGATCACGGTCACATCGCTGGGCAGCGTGCGCCCACCGTCCAATTCGACAGCATCGGCGGTCACACGCGTGCAAGTGCCCATGTCGACCTCGATCTGCCGTTTGCGAAGCTGGGCCGCCAGGCGCTGTTGCACGCCCTTTGGGTAATTGGGTGCCAGAGCTGGGCCACCGGCCACCAGCCTGAGTTGTGCCGTCACGCCCGCCGTTTGCAGCCCCTGCTGCATCGCCATCAGCAACTCGATGCCGGATGCCCCCCCACCCACCACTGTGATGCGAAGCGTATTCCCTGGCTTGGCCTTCGCACGGTTGAGCACCTGGGACCAGCGGTTCACAAACTGTTCGATGGGGCGCACCAGAATGGCATGTTCGGATGCACCAGGGATGGACTGATCGAGCTTGCGTTTCTCCATGACCGAACCGGTATCGATGCTCAGGAAGTCGTAAGTCATCATGGCCGGGCGGCTTGTGGTGGCCCCGGTTTGAAGGAGGTCTACACCTGGACTGCTGCCGCCGTAATCAAGCATGACCGACTGCGTGTTGGCGTCCAGCCCGCTGCAGCGGGCGCTGATCCAGCGTGCGCCCGCTTCGCGCAACAGGGGTTGCAGGTCAATCTGGCAGTCTTCCAGCGGGTAGTGCCCCGCCACGAAACCCGGGGTCATGCCGCTGTACGTCAGGTAGGACCACGGCGTGATCAGCGTCACGTCCAAGTCCGAACGGCGGTTGGCCGCCAGCTGTGCCAGCACCTGCAGGTGTGCGTGCCCGGCCCCCAACAGCAACAGGGTCTTGATGCGGTCCATGCCCAGCGTGGTTGCAAAGGCTGCGTCGGCTTTCTTGTCCACAAAGTAGACGCCGGTCAGCTCGAACTGGCCTGTGGCACCGAAATCGGGGTCCTGTGAGCTGTTCTTCATCTCGTTTGATCGGGTTGGTGACAGTTAGGCCATTATGCGACCACAAGCTGTCGCATTGAAGCGCTTTGTGGCTGCTTCGCCTGTGCAGGTCAGGCAGTGAGGCTGTGCAAACACGGGGTCAGTCTGCCCGCCGGATGCACACGTCACCCAGCGGGTGGGCCACACAGGGCAGCATGTGGCCGGTGGCCAGCTCGTCGCTGCTCAGACCGGGCCACGCCACCACGTGGCGCACGCGACCGGCTACCAGCTGCCCCAGGCACGTCCGGCAGGTGCCGTTGCGACATGAACTGGGCCAGTCTAAGCCGCCCGCCTCCATCGATGCCAGCAAGGGCTGGTCAGGCCAGGCGTCGAATGTGGTGACGCTGGTTGGCGCAGCACCGTCGATGGTGCCGATGAAAAACGGTACGGCGTGTGGCAGCACGGGAATGGTGCGGGTGAACCGTGCGAAGCTGATGCAGGACTGCGGCGTGGCCTGGGTTCAGCCGCCGATGCCGAGCAATTCCACCTCGAACGTCAGTGTGGCGTTGGGTGGCACTGCACCGGGGGCACCGCGTTCGCCGTAGGCGCTGGCTGGCGGGCAGGTGAGGGTGGCTTTGCCCCCCACCTTGATTTTTTGCATGCCTTCGGTCCAGCAAGGAATCACGCGGTACAGCGGGAAGCTGGCCGGTGCGTTGCGCTTGTACGAGCTGTCAAATTCCTTGCCATCGGCCAGCGTGCCCCGGTAGTGCACCTTCACCGTGTCTTTGGCGTTGGGTTGTGCGCCTGTGCCCACACGTGTGTGCTCGATTTTCACGCCGTTGGACAGTGTTTCCACAGTTGGGGCGGCTGACTGCGCCCAAGCGGTGCCTGCCATCAGGGCGGCAGCGAGCAGCATGGCAGACGAGAGTGTGGTACGGATGTTTTTGGACGTTGTCATGTGTATTCCTTGGGTGGTGTTCGGTGTGCCTGCGGCGCGTTGAGCGACTGAGAGTTTAGAACCATGGGCGGTCAACTTGTACGGTGGGGTTTAGGCACATGTGACGAGCGGTTTCACGGCAGCATGGTAAGTTCACAGGATGTTGACGTACACGCCCCCCGACCTGTCTGCCCTGATGGCGCAGTTGCCTGCCGAACGCCTGCTGGGCATGCGCCGTGGCATCGAAAAAGAAAGCCTGCGTGCGCGCCCCGACGGCCAGCTGGCCCTCACACCGCACCCCGCCGCGCTGGGCTCGGCGCTGACGCACCCGCACATCACCACCGATTACAGCGAAAGCCAGCTGGAGCTGATCACCGGCGTGCACGCCAGCGTCGATGACTGCCTTGACGAGCTGACCCGCGTGCACCAGTTCACCCAGCGCGTGTTGGCCGCTCAGGGTGACGAGATGATGTGGGTCTCCAGCATGCCCTGCGGCCTGCCCACCGACGAAACCATTCCCCTGGGGCGCTACGGCAGTTCCAACGTGGGGCGCGCGAAAAGCGTGTACCGCATGGGGTTGGGGCTGCGCTACGGGCGGCGCATGCAGACCATATCGGGCATTCACTACAACTGGTCGCTGCCCGGTGTGAACAGTGCCGAGTACTTTGCACTGATCCGCAACTTCCGCCGCCACGCGTTCCTGTTGCTGGTGTTGCTGGGCGCGTCGCCCGCGCTGTGCAGCACGTTTGTGCAGGGGCGCGAGCATGCGTTGCAGCCCCTCACCAAGGGTTCGCTGCACATGCCGCACGGCACATCGCTGCGCATGGGGCGCCTGGGTTACCAGAGCGATGCGCAGGCATCGCTGTGCGTCAGCTACAACAGCCTGGACAGCTACACCGCCAGCCTGCACGACGCGCTCACGCGCCCCTGGCCTGCGTATGAAGCACCGGGCATCCGCAACCCCGGCGGCGACTATTTGCAGCTGGCCACCACCCTGCTGCAAATTGAAAACGAGTTCTACGGCACCATCCGCCCCAAACGTACCATTTTTCAGGGCGAACGTCCGCTGCACGCGCTGCGCGAGCGGGGAGTGGAATATGTGGAGGTGCGCCTGCTCGACCTCGACCCGTTCGAACCCATTGGCATCAACGCGCAGACCTTGCGCTTCCTGGACACCTTCCTGTTGCATTGCCTGGTCACCCCCAGTGCGCCCGACAGCCCCGAGGAAATCCATGACATGGCGCACAACCAGCAGCTGACAGCCGCGCAAGGCCGTGAGCCGGGGCTGACGCTGCTGCGCGGTGGCCACAACGTGACGCTGGCCGATTGGGGCAATGAGTTGCTGGCCGCCATGGCCCCGGTGGCCACGCTGCTAGACAACGTCAACGGTCTGGCAGGCGATGCCGACACCAGCCACACCCAGGCGCTGGTCAGCATGGTCAGCCGTCTGAACAACCTCGGTACCAGCCCGTCGGCCCGCGTGCTGGCCACCGTGAAAGCGCGGGAAGACCAGGCGTTTGTCGGTTTCGTGCGCGAGCGCTCGGCCGCAACGCGACAGCACCTGCTGGACTTGCCCTGGACCGCTGCCCAGCAGGCGGCGTTCGAGGCCGAATCGCAGGCCTCGCTGGCCGCGCAGAAAGCCATCGAGCAGGCCGACACCCTGCCGTTTGAGCTGTACCGGCAGGAGTACGTGTCCGAAGCACGCCTGGGCGAGCACCTGCCGTTGCCACCCTGACGGGGCGTGGCACGCGCCGGAACCAAACCGGTGCTGGCGTGATCAGAGCGCATGAACCTGCCGGTGTGTCGATGCGGTACCCGCGTGCACACACGTGTACCAACGTGCATCCCTGTGCACAGGCGGGTGTCGTTGTGTCCAACCACTCAGAAGGCTGTCATGCGCCAACTCATTCACGCCAACCGGTTTTTCCTCCTGTTGCTGCTCAGCTTCGGCTTGTTCCGCACGGCCATTGCCGATTGGAACCCCATTCCCTCGGGCTCCATGCGCCCCACCATCCTGGAAGGTGATGTGGTGCTGGTCAACCGCTTGGCCTACAACGTCAAACTGCCGCTGACTGACGTGGTGCTGGCCCGCACGGGCGAGCCCCGGCGGGGCGATGTGGTCACGTTCTCGTCGCCGCTGGATGGCACGCGTCTCATCAAGCGCGTGGTGGCGTTGCCCGGCGACACCGTGGCCATGCACCACAGCGTGCTGGTGGTGAACGGTCAGCCCGCCACCTATGCCGATGCCCAGACCGTGCTGGAACCCCTGGAAGGCGGCGCCCTGCTGCACGCCACCCGGTTGACCGAAACCTTGCCCGGCACCCCCACACGCCGTGTGCAACAGCTCGACGGTGTGGCCGCCCGGCGCGACTTTGACCCCGTGCAAGTGCCTGCCGACAGCTACCTGGTGCTGGGCGACAACCGCGACAACAGCGCGGACTCGCGCTACATCGGGTTCATCCCCCGGCACCTGCTGATCGGGCAGGCACACCGTGTGCTGGTGTCGGCTGACATACAGGGCAACTGGCTGCCCCGCTTTGACCGCTTCGGTGCGGCCCTCTGAGCGCCCCACTAAACTCGGGGCCTCGCGCCCGCGCCTGTGGGTGGCAATTTATAAATAAAAATGCCGCCTACCGCTTTAATTCAATAGCTTGGGTGCTATTTATTTGAGAGATTGCATCCATGGCCATTCAATGGTTTCCCGGCCACATGAACCTCACCCGCAAAGCCATCGAGGCGCGGGTGAAAGACATCGACGTGTTCATCGAACTGCTCGACGCCCGCTTGCCTGGCTCCAGCGCCAACCCCATGCTGGCCGAGCTGACGGCGGGCCGCCCCACCGTCAAAGTGCTGAACAAGCAAGACCTGGCCGACCCCGAGCGCACCGCCACCTGGCTGGCGCACTACAACGCCCAGCCCGGCACGCAGGCCTTTGCCCTGAGTGCCAACCCCGGCGTGGGCGAGAAAAAGCCCGTTCAACGCCTGCGTGACAGCTGCTTCGAGCTGGCCCCGCTGCGCGGCGGCATGGTCAAGCCCATGCGCGTGCTGATCGGTGGGGTGCCCAACGTGGGCAAGTCCACCCTCATCAACAGCCTGGTGGGCCGCAAAACCGCCAAAACCGGCGACGAAGCCGGTGTGACCCGCCACGAACAACGTTTTGTGCTGGCCGACGACTTCTATTTGTACGACACCCCCGGCATGCTGTGGCCGCGCATCAACGTGTTGCAAAGCGGCTTCAACCTGGCGGTCAGCGGTGCGGTGGGCAAAAACGCCTACGACGAGCCCGAGGTGGCGCTGGAATTTCTGCACTACGCCGCCAAACCCTACGCCGCCCTGTTGAAAGCCCGCTACAAACTGGCCCAGACCGTGGACGAGGTGGCCGAGCTGACCGACGAACAGTTGCTGGAAGCCATTGCAGGCAAGGTGCAGGCGGTGGGCAAGGGCGGCCATGTGGACTGGCAAAAAGCGGCCGAGCGTGTCATCACTGACCTGCGCACCGGCGCACTGGGCCGCATCACGTTGGAGCTGCCCGACGAATTTGCCGATTGGCAAGCACAGGCTGTGGAAGCCGACGAAGCCCGCGACGCCAAAAAAGCTGCTCGCAAACCACCGAAAAAACGCACCAGCAAGCGTGACCGGCGGGGCAAGCAGGCCGCCTATGCTTCGGGCACTGCGCAGCCCGATGGCAGCACCGCGCCGCCGCCCGCTTCAGACGACTGACCTGCCCGCCATGCAACTGCTGCTCGCGCCCATGGAAGGGCTGCTCGACTTTGCCCTGCGCGACACGCTCACTCGCGTGGGCCATCACCACGAAGCCGACGCTGGGCCCCCATCAGCCGACAACCTGGCCAGCAGGCGAGCTGACCATGAACCCGATCGGGCAGCAGACCGTCTGTTCAACCGTGAAGGTGGCAAGGAGATGTCGGCCAGCAGTGCAGCGGGCGACGGCAACGTCCACCTCAGCGGCATTGACCGGTGTGTGAGCGAGTTCATCCGCATCACCGACACGTTGCTGCCCGCCCGCGCCTTCATCCGCACCATGCCCGAACTGCGCACCGGTGGGCGCACGCTGACCGGCGTGCCCGTGCGTGGGCAACTGCTGGGCTCCGATCCCACGTTGTTGGCCGAAAACGCCTCCCGCTTGGCCGAACTGGGCTCGCACGGGGTGGACCTGAACTTCGGTTGCCCGGCCAACGTGGTCAACCGCCATGGTGGTGGCTCGGCGCTGTTGGACGACCCTGAGTTGATCCACCGCATCGTGGCTGCCGTGCGCCGCGCGGTGCCTGCGCACGTGCCCGTTTCGGCCAAGATGCGGCTGGGCTACAACGACGACCACCGGGCAGAGGACAACGCCCTGGCCATCGAGGCTGGCGGTGCCAGTGAAATTGTGGTGCACGCCCGCACCAAAGCCCACGGCTACCGCCCGCCCGCCTATTGGGACCGCATTGCCGACTTGAGGGCAGAAGTGAAGCTGCCGCTGGTGGCCAATGGCGAAATCTGGACGGTGGAAGATGCTTTGCGCTGCCAGCAAGTCAGCGGCTGCACCAGCCTTATGCTGGGCCGTGGCATGGTGGCCGACCCCGGCCTGGCGCTGGCCATCCGGGCGGCGCTGGGGCAGGGCGCAGAGCCTGATCGTGCGGCTGAACCCGCCTATGACGCGGGGCGATCGGAAGAGTTCGCCGTCGGAGCACTTAATAACTTTGAACAAAATAGTGCTCTACCGCTTTATTCATATGCTTTGTTTGCTACAAATGAAGCGGCACGTCCAGGTTCGGCCTGTGGCTTCACAGCGCCGTTGAATTCTCGCCAACCGCCCCATGTGCCATGGGCAGACATGCAACCGCTTTTGCTGAGCTTTTGGCAATGGGTGGAACGCCGGGTGGAGCGCCGCCACCGTGCCGGGCGGCTCAAACAGTGGCTGAACTTGCTGCGCCGCCGTTACCCCGAGGCCCAGACTGCGTTTGACGAGCTGCGCACCGTCAACGATGCCGACGCACTGAGTGCGTGGTTGCAAGCCAACAAGCCTTGACGGGTGCGGGCTGCGTCAGGACACGCGTACCCTCTCCTGTTGCGGCGGATTGCCCTTGGTTTGACGCAAAGCAAAGACACTCTCCGCAGCAGGCATAGCATCGGGCTGAAACAACACGCCTGCGGGGTGGGGGATCAAGTGGACAAGTCTGTATTGGCGGTCAACGAGGATGACTGGGTGGCCTCACCCGAGTTCATGCACATGGCATTGCTCACCTTGATGGCTGGTTCCCTGGTGCTGGCTGTTGCGTTGCGGTGGATTGCGCCTGACCAGGGATGGCGGGCGTTAGGCCCGATCGGCGGGTTGGTGCTGGCCGCCGCTGCCTGGCGTGTCCTGGTGGTCAAGGGTGTGGTGGCCGCCAAACGTCTGTTGGGCCTGGGTGGCCTGGTGCTGGTTTTGATGCTGTGCGTTTTCAACGGCGGCGTATTCACCCCCTCTGTCATTGCATTGCCGGTGCTGTTGATGCTGGTAGGCTGGCTGTTCAGCGCGAAGGCAGCGGTCTGGGCAGCGGGCTGGGCCATCGCCGCACTGTGGGCCATGGTGGCCGGTGCCTCGCTGTCGTGGTTGCCTGTTCCGCCCTTGTCGACGCCTGCTATGCATGCGTTGACTCAGACACTGATGCTGGTGCTGACGGTCTACATGACGCTGTTCATTTCAAACCGTTACCGCAGCCGGGTGCGTCAGATGGCCCGTGTGACCGATGAGCTGACCTTGCGCACCCAAGAACTGGAGGCCAGCAAGTTGCGGTTGCAGACCGTCATCGAGGTATCGGGCACGGTGTTCTGGGAGTACACCCTTGCCACAGACACATTGACTTACGATACCGGTCGCTTGTCTGTCCTGGGCTTGGATGCCACACACCCGCCCGCAACCGTGCGAGACTGGGTGGGGCTGGTTCACCCCGATGACAAGCCCAGGTTCATCGAGATGTTCCAGGGCGCGATCAGTCAGGTGTTGCCCCATCTGGAGCACGACTACCGGGTGAAAGGTGTCGCAGACGAATGGATATGGGTGTCCACCCGGGGGGCGGTCATCCGCTATGACGACTGCGGGTTGCCAGCGGTGCTGGGTGGTGCCGCCTTCAACATCCAGGCTCGCAAACAGGCCGAGGCAGCTTTGACGGCCAGCGAGCAAACGTCGCGCCACCTTGCGAACATGCTGCGCTCGTTGTGTGACAACGTGCCCGACATGATCTGGGCCAAAGACTTGGACAACCGCTACATTTTTGCCAACAGAACCATGTGCGAGCAGTTGTTGATGGCGCAGACCATCGACGAGCCTGTGGGCAAAGATGACCTGTACTTTGCGCTGCGCGAACGGGCCAGCCACGCTGACAACCCAGATTGGCACACCTTCGGCGAGTTGTGCCAAGACACCGACACCGTTACCTTGCATCGGGGCGAGGCATCGCAATTTGAAGAGTCGGGCAATGTGCGGGGGCAACTGCTGGTGCTGGACGTGCGCAAAGCACCTTTTGTGAACGATCTGGGCGAGGTGGTGGGTGTGGTGGGCACCGGGCGCGATGTCACGGCATACAAAGCCGTGCAAGACAAGCTCCGTCTGGCTTCGCTCGTGCTGGAGCACAGCAGTGAGGCCTTGATGATCACCGATGAACACAATGCCATCGTGGAAGTGAACCCAGCCTTCACCTGCCTGACGGGCTACACCCGTGAAGATGTGCTCGGTCGCACGCCATCTGTTTTACGCTCAGACAGGCACGGGCCGGACTTTTACCGGTTGATGTGGGAAGCCTTGAAAGCCGAAGGCAAATGGCAAGGTGAAATCTGGAACCGACGCAAAAATGCAGAGTTGTTCGTTGAATGGCTGACCATCAACACCTTGTACGGTGACGATGGTTTGCCCTACAGGCGGGTGGCTTTGTTCACCGATGTCACCGAGAACAAGAAAAAAGAAGAGCTGCTTTGGCAGCAAGCCAACTTTGACATGTTGACACTCTTGCCCAACCGCCGCATGTTTCAAGACAGGCTGGATGTCGAGCTGAAACACTTGCGACGCAGTGGCAAGCGGCTGGCCGTGCTCTTCCTGGATCTGGACCGTTTCAAGGAAGTGAACGACACACTTGGGCATCAGAAGGGCGACACGTTGCTTCGCCAGGCGGCCAAACGGATACTGGCCTGCGTGCGTGAATCCGATACGGTGGCCCGTTTGGGGGGCGACGAGTTCACGGTCATCCTGACCGATGTCGAGGCGGCAGACAGTGTTGAACGCGTGGCTCAGACCATTGTGGCCAGCCTGAGCCGACCATTCGACCTGGATGGCGACGCTGCCCTGGTGTCCGTGAGCGTGGGCATTGCTATCGGCCCCGATGATGCGTCTGAGCCAGCCATCCTGGTTCAAAAGGCTGATCAGGCCATGTACGCAGCCAAGCAAGAAGGGCGCAATGGCTACCGTTTCAGTCAGGGACAGGTGAACGATTTCCCTGTTCTGATTTGGCCAGGGCCTGTCACTCGGGTTGATGCTGACGGCGCATCGGCTGATGCGCCACCAACGTTCACTCTGGGCGGATCTGCGCGCGGGCAATCACTGGCTTCCAGCGGGCCTGCTCGGCCTTGATGAAGGCCGCAAACTCTTCCTTGGTATTGCCCACGGCCAGTGCGGTTTCCTGGGCCAGCTTGTCGGCCACCAGTTTGCCGCGTGCGGCCTTGATGGCTTCCTGTTCCAACTTGTCAATGTGTGCTTTGGGCATTTTGCTGGGGGCCATCAGGCCGTACCACTGCGTCATTTCGAAGTCTTTGTAGCCTTGCTCGGCCACGGTCGGCACGTCGGGCAATTGGGGCAACCGTGCTGTGGTCCCTGTGGCGATGCAACGTAACCGCCCAGCCTTGATGAATGGCAGCAACGCGGGGGCACCCACCGATGCGGCTTGAAGCCGCCCGGCCATCAGGTCGGTCAGCATGGGTCCGGTGCCACGGTAGGGCACGTGCAGCATGAAGGTGTCGGTCACCATCTTCAGGTACTCGAAGGCCAGGTGCCCGGCGCTGCCGTTACCTGCCGAGCCGTAGTTCAGCTGCCCTGGTTTGGACTTGGCGTAGGCCACGAACTCCTTCAGGTTTTTCACCGGCAGATCAGGGTGCACGACGTACAGGCTGGGCACCTTGGAAATGAGGGTGATGGGCGTGAAGTCCTTGACGGGGTCGTAGGGCAGCTTGGGGAAGATGAACGGGTTCACGGCCAGCGTGCCGATGTGGCCCAGGATCAGCGTGTGGTCGTCGGTGGCATGGGCCACTTCCTGCATGGCAATGTTGCCAGCGGCACCGGGTTTGTTCTCCACGAACATGCTCTGGCCCATGGTTTTGCCCATTTCGCCGGTGATGGCACGGGCCACGATTTCAGAGCTGCCGCCCGGTGCAAACGGCACCACCACCCGAATGGGTTTGCTGGGCCAGGCGCTGCCCTGTGCATGGGCTTGCAAGCCGCTCAGGCCTGCGGCCATGGCACCCAGGTGTTGCAACAGGGCGCGGCGGTCAAGGGTGGTGGAGAGGTATGACATGGGTGTGTGCGTGTGAACGTGTGAAGTGCAATGCGGTGTCGAGGTGTCGAGGTGTCAATCGGTGGTGATGTGGCGTTCTTTGACGATGCGGGCCCAAGTACTCATCTGGCTTTGTACGAACGCTTGTGCCGCTTTGGGGTCACCCTTGAAAGGCTCGCCGCCCAGTTGGGCGATGCGGGCTTTCACGTCAGGGGCTTCCATGGCTTTTTGCAGTGCCTGGGCCAGCTTGTCTGCCACCGCGTCAGGGGTGCCGGATGGCGCAAACAGGGCATTCCATTCGTGGATGTCAGCACCTTGCACCCCTGCCTCGCCCAGGGTGGGCACATCGGGCAGCATGCTGACACGTTTGCCGGTGGTGACGGCCAGCGCCCGCAGACGACCCGACTGCACGTGCTGCAGCGTGGAAGCCAGGTTGCCAAAAAACAGCGGCACTTGGCCACCGATGACATCGTTCAGCGCGGGGCCACCGCCTTTGTAGGCCACATGCACCATGTCCACCTGGGTGGCCGATTCGAACAACGCGCCCGCCAGGTGCTGCGCCGAGCCATTGCCCGATGAGGCGTAAGCCACGGCATCTTTGCCGCTGCGGGCGGCTGCAATCAATTCAGCCACGTTTTTGGCTTTGAACTGCGGGTTGACCAGCACCACGTTCGGGAACAGCGCCACCACGCCGATGGTGCGAAACGCCTTGGCACTGTCGTAGGGCAATTTGGGGTACAGCGCCGGGTTGACCGCGAAGGACGAGGCATCCAGCATCAGCGTGTGGCCGTCTGGCGTGGCCTTGGCCACGGCGCTGGCACCTATCTGCCCGCCCGCGCCGGGTCGGTTTTCCACCACCACGTTTTGCCCCAGGGCTTCGCCCAGGCGTGGGGCCAGCAGACGGGCCATGGCATCGGCACCGCCACCCGGCGGGTAGGTCACCACCAGTGTGATGGGTTTGGTGGGCCAGGCACCGGCCTGTGCCCACGCAGCGGGTGGCATGCAGACGGTGGCAAGGGCCAGCAGCCCACTGGCGAGCCACCCCAGGTGGGGTACACGTGCTTTGGGCAGGGCCACGGCCAGGCAATGGGGTTGACGGCTGGTGCGGGGCCGTGCGCTGGTCTGGCAGGGCTGTGTGGTGTTGGGGAAGGTCATGGGTGTCTCCGGTGTTGATATTTGAAGCAGTGATGCGATGGCGTGCGCCGGTGGCCTTCAGCGAACCTGTGCGGTGTATTCGAACGAGAACGCATCGCCCAGGGTGATGCGCAGCTCCACGCACTGGTTGGACAGGTCGAAGGCTTGTCGGTGCACGCGGGCGCAGGGGTGCCCGGTGGCCAGTTGCAGCTGCTGGGCTTGCGCGGCGTTGAGTTGCGTGAACGACAGCTGGTCTTGTGCACGGTGAATCACCACGCCGCACACGCGCTGGAACATGGGGTACAGCAGGTCGTCCCAGTGGCGGGTGTCGGAGTCGGCCAGGGCGGCAAACAGTGGCAGGGGCAGCACGATGCTTTCCAACAGGCAGGGCTGCTCGCCCACGCTGCGCAGCCGCGCCAGCGCCAGCACGCTGCTGCCAGGGGGCAGGGCCAGGCCTTCGGCCTCGTCTTCAGACGCCAGCCGAACTTGCCTGCTCAGGATGTGTGAACGCGGTGTGGCCTGCAGCTCGCCACTGGTGCGAAAGCGGAAGAACCGCATCATCGACGCGCCCCCCAGCCCCGATGTCACGAATGTGCCCTTGCCGTGGCGGCGCTCCAGCAAACCCTCTGAAACCAGCAAAGACAGCGCCTGGCGCATGGTGCCCAGCGCCACACCGCAGGTTTTGGCCAGCACGGCTTCGGGTGGAATGGCATCGCCCGGTGCCCATTCGCCTTGCAGGATGCGGCTGCGCAACGTACCAGCCAGCCAGCCGTACCGGCTTTGGCCGGGAGGGGGCGTGTCTGTGGTGGTCAGGTTGGCGTGTGGCATGAATTTGATCTAGTCATCTAGAGGACTATAATCTAAAGCATGCCCCCACATCTGTCAAACATGGCTGACACTGCGATCGACACTCACTTTCACGTCTTTCAAGCCGGGGTGGGGTTGCCCGGTGCCCGCTATGTGCCCAGCTACGACGCCACGCTGGCCATGTGGCAGGCAAAAGCTCAAGCAGCTGGCGTGGGGCGCGGTGTGCTGGTGCAAACCAGTTTTTTGGGGGCAAACAACCACCTGTTGCTTCAAACGCTTCGGGCCCACCCCGACACCCTGCGTGGCGTGGCGGTGGTACCGCCCGATGTGACGGTGGCCGAGTTGCGGCGCATGCACGACGCTGGCGTGCGGGGCATACGGCTCAACCTGGCAGGGCGTTCACATGCCGCAGAGCCATGGGCCAGTGCGCACGCGCTGTGGGACGCCCTGGCCGTTCTGGGTTGGCACGTGGAGCTGCACACCGATGTGGGGGCCTTGCCCCAGGTGCTGGCCTGGTTGCCAGCACACCTGCCCGTGGTGCTGGACCACATGGGCAAGCCCGACCGGGTGTCGGCGCAAGACCTCACCGTGCAGGCTGCCGTTCAACGGGCGCGCACAAGCTCCGTGCACGTGAAGCTCAGCGGTGTGTACCGGCTGGCCGGGCGCGATGCCACCCAGCTGGCCCGCCTGTGGCAGGCCGAACTGGGGCCTACCCAACTGCTGTGGGGCAGCGACTGGCCCTGCACCAACCACGAAGAACACGCCCACTACCCCCAGCTTGCCCAAGCCTTGGAACAGTGGGTGAGCGAGCCCGTGTTACACCAGGTGCGGGTGACCAACCCCACCGCGTTGTATGGGTTCGAGTAGACAGGGCTGACGGCCGCCACGTTTCAGGTTATAGGTTATAGGTTATAGGTTATAAACACTGTTTAAATAAACAGTGTTTATGCCCAACTTACACCTGCCGTTACATGCCATCAAAGGCCGAGGGTTGGCACAAAGCCAGCCGCACCGCTTCGAGCGTGACGTGCGCACCGCCTTCGACGACGGTTGGGGATCGGCCGAAGACCAGGCACAGGGGCACGGCGCAGCGCCAGCGCCCGCCACCCACGTCAGCTGGGAAGATGCCAAAACGGCCATCACACGCAACGACTCGCCCGACATCGGCTTCACCCTGGGCCTCAACCCCTACCGGGGGTGCGAGCACGGTTGCGTGTATTGCTACGCGCGGCCCACCCACAGCTACCTCAACCTGTCGCCGGGGCTGGACTTTGAAACCAAGCTAGTCGCCAAGCGCAACGTGGCCGAGGTGCTGTGCAACGAGTTGCTTGCCGCCAGCTACCGGCCCGACCTGCTGGCCATTGGCACCGTGACCGATGCCTACCAGCCCATCGAGCGCGAACTGCGGCTGACCCGTGCCGTGCTGGCGGTGCTGGCCACCGCCAGGCACCCGCTGGCCATGGTCACCAAAGGCAGCGGCGTGGAGCGCGACCTTGACCTGCTGGCCCCCATGGGCGCACAGGGGCTGGCAGCGGTTTACGTCACCGTCACCACGCTGGACAGCAAGCTGGCGAGGGTGCTGGAGCCCCGCGCTGCCGCGCCACACAGGCGGCTGCGCACCGTCCGCACCCTGGCCGAGGCCGGTGTGCCCGTGGGGGTGAGCGTGTCGCCACAAATCCCGTTCATCAACGACGACATGGAGCAGGTGCTGGCCGCCGCGTGGGATGCCGGTGCGCGCCGTGCGTTCTACCAAGTGCTGCGCCTGCCGTGGGAGTTGGCCCCGATGTTTCGTGACTGGCTGGCGTTGCATTACCCCGACCGGGCCGCCCGCGTCATGGCGCGCATGCAAGACCTGCGCGGTGGCAAAGACTACGATGCCCACTTTGCCACCCGCATGCGGGGCCAGGGCATCTGGGCCGACCTGATTCACCAGCGGTTCGTGAAAACCTGCGACCGGCTGGGCTACCACCGCAGCCGTGAACCGCTGGACGTGTCTCGCTTCCGGCCCGCAGCGCTGCGCGGGCAGGGTGACTTGTTCTGAGGGCTGCCGTCAGCCCCACACCACCGAATGCACGCTGTGCACGGCCCTCAACGGCCCAATTGAGCCCATGTAGTTGGGTGCATGAGCAGGGCTCCCGAGCAAAAGGCGGGCGATTCTGCCAGATGTTTTGCGCAGGCAACATCCCCCATTTGGGGGAGCTTGGGCTATTTACCACGCCCCTCCTGAGTTGAGATTGAAGCCATTTGGGCGAAGAAGCATACTGAAGCCCGCTGTTACGACCCATGGCTGCAGCAGCGCTTCCACAATACAGCAGAGAGGATTTCCCATGTTCTTCACCCCCCCCGCACGTTTCCACGTCGCCTGACCACCGTAGCCGCAGCCAGCGCCTTGCTGGCACTGAGCTGCCTGCAAACCCCAGCGCAAGCCACTGACATCGATCCGCCCACCATGGCCGCATTGCGCGTCACTGCGCAGGCGCAGGGCAGTGTGCCTGTGCGGGTAACGCTGGTTCACCCCGACCTGAAAGAGCTGAGCGAACGCAGCGCCAGCATCCAACAGCAAACCCAAACCAACGCCAAGGCCTTGTTGGCCGCGCTGGGGGACGAGGCACTGCCCGAGGCACGCCACATCAGCCCCCTGGGCAGCATGGACATGCTGGTCACCTACAAAGGGCTGGAGCTGCTGCAACAAAGCCCGCTGGCCCTGACGGTAAACCCCGGGGACGACTGGCACCGTAACATCCTGCTGCCCGACCTGGATGGCAGCTTGGCCGCCATCGATGTCCAACTCAACAAGCAAGGCTTTGCTATGGTGGATGTCACACTGGATGTGGAAGGGGCCGAGCACGACATCGACCCCAAAACCGGGCAAGCCAAACTGGTGCTGACCAGCACAGCCCTGCAACAAGCCGCTCAAAGCAAAGCCCAGCGCGTGCTTGAAAAGCTGGGCCTGGGCGCGGCAAGTGGCGCATACGCCCGTGCCGATGCCCAGCTGGCGTTGATTGACCAGCAAGCTGCCCCCACCCAGGGGCGCATCACCCTCAAAGCCGACCGCCGTGCGCTGCACGAACTGGCGCGCAACCCCGACGTGCTGGCCATCAAGCCGGTTGGCCACCAAGACCCAGCAGCGTTCACGATGGACCCCGCTGCGCTGGAGACGGCCAGCAAAACGGGCTGGGCCGACGTGATCGTGCAACTGCGCATGCCCTTTGCCGCAGGCCACAGCAGCAACGCCACGCGCCTGGCGCAAACCCGCGCCCAGCAACGCATGCTGGATGAAGTGCTGGCCGGTGCCACGCTGAAAAAACCGGCCAGGCCATTTACCACGTTGGGTGGCACCAGCGTCACGTTGAGTGCGGCCGATTTGCAAAAACTGGTCCGCACAAAAGATGCCCGGCTGAGCGGTGTGGTGTTGAATAGGGCGTTATTTCAACCCAGTTTGGCAATATCCACCAAAGCCATGAATTTGGAGTCCCGTTTTTGGGTTCCCAATTATCTGGGAACAGGGCAAACCATCATCGTGTTTGACACCGGCATTGAAAAAGAACACGTCATGTTCAAAAAAGCCAACGGCAGCAGCAAAGTGGTGGCCGGAGCCTGCTTTCAAACGAGTGGAACGATTGATGGCACTGTGTACCAATCCAACTGTTCAAACCCAGTTACCAATGCTGGTGGCCCACTGCCATCCTCTGAATGTCCAACTGAAGAGTTTAAAAAACGGTATTGCAGCCATGGCACCCATGTTGCGGGAATCGCTGCAGGGATAGCATCAGCCGAGATGATCCCTCCCATGTTGAAAGGTGTGGCACCAGATGTAGATTTGATTTCTATTAATATTTTTTCAAAAATCCTAGGGAAGGAATTATTGGGTATTAATGGGGGTATTAATATATCTGATCTGCTTGCAGCGTTGGAATTTGTGGCGCAATATTTTTCAGATATAAATATTTCACCAGTGCCAATTCAGCGATACGTGGTTAATATGAGCTTGGGAGGAGTGGGTGTTGGATATCCAAATAATTGGACAGAGACCGCTCCTACTTCGGTTCAAACACTGCGTGTACCTCTGCAAACTGCCGTGAATAGACTGAAATACAATGGTATTCCGGTGGTTGCGGCAATGGGAAATGACAATGTCAACCCTAATACTGGTGCTGCTAACAATAACTACAGTATGATGCATATCCCTGCTGCGGTGCCAAATGTCATCAAAGTTGGGGCGGTTGACAACACACTTCAAGGATTGTCAATGCCAGAATATGCAAACAGGGTTGTGCCTGAGTTGTGGCCTGGTGAATATATATTTTTGGCTCCAGGTGGTGAAATCAATGCCGGTGTACGCTCTGCATTGGCCTATGACCCCTCAAAGAATGCAAGTGTTGTACTGGAGGGTACATCAATGTCAACCCCTCATGTTGCTGGGGTTTATGCGCTGCTCAAATCAGCGGTGCCTACCGCAACTGTTAACGACGTATCAAACTTCCTTGCCACGCCGGGAAACACGACGTATTACAACGTCACGGCCAAAGCGTGCTCACCCCTGACACCTCCACAGTTTTGTAACACAACCAGTGTGTTCAAGGCATTGCGGTTCTGATTCAATCACTTTGGACAAATTACCCACCGCCTTCGATGGCGGGTAATTTGTCCTACTCAGTTCTATCATTCTCCGCTTGTTAAATCATGGGGAAAATAATGCTTCAATATTTAAAATCCATTTCATTCATGTCTGTCCTTGTCCTGATGGGTTGTGGCGGAGGTATCGACTATTGCACTACCCCAGCTCAAACTGATACCCAATACCCGATTATTGTCGATGCAGGTAATTTTAAAAATAAACGTTTTCAATATAAAAATCCACCAGTTGAAGTCTGCTTTGAAGATGATGCCGGCAAACCGTGTGGAGAATTGATTGTTCGTGATGATGCCATGCTGTTAAAATTTTGCGAATTTTCAAAATCATCATATACAGCCACGGCTCGAACGATGTGGACAGAGATGTGTGCTGGTGCTGGAAAAATTGACTGGGAACACAATGTACTCATTGTGTTATATGCCAGTTCTGCTGTGTATCGCTATAAGTGGATGGATGTTGCTTTAGGCCGTGGAGTATGGAAAATGCCACGTCTTCTTCAAATTATAGATTATGGGGACTCGGTTGCAATCAAGTACCATGTGTATTCTGGTGTAGACCTGAATGGATTAACATATTTTGCGGAATATGATGATGTTGTTGAAGGCTCTGTTCATGCATTCATTCTCCCCAAGCCCTGTGGTCCAATACGTTTTGAAAGAACCATCAGTTCTTCCCTGGAGTTGATCGAGCAGGCAGTTCAACTGCCTTGAATTTGTGAATTTTGTTAATTCCACATGGATAAAGTCTTTGGTATTCAATCCCACTTGCAAAGAGGCCCTCGCAGCTGTGAGGCATTTGCCGAACGACTTACCGACATCCAATTGTTGCAAGCTTGCGCATGGCGGATGTGATCATTGTTTTCCATGGGACCGTGGTCCCACCTGTTGTGTCGTCGCGAGCGGAGGCGAAATCCCGCGTCAGCCCCACACCACCGAGCGCATGGCAATGGCCGCCATCTGAAACCCTTCGTTGAAGAAGTGCGGGGTTTCGCCGTCGTGCACCGCACCGGCTGCGTGCAGCAGCGGCAGAAAGTGGTCGTGCGTGGGGTGGGCCATTTTGGCCACGTTGCCCAGTGCCAGAAAGTTGGCCAGCTCGGCATGGTTGCCGCTGCTGATGTGCTTCGCAGTGAAGTCGTCGAATTCAATGGCCCAGTCGAATGCCTGGTTGTCAGCCGCCGTGCGGGCCATCGCGCGCAGGTTGTGCACCGTGTTGCCGCTGCCCAAAATCAGCACGCCTTGCTCGCGCAGGGCCCGCAATTGCTGGCCCAGTGCCAGGTGCTCTGCCGGTGGGCGGCTGTAGTCCATGCTGAGCTGCATGACCGGGATGTCAGCCGCCGGGAACATGGGTTGCAGCACGCCCCAGGTGCCGTGGTCCAGGCCCCACTGGTGCTCGTCCACGTCAACGGGCGGGTTGCGCAGTGCCGCGCTGATGCCGTCAGCCACGGCAGGCCAGCCCGGTGCGGGGTACTGCATGTCGAACAGCGCCTGCGGGAAGCCGCCAAAGTCGTGGATGGTGGCGGGTTTTGCCATGCCGGTGATTTGCCAGCCGCGTGTGATCCAGTGGGCTGAAATGGCCAAAATCAATTGCGGTTTGGGGTACTTGGCCCCAGGGCCGTTGCCAAATTGCTGGCCCAGTGCCTGCCAGCCCCTGCGCCAGCGGGTGTCTTCGATCACGTTCATGGGGCTGCCATGGCCTACGAACAGCACAGGCATGCGCGGGCTGGGCTTCAGTTCTGGCAGGTGGGCCAGGCTGGCTGCTGGCTGGATCAATGGGCTGCTGCCACCCGATGGCGTGTGGGGGTTGGCTGGGCCGGTGGCAACAGATGTAAGTGGTGACATGGCAAATGTGGCGCCGATGGCGGCTGCGGTGTGAAGGGCGGTGCGACGTTGCATGAAGTGGGCCGGTAAGGTGGTGCCTATGTTGCACCCTGGTGGCCATGCGCGCAGTCGGGCGCTTTCATCGCATCATTCAAAGCATTTGAACCAGCTGGGGCGCATTGCTGAATGAAACAGGTGCCACCTGTTGACACGGGCGTTGTGTGGGCCGTTGCCAGGCCTGCTTGTCGCTGTGTCTGGGCCGCTGCGGCCCGGTACCTGCCACACCATGGCAGGGGGCCACCTGCAGGACTGCGCAGGTGGCCGTACTGGCTGTCACGCGCCAGGTTTGTTTTTCAGCTTGCCTTTGGGCAGTACCGACGTCATGGGGGCCATGGGCCGGTCAGAAGACACGGGCCCCTTGGGTGCCGAGGTGTCTTTTTTGGGTTTCTTTGCCATTTTTTCGTTGCGCTGATCGCCTTTTGCCATGTTGGCCTCCATAGGGTTGTGGTCAGACCGACATGTTAGGGGCAAACGCAGCTGTTTTTCGTTTGGCGGCGGCACCAGGCGGGCGCACCTGGGGACGCACCAGGCTGGGTTCAGCTCCCGGTGTAGCGTCCGGGTCGGTGGTTGATGGCCAGGAACAGGCTCATCACCACCGCGCCCAGCACCGAGTACAGCGCCTGCGGCAGCGGCAGCAGCACGGCGGCCAGGGCCAGCACCCCGATGTCCATCACCATCTGCACCTTGCCTGCCCGCCAGCCCCGCGTTTGCTGCAGGTACAGCGAGACCACCGTGGCACCCCCCAGGCTGGCGCGGTGGCGGGCCAGAAACAGGCAGCCCGCGCCCAGCAGCAGACCGCCCAGCATGGCGGCATAGGCCGGGTGCAGCCGCTCCACCGCAAACAACGCGGGCGACCACTCGGTCAACGCGGCCAGCAGCGTGACCGCGCCCAGGGTTTTGAGCGTGAATTCCCGGCCCATGCGCTTCCAGGCAAAGCCGTAGAAAGGCAGGTTGACCGCGAAAAACAGCTTGCCGAAGCTGATGCCCGTGAGGTGGTGCAGCACAAAAGCCACCCCCGCCGTGCCGCCGGTGATGAGCCCCGCCTGCCCGTACAGGATGAGTGCCAGCGACACGAACAGCGTGCCGGTGAACACGGCCTGTGCGTCTTCGAACGGGGTGTGTGGCTCGGTGGCCAGGGTGGCTTGGGACATGGCGGGTTCGCAGCACAAAACGTGCCCATGGTCCGGCGGCATGGGCCCATCGTCGGGTGTGGCGGGGCCAGTGGGAGGGTGTGATGGAATGGGTGTGTTATTCAATTGATAGCTGCTTACGCTTTATGAATAAGCGCAAAGTGCCAATTTTGATTGAAATATGGTGTCGCAATTTGGGGACGGCGCGTCGGGGCCTTGTCAGTGTGGTGATGCCAGTGCGCCAGCACCGGCGTGGGCAGTGCCGTCATGGTGTCGGGTGTGGGGCGCTCAATGACCCGGATCGCGCAGGTATTCGGGCAGGGCTGTGCCGCAGTGGCGGCAGTAGCGGTCTTCTGCCGCCAACCCCTCTGCCAGGCAGTGGGTGCACGAGCGGGTGGTGACGCGCCCTGGCGCAGCCCGGTGGCCCACCATTTCAGCGGTGACGATGCCTGTGGGCACGGCCAGCACGCCCCAGCCCATCAGCATCATCACAGAGGCCAGCGCGCGGCCCAGGTCTGTTTTGGGGGTGATGTCGCCAAACCCCACGGTGGTGACCGTGGTGATGGCCCAGTACACCCCCACGGGGATGCTGGTGTAGCCGTTGGCAGGGCCCTCCACCACGTACATCAGCGTGCCCATGACCAGCACCACCATCAGCACCACGGTCAGAAACACCAGTATCTTGCGCACGCTGGCCTGCAAAGCCTTGCCCAGGTGGGTGAACTCGGCCAGGTAGTGCGTGAGCTTGAACACCCGGAACACGCGGATGAGGCGCAGCACCCGCACGTCGATCAGCGCGTGCAGCTCCGGGAAAAAAAGCGCCAGGTAGGTGGGCGAAATGGCCAGCAGGTCCACCACGCCGAAGAAGCTGCGGGCATAGCCCCAAGGGTTGGGGGCGCACCACAGCCTGGCCAGGTACTCGGCGGTGAACAGCAGTGTGAAGCCCCATTCCAGCACGGTCAGTGTTTGCGTGTGCCGGGCGGAGACTGCTTCCACGCTGTCCAGCACCACCACGGCCAACGACAGCAGGATGGCTGCGATCAGCACCTCGTCGAACAGTTTGCCCGCGCGGGTGTCGGCTTCAAAAATGACGGTGTACAGCCGCCGCCTGAATGGCGTGGCTGACTTGGACGGTGCGGTGGCTGGGGGCTGCGTCATGTCAGTACCGCCCGGCCGTTCCGAAGGTGCTGACAGCTCCCTTGGGGGGCAGCGAATGAAGTGAGCGTGAGGGGTGTTTCATCTCACGCCTCGATCTTCACGCCTTTCCAGAAGGCCACATGGCCCTTGATTTCTTCGGCTTCGCGCTTGGGGTCGGCGTAGTACCACGCGGCGTCGGGGTTGAGTTCGCCATTGACCAGCAGCGAGTAGTAGTTGGCCTGGCCCTTCCAGGGGCAGGTGGTGCGGTGGTTGCTGAAGGTCACGTAGTCGCGGTTCAGGCTGCTTTCAGGGAAATAGTGGTTGCCTTCCAGCACCACGGTGGTGGGGCTGTCGGCAATGACGACGTTGTTCCAGATGGCTTTCATGGTGTGTCCGTTGGGTGTGTGGGTGGTGTGGTGGATGGCGCGGTGGCCGAGTCGACCAGCGCTGTCGGTGCCGGGGCTGCTGCCTCGCTGCCGTCGGGCTGCGGGATGACGATGGTGAAGCACGTGCCCACGCCCGCCTCGCTGCGCACGCTGATGGTGCCGCCGTGCTGGTCCACCGCCCGCTTCACGATGGCCAGGCCCAGGCCTGTGCCTGAAATCTGGCCCACGTTGCTGGCGCGGTAGAAGGTTTCGAACAGGCGCTTCATGTCGGGTGCCTGGATGCCGATGCCATTGTCTGACACTTCGAACCGCACCGCATCAGGCTCAAGCGTCACGCGCAGCAGCACGTCGCCGCCCTGCGGCGAGTATTTGATGGCGTTGGACAGCAAGTTGCCCACCATGTGGTGCAACAGGGTTTCGTCCAGCAGGCATTCGTCGGGCGGGGCATCGAGCCTGATGTGCGGGCGCGTGCCTTGCACCACGGGCGTGGCCTCGCTCACCTCGCGGATCAGGCGCTCGCACCAGCGGGCCAGGGCCAGGGGCTGTGGACTGCACCCGTTGGTGACGACATCGCCTTTGCCGATGACCAGCACGTCGTCCAGCATGCGCGTCATGCGTTTCACGGCAGTTTCCACGCTCGTGAGCGTCGCTGCGCGTTCCTCGGGGTCCAGCCTGTCGTGGTAGACCTGCAGCAGTTCGGCCGACGACAGGATGGTCGCCAGTGGCGTGCGGAATTCATGCGAAGCCATCGACACGAAGCGGGTTTTCAGCTGGTTCAGCTCTTGCTGGCGGGCCAGCGAGGCGCGGATGTCTTCTTCCGCCAGGCGACGGTGTGTGATGTCGGCCACGCTCCACACCGTGCCGCGCGACACGTCGTTGCGGTTGACCGCCCGCCCTGAAATGGATGCCCAGAACAGCGTGCCGTCTTGTCGGCGCATTTGCCGTTCGCACTCAAAACTGTCGCCGCGTGCAATGGCTTCTGTGACGATGCCGCCCATTTCAAGGTAGGCCTCGCGCGACAGGTAGAACGCCTCCAGCGACTCGCCCGTGCCCGTGCCCTGCGGCAGGCGGAACATCTCGTACAACGCCAGGTTGCCCCACACCAGGCGGCCCTTCAGGTTCAGGAAGGCAATGGCCACCAGCGAGTTGTCGAGGATGGTGTTGCGCTCGTCCAGGCTGGCCTGCAGGCTCACTGCCAGGTGCTCTCGGCTGGCGCGGCGTTCGGCTTCGCGCTCCAGCACGATCTGCTCGGTGCGCATCAGGTTGACGCGGTAAATGAGCGCAAACGACAGCACCAGCATCTGCGCGGCCGAGCCCACCTGCATGCCGTATTCACCGAACAGGGTGCGGGGCAGCAACCCGAACGACGACAGCGGAATGGTGATGCCAAACAGAATCAGCAACGCCCATGACAGCAAAAACACGCGCGCCGGGCGCGAGCCGCTGCGCACACACGCCACCCCCGCAGCCGTGACCATGGCCCCCGCCGCCAGCGACGACACGGCCAGTATCTGTATGGCCGGTTGCACCCACCCGGCCAGGCCCGCCAGACCCAACGCCGTTTGCAGGCCCGCCAGTGCCCACATGGCCCGGTCCAGCCGGGGCATGTGATGGCGCAGGTCCAAAAAGCTGCTGACAAACACCAGTGCAGACGCCAGCAGCGCCGCGATCAGCACCGCCAGGCCGTTGGCTTGCCACAGCGGCGAATCGGTCCACAGCCACTGCGCACCGTGGCCCATGAACCCGAGCGTGAACATGCCCAATGCGGTCAGGTACGCCACCGCAGCCAGGTAGGTGCGGTCGCGCACGCCGATCAGCATCGACAGGTTGTAAAGCACCAGCGCCAGCACCACGCCGTAAAAAATGCCCATGCCCGCCTGCTCGCTGTAGGCATTGGCGTACAGGCTGGCCTCGGTGTGCAGCACGAACGGCAATTGCACCGACGCATGTGACTGCACGCGCAGCAGCAGTTCCAGCGGCTCACTCGGGGTGCGAAACAGACGCACGCTGGGGAAACGGTGCGGCAGCGCCCGCTCGTTGAAGGGCAGCGCGGCACCCATGGCCAGGATGCTGCGTGGTCCATCGGTGGTGGGGTCGAACACGTCGACACGCAGCACGCGGGGCTGCTCCAGCACCAGCAGGGTGTAGCAGTTGCTGTCAACGGGGGGCAGTTCCACGCGCGCCCACAATGCGCCACTTATGAAACCATAGCTGACATCGTCTGTGCTGCTTGCGGTGAAGGCCCCTTTGGCCAATTTTTTTCTGGCATCCACAGACGTGGCTTGTCCGGTGGGGTCCAGCCACGTGAACAGGGTGCTCGCCAAGGCCAGCCCCCGGTTGGGGACCGAGCACTCGGCCACCGCCACTTCTGCGGCATGCGCTGCCATGAAGCTGCCCGGCAGGCACAGGCAGACCACCCAACAGGCCCGCAGCCATGCCCACAGCCAAGCGATCGGCAGCCCCTTTTCAGAGCGGGAGGTCAAGCCAGTGTGCATCCAGCCCCGACAACCAGCTGCGAGCCCAGCCAACAGTTGACCCCCTGCGGGGCCTGTGGCGCAAGCCTGGCTCGGGTGAAGCGTGGTGGGGGTCATGTGGGTTGCGGTGGTTGGGCGGTGGGCCGCGTTCAGCTGTTTGCCCGCCAGCCTTGCACCAGTGCCCCGGCACCGATGCCGGCCAGCGCCCACAGCAAGTCCAGGTTGCCAGCGCCCAGGCCCGCGATGGCGGGACCGGGGCACACGCCGCACAGGCCCCAGCCTACGCCAAACAGCGCAGCGCCCACGGCGGTGTCGCGGTTCCAGACGCTGGGGTGGGTGTGAAAGTGGTCGTCCAGCACGGGCTGTTTCATCAGGCGTGGTGCCAGCTTGTAGGCCAGCAGCGTGATCACCACGGCGCCACCCATGACCAGCATCAGCCCCCAGTCCTGAAAGCGCAGAAAGCTCAGCACCACCTGTGGGTTGATCATGGTGGAGACCGACAGGCCCAAACCGAACAACGCACCGGCCAGCAGCGTGACCAGGCCTTTGGCCAAGGGGTGGGGCGCAGCGGGCACCGGGCTGGCTGCCGGTTGTGGTGTGGAGGTGTTCATGCTTGCCCCCCAGCCGCGACCCATGCAAACAGGTTGGCTGTGATGAAGGCCGTGGCCATGAAGGTCAGCACGGCAAACAGCGACGGCAGTTGCAACGAGCCCAGCCCGCAAATGCCGTGGCCCGACGTGCAGCCATTGCCCAGCCGCGCACCGTAGCCCACAAAGAACCCGCCCACCACCAGTTGCCACACGGGCAAGCCGGTGGACTGTGGCGCACCGCCAGCCAGCCCCAGCCACCACGCGGCAGCCCCCAGCACCAGGCCCAGTGCGTACACCAGCCGCCAGCCACGCGAGCCCACAAACCGGGGCTGCTGGAAAAACGGTTGGTTCACCACGAAAGACCAGCTCGACGAAAACACCGTGCTCATGCCGCCGATGCGCCCTGTCAGCACATACAGCAGGGCCACACCGGTGCCGATCAGCAGGCCGCCCAGCAGGTAGTGCTGCCAGCCCAGCGGAAACAAAGTGAGGGTTGCGTTCATGGGCGCGGATTATCAGGCCGCCCACACCAGCAACAGGTTGTTCGCGGGCATGGCGTGGCGTTGGCGCAGGTGCAAACCCGCCTGTGCGGCTGCGGCTTCCACATCTTCCCGGCGGCGTATGCCCCAGGCCGGGTTGTCGGTGCGCAGGCTGACATCGAACGCCAGGTTGCCGGGGGACGTGGGCACACCGTCTTCCAGGTAAGGTCCATAGGTGACCAGCACGCCACCGGGTGCCAGGTGCCTGGCGCTGCCTGCCATCAGCGCGGCGCACACCGGCCACGGGGCAATGTGCAGCATGTTGGCGCAGTAAATCAGGTCAAACTGCTGGTCGGCAGGCAGCCACTGCGGGGCCATCACGTCCAGCAGCAGGGGCGGGTGCACGTTGGCGAGCGTGCCCCCAAACCTGCCGCCTTGCGTCAGGCCCCCCGAGGGGGATGAGGAAACTTGGGAGCGGCCCGGCGTTTCCTCATGAGTGCCCCCAAACCTGCCGCCTTGCGTCAGGCCCCCCGAGGGGGATGAGGAAACTTGGGAACGGCCCGGCGTTTCCTCATGAGGGCTTTGCCCGGTGTAGGCGGCAATGGATGCCAGCGCCTCTGGCCGTGCGTCGGTGGGTTGCCACGTCCAGCCGGGCAGACCGGCTGCAAACCACGCCACATGCTGGCCGGTGCCGGATGCCACTTCCAGCGCGCTGCCCTGCGGCGGCAGCACGGTTTGAAGCGTGGTCAGGATGTGCGCTTTGTTGCGGTCGGCAGCTGCGCTGAAGGCGGTGGGTGGCATGTACAGCTGAAATTCATGAATAAAAATGCATTCTACGCATTCAATCATTGAACTTTCAGCTATTATTTTTAATAATTTACGGTGTCAATCGCTGTTCAGGTCAGCCAGAACCCTTCATGCGGCGCGCTCGATTCGCTGATCAGCGCGGGGCCCACACAGTCGATAGGGTGGGGCGAGGCCGCAAACACATCGCGGCACGACAGTTCGGCATCGCGCTGCTCGGGCCGCTCGCCCCGGAACACGCGCAGCCGAACCGCATCGATGCCGAACACCACCCGCCCGATGTTGGACCAGAAAATGGCCCCGGCGCACATCACACAGGGCTCGGCAGACGAGTACAGCGTGGCCTGTGCCAGCGTGGCCCGGTCGGCCTTGCCCGCCAGTTGCCGTATGGCCGTGGTTTCGGCGTGGCCGGTGCAATCGCCGGTTTCCCCTGTGTTGTTCCAGGCTTCGGACAGCACCTGTCCGTCAGCCGACACCACCACCGCGCCGAACGGCCGATTGCCCCGCTCACGGGCCACACGCGACCAGTCGATGGCTTGGCGCAGGTACAGCGTGTCCCGTTCTGCCAATGGGGTTTCGGCGGGCAAGCTGTTGACGGACGACGGGTCCTGGCTCATGCCACCACCTTGCGCTCGGCCGCCGTGGGCAGCATGGCCCGGTTGAACACGCCTTCCACACTGGGCGGGGCTTTCAAGCCAAACACGGCGGTCACGTCGTCCAGCTGCTGCTCCAGCGTGCGTTTCAGCACATCACCCAAGCCGTGGCTGCGGGTGTCGGGCGCGGCCAGGTATTGGCTGGTGATGCGCCAGCGGTCCAGCTCCACCGTGCCGTTCAAAATGGTTTCGCGTGCCAGCGTGGCGGCCACGGCCTGGGCGGGGTCGGCCAGACAGTCCTGAATGGCGCGGTTGGTGGCGCGCAAAAAGCCCGCCACGGCAGCCGGTTGCTGCGTGATCATGGCGTTGCTGGCCAGAATGGCATTGCCATACAGGTTCACACCCGCTTCGTCGTAACGCAGCACCGACAGCTCGTCTGTTTTCATGCGGGCAAACAGCGACACGGCCGAGTCGTGGAAATAGGTGGCCCCGTCCACATCGCCACGCACCACCACGTTGTCGCGTGATGCGAAGTCGGTCGTGACCCAGGTGAAGTGGTCTGGTTTCAGCTTCAGTTTGCGCGCCACCATGGGCCAGGCCCGGCGGGTCGATTCCACCGCAGCAGCGGCCACTTTTTTGCCAGCCAGGCTGCGGAAATCGGTGGTGATGCCCCGATCCTTGCGGCCGATGATGACGAACGGCGCACGGTTGTAATACTGGTACACGGCCTGCACCACAGGCGTCCCGGGCGTTGCCGACTGGAATTCAATCAGCGAACTGATGTCGCCCAGCCCCATCTGGTACGCCCCGGTGGCCACACGGGTGATGGATGCCACGGAGCCTGCGCCGGGGTCCACCCGCACGTCCAGCCCTTCGTCGCGGTAGTAGCCCTTGTTCAGCGCCACCAGAAACGGTGCGGTTTGGCTGGTGATGCGAAAGTCCAGCGTGAAGCGGATGGGCACCAGGCCGGTGCCGGGCTGCGCCCAAGCTGTGGACGTGGCGTAAGGGACGGAAGCGGCTGCACTCAGCGCTGCGGTGCGGGCCAAAAAAGAACGGCGTTGCATGGAAAAGCTCCGGAAAGAAGGGTGCAAGTCAATCCCGCTGCGTCGGCGGATGTGCCGATACAACGGGTACTCACAAGAGCAATTTCCGGGCGGGTGCGCCACTGCACCAGGCTGAACGCTTCTACTCTCGTCTCAGCGAATCAGCAGGTTCCATGCCAGGCAGCGGGCACAGTTTCCATCCGGTTTGCACGGAAGCGGTGCGCCAGAGTGGCTGGGTGGTGGTTTGTGCAGTGCGCTTGCAGGTGGCCCGAAACCTGCTTGCTGCGTGCCCCGAGAGTAGAAGCGTTCATCCAACCCCCGGCTGTCAAAGACGAAGCGCGGGTTGGCTGGGAATTGCTCTTGATGTGCCTGTGCCAGCACACCCCTTGGGGGTGGCCTGCGTGCCGGGGCAGCAAGTGCAGCGCAATGCCCTTTGCGTGTACCTGAATGCCTTGGGCACGCGGGCCGGTGCGGCAGGCCATGACCACCACCCGTTGTCTGTACTTTTCAGGAGAAACGCATGAATGCTGCTGCCTACAAACTGGCCGAACTCAACAAAGAATCCCGCATGGGGGCCGTGGGCTCCGAAAGCACCGCCCGCGAGGTGCGCCGCATCGACCTGTCCGATTTCGAGCGCCGCAAGGCCGACATTGCCGACCAGCTTTGGAACGCCTCGGTAGAGGTGGGCTTTTTCCAGATCGTCAACCATGGCATCCCGCAGGCCATGGTTGACCATGCGTTTGAAACCTCCGCCCGCTTTTTCGACCTGCCCCATGCCGTGAAGGGGCAGTACCCGCACAACAAGGCCTTGAACGTGGGCTGGGAAAGCAAGGCGCAAGTGCGCCCGTCAACCGGTACGCCAGACCAGAAAGAGTCTTACCAGATCACCCGCCCCCACATGGCGGGACTGTGGCCCACCGAGGCCGAGTTGCCACACTTTCAGGCAGACACATTGGCCTTCGAACGCGAATGCTGGGCGCTGGACATGAAGGTGCTGTCGTGCTTTGCACACAAGCTGGGCTTTGACCCCGAGTTTTTCACCCGCGCCCACAACCCCGACAGCCCCGAGTACCAAAGCACCTTGCGCCTGCTGCATTACTACCCGGTTGACCCCGCCACCCTGGGTCAGCCAGGCGTGTGGCGCGCCGGTGCCCACACCGATTTCGACTGCCTGACGCTGCTGTTCCAGCGTGCGGGGCAGGGCGGGCTGCAGGTGTGTCCTGGCAAGGAAATGGACGGCCAGGCCTGGTCCACCGTGGAGCCCGACAACGCCGCCATCACCTGCAACATCGGTGACATGTTGATGCGCTGGAGCGACGATCAGCTGCCCTCCAACTTCCATCGTGTGCGCTGCCCGCTGCCCCACGAGTACCTGGGCTCGCGCTACACCCTGGCCTACTTTGCCCAGGCCGACCGCGATGCCATCATTGAAGGCCCTGGCAAGAAGTACCCGGCGATCAGCGCGGGCGACTACCTGCGCCGGCGCGTGGCGGCCAACTTCGCCAAGCCGTACTGAGAGGCTGAGAGTCTTTCGCTCATGCCCGCTCACCACCTCAAAACGCACCCGCTCGGCGTTGCAAATGCGCGCCATAGCCCGAGCGTTTGGCTTGCTTTGCGCCTTGATCGGGCGTGTTTTGGTGCGTTGCTCGGGCACGCCCAAAAAACTCTCAGCCTCTGAGCTGCCGACCCGCGCAGTGGGCGAACAAGGCGCTTGGGGTCGTGCCCTAACATGCCGACCCCATGCACACCCTTGAACAACTGCGCAGCGGCGCTCTCACCGGTGCCCGCCGGCTTGACCTGAACGGCGCAGGCCTGACCCACCTGCCACCCGAGGTGTATGGCCTGGCTGACACGCTGGAGGTGCTCAACCTCAGCGACAACCAGTTGGCCCACCTGCCGCACGACCTGCCGCGCCTGCACCGGCTGAAGGTGGTGTTTTGCTCGGGCAACCCTTTCACGCACCTGCCAGAGGTGCTGGGCGACTGTCAGGCGCTGGAAATGGTGGGCTTCAAGGCTTGCCGCCTGCAGCATGTGCCGGGTGCCAGCCTGCCCCCCAGCTTGCGTTGGCTCACGCTGACCGACAACGCCATTCACCACCTGCCCCCTGAGCTGGGCCAACGCCCCGCACTGCAAAAGCTCATGCTGGCGGGCAACCGCCTGTCTGTGCTGCCAGACAGCCTGGCCGGTGCGCAGCGGCTGGCGCTGATCCGCCTGTCGGCCAACCGCTTCACCCGGTTGCCCGGTTGGCTGACCGAGCTGCCCAGCCTGGCCTGGCTGGCACTGTCGGGCAACCCGCTGGGTTGGCCACAGCCTGCCGCCGGGTGTGCCAACAAACCTGCCGACAAACCTGCTGATCAACGTGCCGACCACGGCACAGACACAGGGACAGTGACCCCGAGCTTGCGCACAGTACTGTGGCAGCACCTGCAAGTGGGCCCGTTGCTGGGCGAGGGTGCGTCAGGCCGCATCCATTCGGTGCGCGAGCTGTTGCCTGCAGGCCACGGCGGGGCCTCAGAGGCGGGCGAACATCAGGCGCTCAAGCTGTTCAAAGGTGCGGTCACCAGCGATGGCCTGCCCGAGCACGAACAGGCCGCCTGCGTGGCCGCTGGCCAGCACCCCGCGCTGTGCACACCCACGGCTCAGCTGGCAGGGCACCCCGACGGCTTGAACGGCCTGCTGCTGCCGCTCATCCCCCCCGATTTTGTGAACCTGGCCGGACCACCCAGCTTGAGCAGCTGCACGCGTGACGTGTACGCACCCGGCCTGCAACTGCGCACCCCCGTGCTGCTGCGCCTGGCCCACACGCTGGCCAGCGCCGTGGCGCACTTGCATGCGCGCGGCGTGATGCACGGCGACCTGTACGCCCATAACACCCTGTGGCAACCTGACTGCGGCCATGCCTTGCTGAGCGACTTTGGTGCGGCCACCTTGTTGCCCGTGCACCAGCCCACCCTCAGCCGTGCGTTGCAGGCGCTGGAGGTACTGGCATTTGGCCACTTGCTGAGCGAGTTGCTGGCGCTGCTGACCCCTGACCAGCCCGTGCCCGCTGCGGTAGCGGCGCTGGCCCAGGCCTGCGCGTCTGCCACGCCAGCGCATCGGCCCGACATGGCGGCCGTGTCGCTGGCGCTGGCCGATCTGCTGTGAACACATGGGGGTGAACCGGGTGAGCACTGCGGTGCCAAACCCTGAGCGGGTGTGCCCAAAATGGGCATCTGAAGGTCAGTTCAGATCCTGAAACAGAGAGATCATTTACCTGCGAAACGCCGAAATACCATTCAAATTCAGTGGGTGATGGGTATTCGGGGGCCGACTTCTTACCGGAGAAGCGTCATGACGTTTTGGGGGACCTGATTGGCCTGAGCGATCATAGCGGTGCCAGCCTGCTGGAGGATCTGGTTGCGACTGAGGTTGGCTGTTTCTGCGGCGAAGTCGGCATCCATGATGCG
>JAVBXK010000133.1 GCA_030824555.1 bacterium
ACCCCGGCATCGCGGCCTCCGTTCAACGCCCAAACCCAACCCCACAACGCCCCCCCCGAATCCCGGTAAAAAATCAGCGGTTCACGTCAAACAGCACCGCGCCTTTTTTCATCGCCGCCTTGGCAATCACCCCCCGGTGAATTTCCGACGTGCCGTCAAAAATCCGGTAAATCCGCGCATCGCGGTAATAGCGCTCAATGGGCAGCTCTTTGCAAAAGCCCATGCCACCAAAAATTTGCACAGCCCGGTCCACCACGCGGCCCAGGGTTTCGGCTGCATGCACCTTCACCATGGCGATCTGCTCGCGGGCATCCATGCCATGGTCCAGCATCCACGCGGCGTGGTAAACCATCCAGCGGGCGGCGTTGATCTCGATCACGCTGTCGGCAATTTGCTGCTGCACCATTTGGAAGTCGCCAATGCGCTGGCCAAACTGCTTGCGGTCGTTGGCGTAAGCCACCATCAGCTCGCACACATGCGTGGCCTTGCCCACGGCGCGGGCACCCACCTGGGCCAGGCGCACCACGTTCAGCGCGCCCATGGCCAGCTTGAAGCCCTGACCCTGCTCGCCCAGCAGCGTGTCGTCTTCCAGCACCACGTTGTCAAAAAACAGCTCCAGGTGCGGTGTGCCGCGCAGGCCCATCATTTGCTGGTCTTTGCCCACGGTGAAGCCGGGCAGGCCTTTGTCCACCATGAACATGGAGATTTCTCCGGCACCGCCGCCGGTGCCATCCGATTTTTGGCCGGTTTTGGCCGACACCAGGAAAAAGTCAGACCATTCACCATCGCTGATGAAGTGCTTGCTGCCGTTCAGCACCCACTGGCCTTGCGCGTTGCGCTTGGCGTGGGTTTTGATGCCTGCCGCGTCAGACCCGGCGCCCGATTCGGTGATGGTGATGGCGCAGGTGCGTGTACCGGCCACGGCGGGCTTGAGCCAGCGGTCAATTTGTGCGCCCTTGCAGTGCAGCAGGGGCTCGTACACGTTGCCAAACGCGCGGCGGATCAGCATGTCGGTGGTGTGACCAAACTGCTCTTCGCAAACGATGCGGTCGATGTTGGACAGGCCGCCACCGCCCAGCTCGGCGGGCATGTTCAGCGCATACAGGCCCAGCTCTTTGGCTTTGGCGTGGATGCGGCGGGCATCTGCCTCGGGCAGCGCGCCGGTGTGTTCCAGCGCGTCTTCCAGCGGGTGCAGTTCTTCCGCGATGAAGCGACGGATGGTGTCGATCATCATTTTTTGTTCTTCGTTGAGTGAAAAGTCCATGGGGTGTGCCTCAAAAGGTCGTGACGGGGCCTGCCGTCAACCCAGTGGGCGGCAACAGGCGCAATGGCGAAAAAAGGAATTGAAAAGAAAACCGGGCAGGCGCCGCGCCTGCTCAGGCGCTGCTGAACCAGCGAGCCCCGAAGAAGAACGGGAGCCGGGAGAGGTGGTGCCTTGGAATCAACATGGTTGAACCGCCAATGTGCCGTGCATGGGTGTGTGGGTGCGCGGGTGTGGGCCGGTGCTCAAGCCCGCGCGCCGTCGCCTTGCCCGCAATACGGCAGGCTGGCGGCCAGGCAGGTGGCGGCCCACTGCGCGGGGGGCTGGGTGGCCTCCAGGCCGAAATTCACCACCTCCACGCTGATGGGCAGGTCGGCGGGCAGTGCGGCCATCAGGCCGGTCAGGTCGATGGTTCCATCACCCGGCAGCAGGCGCTCGCAGCGGGCGGTGTGGATCATTTGCTCGGTGGTGAAGTGCGTGCCAGCCTCGGCATCGCAAATCTGGGCGTAGTGCAGCAGGCTGCGCGGGATGGCGCGGATGTCGGCCAGCGTGGTGTGCGAGCGACCCACGTGCAGGGCGTCCACCAAAATGCCCGCATTGGCCGGGATGCCTGCATTGGTCACCACGCGCAGCGCAGCCTTGGCATTGGGCACAGCCGTCCAGGGCATGAATTCCAGGTCGGCGGTCATGCCGTAGGGGGCCATGACCTCACACAGTCGAGCGTAGTTCGCGGTCAGTCGGACCTCGTCGGGGTCGTCACCGGCCACCAGAATGGCTTTGGCCTTCAGGGCCGCGCCCACGTCGTACAGGGCGTCCCAGGTGTGGGGGTCGAACCGTTCGCCGATGCGGATGATTTCCAGGTCGAACACGCCCACGCCGGTGTCGGCCTGCGCGGCCAGGGTGTCGCGCAGCGCTTGGCGATCGCCCAGCAGGTGTTGCTGCGGTGCCCCGGCAGCGTTGGGCCACAGGCGCAGGCCCACAAACTGGTAGCCGGTGGCAGCGGCCACGCGAACGGCCTCGGCCGGTGTGCAGCGGTGCGACGACAGGTAGGCCAGCGAAAACTGGCGTGCTCCCGCAGCTTGGGGCAACTTTGTGGCGTAGCTGGCTGGTGTCATCACACCCTCACTTCAGTGGCGACACAGCGGTGGGCAGGGCAATGGTGGACACCATGGCCGTGGTCAGGTGCGCGGGGCCGCCTTTGGGGGGCCAGATGCCTTGGGCCACCGCGTCGGCGCGGGCCTTGCTGCGAGCGTCCAGCGTGGGGTAGGCCCAGATGTTGGTGAAACGCAGCGGGCCGTCCAGTGCCACCATGGCCACCACGCAGGGCGACAGGGCTTCGCGCGGGGGCACGTACTGTTCCCACAGATCGATGGTGGGTTGCACGCCGCCGGTCTTGATGCCGTAGGTGCGGATTTCGTACACCGGGCCACTGATGCCGCTCTCGGCACTGGGGCGCACGGGCTTCATCCACGGGAAGCCTTGGTAGCTGTGCTGTTCAAGTGATTGAAACATGTCGCCGCAGCCAAAGGGGCCCCACGGGCCTTCGCCCGAGGCGGGCTTGCTGCTCAGCTGTGCACGCTGGCGCTCGGCCTGCAGGGCCCCCAGGTCGGCAAAACCGCGCAGCACGATCATCTGGTTCAACACCCCGATGTCGGTGAACCAGCAGCCCAGCAGTTCACCTTGGGCATCGGGGGCCGATGCGTAGGCCGCCACGTTTTGGGCAGCTTGGCCTGCGGTGCCAAACGGCAGGGTCATGGTGGCGAGTTCGTAGTACATGCGTGTCCTTTTTTGACGTGTTTCGGAGGTGTTCAGGGGATATTCAGGGCGTATTTGGGAGGGTATTCGGCGGATATTCAGGCAAATTAATCGATAGCGAACTGTTGAATTGAATCAAGCGGTAAGGCCTGTTTTTTCTTTAAATTCAGCTGCATGGTGTGCCGCCACAAACCCAAAGGTCATGGCGGGGCCGAGGGTGATGCCGCCGCTGGGGTAGTGACCACCCATCAGGCTGTTCATGTCGTTGCCGCCGGCGTACAGCCCGGCAATGGGCTGGCCCTGGGTGTTGAGCACCTGGGCGTGGGCGTTGACCTTCAGGCCCGCGAACGTGCCCAGGCTGCCGGGCACCACCTTCACGGCGTAGAACGGGCCTTGGGCCAGTGGTGCCATGCAAGGGTTGGGCAGGCCGGCGGCCTGGGTGGCTGCGGCGTCGCCCTGAATGCGGTTGTAGGGGGTTTCGCCCTTGGCAAAGTCGGCATCCACCCCTGTTTGGGCCATGGTGTTGTAGCGGTGCACGGTGGCTTCCAGCGCCTGAGGGGCGATGCCGCACGCCTGCGCAAGCGCCTGCAAAGTGCTGCCGCGCTTCAGGTAACCATTGGCCAGCATCCCGCCCAGCGGCATGGGCGCGGGCTTGACCGCCCCCAACCCGTAGTGGCGAATGAACGCGTGGTCGCACACCAGCCAGACCTGTGCAGGTTGGCCGGGCGGCGTGGCGTTCAGCAGGGCTTGCATGAAGTCGTGGTAGCTGTCGGCCTCGTTGGTGAAGCGCTGGCCATCTGCGGTGACGGCGATCAAACCGGGCTTGGCCCGCTCGATCAGGTGCGGAAAGTGGGTGAACCCACCGTCGGCCTGAGGCACCAGCGACACCGGGGCCAGCGCCGCAGCCTGCACAAGCCCGGTATCGACCACGCCACCGGCCATTTCGCCCAGGCGCAGACCCATGCCGGTGTTGCCCCGGCTGGCGGCCGAATGGTGCTCGCGCCCGGTGGGGGCGTGGGGCAACAGGGCTGCCTTGCGGTCGGTGTCGTGCGGGAAGCCGCCGCACGCCAGCACCACACCGCAGCGGGCGTGCACGGCCACCTTGCCCTCGGGTGTGTTCAGGGTGGCGCCGGTCACGCGGTCGCCTTCTGTCAGGAGCGCGGTGGCGGGGCTGCTGGTGCGGATGTCCACCCCCTTGGCCAGGGCGGATGCAGCCAGCGCCGCCACCAGCGCATTGCCGTTCACCAGCCGCATGCCACGGCCGTGCACCAGCAGGTCGCGCCAATGGCGCAACACCAGTTTGGTGACGTACCAGAACGAAGCGGGCTTGCGCATGGCGTTCAAAAAATGGCGCAGCTCGGCGCCTGAGGCAATGCCCATGCCCCACAGCGTGGTTTCGGGCAGGGGGCGCTTCAGGCGGGCCATGTCTTTGCCCAGCTTCAAGCCATCAAAAGCTGCAGCACACAATGACCGCCCGCCCAGCGATGCGTGGGGAGAACGGCCATGAAAATCAGGGATACCGTTGCCATCAATGAACTGCAGGGCGGTGTGCTGCTGAAAAAACGCCACCATGCGCGGTCCGTTGTCCAAAAACGCCCTGGCCCTGGCTTCATCAAACTTGTCAGCCAGCTCGTGGCGCAGGTAGGCCAGCGGGGTTTCGATGTCTTCGACGATGCCAGCCGCCACGGCCAACGGGTTGCGGGGCACCCACATCCACCCGCCTGACCACGCCGTGGTGCCGCCGAACTCGGCGTCTTTTTCAGCAACGATGACTTTCAGCCCCAGGTGCGCAGCCGTCACCGCCGCTGACAAGCCCCCTGCCCCAGACCCGAGCACGAGCAGGTCGCACGTCAGCTCGCCGTCGCCAGGGCCATCGCACGAGGCATCCCACGACGACTTTGCACGGCCTTGGGAGGCACCTGCGGGCTGGCTGG
>JAVBXK010000134.1 GCA_030824555.1 bacterium
GGCGGGCCAGTGCAACCAGGTGGTGTCGTTGTCCTGGCAGTAGGCGTTGTTGTTGCCGTGCTGGGTGTGGCCCAGCTCGTCACCGGCCAGCAACTGTGGCGTGCCCTGTGCGCAAAACAGGGTGGCCAGCAGCGCGCGTTGCAGCAGGGCACGGCGGTGCCGCACGGCTTCGTCGGCGCTGGGGCCTTCGGTGCCTGCGTTGGTGCTCAGGTTGTGGCCGTGGCCGTCGCGGTTGTCTTCGCCGTTAGCGTGGTTGTGCTTGTCGCGGTAGGCGGTCAGGTCGTGCAGCGTGAAGCCGTCGTGTGCGGTCAGCAGGTGGATGCTGGCCATCGGCTGGCGTTGGCCCGCGTGGCGGGTGGGGGTGGCCTGCGCAAACCGGCTGGCCGAGGCGCACACGGCGCTGGCCAACTCGCCGCGCGTGCAGGGGTGGCCCAGCCAGAACGCGCGCACGGTGTCACGAAAACCGTCGTTCCACTCGGCCCAGCCGGGGGCAAAGCTGCCGACGTGGTGGCCGTCTGGGCCCACGTCCCACGGCTCGGCGATCAGGCGCACGTGGGCCAGCACCGGGTCTTGCGCCATGGCCGCCAGCAGCGCGTGGTGGGGGTTGAAGCGGTGGTCCAGCGCTGCGTCGCGCCCCAGCGACACCGCCAGGTCGAAGCGGAAGCCGTCTACCCCGTGCACCTGCACCCACCAGCGCAGGCTGTCCATCACCCACTGCACCACGCGGGGCTGGCTGACAGCCAGGCTGTTGCCGCAGCCGCTGAAGTTGTGGGGCACGCCGTTGTCGGCCATGGCGTACCAGTCGGTCTGGCCCAGACCGCGCCAGCTCAGGGTGGGGCCGTCTAGGTCGCTTTCGCAGCTGTGGTTGAACACCACGTCCAGCACGACTTCCAGCCCGGCTTCGTGCAGGGCGGCCACCATGGCTCTGAACTCGGCTTGCACCGACAGCGCCTCGGCCGCATCGCGCGGCGGCTGGCCGCCGGTACACGCGGCATAGCGGTGTTCGGGCGCAAACACGTTCAGGGTGTTGTAGCCCCAGTGGTTGACCAGCCCGCGAGCCAGCAAATGCCGCTCGGTGATGTGGGTGTGCACCGGCATCAGGCACAGGGTGGTGACACCCAGTTGTTGCAGGTGTGCCAGCACGGTGGGGTGGGCCAGTCCAGCGTAGGTGCCGCGCAAAGGGGCGGGCACGTCGGGGTGCAGGTGGGTCAGGGCCTTCACGTGGGCTTCGTACAGCACCACGCGGTGGTCGGGTAGGCGTGGACCGGGCGCGGGTGCAGGTGCCCAGCCGTCCACCACCACGCAGCGGGGCACGTGGGCAGCGTTGTCGTGCGGGTCGGGCTGGTGGCTGGCCCAGCCGGTTGGGGTGGGTATGTGGCCGGTTTGCAGCGCCAACTGTGCAAAGGCTTGCCCGCTGGGGTCGGCCAACGCTTTGGCCCAGGGGTCCAGCAACAGTTTGGCGGGGTTGAAGCGGTACCCGGCTTCGGGCTGCCAGGGGCCGTCGGCACGCAGGCCGTACAGCTGGCCGGGTTGCATGCCGGGTGCGAAGGTGGCCCACACGCCGTTGCCTGCATGGTGCAGCGGCAGGCGCTGGTGTTCGGCCGTTTGGTCACCCTGAAACAGGCACACCCAAACTGCGGTCGCCGCCGGTGCCCACACCGCAAAGTTGGTGCCTGCAATGGCCCCGCTGGCATCGCGCACCACGCTGGCACCCAGCGGCGACGGGACCGCTCTGTGCACATTTGAGGTGTGGTGTGACATCAACATAAAAGTAGCAAACTATTTAATTAATATAGGCGAAAGAGACTAAAAATATTGAAAATAAATGCCGCGAAGGTGCCACATCCGCACGGCTACCATGCGCCACTTTCGTCGCCATGTCGGGGTGCATGCTCCCCAGTTGCCCCAAAAACGGGGCTGACAACCTCAATTTCACAAACAACGGACATTTCCGTTTTCCTCCCAAATGAATGGTCATTTTGACCTTCGATGCAAACCGACCGAAAACGTCCGAGTCGCACGGCCAGGGCCTGCGCTTCGCCAGGCCCGCCTGACGCATCACCCCACATTGATCAGCCGCACATCCAGCCCGGTCACCTTGGCAAAGCCCGCGTCGGCGGTGACAAACAGCGTGCGATCCGAGGCCACGAGCGCGCTGGCCGCTTGCAAAGCATCGGGGGTTTTCAGGCCATGACGGGCTCTCAGGAAGGTGGCGGCATCCACCACTTCGGCGCTGAGTTCGACGATGTGCACGGCAGCAAAAAATGCGTCATACCGTTTCAAAAGCGCTGTATGACCCTCGCGCAGGGGTTTGACACGGCACTCCAGCACAGACAGACGCGACACAGCCAGTTCAACGGTGGCCTGCTGCGCACTCAGTTGTGCCATCAGGTCCGTGGCGGCGGTGCGAAAGGGGGCCGCCCCTTCAAACCGGTAGATCAGTGCGCAGGCATCCAGGAACAGCCTCACCGATCGCTCCACCCGTCGTTCAACCCCGCCAGACGGGCTTGCAAACCCGCTGCATCCAGCCCGCCCGCATCGGCATCCGGCGCAAGAAATTGGCTCAACGCTGTGGAGGCCGGTGTCTGCGTGCGCTGCGCCTTGGCCAGCAAGGCATCGTAGTCAGCTGTGCTCAACACCACCGCGCTGGGGCGGTTGCGCTTCATCAGATGCACGGGCCCCTGCGCCAGTGCCGCGTCCAGCGCAGCAAAGCCACTGCGCTTGATCTCTGCCACGGTGATGATGTTCATCGCAATACCCTTTTCAGTGCTGATAACGGCATCAATGGTACACAAAGGGTTCACCGTTGTCCAAACGAAAAAGCTCGAACCGGTTTGGGTTCGAAATTTCATTTTTGATAGCTGCTTGCGCTTTATATGAAAGCGACATAGGCCATTTTTATGTTGAATTTAAAATCAACCTGGGCCGGGCTTGAGCCACAACACGGCCAGCGGTGGCAGCACCAGTGTGGCCGAACGGGGCTGGCCGTGCAGGGATGGGCCGTTGGCCACCACGGCACCGTGGTTGCCCAGGTTGCCGCCGCCGTAGTGGGCCGAGTCGGTGTTGAGCACTTCGTGCCAGGTGGCGGATTCGGTGCCTGGGTTGCCCGCTTGGGTGTCTGTGTGTGCACCCGTGTTTGGCAGGCCCAGCTGGTAACCGTGGCGCACCACGGGGGTCAGGTTGGCAATCACCACCACAGTGTCGGCGGGTTGCAAGCCGATGCGGGCGAACGCCAGCACAGACTGCTGGTCGTCATCGACCACCAGCCACTGGAAACCGCCGGGTTCGCTGTCTCGGGCATGCAGACCACCATGGCGGGTGTAGCCGTGGTTCAGGTCGCGCACCAGGCTGTGTATGCCCGCATGGGCGGGGTCGCCCAGCAGGTGCCAGGGCAGCTGGCCGTCGTGCGCCCATTCGGTGGGTTGGGCCAGTTCGGCCCCCATGAACAGCAGTTTTTTGCCAGGGTGGGCGTACATCCACGCGTACAAGGCACGCAGGTTGGCCAGCTGTTGCCAACGGTCGCCGGGCATTTTGCCCAGCAGCGAGCCTTTGCCGTGCACCACTTCGTCGTGCGACAGCGGCAGCACGAAGCGCTCGCTGTAGGCGTACATCATGGCAAACGTCAGCTTGTGGTGGTGCCAGCGGCGGTGCACGGGTTCCTGGGCAAAGTAGGCCAGGGTGTCGTGCATCCAGCCCATGTTCCATTTGTGTGTGAAGCCCAGGCCACCATGGGCGATGGGGCCGGTCACGGCGGGGAAGGCGGTGGATTCTTCGGCCACCGTCACGGCATGCGGGGCTTCGTGGTGCAGCACGTCGTTCACTTCGCGCAGCAGGGCGATGGCCTCCAGGTTTTCGCGGCCGCCCATGTGGTTGGGCACCCACGCGTTGGCCGGGCGGCTGTAGTCGCGGTAGAGCATGGAGGCCACGGCGTCCACCCGCAGGCCGTCCACGCCGTATTGCTCGATCCAGTACAGCGCGTTGCCCACCAGGAAGTTGCGCACCTCGTGGCGGCTCCAGTTGTAGATGAGGGTGTTCCAGTCGTGGTGGAAGCCTTCGCGCGGGTCGGCGTATTCGTACAGGGCGGTGCCATCGAAGCGGGCCAGCGCGTGCGGGTCGGATGGGAAGTGTGCGGGCACCCAGTCCAGGATCAGTTTCAACCCGGCGGCATGCACGGCGGTCACGAAGCGCCTGAAGCCTTCCGGCCCGCCGTGGCGGGCGGTGGGCGCATACAGGCCGGTGGGCTGGTAACCCCACGAGGCGTAGAACGGGTGCTCGGACACCGGCAGCAGCTCGATGTGGGTAAAGCCCAGGTCGGCCACGTAGGGCACCAAGTGGTGGGTCAGGTCGTCCCACGTGGGCATCACGTTGGCCCCCCAGGGCCTGCGCCATGACCCGGCGTGCACCTCGTAAATGGCCATGGGTGCTTCGCCCGAACCGGGTGACCGTGTGGACCGGCGGGCGGGTGCGGTGTGGGTGCCGGCAGGACAGGGTTCGGCCGTGTTAGTGGGGGCATCCAGCGGCGCGCACACGCGGGCTGCGTTGCCGGGCGGCAGTTCGGTTTCGCGGGCGTAGGGGTCGGTTTTGAGCACGTGCTGACCATCGGCCCCGAGCACGTCGAACTTGTACCAGGCACCCACACCGGTGCCGGGCACGAACAGCTCCCACACCCCGCAGTTGCCACGCAGGCGCATGGGCTGGCTGTGCCAACCGTTGAAATCGCCTTGCAGGCCCACGCTGCGTGCGTTGGGTGCCCACACCGCAAAGGCTGTGCCGCTGACGCCGCCCAACGCGGTGGCATGTGCCCCCAGTTTTTGCCAGGGGCGCAGGTGCTTGCCCTGAGACAGCAGCCAGATGTCCAGCTCCCCCAGCCAGTCGGGAGTGGGCAGGGCGGCCACGGGCGTGGTCGCCAGGGCGGAGGTCTG
>JAVBXK010000016.1 GCA_030824555.1 bacterium
CCAGTCGCCCCAGCAACTCTGAGTTCATCTCTGTCATAGGTGTCCACCTTGTTTTACATGGACACCCAGCTTCCCTCAATTGCCCTGCCGCCGATAGATGTAGTTAATAGAGCGCTTACGATGGAGTAGTACTTGCCATGACGGCGGATGAATGGGGACATGACAACGCTTCTGAAGTCCTCGCTTCGGAAACCGCCTTCCGGTGTGGAGTCGTGCAGTCTTTGAACTCTTACGTGTAGCTTTGAGGCGGTGTACTTCTGACGTGAGAAGAGCGCCTCTCGAAGCGAGTTCTTCATGTCGGTTGGGAGATGCGCGTTGAGATAGCTATGGTGAACGGAAGTGGACATCCTCCAGAGGACGGAGAGAATGAACATCCGGACCTTGCCTACATCGACGTTGCTGAAACTGATGCCGTCGGCAGTCCTACGTATTACTGAGCCAGCATCGCCCTTGAAGACTGAGATGCCGTACGAGTCGTACTCGGAGTTCATCAAGGCTTCGCAACTGCTGCAAAGCTGATCAGTGCTCCAAGAGTCTGAGGAGAGTGCTATTGGAGTCGCTGCGTCGTCTCTAGCCGTGATTGCGCTGCCGCTGCCCTGCCGAAGGATCGGTCGAAACTGGGCGTTCGGAATAGCGTGTGAATTACAGAGCTCGGCAAGCTCTTCGCATAGGTGGCATCTTCCGTAGGACATTGGATCGTAACGCCTAACGAATGAAAGGGACTTCCCCGTCCCGAGCGCGCCGCGCAGTTGCGGCAATCGGCATCCAAGTGTCACGATGGGAAGTGCAATTTTTCATCAACTCACTCGTTTGTGTGGAAAGGGGAAGTCCATGGCCATTGTCACCATTGGTATCGATCTCGCCAAGAACGTCTTCGCCATTCATGGCGTGGATGCCACAGGCAAAGCCGTGTTGGTTCGCCCCAATGTAGCCCGGGCCAAATTGCTTGAACTCATCGCATCGATTCCCGCCTGCCTCATCGGCATGGAAGCCTGCTCGGGAGCCCATCACTGGGCGCGTGAGTTTGCAAAGTTTGGCCACACCGTGCGCCTGATGGCGCCGAAGTTCGTCGTGCCCTACCGCCTCTCTGGCAAGCGCGGCAAGAACGACGCGGCAGATGCCGCTGCCATCTGCGAAGCCGTCACCCGTCCCAACATGCGTTTTGTGCCCGTCAAGACCCTGGAGCAGCAAGGCCAGTTGGCAGTTCACCGTGCCCGCCAAGGGTTTGTCGAGCAGCGCACCGCCACCCTCAACCGCATCCGCGGTCTGCTGGCCGAGTTCGGCGTGGTCTTGCCGTTGAAAGCCGCCGTGGTGCGCCGTGAAGCCACCCTGCACCTGGAAGAATTGCCCGGTTGGGCCAACCCTGTCGTGGGTGACCTGCTGAGTAAAGTCACCCGACTGGATGAACGCATTGCCCTGTACGACCGCCACATCGCCACCATGGCCAGCGAAAGCACCGCCATCAAGCAACTGATGCAACTGCCCGGTGTAGGCCCCACCACGGCCACCGCGCTGATGAGCACTATCGGCAACGGGCGAGACTTCCGGTGTGGCCGCCAGCTCAGCGCCTGGCTGGGGTTGGTGCCGGGCCAATACAGCTCGGGTGGCAAGGCCCGGCTGGGGTACATCACCAAAGCAGGAGACCCGTATTTGCGGTCTTTGCTGGTGCTGGGAGCACGAGCGGTGTTGCAGTTGGCCAAGAACAAAACAGACCCGGTGAGCCGCTGGGCCAATGCCTTGGCCGAGCGCCGAGGCTACTGGCGGGCGGTGGTGGCCATCGCGGCCAAGAACGCCCGCATGTGCTGGGCCAGCCTGAACAAGGGTGAGGCATTTCGTATGCCTGCGTGAGCGGCAAAGGCAATACTCCGCGCAAACAAACTCTTCCCGTACCATTCCTCTTTTGAAATGAAACGGGAGATACGATGCGAAAAACCCTCACCTGCTGCACTCTTGCGCTTACCACGGTCATGGCCCAGGCGGAATCCCTTTGGGGTCAAGCCGAACACGGAGCAAGCACCGCGGAAATCGCGGGGCTCTTCCCCGAAGGGGCCAGCGTAACGCCCGCTGAAAATCAACGCTTCGACAACGGGGCCATGCTCCGCTACCAAATCGCAAACGTGGAAATCCTGGACAAGAAGTTCACCGTCGGCTTCTACTTTCTAAAGGACAGCCTCACCCACGTGTCCCTGCGGTGGAAGTCGGATGTGCCCATCTATTCCTGCGAACTGACCAGTCAAAATATCCAGGAAGCCCTGCGCGCAAAGTATGGACCGGACTTGGATAGCTCCCGCAGCAAAGGCCTTGGGGTGATTCGCGGGGCCTCCTGGATTAGCGGCAAGACGACCATATCCCTGTCCACGTTCGCATACGACAACGCGTGCTCTATCTCCATCAACTACAGCGGTCGCCTGGCCGAAGCTGGCAGCAAGCTCTAATCGGCTCTCGGCCTTAGTTAAGAACGCCGACCACCTCCGGTCATTCTTACCTCGGTCCGAGGCCTATTCTGTTGACACCAACCGAAAACTGACCACTTGGGGGGGGTGCCAACCCAAAATTGACCAGGGTGTATCACGCGACTGCTGAATTTTTCGGCAGGAGCAAACCAAAGGTGATCACCATGGAAATGATGGTGAAGCGAGCAACTTCCACCGTGTGAAAGCCAGCGTTGATGAGCAAAGGTTGGGACCTGCGCGGGCGGTGACCGTTTAATTCAAGGAGGCGCATGGCTGCGTCCTCGGCTAACCAATGGGTTGCCCGCGTGCGTCTTTCATCAGGGTCCGCAGACAAACAACAGTCTGCATTCATGACCGTTTGTAGTTTCGCCGTCCGCACTCTTTGCATGAGGTTCGGCGCTGGGTTGAGCACGAAGTGGAATGCAAGTGGGTCAGGGAAACAGAATTCCGCCATCAATCTCCATGCGATTCATGGCGGTGGGAATTTGTTTGACTTTGGTGGGGAAGCCCTTGTAGTTGGAGATCAGCGGCGCCGGTACGGCATCCGCTGGATTGACTTGTTCGGCGCTTATTCGGTGAGCCCTGCAACTATTGCGGCAATGAGGGTATTTCTGGCACCGGCCGAACTTTCCGTGTACACGCCCGATTTTCTTTCATACCAGTCCTGGCCAATGCAAACCTTGAAATCATCTATTCTTGTCAAATAGCACCAAAATACTGATGTGTCTTGAGTTGATGGTTCATAAACAAAGTTTGTTGCTTTAAAGCTTATTTCTAGGTTTCTTAGTGCACCGCCAATAACCGAATCAAATTGCCCAACCTCATTTTGCGCATGTATTTGATCAATTTCCTGTATGCCAGCAAGTCTTATTTTTTTGCCCATGATCTGGTAAATCCTGTGGCGCCGCCTCTTGAGTTTTTCCTCTCAGCGATATGCTTCGTTGGATTTCCTTGGTAAGCATGAAGGAGGTAGCTTGCGGCGCTGCTGGTCGGGAAGTTGTTTTCTGGAGGAAGTGAAACAAGGCGAATAATGTCCTTGAGTATTAAGAGAACAACCTTTAGAGAGTCTACAGTCGGGCTACCTGCATCATTCAGCCTGAAGTATTTAGCCTCCAGCCAATTGTTTCTGTAGATGCCGTATTTTCGCAGCTCTGGTGTAAGGATATTCATTGCATCCAAATCAAGATGAATATCCGCTCTTTTCCCAGGTGCTATTGGGTAGGCGACCTCTGATCGCAGGCATGAAATTGGATTATTAATATTTCTGCCATTTAACTCTTGGAGGACAGCCATTGAGAACGCCGACATTAGAGTGCCTTCATAGTCGAAATTCTGATAGGGCAGTCCTGTCAGAAACTCAGGCAGAGACATGAAAGCTTGTTCGTAGAGCATGATTATCCTTATTGTGCCGAACGTTTGAATTCACCGGACCTGTGCGGTTTTTCGCGCAGGTCCGGTGGAATGATGGATTGGGCCGCGCTTTTCGTGACCATAGCCGACCACCTTAGTCATGGCCATTCCCCAACACAACTTGGTGTAGCTCACGAAGCACCTTCATTTCACTGCCGAGGCGTTCAACGAGAGAGCTCGAGAATTTGACGACAGCTATAACATCTTCGGTGTCATGTGCTGTAAATGGGCTTGCGCTTGCTCTATCAAGAAACTCGTGGGCGAAAGCATTGTGTGCGCAGAAATTGCGCCATTTCACCACTTTCCCAAGATCCCCGATAAGCTCGGCATTGCAATTTACCTCAGTGAACATTTTTATCAGTTTTCCTAGCGGCGCACTACTGATGCCCGCTGGGTCAAAGCGAAAGACAATAGGTGACGGTACTGATTTCGCTATGACCTCATAGGATAGGCCAACACAAATCTTCAATGCCTCTTCAATCATTTGGAATGAGAGAAGGGCTTTGTGGATGGCCGCTATGTAAGAACTTGGCGGTTGATTACTCATCGGATTACGAGGCCCAACGTTCGAAATATGCGGCGCACGCGAAGCGGGTGTCCGCTCGATTTAGGCGTTCTGTCGCGGTCCGCAACAATTCCTGGCGCGTCATCTGTTGGTTCATCAAATCCTCCCCTTCTTTGATGCCATCTCACGTACCTGCTCTACTGCGTCCGTTCCAAAAGCTGGCTTTTGATCGTGCGCTGTGGCGCAGCTACGCAAGCTGTCAGAAAAAGTGGGCTGTATAAATAGCCAGTCTTTGTACTAGCGCCACTGTTTTAACCGTCGATCAATACGTAATGTATCCCGCAGAACCTGCGGGATAAAACGGACGGTGCGGGATATTCTGGTCACGGTTTCCTCCTGAAAGTGGCTTGCCGCCTGGGTTTTCAGCGACATGAAACCCGGCACGCCTGTTTTGCGCCCCACACGGCTTCTTGACCAGTTGCGGGAGCGGATTTATTACCTTCACTATAGCCTCAGCACTGAGAAGGCCTACCTCCACTGGGTGCGCTTTTTTGTTCGGTGGCATGGTCGCAATAGCGAAATGCGGCATCCGCGAGACATGGGCGCGGCAGAGGTGGAAGCGTTCTTGAACATGCTGGCCAACGAACGGAAAGTGTCAGCCTCCAGCACATTGGATTCATTGGCCTCTGGCTGCTGAGTGGCGACCATGCGCGTGGCAGCTCACGGGCCCTTCAGCGTCGCGACCAGCCCTTCACCTCCACACCTGGGGGACAATCGGCGCTTTGCATTTTTCAAGAAACACACCATGAGCCTGAAAGCCCAAATCACCGAAGACATGAAAGCCGCCATGCGCGCCAAGGACACCGAGCGCCTGGGCACCATCCGCCTGCTGACCGCCGCCATGAAACAAAAGGAAGTGGACGAGCGCGTGGAGCTGGACGATGCCATGGTGGTGGCCATCGTGGACAAGCTCATCAAGCAGCGCAAAGACAGCATCGAAGCCTTCACCAAAGCCGACCGAAAAGACCTGGCCGACAAGGAAGCAGCCGAAATGGCCGTGCTGCAGGCCTACCTGCCCGCCCGCCTGTCAGCCGACGAAATCTCCGCCGCCGTGGGCACGCTGGTGCAAGGCCTGGCTGCCGAACTGGGCCGTGCCCTGACCGGTGCCGACATGGGCAAGGTGATGGGCGCTGCCAAGGCCCAGTTTGCAGGCAAGGCCGACATGGGCCAGGTGTCTGCAGCCATCAAGGCCGAATTGGCGGGTTGATTCACGGCCAAAAACAACTCTACCGCTTGTATTCATTCAACAGTTTGCTATCAATTAATTTATATAGCAAACTATTTACTACTGACAAGCGGTAGAGCCCATTTTTTTATTGAATTGACTTGAACCACCCGCAACCCATCCGCCCCAGCAAGCATTGCGGAACAGGCCAAGGCCACCAGGCCATCGTCGGCAGCCCGGCAAGACAGCGACAGCCCTGCGCCACGCTGTCAGCGGCTCAGCACCAGCGCACCACCCAAAACGGTTAACCCTGCGCCCACCCACGCAGCCAGCGGCGGCTGGCGCTTGTACACCGCCCACAGCAAGGGCAGCAGCAGCACAGGGGTGACTGACGACAAAATGGCAACCAGCCCGGCACTGCCCCCGCGCAGGGCCGCCAGGATCAGCGTCATGCCCAGGCCCATGGCCAGCGCGGCGTTCCACGCGACCAGGGCCAACACACGCGGGGTGAGCGGGTTCTGCGCTTTGGCCACCTCGGTGCCTGTGGCACGAAAAGCCAAGTGGGCTGCCAACGCCGCCAGCATGCGCACGGCCGAAGCGGCGACTGGGTCCACACCCGCTGCCATCAGGGGCTTGAGGATCAGCGTACCTACCGACTGACACAGCGCAGACAACAGCCCAAGCGCCACGCCCACCCACAAAGCACCCTTGACCTGCTCCCAGGCATGCGCCTCTTCGGCCCGTTTGCCAAAAACAATGGCCAGGAACACCCCGCCCACCAGCGTGAGCGCACCCAGCGCCACCACGCCACTCAACGTTTCGCCCAGAAACGCCCAAGCCAAAGCAACTGAAAACAGCGCGTGCGAGGCATACAGCACGCCCGAGCGACGCGGCCCCAGCCGGTTCATGCAGGCAAACAGTGCGCTGTCGCCCACAAAAATGCCGATCAAACCTGACACGGCCAACAGCAACCACGGGTTACCCAGCGCCGGGGCGGTCAAGCTGGCCCAGCCACCTTGCACCGTGGCCAGGCTGCACAACAGCAGTGCCGCACACACCATGCGCCAACGGGTGAACGCAAACGCCCCCAGATGAGCCGAAGCAGGCGCAGCACTCAGGCTGGACACCGCCCAGCAGGCAGCAGCCCCGACCGCCAGCCATTCATGGGGAAAGGTCATGGTGTGGCGCGCACGCCCGTCAAAGACGGGCCGTGCCTGCTTCCGGTACAGCGCCCGACACGCTCAGGGTGTTCATGGCGCTCAAGCCGCTCAGTTGCCCGCGATCTTCATCCGGTTGATGAGGATGGAGCCCACGGTTTTGGCACCGTAGTTGTAGGCATCGGCCCCCACCGCTTCAATGCCCTTGAGCATGTCTTTCAGGTTGCCCGCAATGGTGATTTCTTCCACGGGGTAGGCAATCACCCCGTTTTCGACCCAGTAGCCCGATGCGCCGCGCGAGTAGTCGCCGGTCACACCGTTCACGCCCTGGCCCATCAGTTCGGTCACGAACAGGCCAGTGCCCAGCTTGCGCAGCATTTCGGGCAGGTCGTCGCCCGGCTGGGTCTGGCGGCTGGTGAGCGTCAGGTTGTGCGAGCCCCCGGCGTTGCCCGTGGTTTTCATGCCCAGTTTGCGGGCTGAATAGCTGCTGAGGAAGTAGCCCTGCACCTTGCCCGCGCTGACCACCTTGCGTTTGGCCGTGCGCACACCTTCGTCGTCGAACGGCGAACTGCCTTTGCCGTTGATGACGTGCGGGTCTTCCAGCACGTCGATGTGGCGGGGGAACACTTGCTTGCTCAACGAGTCGAGCAGGAACGTGGTTTTGCGGTACATGGCACCGCCACTGATGGCCTGCACAAAACCGCCCAGCAGGCCGGCGGCCAGGGGGGATTCGAACAGCACCGGGCATTCGGTGGTGGCAATTTTGCGGCCGTTCAGGCGGGCCAGTGCGCGCTCGGCGGCGTAGCGGCCCACGGCTTGAGGGCTGGCCAGATCGGCCGCGTTGCGCATGCTGCTGTACCAGTGGTCGCGCTGCATCTTCGCGCCCTTGCCCGCAATGGGGGCCACCGACAGGCTGTGGCGTGAGCTGGCGTAACCGCCGCTGAAAATACCGGGTTTGCCGCGCTCGCCACCGCGCATGTGCGCCGAAAAGAAATGCGACTGCTGGGCCGACACGCCTGCACCTTCGCTGTTGGTGATTTGCTTGCTGGTGGCAAATGCCGCTGCTTCGCATTCGAGCGCAATGCGCAAAGCCTCTTCCGACGTGAGCGCCCAGGGGTGGAACAGGTCCAGATCAGACCACTCATTGGCCACGTCTTCGGGGTCGGGCAAGCCGGCAAACGGGTCTTCGGCGGTGAAGCGGGCAATGTCGTAGGCGGCCTGCACCGTCTGTTCGATTGCGGCCTGCGAGAAGTCTGACGTAGAGGCGTTGCCCCGGCGAGAGCCGATGTACACCGTCACGCCCAGCGATTTGTCGCGGTTGCGTTCCACGTTTTCAAGCTCGCCTTTGCGCACCGAGACGCTCAGCCCGCAGCCTTCGGACGCATCGGCCCCGGCATCGCTGGCACCCAGCTTTTTGGCGTGCGTCAGGGCCGCGTCCACCAGCTCTTCGAAACGGCCTCGGCTGTACTGGAAGCCACTGGAGGGCTCGTCATTGACGACTGTAGGGGGCGCAGGTCGCGCGGCAGCAGCCGCAGCGGAGGTTCGTTTGGAGCGGGGCACGGGGCGGTCGGATGGTGTATTCATGGCGGCAGCTATGATACTTTCCAAGCATCCGGCACGCTGGCACGCCTGCCCATTGCGCCCTGATAACGTTTCAGTAGCGTCTCAGCAGCGTCCCCGTCACGCCCCATTAACGCCCAAAAGGCAACCGTTCCCCCTATCCATGTCCAGAAAACCCAAGCGCGGCTATTACGTCAAAGGCCATTTCGTTGCCGAGGGCAGCGAGCTCGACTTTGAGCTCAAGGCCGAACTGAAGGGCACCACCGAACTCAGCAAGACCGACCTGAAACGCGAAAGCGACAAGCTGCAAGCCATCGGTGAAAACCTGCTGACGCTGCGTGCCGACCTGCTGGCGGGTCTGGGCTTGTCTGACAAGCTGATGGATGCCATCGCCGATGCCAAACGCATCACCAACTTCGAAGGCCGTCGCCGCCAGATGCAGTTCATTGGCAAGCTGATGCGCCTGCTCGATGCCGACACCGTGCGCGCCGCCGAGGCCGCACTGGAAGCGCAGCACAAAGGCAGCGCCGAAGAAAAGCTGGCTTTGCACCTGGCAGAACAGTGGCGCGACCGTCTGCTGGCCGACGACCAGGCCTTGACCGAATGGTTTGTCGTGGAGCGTGAAGCGGGCTTCGAGACTGACCCCCAGCACCTGCGAGCACTCATTCGCCAGGCCCGCAAAGATGCCGCAGCCAAGCAGCCACCTGAAAGTGCCGGTGCAGCCGTGCGCCATGGCAAGGCATACCGTGACATCTTCCGCATCGTCAAACAGGCGCTGACAGCGGACGAGCCCGAAGCCGACGAAGGCGATGGCGAAGACGCCGGAAACTGAACAGACTCCACACATTGCGAGCGAACATGACCACACCCGACACCCTGACACCCACAGCGGACAACGGCGCTCACGACCCCATCACCATCGGCATCGTCTCCATCAGCGACCGCGCCAGCGCTGGCACCTACGAGGACAAAGGCCTGCCCGCCTTGCGCGAATGGACCTTGAAGGCGCTGAAAAATCCCATCACTTTCGTCGAACGGCTGATTCCTGACGAGCAGGATGCCATCAGCGCGGCTTTGGTTGAACTGGTGGACACCGCCCGGTGCTGTCTGGTGCTGACCACTGGTGGCACAGGTCCCGCCCTGCGCGACGTGACCCCCGAAGCCACGCTGGCCATTGCCCACAAAGAGATGCCGGGCTTTGGCGAGCAAATGCGCCAGATCAGCTTGAACTTCGTGCCCACGGCCATCCTGTCGCGACAGGTGGCCGTGATCCGGCACAACAGCCTCGTCATCAACCTGCCGGGGCAACCCAAGTCGATTGCCGAAACGCTGGAAGGCCTGCGGGGCGACGATGGCAACACAAAAGTACCGGGTATCTTTGCCGCTGTGCCGTACTGCATCGACCTGATTGGCGGCCCGTACATCGAAACGCACGACGCGGTCTGCAAGGCCTTCCGGCCTAAAAACGCGGTGCGTGCGCCCAGATAACGCCGCACGTCGCCCGCTTGGAACGTGGCCTTCCGATCTGTGCGCGCTGACGCATCAGGTGCACAAGCAGGCTGGACTCACTTGCCTACCAGCTCGTTCAGTTTGTCGGCCTCGAAGCACTCTTCGCGCTGGGCATCGCAGGGCATGCAATCGGTCGGCGCGCAGGGGCGTTGCGCCGTGAGCTTTTCGATGGCCTGCCACAGCAGCGCAATCTGGTGTTCGTGGCCGGAGGCGCCGCTGATCAGGCCGCGCAAAGCCTGGCTGACGGGGTCGTCTTCCTGCGTCACGCCATAGGCCGTGAATGGCGTGGCTTCGGTGGCATCGGCGCTGGTATCGGCCTTGGACGGGATGATGCGGGCCGGGATGCCCACCGCCGTGGCACCGGCCGGCACGGGCTTGATGACCACGGCGTTGCTGCCGATCTTGGCCCCGTCGCCCACGGTGAACCCGCCCAGCACCTTCGCACCTGCACTGACCACCACATCGCGCCCCAGCGTGGGGTGGCGTTTGGCGCCCTTGTACAGGCTGGTGCCGCCCAGGGTCACGCCCTGGTAGATGGTGCAACCGTCGCCGATTTCGGCCGTCTCGCCCACCACAGTGCCCATGGCGTGGTCGAAAAACACACGGTCGCCGATGCGTGCACCGGGATGGATCTCAATGCCGGTCAGGAACCGTGCTGTGTGCGAAAGGTAGCGGCCCAGCCACTTCAGCCCGTGCGTCCAGCACCAGTGGGCCGGGCGGTGCAGGATGAGCGCGTGCAAGCCGGGGTAACAGGTCAGGACCTCGAACCAGGTGCGGGCCGCAGGGTCGCGGTCCAGGATGCATTGGATGTCGGTGCGCAGTCGTTTGAACATGGCAAAAGGTTATCAGACGGCAGCAGGGGTCTGGCCACCCACGTCGGTTGGGCCTGCACCCGGCGGGGTCGCAACTGGGGTCGCGGCAGACACTGAGATGGCAGCGAACGGCTCAGCTTGAGCCGTTGCAGGTCGCTCCCCGTGTGCAGCCTCGGGGCTGGCGACGGCTTTTTGCATGGCTTTGGCAATGCCGCGCAGGATGTGGATGTCCTCTTCCGTCAGGTCGGCGCGGTTGAACAGCTGGTTCAGGCGGGGCATCAGTTTTTTCGGTGCAGCCGGGTCCAGAAAGCCCACGTCCACCAGCGCCTGCTCCCAATGCGCCAGCATGCCTTGCAGCGCCTGGGCGCTGGCGGGGCGCACCGGTGCCGCACCCGATGGAGGCAAGGCAAACCCACCCAGCGCCTGGCGCCACTCGTAGGCAATGAGCTGCACAGCCGCCGCCAGGTTGAGCGACCCGAAATCGGGCCGCGTGGGGATGTTCAGGCACACATGGCTGCGGTACACGTCTTCGTTGCGCATGCCAAACCGTTCGCTGCCAAAAAGGAACGCCACGCCCAATGGCTTGGCATTGAAATTTGAAGCTTTTTCAGACTCCACCGCTTGATTGGCGGATAAAGTTTGCTTTTCTTTCAGGAGTATCTCGAAATGTTCGCGCGGGAAACGCGTGGGGGGCCCGAAATCGCGCGGGGTCATGGCCGTGGCGCACAGGTGGCTGATGCCGTCCAGCGCTTCGTCCAGCGTGTCGACGATGCGTGCTTTGTTGAGCACATCGTTGGCACCGCTGGCGCGCTGAATGGTTTCTTCACGGCGCAGCACATTGGGCCAACGGGGTGCCACCAGCACCAGGTCGTCGAAGCCCATGGTCTTCATGGCGCGGGCCGTGCCACCGACGTTGCCGGCGTGGCTGGTCTGGATCAGGATGAATCGTGTGTGCATGAAATGCTGCAAGGTCAGGCGACCCTGGGTCGAACCGTTAAAATGACGGGATCGATTGTCGCCGCCCTCATCCCGGGTGCGCTGGCAAACCCGCTGCCCGTCACCGCGATCCTGCGGCCACCCCTGCTCTTCACACAAGTCATGTCGACCCAACTGCACCCCATGCTCAACGTGGCCATCAAGGCCGCCCGCACCGCTGGTTCCATCATCAACCGCGCCGCGCTCGACGTCGAGTCCGTGCGCGTGGCTGCCAAACAGACCAATGATTTCGTCACCGAAGTGGACAAAGCGGCCGAAGCCGCCATCATCGAAACCCTGCTGACGGCCTACCCCGACCACGGCATCCTGGCCGAAGAGTCCGGGGAAAAAGCCGGCATACACGGCGGTGCAGACCACGTCTGGATCATCGACCCGCTGGACGGCACGACCAACTTCATCCACGGTTTCCCCGTGTACTGCGTGAGCATTGCCCTGGCCGTCAAAGGCAAGCTGGAGCAAGCCGTGGTGTACGACCCTTCCCGCAACGACCTGTTCTGTGCCACCAAGGGCCGTGGCGCGTACCTGAACGATCGCCGCATCCGTGTGGCCAAGCGCACCCACCTGCGCGACACGCTGCTGAGCACGGGCTTTCCATTCCGCCCTGGTGACGAAATGAAACCCTTTTTGGCCATGCTGGGCGACGTGATGCCACGCTGTGCCGGTGTGCGCCGCCCGGGCGCTGCCGCACTCGACCTGGCCTACGTGGCCGCCGGTTTTGCCGATGGTTTCTTTGAAAAAGGCCTGTCCCCCTGGGACATGGCCGCTGGCGCGCTGCTGGTGACTGAAGCCGGTGGCCTGGTAGGCAACTTCACGGGCGAGTCCGACTTTTTGCACCAGGGTGAATGCCTGGCGGCCAACCCAAAGATCTACAGCCAGCTGGTGGGTGTGATCGGCAAGTACAGCAAATTTGCCAGCGCTGGCGACAAAGCCACCGTGCGCCAAACCCTCCAGGCTGCTGTGCAGCCGATCGCTGGCGCATCCAGCGAGGCACCCGCAGTGGTCAACGCTTCGGCTGGTGACAGTGAGGCCGCTGCACCCGCGCCCGCGCCCGCAGCATCTGGCCCTGACCACAGCACGGCCACCGACGCACCGTTCTGACCCTGCCCCACCCCTCTTCTCTGCAATCGGGGGCGGCAGGCCCTTGGTTCAGGCGTCGAACAGCCCCGGCTGGCCGGTTTGCGCCACCGGCGGCACCACAGGCGGCGGCTTGGCCAGCCTGACATGCGACGCATCCAGGTTCAGGCTGAACCAGAACGTGGCGCCCTGCCCAGGACGGGCATCGGCCCACACACGCCCCCCGTGGCGCTCGACCACGCGGGCCACCACCGCCAGCCCCACGCCAGAACCATCGAAATCGGCAGGTGAGTGCAGGCGCTGGAACAAGCCAAACAGCTTGTCCGTGTGCGCCATGTCAAACCCCACACCGTTGTCGCGCACGAACCAGGCCGCGGCACTGCCCGACCACCCGACTGCGATGCGGGGCTTGTCTGCCTTGGCCGAATACTTCAGTGCGTTGTCGATCAGGTTGAACATCAGCAACCTGAGCAACGATGCATCGCCCTGCGCCAACGGCATCGGCTCGATGTCCACTTCGGCATTCGGGTAGGCCGCCGCCATCGCGCGAACCGCGTCTTGCGCCATGGCCGCCAGATCAACCTCCACGGGTGTGAGATCGGCCCTCACCACTTTGAACAGCTGCAACAGGTCGGTGATCATCACCCCCATGCGCCGCGACGCTTCAGTGATGCGTGCAAACAGTTCCCGCCCGTCGGGGCTGAGCCGGTCGGCTTCGTCTGCGGCGATCAGCGCGGCAAAGCCGTTCACGGCACGCAAGGGGCCACGCAGGTCGTGGGCAATCGAGTACGACAGGGCTTCCACGTCGTGCATGGTGCGCTCCAGTTCCAGCGTGCGCTGGGCCACCCGCTGCTCCAGCGTTTCGTTCAGTAGCCTGACTTCTTCGCCGCGTTCACGGGCGGCGTCCACCGCCTCAATGAACGGCGTCACGTCGGCGTAGGTGCGCACAAACCCGCCACCAGGCAACGGGTCTGACTTGATTTCCAGGTAACGGCCTTTGAGCGTGCGCCGCACGTAACGGCGGGGCACAGTGTCGTCAATGGCACCCGATCCCGACAGCACGTAATCACGCGCGTCCGGGTGCACCAGCGTCAGGCCGGGGCCGAAGTCGCCCCGCTGTGTCTGCCTGCGCACCAAGTCGGTCAGCATCGGCATGGTCGCCAGCAGACTGTCGGGCATGTCAAGGATGCGGCAGACCTGGTCGTTGTACAGCTTCACACGCCCGTCTGCCCCCACCACCATCAGCCCCTGGCTCATGGCGTGCAAGGTGGTTTCAAGGGCTTCCGTGCGCTCTTTCAGCAACTCGCTGGTGACGCGCAGCGCGTCGTCAGCGTGCTTGCTCTCGGTGATGTCGATCGACGTGCCCGACATCACCTTCGGGCGTCCGTCGGGGTGACGGACATTGATGCGCCCCCGTTCCAGCAGCCACACCCAATGGCCGGCCTTGTGTCTGAACCTGAACTGGCATTCGTAGTGGTCCTTCTGGCCATCGATGTGCAGTTTGTTGGCCTGTTTCAGCCGGTCTTCGTCGGCCGGGTGCAGCAGCAATGCATACAGCGCGCCCACCTGCCTGGGCAGCTCATCGACCGTGTAACCCACCAGGGACGCGAAGCGGTCGTTCACCGTGACCTCGTCGGTTTCGATGTGCCACTCCCAGGTGCCCGCGCGGGTGCCGTCGATGATGCCGTCCAGCCGCTCCTTGGCCGCCAGCAAGGCCTGCTGGCTTTGCCAGGTGGCGGTCACGTCGGTGTAGGTGCGCATCACCTCGCCACCGGGCAGGATCCAGCGTTGGATTTCGAGGATGCGTCCGTCGCGCGTGCGCCGACGGTACAGGGCTGGCAGCCTCAGGGAGTTGTCAGGGGCTTTCATGAAAGACCTGACCACCGGGTCGTCGATCCACTCGCAATCGGGGCCAAAGTCCCCCCGTGCGTTCTGAAAGGCGAACACCTCCAGATCGTGGGGCCGCGTGGCCATGAAGGACTCCGGCAACGCCAGCAAGGCCAGCGCACGCTGGTTGTAGACCGTGCAGTTGCCACGGGCATCGGTCATCAGCAGCCCTTGGTCGATGCTGTTGAACGTGGTCTGCAGCACGTGGGTGGCCTGGCTGCGTTGCATGTCTATGCGGCGTGCCACCACCAGTTGGCCGATGGTGTCCAGAAGGGGCCGCAACAGCTCAATGTGCTGGGGGGTGTAGCCACCCGGCCGGTTGGCCAGGCCCACCATGGCCAGCAGTTGCCCCGGCGTGCCCACCGGTAGCCCCAAAAAGGCGTGCAAAGGTGGGTGCCCGCGCGGCGTGCCGCTCGCTCGTGGATCGGCTGCGGGCGCATTGGTCAGCACGGGCTCTCCGGTGCGCAGTGCACTGCCGAACAGCGTGTTCAGGTTGCGAAACGCCATGCCTGCACCGTCTGCGTCGGCATGGGCCTTGCGTGATGCATCGTCCCAGGCCAGGTTGCTCAGGGCGTGAATCTGCAACCAGGGCACGTCGGGGCTGTCGTAAAACACCTCACCCACGAAACCGAACGCGCTGTGTGTCAACGCCAGCAAATCGGTCAGCAGCGAATTGAACGCCGCCCGGTTGTCTGTCGTCTGGATGAAGCTGGCCTGCGCGCGGCTGATGGCGCTCAGCAGCCCATGCTGCTGGTGCAGCGTGCGCGTGGTGTCGCGGTGACGCAGCGCACTGTTGATTTGCGCCAGCATGACCGCACCGAACCCGTCATGCGTGGCTTCCACCACGTAGTCGGCAAACCCCTGCTCCAATGCCTGCGCAGCCACGGCCTCGAAGCCTGGCTCCACTGACATGACGCGCAAAACACCGGAGGTGGGCAACTCGGCCGTGAGGGCTTCGCCATCGGGCAACTGGTGGTGGATCAACAACAAGTCGATCCGGTCCCTGGCCAGCGCCAGGCGCGCCTGGTTCAGCGTGCTCACGTGGACCAGTTTCCAGGGCTTTGCATCGTGTGCAATGGCTGCACGGATGCAGTCAGCCGCCGCAGCCAGCCCGCCTACCTTGAGAATGACAACCATGGAATGTGCCCGAGACATGGGAACGAGATAATAGGCCAGATGCCCCGACCCGCCGGGCCAAAACACCGCCTTTGATGAGCCCCCACCTCCCCCGTACCGACACCACCCGCTTCGCTCCTGTTGCCCAGGCCGACACCGACACGCCCAGGCCGCCCACGGCAGCCGAGCTGCTGGCCCAGGGGCACACCCCCATGATGGCGCAATATTTAGCCATCAAAGCCCAGTTCCCGGCCACGCTGGTGTTCTACCGCATGGGGGACTTCTACGAGATGTTCTGGGCAGATGCCGAAAAGGCCACCCGGCTGCTGGACATCACGCTCACCACACGCGGCCAGTCTGCCGGGCAACCGGTGGTGATGGCGGGCGTGCCCTTCCATTCGGTGGAAACCTACCTGGGCCGCCTGCTGAAGCTGGGCGAATCGGTGGCCATCTGCGAGCAGGTGGGCGAGGTCACGGGCAAAGGCCCGGTGGAACGCAAGGTGATGCGCGTCGTCACCCCTGGCACCGTGACCGACAGCGAGTTGCTGGGCGACAAAGCCGAGAACGTGCTGCTGGCCATCCACCCCGGCCCCAGGCTGACCATGGGCCTGGCCTGGATGAGTCTGACCCAAGGGTTGATTCAACTGGCTGAATGCGCTACCGATGACCTGCCCGCCTGGGTGGCGCGCATCAGCCCCACCGAGCTGCTGTACGGCGCTGACGTGACACCTGCGTTCGAAGCCCGCCTGCAAGCCCTGCCGCGCCTGCTGGCCGGCCAGGGCGCGGCACTGAGCCTCACGCCGCGCCCGGCCTGGCAATTCGATGCCACCCTGGGCCGCCAAAAGCTGCTGGCCCAGTTACAGGCAGCCAGCCTGGCCGCCTGGGAAGCCGAAGGGCTGCCGCAGGCGCAAGCCGCCGTCAGCGCCCTGCTGGACTTTGCCGAACACACACAGGGCCGCGCGCTGGGCCACGTCACACAGTTGCAGGTGGCGCGCCCGCAAACGCTCATCAACCTGCCCGCCACCACACGGCGCAACCTGGAACTCACGCACACCCTGCGTGGCGACACCTCGCCCACGCTGTTCAGCCTGCTCGACACGGCCCAAACCGGCATGGGCAGCCGTTGCCTGAAACACTGGCTGCTGAACCCCGAGCGCGACCGCAGCGCCGCCACCGAACGGCTGGCCACGCTGGCTTGGTTGCGCGACTGGGGCAACGGACAGGGCCTGAACGGCTTGCGCCAGGCCTTGCGCCACTGCGCCGATGCCGAACGCATTGCCGCCCGCACCGCGTTGCGCCAGGTGCGCCCCCGAGAGCTGGTGGCGCTGACGCAGACGCTGCACAAGGCACTTCAAATATCAGAGCTGTTCACGCTTACAGATAAAGCGTCAGATGCCAATTTTCTTCAAAATTCTGATTCCGCACCGGGCTGGCCAACCTTGCTGACGCGCCTGGTGCAACACCTGCGCCCCAACCGCGAGGCCCCGGCGCTGGACCTGGGTGCCTGCGCGCACCTGCTGCACAGCGCCCTGCTGCCCGAACCGGCTGCACTGGTGCGCGACGGCGGCGTCATCAACCACGGCTTCGATGCCGAGCTGGACGAGCTGCGCGCCATCCAGACCAATTGCGACGGCTTTCTGCTCGACCTGGAAACCCGCGAACGCGCCCGCACGGGCATTGCCAACTTGCGGGTGCAGTTCAACAAGGTGCACGGCTTTTACATCGAGGTCACGCAGGGCCAGATCGACAAGGTGCCCGACGACTACCGCCGCCGCCAGACGCTGAAGAACGCCGAGCGCTTCATCACGCCCGAGCTGAAGTCGTTTGAAGACAAGGCCCTCAGCGCCCAGGAGCGCGCGCTGGCCCGGGAAAAATGGCTGTACGAACAGTTGCTGGACAGCCTGCAGGCCTTTGTGCCCGCGCTGGGCGCACTGGCGCGCAGCCTGGCCGCGCTGGACGCGCTGGGGGCGCTGGCCGAACGCTCACTCACGCTCAACTGGTGTGCGCCCACGTTCAGCCCGCAGCCGGGCATTGAAATTCGTGCCGGGCGGCACCCGGTGGTGGAAGCACGGCTGGCCGAAGCCAGCAGCGGCAGCTTCATTCCCAACGACACGGTCATGGGCCCCAAGGCGCGCATGCAGATCATCACCGGCCCCAACATGGGCGGTAAAAGCACCTACATGCGGCAGGTGGCCGTCATTGCCCTGCTGGCCAGCATGGGCAGCTACGTGCCCGCCACCAGCTGCCGCCTGGGGCCGCTGGATGCCATCCACACCCGCATCGGCGCGGCAGACGACCTGGCCAACGCACAGTCCACCTTCATGCTGGAGATGACCGAAGCCGCGCAAATTCTGCACAGCGCCACCGCACACAGCCTGGTGCTGATGGACGAAATTGGCCGGGGCACCAGCACGTTCGATGGTCTGGCGCTGGCCAGCGCCATTGCCCGCCACCTGCACGACAAGGTGCAGGCCCACACGCTGTTTGCCACGCACTACTTCGAGTTGACCGAGTTCCCGGCCAACCACCATGCGGCGCAGAACGTGCACGTCAGCGCCGCTGAAAACGGCGCCGACATCGTGTTTTTGCACCAGATCGAGCCCGGCCCCGCCAGCCGCAGCTACGGCCTGCAAGTGGCCAAGCTGGCTGGCGTGCCCGGCGCCGTGGTGCAACACGCCCGCCATGCACTGGCTGCGCTGGAAGCGCACAGCACCAGCGCGCAGCAGCAGGTAGACCTGTTTGCCGCGCCACCTGCCAGCGCCGCTCCTGAGCCCAGCGCAGTGGACACCGCCGTGGCGCAAATGGACCCCGACACCCTGAGCCCACGCGAAGCGCTGGAATGGGTGTACCACCTGAAAAAATTAGCCAGTAGCTGAGCCCCCTACACTCCAAGGTTTACCCGTTTACTGATTTCCCATGACTTACTGCGTCGCCGTCAAACTCAATGCCGGGCTGGTTTTCCTGTCCGACTCCCGTACCAACGCCGGGCTGGACCAGATCAGCACCTTCCGCAAGATGATCGTCTACGAGAAGCCTGGCGACCGCTTCATGTGCCTGCTGTCAGCGGGCAATCTGAGCATTTCGCAGTCGGTGCGCGAAATCCTCCAGGTTGAAAAACTGAAGAACGAGGGCGGCGAGCCCATCACCATCTGGAACGCTACCAGCATGTTCGACGCCGCCCGCGTGCTGGGTTCTGCCGTGCGCCACGTGCAGCAACGCGACGGCGCGGCCCTGAACGCTGCCGGGGTGGACTTCAACGTGTCCATGATCTTCGGTGGCCAGATCAAGGGCGAAGGCATGCGCCTGTTTCAGGTGTATTCAGCTGGCAACTTCATCGAGGCCACGCCCGAAACGCCTTTCTTCCAGATTGGCGAAAGCAAATACGGCAAACCCGTGCTGGACCGCGTCATCACGCCCCACACGCCACTGGACGAAGCCGCCAAATGCGCGCTGGTCAGCATGGACTCCACGCTGAAGTCCAACCTGTCCGTGGGCTTGCCGCTCGACCTGGCGCTGTACGAGGCCGACACGCTGCGCAGCGACAAAATCACTTGCATCGACGACAACAACCCCTACTTCAAGATGATGCACAGCACGTGGGGCGTCAAACTGCGCGAGGTGTTCGACAGCATCGAAGACCCCACCTGGGACGGTGCCCACACCGACGTGCCTTTGCTCTGCGGCAGCAGCCGCAGCCTGCCGCTGAAAAAAATCAGCAACGAATCCGAAAAACTGATCTGAGCGACATGCCGTCCAACCGCCCGCTGGTCATCTTCAGCCACGGCAACAGCTTCCCTGGCGGCACGTACACGCAGCTGCTGAACGGGCTGAGGGCCCGTGGTTTCGACGTGAAGGCGCTGGACCGCTTCGGCCACGACCCGCGTTACCCCGTCACCAGTAACTGGCCCCACCTGGTGCAGCAACTGGCCGACTTTGCCGTGCACGCGATGCAGGGGCGCACCGGCCCGGTGTACCTGCTGGGCCATTCGCTGGGTGGGTTCGTGAGCCTGATGTGTGCGACCCGTTTTTCCACCTTGGGCGGCCGCGCCGTCAGCGGGGTGGTGATGCTCGACTCGCCCGTGGTGGGCGGCTGGAAAGCCCAGGCACTGGCCGTGGCCAAACACACCCAGATGGTGGGGCACCTGTCACCCGGTGCGGTCAGCCGCAAGCGCCGCAACCTGTGGCCCGACGCCGAGGCCGCTTTGGCCCACTTTCAGCACAAACGCGCCTTCGCGCAGTGGGACCCGCAGGTGCTGGCCGACTACATTGCCCACGGCACGGAAGACGTGGCCCAGCCCGACGGCAGCACGCACCGCGCCCTTCGCTTTGACCGCGACGTGGAAACCGCCATCTACAACACCCTGCCCCACAACCTCGACCGACTGCTGCGACAGCACCCGCTGCCATGCCCGGTAGCGTTCATCGGCGGCACAGAATCGGCCGAGATGAAACAAGTCGGCATGACCATGACGCGCAAAGTGGTGCGCCCCGACCTGCACCCCGAGCGCCTGCGCATGGTGCCAGGCACCCACCTGTACCCCATGGAACAACCGCAGGCAACGGCCACCGTGGTGGCCGAAGTGCTGGCCGGGTTGCAACCTGCCCAAATTGCCTGAGAGGCGCCCGCGCTCACGCCTCCCAGGCGTTGGCCGCTGAACGGTTGGCCACCCATCCGGGCAAGGCATCGGCGGGCATGGGGCGGGCGATGCCATACCCCTGTGCCACGTCGCACCCCATGGCCTTGAGCTGCAAACCGTGCTGGTGCGTTTCCACCCCTTCGGCAATGACCTGGCGTCCGAAGTTGGATGCCAGGCCAATGACCCCGCTGATGATGGCCTTGTCGTCGGGGTCGACCAGCATGTCGCGCACGAAACTCTGGTCGATCTTGAGCACGCCTGCTGGCAGGTGGCGCAGGTAAGTGAGCGACGAGTAACCGGTGCCAAAGTCATCCAGCGCAAACTGCACGCCCATGTCGATGCAGGCACGCATGGTGGCTGACACCTCGGCAATGTCATTCAAGGCGCTGGTCTCCAGGATTTCAAGCTCCAGGCAGTGCGGGGGCACCGTGGGGTAGCGCGCCAGCAGTGCGCCCAGACGCGCCACGAAATCGGGTTGCTGGAGTTGCCTTGCCCCAATGTTGACGCTCACACGCACCCGCAAATCCTGTGCATGCCAGCGCGCCATTTGTGCCAATGCCGTGTCAATGACCCATTCGCCCATGTCCACGGCCAGCGGGTGGTTCTCGATCGTGGGCAGGAACACTCCCGGTGGCAGCAGGCCTTTTTGCGGGTGCTGCCACCGGATGAGCGCCTCGGCCCCCACCACCTCGTCGGTCACCATGTTGACCTTGGGCTGGTAGTGCAGCACAAATTCGTTCTGCGTCAATGCGTGGTGAATCTGGTCAACGCCTTCGCGCTGCGACTTGATGGCCGTGTCAGCCTGCACGTCGAACACGTGGTAGCGGTTTTTCCCGGCCTGCTTGGCCAGGTACATGGCCTGGTCTGCGTGCCGCAGCAACAAGTCGGCATCGGCATCGTCCTGCGGGAACAACGCCACACCGATGCTGGCAGACACCTGCAAGGCCTCCAGCCCCGGCTGTGCCAAGTTCACGGGTGCCGATGCCGCGTGCAGCAGGCGCTGCAACACGGGCTCGCAATCTGATGGTTGTGCAAGGTCGCCCAGCACCACCACGAACTCGTCGCCTCCCATGCGCGCCAGCGTGTCCCCTTCGCGAAGGGCGTCTTTCATCCGCTGCGACAGCACCACCAGCAACTCGTCGCCCACATGGTGCCCATGCGTGTCGTTCACTGCTTTGAACCCATCCAGGTCCAGGTAAGCCACAGCCAGCGAGAGTTGCCGCCGCTGGGCCTGCACCATGGCCTGACGCAGCCGGTCGGCCAGCAGCACGCGGTTGGGCAAGTTGGTGAGCAAGTCGTAGTGCGCGATGTACTCCAGCTGCTGTTGGTGGGCTTTCATGGGCGTGATGTCGGTGAACAGCGACACGTAGTTCTGCAGCCCGCCCTGCGCGTCGCGCACCGCACTGATGGTTTGCATGACCGCGAACATCTCGCCCGATTTGTTGCGGTTCCAGATTTCACCGATCCAGTGGCCTTTTTCGACCAGTTCTTTCCACACAGCGTCATAGAACTCGGCCGACTGCTTGCCCGACTGCAGCAGCCGGGGAGTCTGACCCACGGCCTCGTCATGGGCGTAGCCCGTGAGCTGGGTGAACGTGTCGTTCACCTCGACGATCACCCCCTGCGCATCGGTGATCATGATCCCCTCACGGGCATGCCCGAACACGCTGGCGGCCAGCTGAAGCTTCTGTTCGGCCAGTTTGCGCTCGGTGATGTCCGTGGACGTGCCGATCATGCGGAGTGGCTCGCCGGTGGGTGTGCGGCTCATCACCATGCCTCGGGCCAACAACCACTTGTGGCTGCCGTCTTCGCAACGCACCTGCTGCTCCACGCGGTAGCTGTTGCATTGCCCGTCTGACATGTCTTTGAGCGCTGCCACCGTCGCAGCCCGCGTGGCGGGTGAGAGCCGCTTGGCCCAGCCAGGCAAGGGTGAAGGCTGCCCCCCTTTGACGGGTGGCAACCCGACCATTTCGCGGATGCGTGCAGACACCAGGTTGACGCTGGTATCGAAGTGGAACTCCCACACACCGTCGCCAGCACCTTCCAGGGCAAAACGCCAGCGTGCCTCGCTGATCTGCAAGGCCTCGCGTGCACGCTCCAGGTCGTGCAAGGAGCTGAACACATCGGCCACTTCCTTGCTGCGGGCTTCGGGCAGCGGTATCGGATCGGCGGTGCCTGCATGCAGATGACCCAGCCTGCGTGCCATGGCTGTGAGCGGGTCAAACGCCTGCCGCTTGACCAGGCGCAACAGGAGCATCAATGCAGAAATGACCAGCAACGTGCCGCCCAGCAGCATGTTGAGCATGTCGCTGGCGGCCTGTTGGGTGGCCTTGGCCATGTCGGTACTCAACGCCACCATCTGCACGGCACCGTCGTCGGCCACGGCCTCCAGCTTGTGCACATGTTCGCGCCAGAGTTGATCGGCCTGCGTCCGGTCGGTGGCGGCCTCACGCAAACGCATCAGGCGATCGGCCACGGCAAAACTTTCCTTGACCACAGCTTGCGGGTCCACAAGGGTGGCCATCGACGGGTGAAACGACAACGCCTGCATGGCCGCCCCGGCGGCCTGCCAGGCCTCGCGGGTGGGTGCGTTCAGCAGTTGCTCGCCCAGCACCTGCAACTGTTCCACGTTGGCCACGGCGCGCACCTTGGTGGCCAGCGCCGGGGCTGCGTTTTCTTCACTTTCGCGCGCCAGTTGCCGCAGCTCGTGCACCCGCCACGCAAAAAAACTGCAGGCCCCCACCGCCACGACCAGCAGCACGCTCAGCACCCAGACAGACAGGTACCGCAAACTGGGCGGGTTGGCACGGACAGCAGCGGGGTCGTTCATGGCCTCACAGGATGCCAAAAGGGAAATAGCGGCGAGACAAACGTTCGTGGGTACCGTCGCGCACCAGGCTGTCCAAGGCCTGGTCGACGTCGGCCTGCAACCTGTCGGTGCCGGGGCGCACCACCATGTGCACGTCGCCACCCAGCCCGCTGTCGCTCAGGGGCGTGCCGATGTAGCCAAACCGCTGCCCGGCAGGGCTTTGCAGGAACGGCAAGGCCTGCTGCATGGGCAGCAATGTCATGTCGCATTGGTTTTGGATCAGCAGGTCCATGACTTCAGTATTGCCCGCCGCGCTGACAGGTGGCCTACTCACGCGTTCAGCCAACCAGGCCAGCTGGCGGGTACCGGTGATGCCACAGGTCTGTACCGTGCCCAGCAGTTGGGTAGACGGTGCACTGCCCAACTCACGACGGCCGATCAGACTGGATGTAGAGCGCCACACCACCCGCGTGAAGCGAACCAGTTTTTCACGCTCGGGGGTTTTCAGGGTGTTGGCCACGCCCACGTCTGCACGGCCTGCGTTGACAGCGGGTATGACGTCGGGGAAACGCATGACCTCCAGGCGGCACGCACGCTGCAAGCGCTCGCACATGGCTTGCACCAGATCGACGTTGAAGCCCTTGAGCACGCCCGCATCGTCCTTGAATGCAAACGGCGGGGCGGTTGCTGTGATGGCCACAGTCAATGGAGTGGACTGGGCGTGGGCCATGACCCAAGGCAGGGCTGCGCACACCCCCACCCAGCACCAACGACGACATGCAAACATAGGCAAACTCCGGTTACAGGCATCACCCCGGGGTTTGACGTGTCCGCAGGGTGCAAATCAGCTGTGCCGTGACAGGTGGGTTCCCGTCATCGTGTCCCCCGAGCAGGCCAAAAGGCCAATGAATCAGCGGCGCATTCTAGGTGCAGCCGACACCGGCCACCCACTGAACGCGCGTGCGTTGATCTACATCATGCCAGGGCCATTTCAATTGGCGCAGATTCACCACATCAGGCTACAAATGTGCCACTCAGCAACTCGGCCAGGCGGGCCACGGGCATGCGAAAGGCACACGCTTGTGCATGTCCGCCACCGCCCATGCTTTCGGCCAGCGGGATCACGCTGTAGCCCCGCACCGAGCGCAGCGCCACTTTCACCGCACCCTTTTTGTTCACGGCCCACACCACGGCAAACGTGCCGCACTTTTCGCTCAGCAGGTTGCCGACCAGGCTGTGGAACGCGCTGGGCGCATTGACCATGAGGCCGCGCTGGCCGTTGAAGGTCAGGGGTACGGCATCGTCGGCCATCTCTTGTGCCAGGCGTTTGAACTTGTCGTCCATGGCTTGACCGCGCTGGGTGTAGGCGACCAGTTCGTCGCCCTGCAGGCGGGCAAGCTCGGCCCAGCGGGCAAAGTCCTGCGCTTCCATGTCCAGCGCAGACAAAAAGGCCGCGCTGTGCTCGATTTGCCAGGCCCAGATGTCGCGGTCTTCCACCATGGCCACCAGGGCGGGCACCTCGCGCTCGGGGAAGAAAAACTCCCAAGCCAGGCGGGCACCGCTTTTGCCCATGTCGAAGTGCACCGCGCCACAGCGGCAGGCAAACCCGGCCAGCTTGTCGGCTGCGCTCTGGTGGTGGTCGAGCATCACCAGACGTTCGGCACGTTCGTCGATGGCGGTCAACAGCTCGGCAGACAGCGAGAAGTCCAGGATGTAAACGGTGCGCCCGGTCACGTCCACCAGGTCGGCCAGCGTGTTGACCTCACCGTGGTCCAACCCCCGGAACTCAGCCTGGCCTTCGTAAAACAGCCAGGCGGCCAGTGCGGCGGCAAACCCGTCGGGGCAGCCTTTGCCATGGAACAGCACCAACGGGCGGGTGTCGGCACGGCTGGGCTGGATGTGCAGGCGCAAGGGCAACAGGGTGTGGCGTGGCTGTGTCATATATATACAGAAAAAAAGGCTCTGGCGCTTTATGGTATTGGGGTTATAGCTATGCTAAATGGAATTCCCAAACCCCTCAGTCAGCCCACGTCACCCAACCAAAGTGGGCCGTGACCAGGATCAGGATACCGAACGCAATGCGATAGTACGCAAAGCCCACGAAGCTGTGGCTGGCGATGTAGCGCAGCAACCAGCGTATGCACAGCCACGCACTTAAAAAGGCAAACACCAGCCCCACGGCAAACACCGGCGCATCGGCCATGCTGAGCAGCGCGCGCTCTTTGTACAGGCTGTAAGCACCCGCACCGATGAGCGTGGGAATGGCCAGGTAGAACGAAAAATCGGTGGCCGTTTTGCGCGACAGCCCCAGCAACATGCCCCCGATGATGGTGGCCCCGCTGCGGCTGGTGCCCGGGATCATGGCAAAGCACTGCACCAAGCCCACCTTCAGGGCGTCCAGGCCGCTCATCTGGTCCACATCGACCACACGCGGTGCGGTCTCGGCCTTGGCGTGGCGCGCTTCGGCCCACAAAATGATGAACCCGCCGATGATGAAGGTGCTGGCCACCACCGTGGGCGTGAACAGATAGGCCTTGATGGCCTTGCCAAACAGCAAGCCCAGCACCACAGCGGGCGTGAACGCCATGGCCACGTTCAGCGCAAACCGCTGCGCACGCCACTGGTGCGGCAACGCCACCACCGTGCTGCGGATTTTTTCCCAATACACCAGCACCACGGCAAAGATGGCCCCGGTCTGGATGGCGATGTCAAACACCTTGGCCTTGGCATCGTCAAACCCCAGCAGGCTGCCCGCCAGGATGAGGTGCCCTGTGCTTGAAATGGGCAAAAACTCGGTCAGCCCTTCCACCACACCCATGATGGCGGCCTTGACCAGCAACACAACGTCCATGTTGAACACGCTTCAGATTGAAAGCAGCGAGTTTATGCGCCGGTGATGGGCCGACCTCCAGACACAGTGCGGGGCATCCATGCATTCGCGAAGGAATCCCCCTGCCACTCACCGGATCAATGCTGCAGCGGATCAAAGCCCAACCATCTCCCAGGGTATCTCTGCACTGTGACGCGCTGCAGCCTGCAAAGCCCGCCACCTGGGCATCATCAGGCATGGGGGGTGAAGTCAAGTTCCACTCAAAACGTCATAGAGCCCGAAGGTCAGACTACCTGCAAAACGGCATTGATTCCAAATACAGGGACTGCCTCGAACTCAAATACACAGAGTCAAGACAACCAGGAAACTAGAATACTTTTCGCAAATATATATAGGGCATCTTTTCATTGAGTAAAAATGTATACAGCGGACGGTAAATTCTGAGTGAATCATGGGAAATAATTTGCACTATCCATTCATTGACCAACCGCCATTTTGGCAAGCGCTCGGTTTTCACATAAATAGTGAAAGGATCCCTCGGCCAAGGCAACATAGGACCAGGTGTCGACATGGAGCCCATGTATGCCCCACGGAATGGATCCTGGTACATCGAAACTTCATCAAAGCTCACAAACAGAACTGTGTCTCCTGTAATCGTCACAGAAAAATACGAGTCACTATCTGTATCCTGCCAGATACCATCGTACGCACTGTCCGCCAGCGCAACCATTGGCAACAGTGCGACAAGAGCCAAAACAGATATCATTTTCAGAAAAATTGTCCGGATTGACATCTTCAAATACCCCATTCAGTTCATCACCACGTCAAATAACACCAGCTCACCATCTGCACATGCCATCCTTGAATTTATTTCAAATTCAGCTTGCAATCTGGTGTGAATCATTTATTTCAATAAATGATCAACAAATATCTGTGCACAACTTCGAAACGAATCAATAAATCAAAGCATCTTTCGTATCAGCATGGGAGGCAGGGAATCCAATATTGGGTAGTATTCCGGAGGACGGTAAATTCTGGCCAAATCCCGAGAAATAAAATCAATTTTCCAATACCAAAAGCTACCATCAATGGGGAACAGCGCGGTTTTCACATAAACCGAGAAAGGAGTCTCTGAAAAATGCAGCGCATCGTTGGTTTCAGGCAAAGAACCGATATACGCTCCGCGCAATGCATTCTGGTAAGATGCAATTTCACCAAAACTCATGACGAGAACTGTATCTCCGGTGATTTTGACGGAAAAAAAGCTATCACTGCGAGTATCCTGCCAGATACCATCGTAGATACTGTCTGCCAGTGCCACTGGCATTGAAAATGCTGTAATAACAAAAATAAAAACAGATGCTATTTTAAGCAAAATTGGTTGGATTGACATCTTCATATACCCCCTTCAGTTCATCATTATTTTAAATAAACACACCGCATCGGGCACCATCGTCATTGTTTTTTCAATTTGGAAACATGCCATCCAGTTGGTTGAAAAAACTTTGCCATCCAGATGGCATCCCGCTGCGGCTCAACCCATTTGAATGGTTCGCCCCCCGCCAGTATGTGTCAAGACAGTTGTCTGTCGCTTGAGGTGGTTTTTGGCATGGATGGGGCGTTGAAAGAGGAACGGCTACAACTTTTCAGCCTGCCCGTTCGCACTGCCTGCAAGGGGTTTGGTCGCCTGTGGCGGCATTCCGTCGCAGCGCACTGGTGCGGGTGACGCTCCAACGGCACAGTGCGGGGTATCCACTGCTTTGCACCGGAGCCCATCATGCAACTCACTCCCACCATCGCCATCCACATGACTGCCGCGCTGGGCGCGCTGGCCCTGGGCCCCGTGGCCATCTGGACGCGCCAGAACCCAGCAGGCCAGCGCCCCATGCTGCACCGGGCGGCCGGGTACGCCTGGGTGACGCTGATGGTGGTGTGCGCGGTGTCTGCCTTGTTCATCCGCGACTTCAACCTGCCCAACGTGGCTGGGTACACCCCCATCCATCTGCTGATACCGGTCACCTTTGCCAGCCTGTTTTTTGCATTCCGCTTTCTGGTCCGCAAAAACATCTCAGGCCACCGCAAAGCCATGCAAGCCCTGTACTGGCAAGCCTGTGTGGGTGCGGGCGTGTTCACGCTGCTGCCCAGCCGCTACCTGGGGCAACTGGTGTGGGGTGAGTGGCTGGGCCTGCTCGGATAATGGCCGCCATGCCCGCTGCATCGCCCATGCCTGCTTCACCCGCCCCTGCCCCGTCACAACCTGCTTTCTGTACGCCACGGGCGCTGGTCGCAGGGCTGGGCATCACGCTCGGGGTCAACACCGTCATTGCAGTGGTGTTGTGGCTCTCGGGCCGGGGGGCATTTGACGACCAGATGGTGCATTCGCAGGCCATTGGCATCTGCATCTGGGCGCTGACCAACCTGGGGGCGCGCTGGCTGTCTCGCCCGTCCGACCCGGCAGGCTTTCCGCGTGGCTGGCGCCTGGCGCTTTTGGTGCCCCTCACCACCTCGTCTGGCGCGCTGATGGGCATGTGGCTGGGTGACTTTTATGCCTCTCGCCCAGCCTGGCCCCTGACCTCCGAGAACCCTGCGCTGTTTGGCAAGATCGTGGGCATGTCCATGCTGGTGGGCGTGGCCATGACGCTGTACTTTTACCTGCGTGGTCGCAGCAGCTACCTCGAAGCCGAGCTGCAACGCGCCAAGGCCCAACACACCGAAGCGCAACTGCGCCTGCTGGAAAGCCAGCTTGAGCCGCACATGCTGTTCAACACCCTGGCCAACTTGCGTGTGCTGATCGGCCTGGACCCACAGCGCGCGCAAGCCATGCTGGACCACCTGATTGCCTACCTGCGCAGCACCCTGGCGGCATCGCGCACCGACGGGGCTTCGGGCCGCCACACCCTGGCCACCGAGTTCGACCGCCTGAACGACTACCTGGCCCTCATGGCCATCCGCATGGGGCCACGCCTGCGCGTGACGCTCGACCTGCCCGCCGAGTTGCGCGACCAGCCCATCCCTCCGCTGCTGCTGCAGCCGCTGGTGGAAAACGCCATCCAGCACGGGCTGGAGCCCAAAGTGGCGGGGGGACACATCGTGGTCAGGGCCAGCCTGTCAAGTCGTGCGCCGGGCCGCCCCCAGAACGATTACACCCCCTCGGGGGGCCTGGCACAGCCAGGGTTGGGCGTACTCTCTGGCCCCATTGATGCGCAAACCCTGTGCCTGGAAGTGACTGACGACGGCGTGGGCACTGAAGCCAGCGTGGCACCCACGCGCCCTGGCAGCGGCTTTGGCATGGCACAGGTGCGCGAGCGGTTGGCCACGGTTTATGGTTCGAATGCTTCTTTTGAATTGGTAGCACTCCAACCAAATGGCGTGAGCGCCAAGGTTCATATTCGTCTTCAAAAATGACATCTACCCCATCCCCACGCCCGACGGCAATGATTGCCGAAGACGAACCCCTGCTGGCTGCGGCATTGGCTGCAGACCTGGCCGCCGTGTGGCCCGAGCTGACCGTGGTTGCCACGGTGGGCGACGGCCTGAGCGCCGTGACCCAGGCCCTGGCTCTGCAGCCCGATGTGCTGTTCTTCGACATCCGCATGCCCGGCCAGACGGGCCTGGACGCTGCGGCCGAGCTGGCCGATGCCTGGCCCGCCGACGGTGCCAAGCCGTTTCCGGCGCTGGTGTTCGTGACCGCATACGACCAGTACGCCGTGGCGGCTTTCGATGTGCAGGCGGTGGACTACATCGTCAAGCCCGTGCAGCGCGAACGGTTGCAAAAATGCACACAAAAAGTGGCTCTATCGCTTTCAAATAAAGCGATGAAAGCTACTGAATCAGATGCAAACAGTCATGCACCGTCGGCCCAGCAGCTCAGCCAGATTGCGGCCCTGCTGGCACAGTTGAATGGCACGGCACCGCCCGCCGCGCACCACGCCAGCACGGTGGCGCAAGCCACATCACCCGCGCCGCCGGCAGGGCTGCTGACCGTGATCCAGGCCAGCGTGACCGATGGCCAGGGCAGTGCACTCGTCATGGTGCCGGTGGCCGACGTGCTGTACTTTGAAGCGGCAGACAAATACATCCGCGTGGTCACACCCGAGCGCGAGGTGCTGATCCGCACGCCCCTGAAAGAGCTGCTGCCGCAACTGGACAGCCAGCGGTTCTGGCAAATCCACCGTGGCACCGTGGTGCGTGCCGACGCCGTGACCCGCGCCACGCGCGACGAAGCGGGCAAACTCTGGCTGCACCTGCGCGGCAGCACCGAACGGCTGGCCGTCAGTCGCCTGTACGCGCACCTGTTCAAGGCCATGTGAGATCAGACCGGGCGTGACACGCCCCGCCTGGGCACAGGCGTTGAAAACACGATGGACGTGCGCGTTTCGCCAAACAGGTTGATGGACGCGATCAGCCCTTCAAGATGGGTCAGGTCACGGGCCACCACGGTGAGGATGTACGAATCGGCACCGCTGACATGGTGGCACTCCAACACCTCGGGCATGGCCTGCAGCTGTTCGATCAAAGGGCGCTTGCCGGGCTGGGGCACGTTGATGCCCACGATGGCCCGCACACCATAACCCGCAGCCACAGGTGACACCTCGGCATGGAAGCCGCTGATCACACCGGCCTCTTCCAGCCGCTTCAGCCGCTCAGCCGTGGCGGGCAGCGACAAACCGGCGGCCTGCGCCAGCGCCTTCAAGGGCAAGCGTGCATCGGCCTGCAAGGCCTGCATCAACCGCCACGCTTTGTCGTCGAGTTGCATCACACGCTCCAATTGAAAGTAAACACTCAAAACAGCCTGAAATTCAACAAGTCAAATGGCAATGATGCCTGCATTTTAAGCTTCAGAATGGAAACATTGCCTTCTAAACTGACGCCATGCACATCGATACATTCCTGTTGTTTTTGAAGGCTGCGGGTGTCGGCCTGCTGATTGCTGCACCCGTGGGGCCGATCGGGCTGCTGACCATTCAGCGCACGCTGGACCGTGGCATGGCCACCGGCCTGGCCACGGGGTTGGGCGCGGCGCTGGCCGATGCCACCTACGGGGCCGTGGGTGCCTGGGGCGTGACGCGCATCATCGAGCTGCTGACGCAAGCGCGCACACCCCTGGCGCTGGCGGGCGGTGCCCTGCTGCTGTGGATGGCCTGGCGCACCGCCACCCAGCCGCTGGCCACCGAAGCCGCAAGCGTGCCCACCGGTACCGACCTGGCCCGCTGCTTTGCAGGCACGTTTGTGTTGACGTTGTCCAACCCGGCCACCATCCTGTCGTTCCTGGCCGTGTTCGCGTCGATGGCGGGCAGCACGGCCAGCACGTTGCAGCCGGTGCCCATGGTGTCGGGTGTGCTGGTGGGTTCGGCTGTGTGGTGGCTGGGCCTGTCGTGGAGCGTGAGCCGCCTGCGCCACCGGCTGGACAACGCCTGGCGGCGGCGCATCAACCTGCTGTCAGGCGGCTTGCTGGCCGGTTTTGCCCTGTGGCAATGGGCCGGGTTGCTGATGCCCGCGTGAGACCGCGTGAAGGCCTGGCCGTCGTTCAAAGGTTGAGTTTGCAGTGGCAGGAAAGTGCTCCGCCTTTCAGCCTCGTGAGAAAACGCCGGGCCGCTCCCAAGTTTTCTCATGCCCCCTCGGGGGCCTGGCGCAAAGCGACAGGCCTGGGGGCGCTCAACCCATGCTGGCGTGGATCACGTCCCGCACACGCGGGTAGATTTGCTGGTTCCAGCGGCGGCCACTGAACACGCCGTAGTGGCCCACACCCGTTTGCACATGGTGGGTTTTGAGGTAGGGGCGGATGCTGGGGCACATGTCCTGTGCAGCCACCGTTTGGCCGACGGCGCAAATGTCGTCACGCTCGCCTTCCACCGTCATCAGCGCCGTGCGCCGTATGGCCGCCGTGTTGACCGTCCGGCCTTTGTACTGCAACACGCCACGCGGCAGGTCGTAGGTTTGGAACACCTTTTCCACCGTTTCCAGGTAGAACTCGGCGGGCAGGTCATTCACGGCCAGGTACTCGTCGTAAAACTCGCGGATCACCTCGGCCTTGTCGATCTCGCCGTCCACCAGGTGGCGGTACATGTCTTTGAACGACTGTTTGTGGCGCTCGGGGTTCATGCTGATGAAGGCCGTCAGCTGCAAAAACCCTGGGTACACCCGCCGCATGAAACCTTTGTGCGGCAACGGCACGTGGCTGACCAGGTTGCGGTCAAACCACTCGATGGGTTTGCTGACCGCCAATTTGTTGACCTCGGTCGGGTTGACGCGGCAGTCGACCGGCCCGGCCATCAGCGTGAGGCTTTGCGGTTGGTCTGGCCGGTCGTCCTCGGCCATGAGCGCGGTGGCAGCCAGCGCGGCCACACAGGGCTGGCAAACGGCCACCCAGTGTGCACGTGCACCCGACTCGGCCGTGACCGCCTGCGTGAAAAACATCAGCGTGTCGATGTATTCGTCCAGACCGAAGCGGCCGTGGGCCAAGCCCACGTCTCGGGCGTTGTGCCAGTCGGTGATGTAGACATCGTGGTCTTGCAGGAGCGTGCGGGCGGTTTCGCGCAGCAAGGTGGCAAAGTGGCCCGACAACGGGGCCACCAGCAGCACCGGGGGCTGCCACGGCGCGCCGGGCTTGCGAAAGTGCAGCAACTGCCCGAACGGCGTGGACACCGTGGTTTCTTCCACCACGGGGTACAGCTGGTTGCCCACCTGCACGTCGGCTATGGCGTAGGGCGGACGCGAGTGCGTCAGGCGCAGACGCGAAAGCACCTCGCTGCCAGCGGCCAGCCGCCGGATGCCGGTGCCCTCGGTCTGGTCGAACCACAGTGCCGAGCTCAGCCACTGTGTGAACAGGCGAAAGGGGGACAACAGATCGGTTTGCAGTTGATAGGCCTGATAAAGCATGGCTTTCCTTTGTTCCTGACAGGTTGTCGGGTGACACACAGGCAAGTTACGGGCCAACCTGCCCACCGCACTTGGCGCGGTACTTGGCACAGCACTTGCGTGCGCCGGGGCACAACACATCAGGAGCCAAGACACCATGCCCAAAACCGTTCTGACCATCAGCAGCAAAAACTACGGGGCCTGGTCGTTGCGCGGCTGGCTGATGTGCAAGTTGGCGGGCCTGTCGTTTGAAGAGCACGTGATCCCGCCTGACGACCCGTCGATGAAAGCCGAAATGCTGCTGCTGTCGTCGTCCATGCTGGTGCCGTGCTTGCAGCACCAAGGCATCAAAGTGTGGGACACGCTGGGGTTGGGCGAATACCTGGCCGAAATCAAACCCAAAGCCGGTTTGCTACCCGCCGATGCCAAGGCACGCGCGCATTGCCGGGCCATTTGCGGCGAAATGCATTCGGGCTTTGCATCGCTGCGCGGTGCCCTGCCCATGAACATCAAGGGCCGCTTCAAAAACTTCAAAGTGTGGTCGCGTGCGCAGGCCGACATCGACCGCATCACGGCCATCTGGGCCGAATGCCTGGCCACGCACGGCGGCCCCTTCCTGTTCGGTGCGCACCCCTGCATGGCCGATGCCATGTACGCACCCGTGGTGACGCGCTTCATCACCTACGGTGTGGCGCTGGACCCGGCATGCACTGCCTACTGTCAGCACGTGATGGCCCTGCCCGCCATGCAGGAATGGGTGGCCGCAGCCAGCCTCGAACCCGACGAAATCGACGAGCTCGAAGCCGAGTTCTGATCCACCCCAGGCACGGTGCGCCTGGGGTGCACCGCACAACAACCGTGCGTCCGCCCCCCTGAACTGGTGCACCCCACATGTGGCAAGGGTCATTGGTACTTAATTGATTTGCGTGCAATATAATTACATGCAAATCAAAATGCCTACCCCATGCCCACCCAACCGACTGCCCTCGCCTGCCCCCCGCAACTGCGGCTGGACCAACAACTGTGCTTTCCGCTGTATGCGGCCAGCAACCTCATGACGCGGCTGTACCGCCCCTTGCTGGACGAGCTGGGCCTCACCTACCCGCAATACCTAGCCATGCTGGCACTGTGGGAGGCATCGCCCTGCACCGTCAGTGCACTGGGCGAGCGCTTGCTGCTGGACAGCGGCACGCTCACCCCCTTGCTCAAACGCCTGGAAGCCGCTGGCCTGGTGCGCCGCATCCGCGATACCGCTGACGAGCGCCGTGTGCTGGTGTCTTTGACCGCCGATGGCCTGGCCCTGCAAAACCGCGCCGCCAGCGTGCCTCACCGCCTGACCTGCCGCGTGCTGACCATGGCCGAGGACACCGCACCTGCGCAAAACCAGGCGAACGACCTGGTTCAGCTGCGCACCCAACTGCAGGCACTGGTGCAAACGCTGTCGCAGGCACTCGACACGCCTGCGACAGCACAGCCCGCCAGTGCAGCGCAACGCTGAACCCCGCACCCAGCTACCACCGCACACCTTTCGCGCACCACATCGACACCATGATCCTGCAAGACATCGCCCTCCAGACCATCGACGGTACCCCCCAGACCCTGGCCGACCACAGCGGCAAAGCGCTGCTGATCGTGAACGTGGCCAGCAAATGCGGCTTCACGCCCCAGTACACCGGCCTGGAGGAGCTGTACCAGCGTTACAAGGACCGGGGCTTTGAGGTGCTGGGTTTTCCGTGTGACCAGTTCGGCCACCAGGAGCCCGGTAACGAGGCCGAGATTGCGCAGTTCTGCAGCCTGACCTACGACGTGACCTTCCCGATGTTTGCCAAAGTCAACGTGAATGGTGCCGATGCCCACCCGTTGTTCAAACATCTGAAAAAGACGGCACCTGGCCTGCTGGGGTCTGAGGGCGTCAAATGGAACTTCACCAAGTTCCTGATCGACCCGAGTGGAAAAACCGTGAAGCGCTTCGCCCCCACTGACACACCCGCCAGCCTGGCCAAGCACATCGAGGCACTGTTGCCCGCCTGATCTCAGTGGGAACCCCCATAGACGGTGCGGTGGATGCATGTGACAGTGGTCTGCGTTGCACACTGCCTGGAGACCCGCATGAAGCTGAGCATCAAACTGCCCCTGGCATTCGCAGCCGTGCTGACCTTGACCATGGTGGCGGGCATTGCGGGTCTGTTCAAACAAAAGGCATCCATCGACGTCATCACTACCGGTCCGGTGGAAGCCTATGTGCACCTGGTGCACAAGGCGCGCGAAGCTGAAAGCAACTTCAAAACGCAGGTTCAGGAGTGGAAAAACACCCTGCTGCGTGGCAGCAAACCCGAGGACCTGGACCGCTACTGGGCAGCCTTCCAGAAGCAGGAAACCGCCGTGGTCAACGGCGCAGACGACATCATCAAATCGCTGGAGGCAGCAAACGCCCCAACCGAACTGAAAACCACGGCCCAAACGTTTCTGGCCGCCCACAAAACCATGTCAGCGGGCTACCGCAAGGGGTTTGAAGCGTTCAAGGCATCCGGCTTTGATCACCAGGCGGGCGATGCCGCAGTGAAGGGCCTGGACCGGGATGCCACCCAGTTGCTGACACAGCTTGTGACCGCCATGGCAAAGGCCAGTGACACCATCGAGAGAGAGGCCATCGCCACAGCCAACACCGCCTTCAAAGTGAGCTTGGCGGCCATGCTGGCCAGTGTGGCGTTGGGCTTTGGCATTGCTGTGTGGATCAGCCGCGACACAGCGAAACACCTGACAGCCGCTGTGGACACGGCCAACACCGTTGCCAGAGGTGACCTGACCAGCCGCGTGACGGTAGATGGCAATGACGAAATAGCCGAGCTGCGCCGGGCGTTGGGCACCATGCAGTCCGGTTTGACCACCATGGTCAAACAAGTGCTGGGCAATGCCGCCCAGCTGTCAGCCGCCAGCACCGAGATTGCGCACGGCAACCTGGACCTGAGCGAACGCACCGAATCCCAGGCCAGCGCCTTGCAGCAGCAGGCAGCCTCCATGGACGAGTTGAGTGCCACGGTCAGCCACAACGCACAGAACGCATCCACTGCCAACCGCATGGCCACCGAGGCCAGCGAAGTCGCAGCCGAAGGCGGCAGGGTGGTGTCGGAGGTGGTGGCCACCATGCGGGGCATTTCAGAAAGCTCACACAAGATTGGTGACATCATTGGCGTGATCGACAGCATTGCCTTCCAGACCAACATCCTGGCCTTGAACGCGGCTGTCGAAGCTGCCCGGGCCGGGGAACAGGGCCGTGGCTTTGCCGTGGTGGCATCTGAAGTGCGTAACCTGGCGGGGCGCAGTGCTGCCGCTGCGCAGGAAATCAAAGCGCTGATTTCAGCCAGTCTCCATCAGGTGGAAACAGGCGGCAAACTGGTCGACGCGGCTGGCGACAAAATGTCTGGCGTGGTGAAAGCCATTCAGCAGGTCACCTCCATTGTCAGCAGCATCGACACCGCCAGCGCCGAACAAAGTGCCGGTGTGGCGCAAGTGGGGCAGGCCATCACACAGCTTGACCAGACCACGCAACAAAACGCGGCACTGGTGGAAGAAATGTCCGCTGCGGCCGAGAAGCTGAAAGATCAGGCGGCCGAGCTGGTCAAGGCCATGGCCATGTTCAAGATCTGACACTCGGCCTGAGCGTCAGCGCCGTCAACCGTGCGTGCACAGCGTCATCCGGCAGCAGTGGCAATTGCTGCTTGGCACGCAGGTAGTGGTGGGTGAACACGTCCAGGTACGCCTCCAGCGTTTGCGCCGCGTGCACCTCGCCTGCAAGCTCCAGGCACAGCGCGGCCACCTCGGATGTGCAGAAATGGTCGTCACGCGTGGAGCGGCGCAACCGGTAGCGTGACAGTTGCTCGGGCTGCAAACTCAGCACAGGCAAACCGTTCAGGTATGGGCTTTTGCGGAATATCTTGCGTGCCTCGGACCATGTGGCGTCCAGCAGCACAAACAGCGGGCGTTTGGAAGGGTGTTTGGGTGGGCATTCGGGCGTGCCCGAAGCCCACGCAGATGCGGGCGGCGCACCGCATAAAGTGCCGGGCGGCGCGGAGGCTGAGGCTGAGGCTGAGGCTGAGGCTGAGGCTGAGGCAGCAGCATCGGCCAGCAGCCCGCTGACCACCCGCTCCGCCGCCGCATATTCCCCCGGAAACACCACATACGGTTGCCACTGTGGGTCGGCCAGCAGCGCCAGCAGAGCCGGGTCTGCCGCCGTGCGCGCCCAACCGAATGCAAGCGTGTCGGGCACCACATCGGCAATCAGCCAGCCCGTGTTGCTGGGTTTGAGCGGCTCGATGTCGGCCATGACGAGACAAAACCCTGCACGGGTGGTCAACACCGGCCGCAAGGCACACATGCAATGGCTGGGCAGCAGGCGGCAACCCTCGCACCGCTCCCCCTTGCTGCCGCCACGGGCCAGAAACGGTTTGGTGCTGCGCGCCAGGCGCTCGGCGCGCAGGCGCGAAACGGCGTGGGGGTGCGCGTTGGTGACGGTGTTGACATGCATACCGGTGAGCCTACTCCAGGCTGCAAAAGCAGACCTCACCGGGTTTGTGCGCGGCCTGAATGCTGCTGCACGACCACGGCCGCATCAGATGCCCATTCCCCCATCAGGGCCAAGCCAACGCCACGCCCATGGCCGCCGCCGCCAGCACGCCCAGCAGCACCACAGCTCCCACTTTGTGTTGCAGCTGGTCGGTGGCTTCAAACTGCGGCCACTCATTCCGTTGTGCGTGGTGCCAACGCTTGAACACCAGCCACACGCAATGCACATTGGCCAGCACTGCCACCATGGCTACAGCCACCTTCCACAGCAACAAACCGGTGTGCGGCGACATGCCCCACAACAGCCCGCCCGTCAGCACCACGGCAACGAAGGCGGGCACCTCCACCCACACATCCACGCGCCAGTGCAAGGCGGCCAGGGTGCGCTCGGCATCGCGCCCTTTGCCCAGCAGGGCGCGCTCGAACAGCGCCTCCGTCAGCACGCAACCCAGCCACAGGCCTGCGCACAGCAGGTGGCTGATGAGGACAACGGTTTTCATGGCAACTCCCCCACCGCAGCGACAGCAGGCCGCAGCAGCAGAATGCTGCCCAGGCTCTGCAAACCCACCACTTCCTGCAGCACCAGCCCGGCACGGGTCGCCAGCAACCGCCATTGGGTCAACGTCCGTTCCCGACCCTGGGTGCCCATGAACATCTGCATGTCAAACGCCGCACTGGCGTAATCGGCCCGGTGTTCCGGCACCACCAGTTCCATCACGGCCACAGCAGCACCCGTGCCTGCACAGGCGCTGGCCACATGGCGCAGCACGCACACGGCATCTTCGTCCCCCATGCCATGCAGCACCGCGCTCAGCAAATAGATGTCTCCTTTGCCCTGGGCTGCAGGCACCCCCTCCATCAGGTCACCCGCCAGGAAGCGCAGGCGCTGGGCCATTTGAGGCGGTGCCTGGACCTGCCAATCGGCCTGCGCAGCGGCGACCACGGTCGGGCGGTCGAACACCAGTGCCTGCATGTGCGGATGGTGGCGCAGGATGGCCTGCGCCTTGCTGCCACGCGAGCCCCCGACATCGATCACGCGGTCAAAGCGGGACCAATCGAAATCCGTCGCGAAATGTGGGCCTGTCAACGCCTCCACACTGTCCATGGCGTGGGCAAACAAGGCGTCGAAGCCGGGATGCTGATTCATGTACCCGTACAAATTTTCACCATGGCTGCACTCGAACGGCACCTCGCCCGTGCGCACCCCCTGCGCCAGCGTCTGGAACCAGGGTGTCGCCATTTCCGGGCTGTTGTGCATGAGCACCATGTCCCGCACGCACTGCGGGTGGTCGGTTCGCAAATGGGCTGACAACCGGTTGTTGCTGAACCAGTGTGGCCGGTCTTCATGAAACACCCCCATGGCAGCCAGCATGCGCAGCAAACGGTACAGCGGGTCGGGCTGCACGCCCAGCTGGCGGGCCAGGTCGTCCGTGTCCATGGATGCATCGCCCAGCACCGTGGCCACGTCCAGCTGGGCGGCCACGCACAGCACACGCGATTGCCAGAACGCCGACCCCATCTGGATCAGCCGGAACGGCGCGGGCGTGAGCCGGTTGGGCAGCGCCTGCAGCCAGCTGCCGAACGCCATCAGCCTTGAAAAGCGGCGCACCGCGCCTGCGTTGCGCTGGCAAGTCATGGCTGCGCCTTGGCCAGCGAGGCCGAAGGTTGCAAGGCCAGCCCCACCGCAAACAACTGGCCGTGCAGGCTGGCCAGGCGGTCGAGGAAATCGGCATCCATGGGCCGTTCCATTTGCTCTTCAAAAATGTCTTTCAACAGCATGGGCATCATGGCCAGGCTGACGAAGGCGATGCGCACCATGTCAGGGTCCAGCGCCGGGGCGAACTGGCCCGCCGCCTTCAGCTCGGCCACCTTGCGCGCACCGCGTGTGCGACCGCGCTCCAGCAACTGCTGGATGAAACGCCGCCCCGGCCCCTGGTTGAGCGCCAGCACCTTCAAAATCAGGCGCGGGAACGCGGGCTGCTGACCCATGGTGTCGTAATACAGCTTGAAAAAGGCCTTGAACCCGTCTGCCGTGTTGAGCAGGGCGCCGTCCAGCACAGCCAGCAGGGGTTGCAGGGTTTCGCGGATCATTTCCTCGTACAACCCCTCTTTGTTGCCAAAGTAGTAGCGGATCATGGCCACGTTGGCATCCGCTTTTTCAGCAATCAGGCGGGTGCTGACCTTGTGGTAGTCGTCGGCCAAAAAGCTGTCGAGCGCGGCCTTCAGGAGGCGCTCGCGCACGGAATCAGGGGCTGACCCTGGAGGGGTGTTCATGCTGACATCTCCACTTCGTTTCATGACGAAGGCAGGTTATCAGCGGGTGTGGTGGCCGTGGGGAACTGTCGTCAATCAATACAGGGGAGTTGATTGAACACACGGCAGGCCTGCCAGCACCGTTGCTTCACCAAATGAAGCAAAAAATGTGAGCATCTCTCGCTTATTTTGAAAGCATTGATGGCATTTTCATGCAATGAAAATGACTGAAAAAAATGAAGCTTCAGACCATGTGCGCATCCGAAGTCGAGAGGCGGCAGCCGGGGCCTGCTTGGGTGCTGGCGCGGCGCTGCCGATCAATGTGGGGCGTTTCAAGACGAGCCGTGAAGGCGCGCTTGCATGGGCCGAGGAGCCAGCGCTGCACCGGAGTGGCTCAGGCCACCAGAGCCGCTGACCTTGAACACGCTGACCACATCGGCCAAATGGTGAGCCTGGTCGCGCAGGCTTTCGGCGGCTGCGCTGCTTTCCTCTACCAACGCAGCGTTTTGCTGTGTCATCTGGTCAAGCTGGCTCACCGCAACGTTCACCTGTGCAATGCCATTGCTCTGCTCGGCCGCAGCAGCGGTGATTTCGGCCATCACGTCGGTCACACGCTGCACGCTGGCCACGATTTCGTCCATGGTGCTGCCGGCACTTTGCACCAATTGGCTGCCGGTTTGCACCTTGTCCACGCTGGCGCTGATGAGGTCTTTGATTTCTTTGGCGGCCTGTGCGCTGCGCCCGGCCAGGTTACGTACCTCGGATGCCACCACCGCAAACCCACGGCCCTGGTCACCCGCCCTGGCTGCCTCGACAGCTGCGTTCAAGGCCAGGATGTTGGTCTGGAACGCAATGCTGTCGATCACGCCAATGATGTCGGCAATTTTCCGGCTGCTCTGGTTGATGTCATCCATGGTGGACACCACCTGGCTGACCACCGCACCGCCACGTTGAGCCACTTCGGTGGCCGTGGCTGCCAACTGGTTGGCCTGGGCGGCGGCATCGGCACTCTGGCGCACGGTGGCCGTGATTTCTTCCATGCTGCTGGCGGTTTGCTCCAGGTTGCTGGCGGCGGACTCGGTGCGGGCGGCCAGGTCCTGGTTGCCTGTGGCCACCTCGGTAGCGGCCACCTGGATGTTGTCGCTCACCTGTCGCGTTTGTGAAATGACCTTCTCCAGCGCCTGGCGGGCCTGCTCCAGCGACTGCATCAACTGCCCCACTTCATCGTCGCTGTGCGACTTGATTTGTGCAATCAGGTCACCATGACCAATTTTTTCGGCGCTGGCCCTGGCATCGATCAGTGCATTCACCAGCGAACGGCCAAAACGCCAGGACACCACAATGGCCACCAGGATCGCCAGCAAAGTCATCACGGTCAACCATCTGTACAGGCTGGCAAACGCCTCTTCTATCTCTGTCTTGAGCTGATCCATTTCGGCTATTTGCCCATTGACCAATTCCTGCGCTGCAGCGATGTACTTGTCAGTTATCGGGACAAACTGGCTGTCCACCAACTGGGCTGCACCGACATCGTCACCGGCATCTTTCAACTTGTTGATTTGATCCCGAGTCGCGAGGTAGGCTGTTCGCACCTCCCCCATTTTGTCTGCCAGCTTTTGGGCTGCTGGGCGCGTCGTCGCATCAAGAAAAGCTTTTTGGGTTTTGGTCGTATCCGACGTCACTGCGGCCATCGGCTCTTTGAAAAACAACAACATGTCTTTGCCCGGAGAGCGTGCCACTGCCAGTGACCGAGCCGAGTTTTGCCTGATGTTTGCCAGCCATTGGTTCGCCAATTGAAGCTTCAGCGCTTCTTCCTTGATCGCACTCACATCCGCCCGCGCATGCTCAATCTTCGTGACCGTGATGCCGATCACGCACAGAAAAACCGCAATGACCAACACAAAGCCAGCGTACAACCGGGCGCGGAATGTGAATTTCATGATTATTCTTCTGCGGCGAAAGGGATGAAGGCAACGTAACGTGCCTTTACGCCACCCACGCTACGCCTGACCCGTCCTGTTCTCCATAGGGGCTTGCCCTGATGGTCCAGGGCATCCCCCGAGTTGCCACTCGCGTACAACAGGTTTGTTGTGGTGTGCGGCGCTCAGAACGCCCAGGTCCCCATCACGTAAGCCTGCTTCTGCACGGGCAACTGCCGTACCACGGCGGAGGCGGGCCCGCCGTTCACGCGCACACCACCTTCCAGCTTCACGCGGTCGCCTTGCCACACCAGGCTGGCAGTCACCATGCGGCCACCGTCTGCGGGGTGGTACAGCACGTCCAGCGCGGGTTGCCAGGCTTCGTGCGTCCAGCTCAGGCGGGCGTAGAGGTTCTGGCGGTGCAGGCTGCCCGTGGTGGCCGCACTGAAGGCGCTGCCTTGCCACGCCAGGTTGCCCGCCACGGCACCGGCAGGGGCACCCAGGGTGCGCCACGCGGGCAGGCCCTGGTTGCGGGCGGCCCATTGCTTCCACTGCGTTTTGGACAAAGCCGCGCCGTCGTACCAGGCTTCAGCCAGCAGGCTGAGCTGGCTTTCGTTGGTCCAGGTGCCGCCCACCAGCACTTGTTGCCCTGCCCCGTTCAACGCGGTCTGCCAAGGGTTGCTGGTGCGCAGCGCCGTGCCGGGCGGGGCGGCAGACGCGGTGTCGGCCACAGCCAAGGCATCCACATGCGCAAAGTGCCGGGCCGATGCATGCAGTTCCAGCGCATCGCTGGCCACCCAAGACACCGCAGCCCCCACGCTGCCACCTGTGCGCCGCCCCCAGCGGGCGAAGCCGTGCCAGTCGGCATCGCCTGCGCGCCGGTACACGCGGGCGGCCAGCGCGGGCTCGCCCCCTGATTGGCCGATCCCCGTCAACGCCTTGGACCGTCCGGGGTTGACCCACACCAGGCTCCAGGCCGTGTCGGCATCAAACTGTTCCAACATGAGCAGTGGCCGCCCCGTCAGCGTGACCGGTGCCAGGCCGCGCCTGACTTCCTGCTGCACCACGTCGTTCGGGCGAAACGCGTAGCCCACGTCCCAGCTGACCACTTTTTTTCCCACGCTCCATTGCCAGCTTGACAAGCCAGTTGCCTGACTCTGCCCTGGCTGCTGCGTCAGCTGTGCCGCCTGTTGCAAGTCCTGCGGTTGCGCACCCTGCCCGCTCCGTTGCGCACCACCGGCTGTGGCACGGTGGACCGTGTCAAAACTACCCGACGCGACTGCTTCGTTCACCCAGCCCGTGGTGTGGCCTGGCCCACCTTCGGGCCGCTGGCCTTGCAGCGTGGCGGTGGCGTTCAGCGCCACCTGGCCCACCTTGGCGGCGGCACGCCATTCGGCTTGCAAGGTGGCGGCCGATGGCTCCGTGGCAACCATGCCAGGCACCAGCGCATTGGCCTGCGCCAGCGGCCCCAACTGGCCAGCTTGCTTGCCGACCCAGGCGCTGCGCAGGTGGCCAGAGATGTCGATGTTTTGCGCCTGCACGGCACCGGCAGAAAAAAGCGCCCCCGCCACAGCCGTGAACACAAGGAATTTCCGTGGCGAGCGGCCCAAGGCTGGTTCGATGCGCACAGCCGCACACCCAGACGGCGAGCACAGCAGGACCGAGAGCGGGCCGCGAAGCGGATCAGCACTCATGTTCACTCCAGAGCAGGGTTGCGGGCCAGGAACATCGGGTTCAGCCATTCGGCTGGCACCGTGCGTTCCTTGCGGCCCAGGTAGCTGACGCGTGTGACCTTCTGGTTGCCCAGTTGGTCAATCAGCAGCATGTCGCTCACCAGCGCGCCCACACCGGGTTTGTCCAAAACGAAGTGGGCCTGCTTGGCCAGCTTGTCAGACTGCACATACAGGTCAGCCCGAACAGGCTCGTGCCGCTGCTTGCCCACCCACAACTCGATGCGCTGGTAGGTCACGCCTTTGCGGCTGGCCTGCAACGATATGTGATAGCAATGTTTCGTTGCTGATAAAGCGACAGATGCCAATTTTTCTTGTTTTTCCGGATTGACCGCACACGCCTCTTCGCCCACCAGCGTGGCGGCGTAGTCGCCCGACCAGCTGAGCGTGGCGATGTCGCCGGTGGACGCATCGCCCAGCAGCTTTTGCATGGGCGTGATGCGCACCGGGCGCTGGCTGTTGGGCAGCAGCAGCCAGAAGTCGTCGCCCAGCATCAGCACTTTCTGGCCTTTTTCGGCGGGGCTTTGCATCAGCACCAGCGACTGGCGCTGGCCTTGCGCAAACACGGTGTAACGGCGCTCCTTGTTCAGGGTGCCGTCGGCGTGGAACAGCTGAATCTGTGTGTCCACCTGCAGGTTGTCTGCGGTCATGCGGTAGTGGTCGGCATCTTTGACCAGGGCGGCCACGTCTTGCGCCTGGGCGGTCATGGACATGACGCAAGCCGTGCAGGCTGCAGCCAGAATAGAAATGGAATGGTTCATGGCAGTTCCTTTTGCTTACGTATGGGCCAGTGCATCCACCACAGGCATGTGCACGGTTTTGCGGGCCACGGCGTAGCTGGCCAGCATGGTGAGGCTGACCATGGCCAGCAGCGTGGCCCCGTACAGCGTGGGGTCAATGGCGATGTTCAGCGGGTAACCCACCGAGCGGCCGGGCGGTGGCGGCATGTTCACCGGCACCACGTACAGCAGCATGGCCACGCCCAGCGACAGGGCAGCACCCACCAGCGCCCCCACACCACCCAGCAACATGCCCTCCAGCCCCAAGGTGCGCAGCAGCTGGGATGGCAGCGTGCCCAGCGCGCGCAGGGTACCGATTTCGCGGGTGCGCTCGATGATGGCCATGGCCATGGCATTGGTCACCACGAACACCACGATCACGCCAATGATGATGCCCAGCGCACCAAAAATACGGTTGTAAAGACCCTTCACCGCTTGATAGAAAACAGCTTGTTGCTCCCAGTTTTGCACTTCCAGCTCAGGGTGCAGTGCGGCCACACGCGCCTGGGCAGGCAAGGTGGATTCCATGCGATCCAGGAACACGCCCAGGCTGCTGACGCGATCGGTCACCAGCAGGCGCTGGGCCAGGGCCACGCTGGTGTACACGGCGCGTTTGTCCATTTCGGGCACGCCCGTGGTGAAGGTGCCTTTGACCACCACGTCCATGGCGTTCATGGCCCCTTCGGTGGTGCTGGCCAGCAGGGTCAGGCTGCTGCCGGGGGTGGCTTTCAGGCTGCGGGCCAGGGCCTCGCCCAGCATCACTTCCGTGGAATGGCCCCCAACCCTGGCTTCGCCAGGCCCCCCGAGGGGGTGCGCCCCGCCTTGGGGCGGCCCGGCGGCGGGGTCGGCGCTGTCAGATGTCAACACACTGCCCGAGGTCACGGTCAGGAAGGGGCCTTTCACCGCAAACTCGTTGTCGGGGTCCACGCCCACCGCCATCATCACGGTCGATTTGTCGCCGTTGCTGATGAGCCCGCTGAACACCACTTTGGGCAGCACTTGGCGCACCGCCGGGTCGGCCAGCAGTTGCTGGCGCAGCGTGTCCACGTTGCTCAGGCCGTGTTGCAGGGGCACGTCTTCGTCGGTTGTGAAGCTGGCCGGGGTGCCCAGCACCAGGTGGCCGGTGTCGCGCGCGGCGGCCTGCGCCAGCGCTTCGTAGGTGAACAGGGCAAACCCACCAGCCAGCAGGATGGCGGCGGTGCCCAGCGCGGCAATGGACACCGTGACGGCCGAGCGCCTGCGGTTGCGCAGCGTGTTGTGCACCGCAAATTTCAGCCAGTGAGTCCAGCCGCTGAAAAGCGAGTGGGCCAAGGCACCCGATAACGTGCCTGTTGAAGTGCCCGATGACTTGCCCGCAGGCGTGTCAGCCAGGGTGTTCTCTGATGTGTGGTTTGACGCGTTCATTGAATTCTCCCGTCCAGCAGGGCCACCACGCGGTCACAGCGGCGGGTCAGGCGGCTGTCGTGGGTGGCAATGACAAAGGCTGCGCCCTCGGCGTGGCCGCGCTCGCGCATCAGGTCCAGCACCTGGTCGGCGGTGTGGGAATCGAGGCTGGCGGTGGGCTCGTCGGCAATCACCAGCTTGGGGCGCTTGACCAGTGCGCGGGCAATGGCCACGCGCTGGCGTTGGCCGCCGCTGAGTGCGTCGGGCCTGTGGTGGGCGTGGTCAGCCAGGCCCACGGCGGCCAGCTGGGCGGCCACGCGCTCGCGCCGCTCGGCAGCGGGCACCCCGGTCAGGAACAGCGGGTAGTCCACGTTTTCGGCCACGGTCATCACGGGCACCAGGTTGAAGCTCTGGAACACAAAGCCCATGGCGTCGCGGCGCAGCAGGGTCAATTCGTCTTCGCTCAGGCCGTTGATGCGCTGGCCGTTCAGCTCGATGTCGCCGCTGTCTGCGGTGTCGATCAGCCCGCACAGGTTCAGGATGGTGCTTTTGCCGCTGCCCGATGGGCCGGTGAGCGCCAACAGCTCACCGCGCGCCACGCTCAGGTCCACGCCTTGCAGCGCGGGGATCACGTGTTCGCCCAGCCGGTAGGTTTTGTGCACACCGTGCAGCGCCACCACGGGGTGGTCACTGGCGGCAGACGTGCGATTTGGGTGGTGGGTGCCGGTGCGCTGCGCCGTGGCCACACCCGCTGTGTGCCAAGCCGCGCTCATTGCGCCACCCCAGCCAGCTTGGCTTGCACTGCGGCCTTTTGTACCGAGGCCTGAAACGCTTTGGGCGTGCCGGCCAGTGCCGGGCTGGCCAGCAGGTCTTTCACCAGCTTCACGCCGCGCTCGTGGCGGTTCATGAAACTGGGCACCGCCAGAAACGTGTTGGCGGCCACCAGCTTCACTTCCAGGTTGCCGGGGGTGCCGTTTTGCACCACTGCGCTGTGGGCGGGGGTGAGCATGGCCAGCGCCTTGTCCAGCTGGGCCAGGCCGTCTTCGGCGTGGGCCATCTTCTTCCAGGGCAGCCAGGTGGTGGTGGCCTTCATGCTGGTAGCGGCACCGCTGTAGGCCATCAGCACGGGGTTGGTGGGCTCGGTTTTCAGCAACGCGGCAAATGCATCGGCAGCCCTGTCAATGGCCGACGTGTCGCCCCCACCTGCTTGCATGAATGTGGCAAACGCGGGCTGAAACGCCTCTTCGGGCACGGCATGGGCCGACAGGGGGAAGGTGGCGGCCGATGCGGCAAACAGGGCAGACAACAACAGGGGTTTGAACATGCGGGGCTCCTGGCAAGCGGTGGATGAATGCCGCCAGTGTTCCGCCCCGCCCGCCCCCGTGCACCCGGTTTGCGACGAAATGAACCCGGCGGGCCGCGAAATGCAGCCACGCCGGGTTGAATGTCAAACGTCAGTGAGTGCGCTGCAGGTCAGCGGCGGTCCCAGTCACCACGACCACCGCGACCGTCTCCGCCATGCCGCCCGCCGCCATGGGCATACGGGCTCGGGTGCCGGTCATCGCGATACCCATGGTGGCGATGTGGGTGAGGCGGCGGGGCCACATGGTGTGGCCGATGGCCCCAGGGTACGGGCGTGTACACGCGAGCAGGCGGTGCATAAACCGGTGCGGGGTAAACAGGGTAGGCAGGGTAAGCCGAGTAAGCCACTGCGGGGTACACCGGGTTGGGGTACACCGCCACAGGCCGGTGCTCGCCCACCACAATGGCCCCGCCCGGCACGTGCACGCCGAAAGACCAGTTCACGCCATTGGCCTGGGCGGGCGAAAACAAAACGCTTGCTGTCCACACACCCAGCGCCAGCAGCGCAAGGGTCCAACGGCCCAGGCTGGGCCACAGCGCCACGTCGTGAACGGGCATGGAGGCAGGAAAAGAGGTGGCTTCGGGCAGACGGGACATGGTGAACTCCTTGCAGGTACAGGCCAACTCAGCAGCCCGTCCCTGTATTTCACGGCCAAACCCGCCCGCGCCTCACTTTCCGGCCCGCAGAACCGTTGCAAAAGGTAACCGCAACCGTGGGCTGGCCCCAGCATGGGCACGCCCGCTGCTCCAGCGGCGCAAGGGCACTTCCACCGCGTGGTGGAACGCGGCACCGGCGGCCACACTGCCCACCCAGGCCAGCAGCACACCAGCGGTCTGGAAATACACGTCGGCAAGGCCAAAGCGTGAAACAGCCGCGTTCACCACCAGGCCCACGGGGAAGTTCATCAGGAACACCCCGTAAGAAATTTTGCCCAGGTAGCCCAACACGCGGCTCTGCGGCCACGTGTACAGCCAGCCTTTGGCCTGTGTGATGGCCAGAACGGCAGCCACGCCCAGCGCCAGCGCGATGCGGGTTCTGAAATCCAGCGCCAAAGCAGCCAGCGCCAGGCCGGTGCCCAGCACGATCAGGCCCGTTTGCAGCTTGCCAGCAGGCAGGTTGCCCACCCAGTAAGCCACCGCACCCGCCGCGTAGGCCCCGAAGAAATACACCGCCCAGTTGTCATAGTCAGCGTCCAAGTTGAAGAACCACAGCGACGCCAGGCCCACCCCCAACACCAACAGCAACGTGGGCCATGCGCGCGGGGCGGCAGGGGCCCCCGCAGTCGTGGGCAATGCCCGGTCGGCCCACCGCCGCCCCAGCCACAGCAGGCTCAACATGAGCGCAAACAACTGGAAGTCGATGGCCACGTACCACACGCCGGCAGACAGCGAATCGAACCCCAGCACACTGTGCAGCAACAGTGCGTGCGTCAAAAACTGCAGGGGCTCGGGGGCGTCGGGCACGCTGTGGTGCGTCATCCACTGGCGGGCCAGCCAGGCGCATGCAATGGCCACCAGCAACGCCACGGCATAGGGCACCACGATGGTCAGGTAGCGGTGGCGCAACAGCCCCCACGGGTTGCCACCCGCAAACACGCCCTTGGGTGCCAGCGAACGCACCGCCAAATACCCGCTGACCACCAGAAACACCTGCACAGCCAGGCGGCCATCCTGGCTCAACCAGCCGACAAGCCCCGGCAAAACCGTGTGGGTCCAGTCAGACATGGGGCCATAAAAAGCCAGGTGATGCAGAACGATGAATTGCGATGCCACGGCCTTGAAGGCATCGATCAGGGGCATGCGGTTGCGAAGGGCGCTCATGTACTGGCAGAGTGTGAAAATGGTGTGAATTCAGGGTTTTTACCTGCACATTGTCCCTGAAACAGTCAAAAAACGCCAAGGCTGGCTGCCCATGCCCGGCATCGCGTGCACCGTACCCGGCTCAGTTCACCCCAGCCAAGGGTTGCAATGCAGCGGGCAACCACTGGGCCAAGTGCTGGCGAATGCGCGCTTCGTGGCGCTGCCACCACACCCCCAACGCCACCACACCCAGCCCCAGCAAGCTGAGCACGAAGCTGAAGGTCAACGAATCATTGAACACCCGCGCAGCCAAATAACCCAGGTAAATGGCTACGCCCAACCCACCGAAAACCGTGAACACCCGGCGGTTGATGGCCGCGCCCCAAAACACCAGCACCAGGTTGATCAGGCAATAGATGGCCTTGCCCAACTCTGAACTGCTGTCGCGCAAGCTCAAACCGGCCCAAAACATGGCTGCGCCAAAGATGTACAGCCAAAAGGCAAAGTCTTGCCGGTCTTCTGGGTCGGTGGCCAGGCGGCAGCGCAAATCCACCCAAACGGCCAGCGCACACGTGAACAGGCCCGACACCAGCGAAAAGTCGCGCGTGAACTGCCAGTCAAACCCCTCGGTCTGCATGACCAGGTGACACAGGTCAAGGCTGATGTACCACAGCGTCACGGCCACCGGCATCACCATAAAGGGCAGCCGGTAGGCACGCAGCATCACCGCCGCTGCAGCCATGGTGGCGAATTCAAGCGTCAGCCAGCGCCAGTTGATGTGGCGGTGGTAGGTGGCAAACACGTCGCTGCCGCCTGCGGGCCACAGGCCCATGCCCACCTGCACGCTCCACACCACCAGCGGAACCAGGCACACCGCCAGCGTGGCCAGAATGCCCGCAGGCACCAGCAGCTGCCGTTCTTTGAGGTGCTTGGCCACACGCAAAGCCCCAAACAAATACGCACTGGCAATGGCCGTACTGCCCCACGGCCCCAGCATGGCCCAGCCATAGGTCATGAACAGGCTCATGGCACCGATGGCCAGCAAACCGCCAAAGTAGTACAGCACGTGCGCAAACGAGAAGCGGGCCGCTTCAATGCCCGCCGCCGGGCCCGCCACCGGCTGGCGGTGCGCGCGTTGCACACGGCGCGGGTTGCCGGGGTCGGCCCATTCGGCCCACAGGGCATGGGCTTCGGTGGGGTTGATGGCCCCCTTGCGCACGGCAACCTCTATGTCGCTCCAGCTCAGCTGCACCTGCACATGGGGGGCAAACACATCCCCCACTTTGGTGTCGAGCCAAAGGGTGGATTCAGCCACGGGCACGGTATCGGGGGCGTCTCGTTTCATGGGGTGGGGGAATGTCAGAAAACCGCTGCAGGCGGCAGAGCCCACCCTGTGCAGGCAGGCCTCTCATAGAATCCAAATATGAATTCTCCCACCAACACCCCAGCCGCCACAAACCACACCCAGACTGACGAAACTGCTCCCGCAAAGGTGAGCAACTTCCTCAGGCAGATCATTGAAAAAGACCTGGACCAGGGCACCTACGCCCAACGCCAATGGGCAGGCACCCCCGGCGACGCAGCCCACCACGCCGCTGGCCCGCTGGACCCGGCCAAAATCCGCACCCGCTTCCCGCCCGAGCCCAACGGCTATCTGCACGTGGGCCACGCCAAAAGCATTTGCTTGAACTTCGGGCTGGCACGCGACTACGGCGGCGTGTGCCACATGCGCTTTGACGACACCAACCCCGAAAAAGAAGACACCGAATACGTCAACAGCATTCTGGACGCCGTGCAGTGGCTGGGCTTTGGCTGGGAAGCCAACGGCCAGAACCACTTGTTCCAGGCCAGTGACTACTTCGACTTCATGTACCGCGCAGCGGAATACCTGATTGAAGCCGGCCACGCCTACGTGGACGAGCAAACGCCAGAGGAAATGCGCGCCAACCGGGGCGACTTTGGCAAACCCGGCGTGGACAGCCCCTTCCGCACCCGCACCCCAGCCGACAACCTGGCCCGCTTCCGCGAAATGCGCGACGGCGTGCACCCAGACGGCAGCATGGTGTTGCGCGCCAAAATCGACATGGCCAGCCCCAACATCAACATGCGGGACCCGGCCATTTACCGCATTCGCCGTGCCACGCACCACAACACGGGCGACAAATGGTGCATTTACCCCATGTACACCTTTGCGCACCCCATTGAGGACGCGCTGGAGCAAATTACCCACAGCATTTGCACGCTGGAGTTTGAAGACCAACGCCCGTTTTACGACTGGCTGATGGAGCGCTTGGCAGAGGGAGGCCTGCTGGCCGCCCCCGCGCCCAAGCAGTACGAATTTGCCCGCCTGAACCTGACGTATGTGATTACCAGCAAACGCAAACTGGCCGCACTGGTGAACGAAGGCAAGGTCAACGGCTGGGACGACCCCCGCATGCCAACAATAGTCGGCCTGCGCCGCCGGGGCTACACCCCTGCCGCGCTGCAAGCTTTTGCCGAACGCATTGGCGTGACCAAAAGCGACAGCTGGATTGACTACAGCACCCTGGAAGGCTGCCTGCGCGAAGACCTGGAGCTGAAAGCCCACCGCGGCATGGCCGTGCTGAACCCCGTGAAACTGGTGCTGACCAACTGGGACGAGGTGTTTGCCGCACAAGGCGGCGCAGCCTACCTGGACCCCTGCACCCTGCCCGCCCTGCCCCACCCACCCGAAGGCACCGAAAGCCCGGTGCGCCACTTCACCATAGGCAAAGAGGTGTGGATTGAGCGGGAAGACTTTGAAGAAGTGCCCCCCAAGGGCTACAAGCGCCTGTTCCCTGGCAACAAGGTGCGCCTGAAGGGTGGCCATGTGATCGAGTGCACCGGCTGCACCAAAGATGCCAACGGCGTGATTACCGAAGTGCTGGCCACCGTGGTGCCCGACACCAAAAGCGGCACCCCCGGCGCAGACAGCGTCAAGGTGAAAGCCGCCATCACCTGGGTGGGCGTGGCCGACGGTGTCAGCGCCGAAGTGCGTATGTACGACCGCCTGTTTGTGGACGCCCAGCCCGACGCAGGCGGCAAAGACTTTCTGGAAAGCCTGAACCCCAACAGCCTGAAAGTGGTGACCGCGATCGTGGAGCCGTCACTGGCCAACGCTCAGCCCGACCAGAAGTTTCAGTTTGAGCGGCACGGGTACTTTGTGGCCGACCGGGTGGACCACGCAGCGGGCAAGCCGGTGTTCAACTTGGCGGTAGGGTTGAAGGACAGTTGGGGGAAGTAATCCTGCACTAAAACTAATTGGCTAAATCAACTTCATGGTGAGATGACAATGGAATTCCTGCAGCTACGCAATATACGAAGTCTTACCAATACAGGAAAAATTAGACTCGCCCCAATCACGCTCCTCGTTGGGCAAAACAGCTCTGGGAAAAGTACTTTCGCCCGTTTCTTCCCCATGCTTAAGCAAGGTGCCGAAGCGAGAACACGCGAACCTTTTCTTTGGCTCGGGAGGTTAGTCGATTTTGGAAGTGTGCAAGAAGCGATCAGCAGATTCGCCGAAGATCACAGCTTAGGCATAACACTTTGCATATCCGTTTCCAGCGATTTTCTTGATGCGCGAAGAAGAACACTGTCAAGTTTTGCGCAAAGAATTTCTACTGAATTAGTTACCCTTTCTATCGACTACAGTTTTCGAGATCAACACGAAACCTCGCCCACATATAAATATTCCATTCAGTATAGAGACCAAAAAATAGTATTAACAATCAACGATATCGGAAAGATACAATCGCTCCACATCAACGGAAAAGATCATTCAGATCTAGCTGCCAATACTGCTTTAGTTTCATCATGGCTGGGTCCATTTCCTGCATTTGAATTACTCGAAGTTGAAACCGTAGGCACCAAAAGTGTTTATGCCGAACTACTGAAGTTTGTAAGAGGGAACTTGGATGCTAGAACCGGAATCGATAGAGCACAACGACTGGCAAGAGCACTTGCTGTAGGCCCTATTTCAAATTTATACAACCGCGCAATTGAGGCACCAGCGGGAGACGAATATTGGCGCCGACAAATTAGAGCATGGGGACCAAAGTCGTCGTGGTTACGACAACTTGGCGAACTCGTCGTCGCATACCAGTTTTTTAGTGAAATTAGCGGCAGTGTCGCCTTACTAGTTCGCCGGCAGCTGACGAATATTCGTTACATTACACCATTAAGAGCTAGTGCAGAGCGCTATTATAGACTTCAAGGTCTATCGGTCGAAGAGATAGACCCTCAGGGACAGAATATAGCTATGTATTTGCATAATCTTTCTCAAAGTGAGAAAGATAATTTCAGCTCTTGGATGCAGCAATATTTCGGCGTAGAAGTAACTACACGACCTAGTCAAGGACACGTGTCGCTTTTCTTAAAGGACCGCTCAACAAATCAAGTTGGCTACAACTTAGCTGATACTGGATTCGGTTACTCCCAAATGCTTCCAATTTTGGTTCAATTATGGAGTGTCGGAGCCAAAAAGCGCAGCGGCTCATTAGGTGCCGTACCAACTATTTTTGCAATTGAACAGCCTGAACTTCATCTCCACCCAAAATTACAGGCCAAGATGGCTGACGTTTTTCTTAATGCAATATCCGCAGCCAGAGAGATTGGCGTAGACCTTAGGTTGGTGATCGAGACCCATAGCGAACAGATCGTCAGTGCGCTTGGCATCAGAATTGCGCAGGGAGATAGCAAACCTACGGACGTTAATGTTGTTCTCTTTGAGAAAGAGAGTATGAATAGTCCAACTACAGTCAGGGAAACGTCCTTTACAGAGAATGGAATGCTGCAATCTTGGCCTTATGGCTTCTTTGAAGCGGATATTCGATAAAGATGCTTTTATTTCTGGATCACTCTTTGCTCGCAAATTTGAATGCGAACACCTCGCCTTTTTCTCCAACGGTAATCGCTGTTGAGTTGGCCGCAGAGGCTGCAAGACAAGGTCATCATGTCTTGTGTGGCGAAATACGAACCTTTGACTCTCTATTGAAACTCGATACACTATTAAGTAAACGAACCTTAATGCTACTCAACAGAGCCAGAACCAAATCAATTTTCCGACAAGGACTTATTGAATCCGTAGTTTGGTTTACTCGAATCACAAATACGGTTAACCAGCCATCAATACAATCCAATTCAATTGGACAAACCGAAATATTACTCCCGCCAACAAATATTGCCACAAAGGGAACTCTTTTAAACAAAACAAAGTTCATCCCCGAGAATGACAATGATGGTTATTTCTATGAAGCACTTACACATCGGCTTATAGAATTAGATCCAAAGACCAGATTAGCCTTCACTGGCGTATTACTTAAATACGATCTATCCCAAGGCGGCGGACAGACAACATCAAATGTATATGCCAATACAAAGTTAGCAAAAGATAATTTTTGCTTGGCAGTTGTTGATAGTGATCAGACCTATCCTAATGGACCAATGGGAGGAACTGCAAAAGCGCTATTGGCAGTTGACAGTCCGCCTAATTCTATTGAGTGGAATGCCAGATCTTTAGTGTTAACGGTGAGGGCTGTCGAGAATACTTTTCCAAAGAGCGTATTAATAAGTACAGCCAAAGCCTTAGACGATTTTTTGGGCATTTGTGCGGAAAACATTGTTGCCCTCCACGCAACAAAGCCCCACTGGATGTTTCTACCGCTTAAAAAAGGCGTGAAATGCTTCGAGGTCAAGAATAAATCCAACCCGGAGGAGGTATTCCTATCAAATGCAACTGGATTTAAGAGATGTCCGAATACCACCACCATGCCATGCACAAATAAACAAGACTGCGAAACATATCTCGTGCCGTCTTTAGGCACCAATCTGCTTGCAAAAATTTGCAGCGCAAAGCCCATTCAAATCATATTCAATCCGGAGCTTGATTCTGATTTGTCTCAGCTATTGAAGGATTTGTGCTTAGAGATGATCTCTGCTTTTTGCGGCGATGAACCTGTTCTAGGTACATAGATGGAGATAGATATCCACGCAAAGTCCATCCTCCACTTCTGGTTCACCGAGCTGACCCCCAAGCAGCACTTCGCCAAAGACGCTGCACTGGACGAAGCCATCCGCACCCGCTTCGGTGCCACGCTGGAGGCCGCTGCGCGGTGTGAGCTGTTTGCATGGCGCGCCACGCCAGAGGGGCGACTGGCTGAGGTGTTGGTGCTGGACCAGTTTTCGCGCAACGTGTACCGCGACACGCCCCGAGCCTTTGCGCAGGACGCGCTGGCGCAAGAGCTGGTGGCTTGTCGGGGGGACCGCAGCCTGCCCTTGGCGCAGCGCAGCTTTGCCTACATGCCCTACATGCACAGCGAGTCGGCGCTGGTGCACGCGCAGGCCGTGACGCTGTTTTCGCAGCCGGGCATGGCAGACACCTTGCGTTTTGAGCTGCAGCACAAGGCCATCATCGACCGCTTTGGCCGCTACCCCCACCGCAACGCCATGCTGGGCCGCAGCTCCACAGCGGAAGAACTGGCGTTTTTGAGCGGGCCGGGGTCTTCGTTCTGACTGGCGCTGAACAATTTTTATATAAAAACAGTGCTTACCGCTTATTGAACAAGCGCAAGCAGCTATCCAATTTGATAATCGTTGCGCTGTAAACTGCTTTCCAATGCACCCCGCCCGCGAAACAGCGTCAGCGTGTTGAAGAGAAACCCAAGGGAGAAAAAAATGGCCAAATTCCTATCCACCACCGGCACCAATTACCACCTGGAAGAACTTATCAAAGGCGCGTCCGACCGCCTGATACTGATCAGCCCCTTCCTCAAGCTCAATGACCGCATGAAGGAGCTTCTGGCGGACAAAAACCGCCTGAAGATCGACGTGCGCATCGTGTACGGCAAGAGCGAATTGCAGCCGCAGGAAATTGAATGGCTGCGCGGCCTAACCTACATCCGCACCAGCTTCTGCAAAAACCTGCACGCCAAGTGCTACATGAACGAAGAGATGTGCATCATCACCAGCCTGAACCTGTACGAGTTCAGCCAGGTGAACAACAACGAGATGGGCATCCTCATTCAGCGCGGCGAAGATGCCCAGCTCTACAAAGATGCCTACGAAGAGGCGCAACGCATCATCCGCATCAGCGACGAGGTGCGCATTTCGCTGGAGCGCGTGTCCAGCACGCCCGAGGCCCCGGCCGCTGAACCAGACAAATCCGTCAAAGCCGATGTGGCCCACATGACCGACCGCACCGACAGGGCGGTGGAAGCGGAGTCCGCAGCAGGCGGCGACAAGTTCCCGTCTTCAAAAATCGCCACCAAGCTGGGCCTGAAAACCGCCCAGTTCATTGACCGCGCCACCGAGAACGGTTTTCTGGCGCTGGATGGCGACAAACATGTGCTGACTGCCAAGGGCGCGGCGGCAGGCGTGGAGTTCGTGGCCAAGTCCCGCTTCGGGCCTTACTTCCTGTGGCCGCAAGACTTTCATCCGGTTTGAACTGCAGCGGCCATGCCCGACACGCCTAAGTCACCACCCCGCGTCGTTGTGTTTGCCGGCCCCAATGGCGCTGGCAAATCCACTCACGCGGATGCCATTCTGGCGGCGCTGGGCATCGAGACCTTTGTCAACGCCGACTACATCGCCCGAGGCTTGTCGGGCCGAAACACCGATGCCGTGGCATTTGAGGCGGGCCGCATCATGCTCAAGCGCTTGCACCAGTTGGCCGATGCCAAGGCAGATTTCGCCTTTGAATCAACCCTGTCCAGCCGGACGTTTGCGGCCTTTCTGCGCACGCTCAAGCAGCAGGGATATGCGGTTGTCATCTACTATTTTTCATTGGCCAACGCGCAATTGGCGGTGCGCCGGGTCAAGCTGCGCGTTTCGCTGGGTGGTCACGATGTGCCTGCCGATGTGGTTCGGCGGCGTTATGGCCGCAGCGTGAGCAACTTTTTTGCGCTCTACATGCCTCTGGCCGATGAGTGGACGCTGTTTGATAATTCCACCCCTCCGCTTGCGCGCACGGTCGCAACCAAGCTGAATGGCCAACTCACTGTGACGGAGCCCACCACATGGCACAAACTGCAAAAACTCAGCCCAGCCGCCTGACACCCTCCCCCAAGGCGTTGCAAAAGGCCTTGGAGCAGTCGGCCAAACAGGCACAACGGTTGGCCGATGCCTATGGGGTAGTGGTGCCGGGCATCAAGCCCAAAGCTCCCATCAGTTCTCGTGCAGCGGAATGATGGCTGCAACAACTCGTGCGTACAGATTTATGAATAAAAATGGTGCTCAGCGCTTATTTATAAAGCGATAGAAGCTATTGTTTTTTAAAGTTCCACCTGAACCTAAAAACCCTCGGTGCCGAACCCCAGCGCCCCCGCCAACGCATACCGCGTCCCCCGGCCTATCCCGCTTTTCACCAGCACACCCTGCGCCACCAGATCGGTCAACTCCCGGTAGGCCGTGGCGCGTGACACTTGGGCAATGGCTGTGTATTTCTCGGTGCTCAGGCCATTGGCAAAGCCGTCTGGGCCGAAGTCGTACAGCTTGTTCAACACCTTGCGTTGGCTGGCCGAAAGCTGGGGGTGGTTGGCTTGCAGCGTGGCCCAAAAGGCGGTTTTGCGTGCCGCGCCCTGCACCTGCGCCACAGTGGCCAGGCAAGCTTGTTCCACACAGCCCACAAACCAGCGCACCCAGGGGGTCACGTCCAGCACGGGCTGGCTGGTGGCGGCTTGCAGTTCGCGGTAGTAGCCCGCCCGGTCCAGCCACATTTGGCGCGACAGGCTGAACAGGCGCTGCCCGCTGCGCAGGTCTTGCGCCATGGCCAAGTCTGCCAGCGCACGGCCGATGCGGCCATTGCCATCTTCAAAGGGGTGAATGGCTTCCAGCCACAGGTGCGCAATGGCCGCGCGCACCAAGCCGTCCAGGCGGTTGGCTTGGGCGGGGTTGTTGAACCAGTCGATCAGCCGCGCCATGTGGGCGGGCACGTCGGCAGAGTCGGGCGCTTGGTAGTGCACCACATCGGGCCGCCCCAACCGGGGGGTGACGATTTGCATGGGCTCCGGGTGGTCACGCCAGCCACCCACCACGATGCGGGTGATGCCGCTGCGCCCGGTGGGGAACAGGGCGGCATGCCAGCCAAACAGGCGTTCGGCGCTCAGGGGGTCAGCCCAGTGTTGGACGGCGGCTTCCACCACGTCCAGCGTGGCTTCCACTCGTGGCTCGCGCTGGCGCTGCATGGCGCGGCTGCTTTGCGTCAGGCCCAGGCGGCGGGCGGCTGAAGCGCGCACCGAGTTGATTTGCAACGCCTCGCCCTCGATCTGCGCGGTGGCCACGGCTTCGTCGGCCCATTCGGCCAGTTGCAGGTCGCCCAGGTCCACCAGCTGCAGGCCGCTCACCACGCCCAGCATGCGCCCCTGCGCCAGCCGCGCTGCCGCCAGCGCGGGCTGTAGCGCCTGTGCGTCCACCTGAAAATTGGGCCAATCGGGGGCTTGCCAGATCCACATGAAGCGCATTTTAGGCTTTTACGCTTCATGCATGAAGCGCAAATTCGCTGTTTGCGCTTCACTGTCACTCTCGCCACGCCATGCACGCCCGCCATGGATTGCATGCGCAAGCTATCCTTCCCCCATGCAACCCCAATCCATCCTCCACTTCTGGTTCACCGAGCTGACCCCCAAGCAGCATTTCGCCAAAGACGCTGCGTTGGACGAGGCCATCCGCACCCGCTTCGGTGCCACGCTGGAGGCCGCTGCGCGGTGTGAGCTGTTTGCCTGGCGCGCCACGCCAGAGGGGCGGCTGGCTGAGGTGTTGGTGCTGGACCAGTTTTCGCGCAACGTGTGGCGCGACACGCCCCGCGCCTTTGCGCAGGACGCGCTGGCCTTGGCGCTGGCGCAAGAGCTGGTGGCCAGTGGGCAAGACCGCAGCCTGCCCCTGGCGCAGCGCAGCTTTGCCTACATGCCCTACATGCACAGCGAGTCCGCGCTGGTTCATGAGCAAGCCGTGGCGCTGTTTTCGCAGCCGGGCATGGCAGACACCTTGCGTTTTGAGTTGCAACACAAGGCCATCATCGACCGCTTTGGCCGCTACCCCCACCGCAACGCCATCCTGGGCCGCAGCGCCACGGGCGAAGAGCTGGCGTTTTTGAGCGGGCCGGGGTCTTCGTTCTGACTGGTTCAGAACTTTTTATATAAAAACAATGCTTACCGCTTATCTATATTGCGCAAGCAGCTATTTAATTTGATCCATTCAACTCAATTCGAAACGGCGTGGCTCTGAACTTGGATGCCAGCAGTGCCCAGGTCGACATCTACTGAGGGGGAGAAAAGATGAACCATTTTTTCAGCGTGCGCTTCCAATTGCCTGTCGTCGTCACTGCGCATGCCCGGCAGCGCATGAGGGAGCGCGATCTGACAGATGCACTGCTTCTGGACATCATTGACACCGGCGTGGACAAGGATGCAGGTGAGGGTCATCATTGGCTGTACAAGCATTTTGCCGACCGCGACGACAACCTGCTTTGTGCCGCTGTCGTTTTGGAAACTGCGCTGGTGGTCAAAACCGTCATGCATCACTGGGAGCCCATGCCATGAAATCCACTTATTTTGAAGACGACGACATCCTGCAAATTCGGGTGTCTGACAAGCCCATCGTGCGTGAAACCTCCCAGGGCTGGCACACCAACATCAGCTACGCCGAAGACGGCACCATCGTGGAAATCGTGCTGCTGGATGCGAAGAAGGAAGGGCTGCTGCCGCTGGAATACAAAAAGGCGGCATAACCCACAGCCATTGCACTGACCGTGATCAAGTTGCTGAACGCCAAGCTTATGAAAGCCCATGTGCTGGCGCTGTCTGCCGCCCGGTTGCATGAGTTGGCCAACGCAGCGCAAGCGGCCTGACACATGAACATGCCTGGAACTGGCTACCAACCCGTGCCGCACGATGCGGCTTTCCGCGATGCGCTGCTGGCCAAGCCCGGCGTGCAAAAGGCGTTTGATGCGCTGGACGAGGCATACACCGCGCTGGATGCGCTTTGGGCCAAAGAGGCTGACGACCGGCTGGATGCGTACAAGCGTGGAGGCCTCAAGGCCGTGGCTTTGTCTGCCGTGACTGCGAAGTACCCCCATCTTCTGTCGTCGGCGGTTGGCACATCCGACTGAACCAAACTCATTTTGTTGGTCTTTTATGCCTGCACCGCTTTATTTATAAGCATGAGCAGCTATTCAATTTGATGATTTTTGCGCTGCGTAACCGTGTCATGCGCAGCCATCAAAGCGGTCCATCGGCTGTTGATTTGTTTCTCATAGTTGACAAAACTGAGGTTTTGTTCATGATGAGAAACAAATGAACTCGCCACCACCCAAAACCACCCACCCAAGTGCAACCCAGTTGCTGGCCTTGGGCCAGCAGCTTCGCGCTCGCCGCAAGGCTTTGCGCGTCAGCAGCACGGCAGCAGCTGAGGCCGCAGGCATGTCGCGGGTCACGCTGCATCGCATCGAGAAAGGTGAGCCCTCGGTGGCCGGCGGTGCCTGGGCGCAAGCCATGGCGGCGCTGGGCATGGTGCTGCAGGCCCGCAACACCGGAGACCCCACAAGCGCAGACAACCAGGGCAACCCAGCCAACATGGCCGAGTGGATACCGGTGCAAGTGCGGTTGCAAAACTACCCACAGCTCAAAGCCCTGGCCTGGCAGGTGCATGGCACCGATACGCTGTCACCCATAGAGGCGTGGGGTATTTACGAACGCAACGCCCGGCATTTGGACATGGCTGCCATGTCGCCCACCGAACTCGCTTTGCTGCAAGCTTTGCGCACAGGGCTGGGTGGCGGCGGCGCAACAACAGGCCCCGCCCATGTTTGAACGGCCCCACCACCAACGCATTGCGCATGTGCTGGCCGCGCTGAACGGTGACGTGCTGCGCCAGCACGGCTGCTTGTTTGGCGGCGGCACCTGCATTGCGTTGCGCCATGGCGAGTACCGGGAGTCGGTAGACATCGACTTTCTGGTGCTGATGCCGCTGGCTACCGCGAACTGCGCCAGCTGGTCACAGGCACCCAAGGGCTCAACGCCCTGCTCAGGCCCGGCGCAGAGCCACTGACGGTGGGGCACGAGGTGCGCGCTGACCAATATGGGCTGAGAACACGGGTGCTGATGGACGGGCAAGCCATCAAGTTTGAAATCGTCCGCGAGGCGCGTATTGCGCTGGAGTTGCCGGGTAAAAGCGATGTGGTGTGTGGCGTTGCCACCCTTACACGGCTGGATTTGGCAGCTTCAAAGTTGTTGGCCAATTCAGCCGGCCAAGCAGACGATGGTGTGTTCAGCCGCGATGTGATTGACCTGGCCATGATGAACCTGCGCTTGCCGCTGCTGCAGGCTGCGTTGGCCAAGGCTGAATTGGCATACGGCGCGTCTGTGGTGCGTGACCTGGCCAAAGCCATTGACCATTTGCAAGAACGCGCTGGCTGGCTGGAGCGCTGCATGCTGGCCATGGCCATGACGCTGCCCAAAGCGGTGGTGTGGCAAAGGGTTCGCTCGTTGCGCAAGCTTTTGAAGCCTGTTTGATGGGCCGCAGCTCCACGAAGGAAGATCTGGCGTTTTTGAACGAACCGGGGTCATCGTTCTGACTGGCTCAGAGATTATTTATATAACGCGGACTCAACAACGAAATGCGTCGTGAAAAAGCAGCGCTCACCGCTTATCCATCAAGCGCAAGCAGCTATCAAATTTGAGAATCTTTGCGCTGCGCAGCCGTGCCGTACACAGCCAGCTTATCGCGCTTGCCCACGGCAATCACGCTCACAGTCACCACGTCGTCGTCCACGCGGTAAATCAACCGGTAGCCCGCTTGCCTCAGTTTGATCTTGTAGCAGTCGGCCATGTCCGACAGGGCTGCTGACGGCATGCGGGGTGCCTCCAGCCGCTCCAGCAGTTTCTTTTTCAGCGGGGCTTTGATGCTGCCGTCCAGCTTTTGCCACTCGGCCCACGCCAGCTCGTGAAAACGAAGCTTGTAGGCCATGCGTCACAGATCTTGCGGGTTGACTTCGACAAACGGGCCGTTGGCGCGTTCGCGGGCCAGCTTGGCGTCTTCCAGGTCTTCCAGGTGCTGCATCAGCCGCTCGAAGTAGGGGGCGGGCACCAAGTAGGCCTCGGGCCGGTTGTGGTTGAGCACGGCCACGGGTTCGTCGTCGGCCTGCGCCAAGATGCTGGCGTAGTTGCGCTTAAGGTCGGTCACACTGACGCTGTGGTGGCTGAGTACGGTGTCCATGACGCTGAGCTCCAATATAGACGCATTATTTGATGACAAATATGGCATCTATTTTGACATCAACAGGCTGACTCAGCCAACTGGCAGAGCGTTGTATGGGTTCTTGTGGGCTATCGCCCAAACAACTCAGAGTGTGTTCCGGCACGCACAAAGATCACGCTGTCGGCACCCAGCTTGTAGATGAGAAGCAGATCACCTTTGGCGTGACACTCACGGTGATCGGACCATTCGCCTTGAAGTTCATGGTCCAGCCACTCCGCTGGCAACGGCCCATCATTGGCAATCAACAGCAGCATTGCATCTTTGAGCCGCTGCATGTCCTGTTTCCCTGAGTGGGTGAGCTTTTCCCAGTCCTTAAAGAATTGCCGCGTGTAATCAGCTTTTCTTGGCAGAGGCGCGCGCTTTGCCTTTGCCGGTTTGTTGGTCAAGACCATCAAATAGTTCTTTCGCAGATTCGAAGCGCACCGCTGACATGGCGCGGGCTTCCATCATTGCCGCGACGGTTGCGGGCGAGGGTTTCTTTACTTCGAAAGGCAAACCACCCACCTCTACCACCTGACGCAGAAACAACCGGATGGCGGCGCTCAGGTCAAGACCCAAATCGGCGAGCACTTCGGTGGATTGTTTTTTCAGGTCAGGCTCAATCCGTGAACGGACTTCGGCTGACTTCCCATACGTTGCTGCTTGCATAGTGTGTTCAGGAAATTAGTAAATTTGACTTGTATTAACAGTGTTCAGTGTGTTGTGTTGCTTGGTGTTTACGCAGTTCGTAGCCACAATGTAGCTACAAAGCGTAGTAGAAGTCAACTCATCAGCACCAGCTTAGGTCAGGTCAGGACCTCACTCATCCCCATGCGTGCGGCGAACTTCCCGCTACCACCCACCCCAATCACCAACCGGTGCCTAGCCAGCGTGCCACCCACATAAAACCACTGTCAGCGACAGCCCATTGCCAGAATGGGGCAGGAACACGATGAGCAGTTTCGATAAAAATGTGCTGATTACGCATTCACATAAAGCGAAAGCAGCTACATATTTTGAATACCTCTGCGTGCTTGTGAATTTGAAAAGCGTGTGAAACGCCCAAGCCGTTCAAAACCGCCAGATGCCACGCACGCCGTAGGTGGGCGACACGTCTTTGCGCAACTGTCCGGTGGTGAACACTTCAAACAGGCGCCGTTTGGTCTCATCCTGCCAAGCTGCGCTGAGGGACCAGTCCCAATCGGCCTGCAGCACCTGGTTGCCCAGCAGGTTGGCCGTGCGCTCGCTGCGCCCCGTCAGGGCGGTGCGGATCACCCAGCGGTTGGGCGCAAACCAGCTCAATCCCAGGCGGACCATGTGTTCGGGGTAGTCGGGCAGCGGTACGTTGGGCAACAAGAGATTCTGGGTGCGGTGGTGCAGGTAGGCAGCGCTCCAGCCCCATTGCGTCCCTGAAACGCCTTCGAGCACCATGCCTGCTGCATGCACCACGCCCGAGGGGATGCCGCCCGCAGTGCCTGCCAGCGATTCGATCGACTCGGCCCCCAACACGCCTTGCTGGCGCAAGCGGCGGAATTGGGAGATGTCGGCTGTCTCGTTGAGCAGGCTGCCGTTTTCAGACGTCAGGTTCCTCAACCGCCGGTGGTCGACGAATGCCTTGGCAAACACGTCGCCGCCCAACTCCCATTCGCCTTGCAGCCGCCAGCGCTTGAGGCGCCCGCCGCCTTCCAGGCCGGGCACATCCAGCGAAATGCCCGCTGTGTCCTGCTGTGCCAGGCTGGCAGCCCCTGCCGAGCGGGTCACGTCCTGGTAGACCAAACGGTAGGTGCTGCCAGCGGTGGGTGACCAGGCCAGGCCCAGGTTGGGCGTGAGCACACGCTGGTCCATCGAGTTGGTGGGCAGGTTTTGTGTGTTGACCGACCCAGTGGCCAGACGCGTGGTGCGGACCGACTCGTTGCGCGCAAACTGAAAGTCCGAATAGTTCACATCCAGCTGGAGCAGCCACTGCTCGTATTTGCGCTTCCATGAGGCCGACACCTGGTGACTGACCGCTTCCACATCCATCACCTCCGCCAGAGACGACACCCTGCCCGAGCTGGTGGTGACCCTGTTTTGCCTGAGCTCCCCTCGCTCGGCCACCACACTCCACTCGCCGCTGTCACGCAATGCGGTGAAGCGCAAGCCCCATTCAGGTTGCACCCGGGATGACGAGCGCGCCCGAACCTGGGAGCTGCTGACCACCTCGGAGCGGCCCTCTCCTTGGCCTGCCATGAACCACCAGGCGGTTCTGGGGTCCACCTGCCACTGTGCCCCCAGTTGGGTACGCCGTTCTTCACCCAGGATCCGGTCATTGGCGGTGAGTGCGTTCAAATTGAAGAGTTCAGGCCGGAACTCATCCCGGTACAGAAACAGCCCCAGGTTGGCCATGGGTTTCACGCCCAATGCGGTGATGAAGCTGGGGGCCTGGCCATTCAGAGGCAGTTGCCCTGACAGCACCCGTGGGGCGGTGTATTGCACAAACCCCGCCATGGGAACGGGGCTGACCCGGTAGCCATTGGCAACGATGCCGGGCTCGGACTGTCGGGTCTGCGCATTGCGCGTGTAGCCCATCTCGATGGCGGCGTACCCGCCGGGTGAATTCATCAGCGTGCTGAGCTGGGGCGATGCCCCGAACATCGTGGGGTCGGTCAGGTAGCCCTGCAGCAAGGCGGAATTTTTAACGAATGAATCGTTGGTCCGGTCCGCCGTGAACAGGTAGCTGCCGGCAAAGAAGGGGTGCTGGCTCTGCTGCGCCAGGCGTTGCGCCCAGGCCTCCAGGCCCAACATGGCGTACGAGGTGCCCAGGTTGGCACTGCCCTGGCGGTCGGTGGCAATGGGCCCCAGCGATTTCAGATACGGGAACCGCGCCACGGCTTCCCGCGACGCATGGAGCGCCGCCACGGGGTCGAGGTTGTCGCGGTGGATCTGCGCCTCGTAAAAATAGGGCAAGGGGTCGTTGGGGTCGGCTTTTTTGGCCCTGTCCAGTGCGCCCAGTGCGGCGTCGGGGCGGCCCAGCTGGTACCAGGCAATGGCGGTGTAGATCTGCGCCTTGGCATACCGCGGCTCCAACAGGCCGGCTTTGAGCAACGCCTCCAGAGCGGCCTCAGGCTGACCTTGGGTCAGGGACAAAATGCCTCGGCTGGTCCAGGCCACATAGTCATCTGGAGCCAGTTCCAACGAATGATCGATGGACGCTTGGGCCTCGACCAGCCGGTTGGCCCGGGTCTCCAGTGCGCCCAGATCGGCCAAGGCCACCGGGTGATCGGGGGCCAGGGTCAGGGCCTGCTGCAAGGCCGCGCGAGCGGGAGAAAAATCTTCCTGTTCAGCCAGTGTGGTGCCCAAACCATGCCAGGCACGGGCATCGGCGGGCTGTTGTTGGGTGGCGAGCGTGAACCCCGCCACGGCAGCCGCACCTTGTCCATCCAGGCGGGCCAACTCAGCCGCTACCAACGCCAACTCGGTGGATGAGGGCATGCGCTGGCGAGCCTCTTCCACCCGCTGTCTTGCACCTTGCAAATCACCACGGAACAGCGCGGCTCGCACTGAATAGGCTGCAAACCGGTCGTCTGACGGAAAACGGGTCTGGCCCTGTGCCAGCCGTTTGTCCACCAACGCGAGGTCGCCTGCCAGCAAGGCAAAGTCTGCCGCCAGGAGCCAGGTGCCCGCTGGAGCGGGGCGGGGGCTTGAGGGCGGTGCGTCCACCAGCGCCTCTGTGGCTTGCCGAGCCTGGTCAACGCGGCCAGCGGCCAGGGCCTCTTGCAGGGGTTTGGCGTGAACCGATTGGGCCAGATCAGGGTATTTTTGAACGTCCAGCCGCACGGCATTGACCCATTGCACTCGGTCCTGTGCCTGGCTGAGCACCGACTTGGACGGGGCCATGCCCAAGCGGACGATGGCTTGCTCGTTGGGACCGAGCAGCACTTGTCCGTGATCGTTGTCCACCGACACCTCGCCACTGAGCACCACCACCTGGGTTTCACCTTGGTCGTTGACGGTGACTTCCCAATCGGTGCCGCGTATTCCCAGGGTCGCTGTCGGGGTGCGCACCGCCAGCTTCGGCTGTCTGGACACCAGGCTGGTCGTGGCACGCAGTACGCCGATTGTGAATTGTTTGGCCTGCGCCCACATGCGCCCACTGGCCAGTTCCAGCTGCGTACCGCCTTGCGCATCGCCAGCTTGGGTCAGTTTGAACAAACTGCCCTGACTCAGGCGCACCTGGGTTTTGTCGCGAACCAGGATCGCGGTCTGGCTCGCCTCCCCGGTCCGGACTGACGCACCCAACCGCAAGGGCTGCCTGGGCTGAGCGTTGCGCCACACGTCAGACGACAGCTCTTTCACCTCCACTTGGCCCTGCACCATCACGATCTCGCCATCGTTGGCGGCTGCGGCCTGCGCCATGGCAGCCAAGGCGATCACTGCGCACAGGTGGGTGGCGCGCCTGGGGAAGTTGAAGTGGTTCATGATCTTCCATCCATTTCCATAAAAAAAGTGCATCCAGTGCTTTTCAGTATTGTGTTTTTAGCTACATAAATACTGTTTTGGTGCAGCGCTGAGTCACCGGCTTTTCAGAACTCTGTGGGCACCGTGAAGAATGCTTTGTAACGACCCGCTGCGGCCATCTCCGCAGAACTGGTGCCATAGCCGATGTAAAGCGTGGCACCGGGCAGCTGGGTCAAATCGGTGTTGGTCAGCACATCCACGATCACAACGCTTTCAGCATCGGCGGTCAAGTTTTCCAGATAGGCCGAGAGCGGAAAGCTTGCTGGCCCCCAGACAGGTTCGGGCAATTCCACCGGAGATGTCAACTCGAACAAAGCGGCACCGGTGGAAGCGGGCACAACGGCCACCACAAACATGGCATAGCCCGTACTGCTGTCCTGACGCGCGACGACTTTGGGGGAGGCATGGCTGGCCGCCTGCGAACTGGTGGCAGCCTGTGCCTGTGCAGGGGCCTGGGGTGACAGGCGCACTTCAAACCCCAGGGAAACGTTGTTCAAGCTGCCTTCCATGTAGCTGCGCAGAAACACCCTGGATGCTTCTGGCCCCAGCGTGGCATTCGGCACACTGGGGAAGATGTCCAAAAAGCCCGTGCTTTCACCGGCAAGGACCAGGCTCAAGCCTTGGCGAACATCGTCGAAAGAGCCGTCGCCCAACTGCCCGAACTGCTGATAGCCCACTGATGCCAGCAACCCATCGCGCCGCAAAAACAGCCCGTGCCCTGTGCCCGCACTGACGGCCAACCAGTCACCGGGTATTTCCGTGGGTTGGGTGACATTGAAACGCGTTGCGCCCAGCAGCAAGATGTTGTACCGGCGCCTGCTTTCACCGTTGTAGCCCCACCCGTAGGTCTTGCCGTCCTGCGTTTGCACCACCGTGCTGATCTGCGCTGACAGCAACTTGCGGACATTTGTCATCACCTGAATGGGCGTGGCGCGGCTGGAGGTGGAGCCGTCGCCTACCTGCCCGTACTCGTTCCATCCCCAGACCCACAGCGTGCCATCGGCTTTGAGCGCCACACTGTGGTGCGCACCTGCCATCACGTCAGTGAATCCGTCACCCACTTTCACCGGCGTGGCATTGGCCTGGGGCTCAAACCGCTCTTCGAACCTCCCGTTGCCCAACTGCCCGTAGTGGTTGCGCCCCCAGGCCCACAGGCTGCCGTCGGTCTTGAGTCCCAGGGTGTGGTAAGCACCCGCTGCCAATTTGGCGTAGCCCACACCAATTTGGGTGGGGGTAACACGTGGGGTGGTATCGCCGAGGCCCAACTGTCCGAAATCGTTGTTGCCCCAGCCCCACAGGCTGCCATCGGACTTCAGTGCAAATGACTGCAAGTTGGCACTGGACACCGAGGCAAAGCCGCTGCCAATTTTGACGGGATGGGCACGGTCACGCCGCGAGCCGTCACCCAACCGGCCATCGGAGTTGGCGCCCCAGGCATACAGGTCGCCGCTGCGGGTCACGGCAAAGGCTGCCGCCCCTGCAATGGAGAAGTTGGCGACATCTTGGGAAACCAGCACAGGGGTAGACAGCACCGCGTCCCGGCCCAGACCCAATTGACCCTCGCCGTTGTCGCCCCAGGCATATCCAGATCGATCGCTTCCCACCGCCACATTGGCTGTCGTACCTGCAGCGAACGCCTTCACGGATGCCATCACCGTTCGAGGCGTGGACAAAAATGCCACCGAGCTGTCGTCAATCCCCAACTGACCTGTGGTGTTGTCACCCAGTGCAACCAGCGAACCATCTTTCTTCTGGATGAGCAAGTGCCCGTCCCCCGCAGATGCCTGCGCCACGCCCGACATGACCAACGTCGCCAGCACGTCGTATGAGTCCGAGGCCGTGTACCTGATGCCTTGCTGATACAGGTTATCGTTGGCATCCATCAACCAGCCTGTGAAGGTGCCCGCCCCCATCCGGGCCCAGGTGCCAGCAATCTGGACGGGTGAGGTGCGTTGGGTGGTGGTGCCATCACCCAACTGACCTTTGGCGTTGGTGCCCCAGGTCCACACACTGCCATCGGCTTTGCGCGCCATGGAAAAAAAGCGCCCTGCAGCCACCTGCACAAAACCCTGGCCAATTTGCACTGGGGTGGGGCGGTCGGTGGTGGAACCGTCACCCAGCTGACCGAATCCGTTTGCACCCCAAGCCCACAGGCTGCCATCACTCAACACGGCAAGGCTGTGATAGCCCCCTGCCGCCATCGAGATCGTCGGCAGCGGCAGGCTCAGCTTGTAAGCTTGCTTTCGGCTGGCAGCGACATGGCCATCACCCAGTTGACCACTGTCGTTGAGACCCCAACCCCACAGTCCACCATCTGCATCCAGCCCCAAGGTATGGAAGTGACCCGGCGAAATATCGGCGTATCGGCCCGCCAACCGGACCAGCCCGGTGCGGCGCAAGAAGTTGGTGCCATCGCCCAACTGACCAAAGGCGTTTGCACCCGTCCCCCAGATCGTTCCGGTGTCGTCTTGCAGGTACTGACGGAAGTGGCCCGACCATGCCCGAACGTAGATGCGGTCTCTTTTGACTTTGGTGGGCACGTAGCTTTTTGCGGGTCGCCCGAGCAGACCGTCGCTGTTGTCCCCCCAGCCCCACAGTTTGCCGGTTTCGTCCAAACCCATCGAGGTGTTGGACACAGCGGCCACCTGCGGCGTGACAGGCAACAGGTTGCCAGGGATTGCCTGGGCCTGCACCGGCATCACCCAGCATCCCATCAAGCACCACCACACCACGCGCATTCGGTGCATCCATCGCTTCCAGTCTGAAAACCGCATATCTCAGCCTCCTAAGAGAACACGCCGGGCCGCTCCCAAGTTTTCCCCCATCGGAGGGCCTGGCACAAAGCGACAGGTCTGGGGGCGCGCTCAAAGCTCTGCGCTCTGATTAGCCTTGGGCACTTTGTCAGCCCCTCAAAGGCCAACCGACAATGGGCCAGCCAGATCATTCCCACGCTGTGGTGTCCGGGTCAAGCTTTTTGTACGGGAGATCGGGTGAAAGCGCCAGAACCGAGTGCAGTCAAGTTTGATCACCCGTGTGCGCTGCATGGTACCCCTTGTCACTGGCGATCTGTGCTGCCCATGGCACGCATTGGCAGACCGAATTACCAGTCAACGGACGGACATTCACAACTTGTCCGGATTCCAAGCTGCTGCCGTGGCGCTTGCGAACAGCGTGAATGTGGCAGGGCACACTGAAGTGATGACCGCCTCTCTTCGGAGGCCCTCATTGTCCAAGGCGCTGCACCCCAATCCACTTGGCAAGAACCCATGCTGGAAGCACTGCGTAAGCCGACTGACTTCAGCCCTTACTTTGTCACACGGCCAATCTCTGCATCGGTGATCATCTTGGGGGTAATGAAAACCAACATTTCAGATTTGTTATTTGATTTGGTTTTGGACTTAAATATATTTCCAACAATTGGGATATCTCCAAATAGTGGAACTTTTGTCTCGCCCTCGGATTCGTTCGATTCAAAAATACCACCAATGACCACCGTACCACCACTTTCGATAAGAACCTGCGTTTGAACACGCTTGGTGTTGATAGCGCGCGCACCAAGCAATATTTCACCAGGGCTATCTTTATTTACCTCTACATCTAAAATAATACTGCCTTCAGGCGTGATCTGTGGCGTCACTTCCAATTTGAGACTGGCTTTTTTGAAGGCAATGGTTGTCCCACCGTTAGGGGCTGTTGTTTGATAGGGAAATTCAACACCTTGCTCAATGACAGCCTTGACTTGATCAGCCGTTATCAGCCGAGGACTGGAAACAATTTTTCCTCGGCTATCAGCCTCCAAAGCTGATAGCTCCAAATTCAAAAATCTATTCGCAGAGGGCTTAAATAAAGATATTGCAAACGATGCTGGACTGACGCCACCAAGTCCCGCAGCAGGCAAGTTAAAGAAGTTGGACGAGTTTGTAGTCAATCCAGCTGAATCATAAGCCCCTGTCGTTGCTGAAATTGCATCGTAATTTCCACCAAATGCCACGCGATTCCCCGCCCCGACCGAGTACCCAGCATCACCACCCCGAATACTGCGCAAATCTGATCCACCGAGACGAACACCTAATGACTTGCCGAACTTATCATCAGCCTCAACGATCCTTGCTTCAATGAGTACCTGCCGCACAGGAATATCCAACTTAGCAATGAGTTCTTGCACCTGTGCCAATCTGCTGGGAATATCCGTGACAAATAACTGATTGGTTCGCGGCTCGGAGACCACACTTCCACGGCTTGACAAGATGCTCCCATTGCTCGTCTGCCCTGTACCAACAGAAGCAGCAGAGCCGGTATTTTTCAATTGATTGACGATATCATTAGCTTTAGCATAATTCATTCGGAATGACTGGGTTCGTACAGCCTCTAGGCTTTCAACAGAAACCCTAGACTCCAGATCCGCTTTTTCCTTCGCAATCAATTCATCTTTGGGCGCAACCCAAATCACTGCACCATTTTTTCGCATTCCCAAATTTTTAGCCTGAAGAATAATGTCCAGAGCCTGATCCCACGGAACATCCTTCAAGCGAAGTGTCACTGCCCCAGATACTGTGTCTGACGTCACTATATTAAATCCAGTAAAATCCGCAATCACTTGCAACAGTGAACGAACCTCTATATTCTGGAAATTCAACGAGAGCTTTTCGCCCGCATATCCAACACCCTGAACGAGCTTGTTAGGATCTATTTTTTGGTCACGTACATCTACAACCAATCGCCCATCGGTCTGAAATGCACTGTGCTCCCAGTTACCTTTTGGACTGATGGTGATGCGCGCACCTGCAGGCGTTGCATCCGACACAATTGTTTCCACTGGTGTGCCGAAATCCCTGACATCTAGACGCCGCTTCAAGGCCTCGGGAAGGGCATGTTTGGGTAGATCGATCACCAACGCCTTGCCTTTTATGCTGACATCCACATCAGATTGAGGAGCGGATAAATCAATTACGATTCGCCCTGCCCCATCAGCTGCACGTCTGAAATCAATATCCTTCACGGCACTGCCGCCAGTGGAGGCAGTTTGTGTACTCGTCGCAGATCGTTGATTTCCAATCAAACTATTCCCTACGTCGGCCAATTGCACTTCAAAGGAAGAGCCCGATCGGGTGATCATGAACGGCGCCGTATTCTGCAAATTCAAAATGACACGCGTGCGTCCATTTGCCTGGATCACCACGGCCGATTTGGCATTACGCAAACCCAATGGAATTGCACTGCGCTCCACCGCTGATGTGTAACCGACGAAATCAAATGCGATACGCGATGGCGTTTGCGTTGAAAAACTGACAGGATCCACCTCAATCACGTCCTGCGCCTGAATAGTCAAAACTTCCAACCCACCCCTGTATTGACCGCTGATGGATTTAATTACATTTTCAGCTCCTGCGGTATTGATGCATAACAAAATCCACGCCAAGCACACCCAACGAGCAGTTTTCATTTCAACAGATTTAACGCTGCCATATAGAAAATTAATTTTCATCACTTTACCTCCTGCAACTGCAATGTTGCCTGGCGTTCAATCCATTCCCCGGTTGAGTCTTGCACAATTTCTCTCAAAGTAATTGCTGACTCACTGATTTCCATGATTTTTCCGTAATTTTGCCCCAAATAAACACCCGGTTCAACTTGGTAAATAAGTTTGTCGATCCTCAGCAATGCGGATTTTTTAGTTCCTTTTTGCAAACTACCAACAAAACTCATCATATCCAACGGATAGGCCTCCAGCGCCTGCTTTCGGCGATTCAATTCAGGTGCAATCAAACTGGAATTGGACACAGGACTTGAAATATCAGACCGCAACCCCACGACCAGTTTTTGAACTCCAAATGGATCAATCTTGCCCTCTTGGGCATAAATCTGAGGATTGAATTTTTTAGGCACAGCAACCGGTTCGGATACTGGTTTAAGGTTATTCCGCTGTACCTGCATCCATTCCTGCAAGTCTGCCTCGGGAGCTTCAGAACATGCGGACAGCACAAAAGATGACAAAAATCCCACGGATATGCAGAAAAGTAGGCTTCTCATTTTCCCGCCTTCTTTTCTTTTGCTTTTCTCTGAGCCTCAACCTCGTCTAGATCGAGGTATCTGAATGTTTTAGCAACACCCTCCAGCATCAATTGCTGCTGTTTATCTTTTAACGGCGTCAGCTGAATATCATTTAACGTAACAATACGGGATAAATGTGCAACATCAGAAGCAAACAACCCCACATCATGATAATTACCGGTAATTTTCACTGATATTGGCAACTCTGCGTAGTATTCCTTTACAGCCACCTGGCCCGGTCGGAACAGTTCAAACTGCAAACTACGACCTAGGCCAGCTTGATTGATATCAGACAACAGGGCATCCATTTCAGCCTTACTTGGTAACTGTTTTTCAAGCTGATTAACGTATTGCCTGACCTCTTCCAGTTGCTTTTTCAATGAATCCAAATTGATAGCCTGCGCAAGCTTGTCTACGTACACAGATTTCAACTCTATTTCTTTTTTCTGATCTGCCTCCAACTCAATAGACAATCCATCCAGCCAGACATACCAGAGTAATCCAAAAACCAGAATAAAGACCCCAAAAAGCGCACTGAACTTGGGCAGAACAGGCCATCTTGACGGGTCGCTGGGATCAAGATTAGAAAATTGAGCCTGAAACTTTGCTTGCAGTGCTGCAAAGTCCACATCAATAGCGAGTTTTTTTGCCATTTGCGTTGGTATCAGGTTTTTGTGCAGCTCATTGCTTGGCAGGCATGCCCACTTTTGATTCGGACCGGACCAACTGCGCACGGACGGTGAAGCTGTATACGCGACGCTGCTCTTTGGCCCCGATCTGTTGAACGGTAGACAAAATTTCAATGAGCTCCGGGCGCGTTAACCAAGCCTCACTGCTGGAAATGTTCCGTAAAAGCTCGGAGACCCTCTCTTGCGACTGTGCGACACCCGTCAGCGTCACACCCTGCCCCTCTTGTTTCACCGACAACAAATACACGCCATCTGGCACACGTTCAACCAGTTGACCCAACAGTTGCACAGGGGTGTTGCGGTCAGCCTGCAAGTTTTCTACAGCTTGCTGACGGGCCTTCAGGCTTTGAATCTCGGCACGCAGACTTGCGACATCTTTTATCTGTAACTCCAGCTTCTGCGTCTCAGATTGGAGATATGCATTTTTGCTTCGCTGGAAATCGAGCTCATGTTGATACCAAAGACTGATCAGAAATGCAAGCGCAGTGCCGCACAACGCGGCACCAGCCGCCATCATGACGAATTGCTCTTTGCGTTTTTTGCGCGCTGCTTCACGGTGTGGAAGCAGGTTGATCAGAATCATTGGTAAAACCTCCGCAGCGCCAAACCAGTTGCGGTGAGGTAAGTCGGTGCATCGCGCATCATCTTGGCCGTGCGAACGGCAGCCCCCATCTCCATGCCCTCAAAGGGGTTGACAACCATGCTGGCAAAGGACGTCTGGGTTGTCACCTCATCCGTCAAACCGGCAATGCCTGCGGTGCCGCCTGCGAGCAAAATGTGATCAACACGGTTGTGTGGGGTGCTGGTGAAAAAGAATTGCAAAGCACGCGAAATTTCCTGCGCCATGCTGCCTACAAACGGACTCAAAACGGCGTTGGCATAGTCTTCGGGCAAATCCGAGGCCCGCTTTTTGTGCTCGGCCTCATCCAAAGCAAATCCATACTGGCGTGCGATCATTTGACTCAACTGGGCACCACCGAATGCTTGGTCGCGTTCATACAGCGCATCACCGTTGCAGATGACCTGCATGCTCGTTGCAACTGCCCCGATTTCAAACAAGGCAACCAAGGAGTCCTTACCACCACCCGGCAGAGTCTCGATGAGACGGGCTGCAGCCATGCGAGAGGCATAAGGTTCAATATCCATCACCACGGGCTTCAGTCCAGCCGCCTCGGCCAACCCCTGTCGATCCTGCACCTTTTCTTTTCGAGACGCCGCTATCAACACCTCGACATCGCCGACTGATGTGGCACTGGGCCCCATGACGCAAAAGTCCAAGCTGACCTCATCCAGTGAAAAGGGGATGTATTGATTGGCTTCTGATTCAACTTGAATTTCGAGCTCAGCCTCACTGAGCCCGCCAGGGAGCACTATTTTTTTGGTGATGACTGACGATGCAGGCAGAGCAAATGCCGCATTTTTGATCTTGCTACCTGCTTTACGCACCACCCGTCGCACGGCATCAGCCACCTCATCAAATTTCTCGATGTTGCCGTCAGTGATCCACCCTCGCTCCAAAGGCTCAAAAGCACACCGCTCCAGGACCAACTGCCCTCCTCGGTTGCGCGACAACTCGACCACTTTGACACTGGACATGCTGACGTCCACGCCAAGCAACGGTGTCGGTTCCCGGCTGAACAACGATGCCAGAGCGGTCAAGTTAGGCTCCAAGTTCAAGAATAGAGTTGATAAACCACTTCAATGCTATCAGCAAGTGCTTTGTATGCCCAACGTTTTTGCCCGATGAGGTCGTCGTCGTCGTTGTCAAAACCCGACGAAAGCAGGCGTCTCATCATTTTTATAATCGTGGGCACTTTTGAAAGATTACATGTCAACACCGGATCAGGCCGCATTCAAGCAGAAAGCCTTGGCCCCAGAACCCCGTCAGCGCTCCATCATCTTGAGACTTTTCGGGTGGCTGTTCGGTCTGGCGTTCGCTGGGCTGGCAGCCGTGTTGATGGTAGTGGGTGTTGCACTTGCAATGGCCTACCCCAACCTCCCGGAAATCACGGCCCTGTCGGACTACCGGCCCAAGTTACCTTTGCGCGTTTTTTCTGCAGAAGGGGAGTTGTTGGCTGAATTTGGGGAAGAACGCAGAGAGTTGATGCCGATCGCCCAGATACCCCAAGTCATGAAAGATGCTGTGCTGGCCGCTGAAGACGCCCGTTTTTTTGAGCATGGAGGCGTTGACTACTTGGGCATGGTTCGCGCTGGGTTGGCCAACTTTGGGCGCTCAAAAAGCCAAGGTGCGTCGACCATCAGCATGCAGGTCGCCCGGAACGTGTACCTCACGGCAGAGAAGACCTACACGCGAAAAATCTATGAGGTGCTGCTCACGTTCAAGCTGGAACACATGTTGACCAAGGAGCAGATTCTCGAAATTTACATGAACCAGATTTTCCTGGGTCACAGGGCATATGGATTCGCAGCCGCCGCACAAGCCTACTACGGCAAGCCATTGAGAGACATTTCGGTGGATGAAGCAGCCATGCTCGCTGGCTTGCCAAAAGCCCCGTCAGCGTTCAATCCGATCAGCAACCCGAAACGCGCCAGAGCGCGCCAGCTGTACATCATTGATCGCATGCAGGAGAACGGGTTCATTGACGAACAAACGGCGCGCACAGCGAAGGCGGCACCGGTGCGCATCCGGCCGACCAACAGCATCCAGCGTGTCCGGGGCGACTACGCAGCGGAGATGGTTCGTCAGTCCATCTTTGAACAGTACGGCGAGGAAGCATACACGCGTGGGCTCAATGTCACGACGACCATCCGCAGCAGCGATCAGCAGTTTGCGTACAAAGCGCTGCGGACTGGATTGATGGAATTCGAGCGGCGCCAACGTTACCGGGGCCCGGAAAAATTCGTTGAATTGCCACCAGACGGTTCAACACTTGATGATGCAGTGGATCAAGTGTTAGCAGACTTTCCAGACAACGGTGATGTGCTTTCGGCGCTCGTTCTCGATGCAAAACCAGCAAAAGTCACCTTGGTACGCCAGGATGGTGTGCCTTTCGAGGTCACCGGAGATGGCCTCAAACCCGTTCAGTCTGGACTGGCCGACAAAGCGCCACCAAACATCAAACTCAGACGAGGTGCAGTGGTTCGCGTTGTAAAAGCCAGCAAGACGGGGTGGGAAATCACACAATTGCCCGAAGTCGAAGGTGCGTTCGTGGCCTTGGACCCTCGTAACGGGGCCATCCGGGCACTCGTTGGTGGTTTCGATTTCCAGAAAAACAAGTTCAACCACGTCACGCAGGCATGGCGTCAACCCGGATCCAGCTTCAAGCCGTTTGTGTACTCCGCTGCGCTGGAAAAGGGGATCACGCCCAGCACGGTGGTGTACGACAGTCCCTTGTTCTTCAGTGCCGGTCAGACTGGCGGCAAACCATGGGAGCCCAAGAATTACGATGGCAAGTTCGAGGGCCCGATGCCCGTTCGTACGGCATTGGCAAAGTCAAAGAACATGGTCTCCATCCGCATTCTCCAGGCCGTTGGTGCACAGAGCGCCCAGGATTGGGTGGCGCGGTTCGGTTTTGATCCAGACAAGCACCCCCCCTACCTGACCATGGCACTTGGTGCAGGTGCGGTGACGCCACTGCAAATGGCCAGCGCATACAGCGTTTTCGCCAACGGAGGGCATTTGCTCCCACCGACATTGATCAACAAAGTCACGGATACCCAGGGGCGCATTCTTCTTGAAATGCCCTTGGCTGCGCCGTCTGACGCCTCTCAGGTCATTCCGGAGCGAAACGCTTTCCTGATGTCAAGCCTGTTGCAGGAAATCACCCGCTCAGGTACTGCGGCCAAAGCGCAAGCAACATTGAAACGCCCAGATCTGTATGGCAAGACCGGCACCACCAACGATGCAATGGATGCCTGGTTCGTTGGCTTCCAACCCACATTGGCTGCGGCCATTTGGGTCGGGTATGACAACCCGAAAAATCTGGGCAGCCGGGAGACCGGCGGTGGACTGAGTCTCCCCATCTGGATCAACTTCATGCAAGACGCCTTGAAAGGCGTCCCCGAAGCGACCCCGCCCGTACCCGAAGGCGTCGTTCAAGTGGCAGGTGAGTGGTATTTCACCGAATTTTCACCCGGCAACAGCGTAAGGCAACTGGGCTCAGAGAACGATGCCCAAGGCACGCCAGGGCCTGACAGTACCTCTGCGCCCATCCCTAACGAAGAGCGCAAGGGTATTCTGGATTTGTTCCGAAACTGACGGAATGTCAACCCACCGATGCTGGCGAAAATGTCAGTGCCGTGTTTGCCTGCTCGGATGCAACTTCGCTGAGCAATGCAAAGAACTCGGTGCCGACTTTGGTATCAATCCAACGCTGACCATTCCATTTGAAATGGAAGCCACCACGACGGGCAGCCAGCCAAATCTCTTGCAGAGGTTTTTGAAGGTTGACCACAATCTGCCCGCCGCCACCGCCAAGAGTCATTGTCAACAGACCACCTGTGCGCTGGTTGTCGATGTCAGCATCTGTCGTGTCGTTCAATTGGTCGCATACAGCCTCGATGGCATCGAGTGCGGCCTCGGCCAAATCCATGTATTCAAGATCGGTCATTACAATTCCAAGATGATCACCAGGACAAAAATTCCCAGCTTTCGCTCATTGTCGGGCTTCGTAAAAAGTCATGCATGGCGCTGGGCTACCGTGAGCCTGGCGATGGGACTTCTTTGCGGATGCGGTCAAAAAGGCCCCTTGTATTTACCCAAGACTGCAGCCACGACAGCGATTGCGCCGCCCTGTCACAGCACAATGGCAGCCCGGTGCCAACAGCCGAGCTGACTTGGCTCACACCTTTCCGTTTTCGGAGGGGATGGAGCCCCTCCAAGCACGCGAGCCGATCAAAGCGTGCCGTAGCTGTGCAGACCTGACAAGAACATGTTCACGCCCAGGAATGCAAATGTCGTGACCACCAAGCCAGCCAATGCCCACCAAGCTGACACCACCCCACGCAGCCCTTTCATCAGGCGCATGTGCAACCAAGCCGCGTAATTGAGCCAGACGATGAGCGCCCAGGTTTCTTTGGGGTCCCAACTCCAGTAACCGCCCCAGGCATCTGCAGCCCACAGGGCACCCAGCACCGTGGCAATGGTGAAAAACGCAAAGCCAATGGCAATGGCTTTGTACATCACATCATCCAACACCTCGAAGCTGGGCAAGCGTGCCGCAATGCGCTGGCGCGCACCCAAGATACCGCCGACCACAAGCGCTGAAATACCAAAATACACAAACCAATAGCTGGCTCCACTTTCCATTTTGCCCTGGCGGAACACCATGGGCTCGAAACAGAGCACCATACCCAACGCCCACAGTGGCAGCAATTTCACCCAATGCATGGGGCCTGCATGCAGCTTGATCAGGTATGCAAATGCAACCATGGCAGCGATGGCAAACGTGCCATAACCCACGAAATTTGCTGGCACATGGATCTTCATCCACCAGCTTTGCAGGGCAGGGATCAAGGGCTGAATCTGATGTGCTTCACGCACTACCGTGTACCAGATCAGGAAACCCACCGCAGCACTGACCACCAGCATGACGAAAGCACCCAAAGCCCGCGTCGCGTACACCTCTTCGTAGTAAAGATAGAAAAGAGCTGTCAGCCAGCAAAAAAGCACAAACACCTCGTAAAGGTTGCTCACTGGTATGTGACCGATGTCTGGCCCCATCTGATGTCCTTCGTACCACCGCACCAGCGTGCCCACCAGCGCCAGCACCACGGCAGCCCAGGCCACGCGTGAGCCCAGCAGTTCCATGCCTGATGCATTGCCCGACGAAAAAACACCCGCCCAATAGAAAAAGGTGCTCATGAAGAACAGCACACTCATCCACAGAATGGCAGACTGACTGGAAAGAAAATACTTCAGCAGGAAAACGGTGTCAGCACGTGCCAAATCAGCCTTGCCATCCACTTGGTAAAGCCAGAGGGCCAGCAGCGCCAACACGCCGACGCCCACCATCAACAACCGCAGTGGGCGCCAGAACCATCCCACCCAGATCAGTGCAGGTACCGCACCCAGCAGTATGGACTGCTCATAAAAATCCATGCTCGCGCCATACCGCATGAACACAAGTGCCGTCGCGGCCAGCATCACCAAGGCAAAAGCCCAGTCGGTCACATTCCGGCGACTGAAATACCCCTCATGAAGCGTGATCGTCTGCCCGACATGGGCTTGCGTGGTGGCGTTCAGCATTGGACTGCTCATCAATTCAACTCCTGGGAAACATTTCAGTGCAACGACAACAGATTGCGCTTGAGCACTTCAAACTCTTTGTCGGCTTCAAGTGTCTTGCGGTTGCTGGACAGTGCCATCGTGGCATGCGAAGTGTGCGCGTTCTCACCTGCAGCTGCAGCAGGTGCAAGCCATACCCACAACCGGCGCTCACGGACATACAACATCACGAAAACGCCCAGCACCAAAAAGAAACAGCCCAGGTAAACAATGGTTTTGCCCGGTGCACGGGACACCTGGAAAACACTGGCCTGCACTTGTTTGAAATCTTCCAGCATGAAGGTCATGGGCGCGGGATAGAAGAAGGAATCGCTCAAGCTCAAGACGGCTTGCGTCATGAACCCACGGGTCGCATCACTGCGTTCAGCAGGCTTTAACCCCTGCTGCTCGCGCACCAGTTGGTTCAATTCGAACAACACCCCATTGAGAATGCGCACCAGCACCTCGCCTGCGCGCTCGCGCTCGGCCTCTGGCACATTCGTTTCCATGAACTGAGAAACGGCCTGCAGGCCACCTTTCGGGGCACCTGGTCCCATTTCCTTCACGACGACATCCACACCGGCAAACAATGCAATCGCCCGCTGTGCCGATCCGGCCAAAGCTTGGGCCAGTTCAGGGCGACCAGGCTCGACAGCCAAGGCGGCATAGCGCTTGACCGCCTTGTCACGCAAGGTCGAATCCTTCAACGCCGCGCGCAGACGCATCCACCCATCCAAGCTGTCATTTTCGTCAGCGGGAATGCGCAAGTACCGGTATGGGGCACCACTGGATTCACGGGCACCCAGCAGGAACATGCGCGTGCCATCAATGTCCACCGGCAGCATGTAGTTGTTGAACTCGGTGGCCTGCCCTGCTGCATCACGCAGTTTGTAGCTGATGCTCGGACCGATGTTGCGCAACACTTTTTCTGTTGGCGTTTTGTTGGCTGCACCCAATCGGCTCTCGATGGCATGTTGAAGATCGACCGCACGGACATCGACACCCTCACCACCGGTCGCCCCGAAATTCTCCACATTGATGACACGCAAACCTGTGAACTCGATGGTCAGGCGATTAGCGCCATTCGTCAACGCACTCGATCCGCCGACCACGCCGTCCAGCGTAAATGGCCGTGTCTCTGAAGCCATGGGCAACGCCTTCAACTTCAGGCTGGAACCCCCGTCGTCAAAGCTGGACTGAAATATTTCGACACCTTTGTATTTGGCCGGATGGTTCACCTCGACACGCGCCGACACAGCCTCCCCGGTCTCGTTGTCATGGATGACGATGTCACTGGCGAACAACTTGGGCATGCCGGTGGAGTAGTAATCCACCACAAACTTCTTCAGCTCGACTGAAAAAGGCAGGTCTTGCAGCAAGACCCCCGTGGGTTGCGACAGGATCACCGTGGAGGCCCGCCCCCCTTCAGTCACCAGCAGATTGCCTCTGAACGTGGGGTTGCTGGTCGAGAGCCGGTGCTGGGCTGGCACGTCCGAAATCAGGCCACCGCCGCTGAACACCGACTTGCCGTTGAACCACATCTGCGCCCGCACGATCAGGTCGCCATCCAGCAGGCCACCGATACACACCAAGACGATGGCACTGTGCGCGGCCAGGTAGCCCAGCTTGTTGGCAACGCCCACCTTGGCCGCCACCATCCACCCCTCACCCGAAGCTGTTTGGCGGGATTGAAGCTTGACCCGCCACCCCATCCCAACCAGTGCCTCGCCAATGCGACGCGCCTCGGTCTGCGCATCAGCTGGCAATGCCGCTTCTGCCCTGTGACCAAATGCCTTCAAGCTTTGCTCGCGCAGGTTTTCCTTGTAGGTCCGCAAGTCATTCAGGATTTTGGGCGTATTGCGAACGATGCACAACGTGGTGCTCGTCACCAGAAATGCCAGAATCAGCAAAAACCACCATGCGCTGTAAACCGCATACAAGTCCAACTTGCCAAACACCTCGGACCAGAACGGGCCAAACTGGTTGACATAGTTGTTCAGCGGCTCTTGCTGCTTCAGCACGGTGCCGATGACCGATGCGATGCAAATGATGGTCAGCAGCGAAATGGCGAACCGCATGGAAGAAAGCAGCTCAACCCAGTCATCCACCCAGCGGGCGCGCTGACCTTCAGCAAGATCGTCAGTGGTCACGGTCATTCAAATCGTCCGCCAGAGAAGGGTAGGCATGAAAAAAGGCAGGTCAATCCGGATCGACCTGCCCGCAGTTGGAGGCAACTGACCGCAATAGGTTCCGCACGCCGCGTGCATCCCACTGCCAGCCAGAATATAAATGAACGCTGATAAACAGGCTGCTGTCAGGGTCAATTCACCCTGCGCAACATGCAATCAGCGCAGGCCGGCAACGTAGTCGGCAACCGCCTTGATTTCACGGTCATTCATCTTGGCCGCAACCTGGGTCATTTGCGTGCTGTTTTTGCGCACGCCATCGCGGAACGCCGTCAGTTGGCCAGCGGTGTACTCAGCGTGCTGGCCGCTCAGGCGGGGGTATTGCGCCGGCATGCCCGCACCATTCGGGCTGTGACAACCAGCACAGGCAGCGATCTGGCGGTCAGGAATGCCACCACGGAAAATTTTCTCGCCCAAAGCCACCAGGTCTTTGTCGGTCGATGTACCTGCCTGGGGTTTCTGAGCGCCGAGCCAGTGAGCCACGTTGCGCATGTCGTCATCGGACAGCATGCTGGCAAAGCCTTTCATCACGGCACTGTCGCGCTTGCCGGATTTCAACTCTTGCAGCTGCTTGTTGAGGTACTCAGGGTGCTGGGCTGCCAGCTTGGGGTTGGCTGGCAGCACTGAGTTGCCATCGGCTGCGTGACAGGCCACACACACCTGACCGAACGTCGCTGCTCCCTTGGCAGCGTCTGGCTTGGCGGCCTGGGCTTGTACAGCGAAAGAGGCCGTGGCAAGCGCAACGGCACCGATGGTGGAAGCAAACAGTTTCATGACGTGGGCAGAGTTTGGAGCTGTGGAAGACCCGGCTTGGCCGGGCCCGTGAATTCGCAGTGTCGCAAGCGATAACCCGCAGATTTTACAATGCGCCTTTATCTGGGCAATTCAATGACCGAGCCAACTACTCCACTCCTGCCTTCGGTCCCTGTTGCCGATGGTGTCGATCCACGTACCGCCAACGCCTGGCTGCACACCGCACGCTTCCTGACCACGGCCCCGCAACTGCAACACCTGCCCGACTTGGCTGTACCCGAAATCGCATTTGTGGGTCGCTCCAACGCGGGCAAATCTACCTGCATCAACACACTCACCCAGCAAAAACGCTTGGCTTTTGCGTCGAAAACACCGGGGCGCACCCAAAGCATCAACCTGTTTGCCCTGGGCAAGCACAACGAAACCGATGCCGTGCTGGCCGACCTGCCCGGCTACGGCTACGCCGCCGTACCCAAGGAAGCCAAGCTGCGCTGGCAGCGCGTGATGGCCAACTACCTGCGCACACGCCCCAACCTGCGCGGCGTGGTGATGATGTGCGACCCACGGTTGGGCATCACCGAGTTGGACGACATCCTGCTCGACGTCATCCGCCCTCGCGTGCAAGACGGATTGAAGCTGCTGGTGCTGCTGACCAAGTCAGACAAGCTCACCCGTGTGGAAGGGCAAAAGGTCTTGTCCATCACGCGACTGCAAGCCGGTGGTGGCGAGGTCAAACTGTTCTCCGCCCTGAAAAAGCAAGGCATTGACGACGTGGCGCAACTGCTGTGGGCCTGGGCCCGTTTGCCCATGCCCCGCATCGTTGCCCCCGAGGGGGACGGCGTCCCGCCCGGCGGGGCCGAACCCGATGACGACGAACCACCTTCCCTCGACACCCCTTGATTGCACAAACCACCCGCTCGCTGCCACACGGCATTGACCTGAGTTGTCGCAGCTGCGGCCCCGCCAACGGCCGGTTGCTGGTTTTTTTGCATGGCTTCCCTGAAGCCGCCTTCGTCTGGGACGACGTGATGCGCCACTTTGCCCAGCCCGCCCACGGCGGCTACCGGTGCGTGGCCCCCAACTTGCGGGGATACGAGCGTTCCAGCGCCCCGTCCGAGGCCAGCGCCTACCGCGCCAAACACTTGGTACAGGACGTGGCCGCGCTCATCCAGGCAGAATGTATGGTCACCGGACAGCCACTGTCTGCGCTGGTGGCGCACGACTGGGGCGGCGCGGTGGCCTGGAGCCTGGCCGCCCTGCACCCGGGGTTGCTGCAGCGCTTGGTCATCATCAATTCACCCCACCCGGCCACATTCTTGCGCGAGCTGAAGTACTCGGCACAACAGCAAGCGGCCAGCGCGTACATGAATTTCCTGGCCCGGCCAGACGCGCCGGCCTTGCTGGCTGCGGACGACTACGCCCGCCTGTGGCCCTTCTTCGAGAACATGGGTGCGGTAAATGGCCCCCTCGCCTGGCTGACCTCGGCCGTGCGCGAGCAATACCGCACCGTGTGGGCACAAGGGCTCGCAGGGCCTTGTCACTACTACACCGCTTCGCCGTTACGCCCTGCCACGGCCACTGACCCGGGTGCCGCCGCCGTGGAACTGCCCGACGCGCTGTGCCGGGTGACGGTGCCCACACAAGTGATCTGGGCCCAAGGCGACACGGCCTTGCCGCCCGCCTTGACAGATGGACTGGACCACTGGGTACCCAACTTGCGCCTGGACCGCGTGGCAGACGCCACGCATTGGGTGGTGCACGAGCAACCAGCCGTGGTCATGCGGCTGATCGGATCATTCCTGAATCAATAGCTGTCATCGCTTTATATATAAGCGATAGAGTACTTTTTTATTTAAATTTCAGCCGTACACAGACGGCTCCCCTGGTGGTCGGGTCTTGAAGCGTTTGTGCACCCAGTAGTACTGCTCGGGCTGAACCGCAATCATCCGCTCCAGTTCGCTGTTCATGCGTGCCACGTCGGCAGCCAAGTCTGCCGTGGGGTACTGGTCCCAAGCGGGCAGCACCTCCACGTCATAGCCCTGCGGTGTCAACCGCACCAGGATGGGCACCACTTTGGCCCGGCCCAGGGCTGCAAAGCGTGGCAGCGAGGTGAGTGTGGCCACCTGGTGGCCATAGAACGGCGCCCAGATGGAGTCGGTCAGGCCATGGTCCATGTCGGGCAACAGGTACAGCGGCTTGCCCGCACGCACCGCAGCGGCCAGGGGCTTCAAGCCCTGCCATTTGGCAATGACCTGCGGGTCGCCAAAACGCCTGCGCCCTTGCGCCATCCAGTTGTCTACCAGTGCATCCTGTTGCGGCGCATACAAGCCACAGCATGGGCGCGGCAGGTGCAGGGTGATGCCCGCCCAGCCCGCGTCCAGGCCCACGAAATGCGGCGCAAACAACACCACCGGCCCATCACCTTGCAAGGCTTCGACGTGGCCCGTCAGGCGCACGCGCCGCGCCACCACCTCGCGGGGCGCGTGCCACAACCAGCCGCGGTCCAACCAAGTCTGGGCAAACGCCACGATATGGGCCTTGACCCCACGTCGGCGGGTGGCCTCGTCATCGCCCGGGAAACACAGTTGCCAGTTCGTGAGTGCAATGTGTTTGCGTTGTCGAGCCAGCACATACAACACCTGTCCCAGCGTCCAGCCCAACCCGCGCACCACGGGCAACGGCAGAAACCTGATCGCGGCCATCAGCTGAATCGCGACTTTTTTAAGCCACTGTTTCATACCGAACCCTCGCGCGGTGCCTTGTAGCGGTTGTAACCCCACAGATATTGGGAGGGCCGGGTGCCGATCAAAGACGCCATGGCCTGATTGATGACGGCGCATGCCGCTTCAGGTTCGAGGGGCAGCACTTGCTCGAACGGCAACACGTGCACCACGAACCCCTGCCCCCACGGCAACCGCTGCCCCCAAGCCAGCAGCACCGTGGTGTTGGACGTGCGTGCCAGCCGAGCGCTGAGCGTCATGGTGTACGCCGGTTGGCCAAAAAACGGCGCCCACACACCCTGCCCCAACGGCGGCACCTGGTCAGGCAACAAACCCACCGCACCACCGCTGCGCAGCGTTTTGACCAACTGCTTCACACCCGCCAACGTGGTGGGAGCGGTGTCCAGCCCAGGGCGCTGGCGTGCACTGGCCACCACTTCGCGCAGCCACGGCTGACGGGGCGGGCGGAACAGCACCGTCATGCCCTTGCCAGGCTGTGTACCGTAGCGGGCGGCATAAGCGCTGGCCGTGATTTCAAAGCAACCCATGTGCGGGGTCAGGAACAAAATGCCTTGGCCAGCGGCCTGCGCGGCGTCGATGTGCTCGGCTCCGGTCATGCGCACCGGCACGGGCTTGCCCAGCCAGAGGCGGGGCAGCTCGGCCACCATTTGACCCGCCTGCGTGACCGACGCCAGCGCGTCACGGCGCGACACCCCGGCCAACGCCGCGTGGGCCAGCACATGCCGCCGGTACACCCCCGACACCGCAAACACGACCCAACCCATGACGGCACCCAGGGCATGCAACGCCCACAGGGGCCAAAGACTGAAAAATCGGAACAGTTGAACCACAGTTTGAAAAGGGTTTGACGGCGGACGTTGAAAGACTTGATTTACACTGCACTCGTCGTCGAGTTATTGAACAACTTGCGGGACGACGCCACCCACAGTCGGGTTGGCAGGGCAGTCAAGCAAGCAGCTTGGACCGCCAACACCACCGCTAAAGCGTTCGCCAGCGCTCCGGCACCAGGCGAAACGCCTTGTCCACACACACGGAGTTTATTCACATGGCGAACGACTTTCTTTTCACATCCGAATCCGTCTCTGAAGGCCACCCCGACAAGGTAGCCGACCAGATCTCCGACGCGATCCTCGATGCCATCTTCCAGCAAGACCCTCGCAGCCGCGTGGCCGCCGAAACGCTGACCAACACAGGCTTGGTGGTGCTGGCCGGTGAAATCACCACCAACGCGCACGTGGACTACATCCAGGTGGCGCGCGACATCATCAAGCGCATCGGCTACGACAACACCGAGTACGGCATTGACTACAAAGGCTGCGCGGTGCTGGTGGCCTACGACAAGCAGAGCAACGACATCGCCCAGGGTGTGGACCACGCGAGTGACGACCACCTGAACATCGGCGCCGGTGACCAGGGCCTGATGTTCGGCTACGCCTGCGACGAAACGCCCGAACTGATGCCCGCGCCCATCTACTACGCGCACCGCTTGGTCGAGCGCCAAGCCCAGCTGCGCAAGGACGGCCGCCTGCCCTTTTTGCGCCCTGACGCCAAGAGCCAGGTGACCATGCGTTATGTGGACGGCAAGCCCCACAGCATCGACACCGTGGTGCTGTCCACCCAACACAGCCCCGACCAAAGCGAAACCGCCACGAAGATGAAAGACAGCTTCATCGAAGCCGTCATTGAGGAAATCATCAAGCCCGTGCTGCCCAAAGAGTGGCTGCAGAACACGCGCTACCTCATCAACCCCACGGGTCGCTTCGTCATCGGTGGCCCCCAGGGCGACTGTGGCCTGACCGGCCGCAAGATCATTGTTGACACCTATGGCGGTGCCTGCCCCCACGGTGGTGGCGCGTTCAGCGGCAAAGACCCGTCCAAGGTGGACCGCTCGGCTGCTTATGCCGCGCGCTATGTGGCCAAGAACATCGTGGCGGCGGGCTTGGCCAAGCAGTGCCAGATCCAGGTGGCCTACGCCATTGGCGTGGCCAAGCCCATGAACGTGACGGTTTACACCGAAGGCACAGGCGTCATCCCTGACGAGCAGATTGCGGCACTGGTCAACGAACATTTCGACCTGCGCCCCAAAGGCATCATCCAGATGCTGGATTTGCTGCGTCCGATCTACAGCAAAACCGCAGCCTACGGTCACTTTGGGCGTGAAGAGCCCGAATTCACCTGGGAACGCACCGACAAAATTCAGGTTCTGCGCGCTGCAGCAGGTCTGTAAATCGGCATTCCACTTCGTTTCACTTTTCTTCCTTGAAGGCATTCGACATGCAAGTCCGTCTCATCACCTGGGGTTTGTCTGCGGTTGCGTGCCTGGCGCTGCTCAGCGGCTGCGCGACCTTGACAGAGGAAGAGTGCAAAACTGCCGACTGGCGGCGCCTGGGGCAAAAAGATGGCGCAGCCGGTCACAGCGATTCACGGCTGGCCGAGCACGCTGAAGCCTGTGCCAAGACAGGCATTCGCCCCAACGCCCAGCAATGGCGTGCCGGGTGGGATCAAGGCATCTTGGCCTATTGCACCCCAAGGGTTGGCTGGCGCGAAGGGTTGGCCGGGCGCAGCTACCAGGGGGTGTGCCGTGGTCGCAACGAAGACGCGTTCTTGTATGCGTTCAATCAGGGCACCGAAATCCACCGGCTTCAGTCGCGAATTGAAAGCAACAACCAGGAAATCAGGCGCCTGGAGCGCCAACTTTCCGAAGCACGCAAAGACGAAGCTCGGCACGACTTGCGTCAACGGATCCGCAGCCTCGACCATGAGCAACACCGACTGCGCTCCTCACTGAACATGATGCAAGCCAACGCCCCCCGGTTCTGACAGACCGATTGAGCCCTTTGCACACGACGAGACAGGGGACGCGTTTACACAGCCCGCCTGAACTGCAAACCCTGTGTGGCCCAGTAACCCCTGTCCAGTCGGTCGAGCCTGACCGTTCCACCGGTTGACGGCGCATGTACGAAGCGCCCGTTTCCAATGTAGATACCCGCATGGCTGGCACGCCCTTTCAGGGTGAACACAGCCAAATCGCCCGAACGGACCGATTCGCGGCCCACAGGCGTGCCCCACATGCTGATGTCGGTCACGGTTCGCGGCGCTCGCACGCCTGCGGCATGTTGAAACACGTACCCGATCAATCCGCTGCAGTCAAAGCCAGAATCGGGGGTGTTGCCACCGTAACGGTACGGCGTTCCCACCAGCCCCATCGCGTGCATGGCCACTGCCTGGGCATGCACGGGTGCCACGGGTTCTTCCCAGGGACGGTGTGAGGCATCGGGTTCCACCTGAACGGGAAGTGGACGCTTGACTGGCGGTTGCGTGCCGCACCCCAGCAGCCCCACACCGATCAGCACGAAAGCCGCAGTCAACAAGCAACGTTTCATTCGCACCTGCCAGCAAAACAATTGGGGGGCTCACATGACACCAGGGTATGCGCCGCCATCACAGAGCAAATTTTGCCCTGAAATGTACCCAGCCTGCACGCTGCACAGAAAGGCGCAAATCTGGCCAAACTCTTGCGGAGTGCCGAAGCGTTGAGCCGGAATCTGGGCAATTTGCGCAGCGCGCACCTCGTCGACCGTTTTGCCGGCTTTCTGGGCTGCCCCGGCGATGGTGGTTTTGATGCGGTCGGTGTCGAACTTCCCCGGCAGCAGGTTGTTCAGCGTCACACCTTTGGCCGCCAGCGTGGGGTTGCGAGCCACACCGGCCACAAAGCCGGTCAGGCCGCTGCGCGCGCCGTTGCTCAGCCCCAGGATGTCGATGGGAGCCTTCACCGCACTGCTGGTGATGTTGACGATGCGGCCAAACCCGCGCGCGGCCATGCCGTCCACCGTGGCTTTGATGAGCTCGATGGGGGTGAGCATGTTGGCATCCACCGCTTTCAGCCAGACGTCGCGGTCCCAATCACGAAAGTCGCCGGGAGGTGGGCCACCGGCATTGGTCACCACGATGTCAAACGCGGTGCCGGGTCCACCTGCCACGCACAGTGCTGCGGCACGGCCCTCAGGGGTGGTGATGTCGGCAGCCACGGTCAGCACCTCAGTTTTGAAGTTTTTTTGGCCTTCACCGCTATTCTGCATTGATAAGTCTGCTCTTATTTCTTCTGCAGCAGCATCCAGTACGGTGGCTCCTCTGGCCACCAGTACCACGTTCACGCCTTCGGCGGCCAGTGCCTGCGCACAGCCCAAACCCAAGCCTTTGCTGGCACCGCACACCAATGCCCATTTACCGCGCAACCCCAAGTCCATACACTGTTCCCTTGATGAAGATGATGGAGTCGAATGATGCACCAACCCACCTTACCCTTGCGCACCAAATGGGCGCTGTGTCTGTTCAGCCTGGTTGCCTGCGCCGGGGCGCAAGCACAGACGGTCCAGGCCATGACCGTCAAACGCGACACAGACCTGAAAAAGGCCCCCGAACCCACGGCTGAGGTCGTGATGCCCATGCAAACCAACCACGTGGTGACCCACGCTGGCGAGCGGCAAGGTGCCTGGATGCGGGTCAAGGCTGACAACGGCAAACAGGGCTGGATGAAGCTGTTCGACCTGTCAGCTGCGCCTGCAGGGGTCGCAGCTGACAGCGGCAGTACAGCAAAAGGCATAGGCGGTCTGTTTGCCGCCAGCAGGCCCAAAGCTGCGACCTCCACACTAGGCATCCGTGGCCTCGATGCCGACGACCTTGCCCAGGCGCAACCCAACCCTGGCGCGGTCACACAAGGCGAGAAGCTGCGGGTCAGCGAAAACCAGGCACGGCAATTCGCCCAACGCAGTGGTCTCAGCCCCAAGCCAGTGGAAGACCTGCCACCCACCCGCTCTGGCAACCCCACACAAAACGCGAACTGACCACACAAAGGCACACCACATGGCACACACACACCACATTTCTGTGCTGACGGCCGTTGGCCTGCTGCTGGCAGGCTGCGTCAGCAACCCACAGGTGCCGTCCAGTGCAGGTGCACTGATGGGCAGCCTGACCGCCTTGGGCACAGGCTCGGCCATGTCCCCCATGACAGCCGCCGGTGCGGCAGGCGGGGGCAACCTGATCGAGCTGCTGGCCCAGTCGGTGCAGAACATCAGCGAGCCGCAGGAAATTGAAATCGGTCGCCACCTGTCGGCCATCCTGCTGGGCAGCAAGCCCTTGCACAAGGACACTGCGCTGCAGGTGTACGTGAACAACCTGGGCCGTTGGATCAGCCTGCAGTCGCCCCGCCCCAACCTGCCATGGACGTTCCTGGTGCTTGACGATGGTGGCTTCAATGCCTTTGCCGCACCCGGTGGCTACGTGTTCGTGACCAAGGGCTTGGTCGATGCGGCCCGCAACGAGGCTGAGCTGGCAGGGGTGTTGGCGCATGAAATCACGCATGTGGTGGAAAAGCACCACCTCAAATCCCTGAACAAGACCGCTCAGGCTGCGTTGGCGGGGCAGTTACTGGCCAGCCAGGTGCGTGGCGGCATCGGGTCGTTCGTGGCGTCGCAGTTGCTCAGCATGGGCAAGGAGCTGTACTCAAAAGGCCTGGACCGAGACGACGAGTACGAGGCCGACCGCCAAGGCGTCACGCTGGCAGCAAGGGCGGGGCTGGACCCATTCGGCCTGCCCTCGCTGTTGCAAACGTTGGCCTCTGCCAAACCCGACAACCCCAATTACTCGCTGGTGCTGGCCACGCACCCGCCCACTCAGCAACGCATCGACACCATCGAAGCCGCCATGGGCAGCCGCTTCGATGCCTATGCGTCGGCAAAACCGGTGCCCATTGGGGCGCGGCTGCACAACGTGGTCACCCCGCCTGCGCCCAAGGCAGCGTCACCGGCCACCAGCCCACCCAAGAAAAACACACCGGTGAAGCCCGTCGCAAAGTCATGAGAAAACGCCGGGTCGCTCCCAAGTTTTCTCATCCCCTCGGGGGGCCTGACGCAACGCGACAGGTTTGGGGGCACCGCGTCGGTCAGGCTGCTTTTTGCCGTGTGACGGTCAGCACCCCGGCCACCACCAGCACGGTGCCCGCAATGATCCAGGCATTGAACGGCTCGTCCAGCAGCCACACGCCCATGGCAATGGTCGACATGGGGCCGATCATCCCGGTCTGGGCGGCCAGGCCGGAGCCGATGCGTTCGATGGCCATCATCACCATCAGCACCGGTGCGGCCGTGCAGGCCACGGCATTGAGCACCGACAGCCACACCACCTCAGGCGCCACCAGCGCCGCGCTGAAGGGCCGCAGCACCACGAACTGCCCAATGCACAGCAGGCAGGCCACCGTGGTGGCCAGGCCCACCAGCCGCAGCGAGCCGAGGCGCTTGACCATTTCACCGCTGTACACCAGGTAAATGGCATAGCTGACGGCGCTGCCAAACACCAGCGCACCGCCCACCAGCGTGGCCGAACCGTCAAACCGCACCTCGTGCCCGAACACCAGCAACACACCGGCATAACTGACAGCCATGGCCACGCCTTGCAGATGGTTGATGCGCCGGCCAAACAGCAGCCAGCCCAGCACCAGCACGAGCGTGGGGTTGAGGTACAAAATGAGCCGCTCCAGGCTGGCACTGATGTATTGCAGGCCCCAGAAGTCCAGGAAACTGGCCATGTAATAACCGCTGAACCCCAGGCCCACCACACCCAGCCAGTCGCGCCGCGACAGTGCGGGTTTGCCCCGGCTGGCCCACCAGGCCATGCCCACGAACATGGGCAGGGCAAACAGCATGCGGTACATGATGAGCGTGACCGCATCCACCCCATGCCGGTAAGCCAGTTTCACGATGATGGCCTTGCCGCTGAACGCAATGGAGCCTGCCATGGCCAGCAAAAGGCCGATGGCCAAGTTTCTGTTTTTGATAGCTATGTTGTTTTGACTATCAAGCGAGGAAGCACTTTTTTTCATTCAATTTACCAACCCGCTGCCAACCCGTCGCGCCGAGGGTCGCTGGCGGCCACGTAGCCGTGCTCGGCCGGATTGCCCAGCCGCCAGATGAACTGGCCTGCGCCGAAGTCTTGGTACACGTCACGCAACACATCCACCTGGTGGCCCAGTGCGCGCAGGCCCGCCACGGTTTGCGCATCCATGCCCGCTTCCACGTTGATGGACAACCCGGTGTTGAAGCGCCAGCGTGGCGCGTCGCATGCGGCCTGCAACGACTGGCCGTGGTTGAGCAACCGCACCAACGTTTGCAAGTGGCCTTGGGGTTGCATGTTGGCACCCATGACGCCAAAGCTCATCACGGGCTCCATCTGTAGCGTGCCGTCCGCCAGGCACAGCGGCACCCCGGCGGCATCGCATACCGGACGCGACAAAAACGCGGGGATGATGGTGTGAAACGGCCGCTTGCCCGGTGCCACCAGGTTGGCGGGGTTCACGTGGCTGGCTGGCAACGCAAACCCATGCCCCCGATTTTGCAGGCTGATGCCGAAGGTGGGCTCCACACAGCCTGAACCGAAACCCATGTAGTTGCTCTGGATGCAGCTGACCATCATGCCGCGCTCGTCTGCCGCCGTGAGGTAAATGGTGCCGCCGCGCCGGTGGGCATCCGCCGGGCTGCCAGCCGCATGCAGCTGTGCGCGGCGGGGGTCAATCAATTTGGCGCGCTGGGCCAGGTAGGTGGGGTCCAACATGTGCTCGACCGTGACGTGCATGGCAGTGGGGTCGGCCACGTAGCGGTACACGTCGGCAAAGGCCAGTTTCATGGCTTCGATTTGCAGGTGCTGGGCAGCCACGCTGTCAACGGGTTGGTGGGCCACGTCGGTGTGTGCCAACATGCCCAGTGCCATGAGGGCCGCGATGCCCTGGCCGTTGGGTGGTATCTCGTGCAGGGTGTGACCGCTGTAGTGTTGGGCTATGGGCGTGACCCATTCAGCGGTGTGGGCAGCCAAGTCGGCCTCGGTCAGTGCGCCGCCGTGTTGTGCCGCGAAGCGGGCCACGGCCTGGGCGATGTCGCCCCGGTAGAACGACTCGCCCCCGCTGGCCGCCAGCGACCTGAACGCCCTGGCCGCAGCAGGGAAGCTGAACAACTCGCCCAGCAGCGGTGCCCTGCCCCGTGGCAGAAACGCCTGTGCAAAACCGGGTTGACTTTGCAACTCGTTCACCGCAGCCGCCCATTTGCCTTGCACCACGGTGGGCACGGCAAAGCCGCGCTCGGCCACGTCGATGGCGGGTTGCATCAGGTCGGCAAACGGCAGCTTGCCAAACCGCTGGCTCAAGGCCATCCAGCCACTGACGGCACCGGGCACGGTCACGCTGTCGATGCCGCGCTTGGGTGGCGTGAGGGCAGTGTCGCCATACCGGCGGGTGAAGTAGTCGGGCATCCAGGCCTGCGGCGCGCGACCCGACGCATTCAGCCCGTGCAGGCGCTGGCCGTCCCACACCAGGGCAAAGGCATCGCTGCCCAGGCCGTTGCTGACGGGCTCGACCACCGTCATGACCGCTGCTGTGGCCACCGCTGCATCGACCGCATTGCCCCCGCTGCGCAGCACATGCAGCCCCGCCTGCGCGGCCAGGGGGTGCGACGTGGACACCACGTTGCGCGCATACACGGGCAAGCGAACCGATGAGTAGGGGTTGACCTGTCCGACAGGGTCTGGGCAAGGAAAAGAGGTGTGAGCAACCATGGCACTTATTCTCTGGCGAAAACGAAAACGGCACCCACCAGTCAAGTGGATGCCGCTTCGCGTGGAACGTTTCAGTGTGGCGCAGGCACGGGATGGCGCAGCTGGCAGCAGGCGCTCAGGCAGCCCACTCAGCCAGCGCCACCCGGTGAAGCAAACGGGTCATACACGGGTCATCAGTCTTCTACGAAGGCTTCTTCACGCTTGTTCTTGATGGATGGCAGCATCACCACCACCAGCAGCACCACGGCAGCCGCCAGCAGGCTGGCCGACAGGGGGCGGGTGACGAACACGCTCCAGTCGCCCCGAGACAGCAGCAGCGAGCGGCGCAGGTTTTCTTCCATCATGGGGCCGAGGATGAAGCCCAGCAGCAGGGGTGCAGGCTCCAGCCCCAATTTGATGAACATGTAACCGATGGCACCAAAACCCGCCACCATCCAGATGTCGAACGTGTTGTTGTTGGTGGAATACACACCCACTGCACAGAACAGGATGATGGCCGGGAACAGCCAGCGGTAGGGCACGGTCAGCAGCTTGATCCAGATGCCTATCAGCGGCAGGTTCAGGATGATGAGCATGGCATTGCCGATCCACATCGAGGCAATCAGGCCCCAAAACAGCTCGGGGTTGCTGGTCATCACCTGCGGGCCGGGCTGGATGTTGTGGATGGTCATGGCACCCACCATCAGCGCCATCACGGCGTTGGGTGGGATGCCCAGTGTCAGCAACGGGATGAAGGACGTTTGCGAACCCGCGTTGTTGGCCGACTCAGGCGCGGCCACACCGCGGATGTTGCCCTGGCCAAACGGCACTTCGCCGGGTTTGAGCTTGGTCTTTTTCTCGATGGTGTAGGCCGCAAACGCCGACAGCAACGCACCGCCGCCCGGCAGGATGCCCAGGGCAGAGCCCAGGGCCGTGCCACGCAACACGGCAGGAATCATGTTCTTGAAGTCTTCCTTCGTGGGCATCAGGCCCTGCACCTTGCCGGTAAAGACTTCACGCTTTTCTTCACCGTGCGAGAGGTTGCTGATGATCTCGCCATAACCGAACACGCCCATGGCAATGACCACAAAACCCACACCATCGGTCAGCTCGGGGATGTCAAAGCTGTAGCGGGGCACGCCAGAGTTCACATCGGTACCGATCATGCCCATCAACAGCCCCAGCACGATCATGCCCAAAGCCTTGATGAGCGAGCCCGATGCCAGCACCACCGCACCGATGAGGCCCAGGATCATGAGCGAAAAGTACTCGGCCGGGCCGAACTTGAACGCCACCTCGGTCAGCGGCGCAGCGAAGGCCGCCAGGATGAGCGTGCCCACACAACCGGCAAAGAACGAACCCATGCCAGCCGCAGCCAAAGCGGGCCCAGCGCGGCCCTTGCGCGCCATCTGGTAGCCATCGATCACGGTCACCACAGAAGACGACTCGCCTGGCAGGTTCACCAGGATGGCGGTGGTAGAGCCACCGTACTGAGCCCCGTAGTAAATACCGGCCAGCATGATCAGCGCAGCCACAGGGGGCAACGCGTAGGTGGCGGGCAGCAGCATGGCAATGGTGGCCACGGGCCCGATGCCGGGCAGCACCCCGATCAGCGTGCCCAGCAGGCAACCGACGAAGGCATACATCAGGTTTTGTGCAGTGAATGCCACACCAAAACCCAAAGCGAGGTTGTTGATCAAATCCATTTCAGACCGTCCTTCTGGCTGTGGGTGCGGGCATCAGCCTGCAATGAAACTGGGCCACACGGGAAACTGCAACCCGAGCAACATCACGAACGCGGCATAGCTGCCTACAGCCAAAATGGCCGCCAGCACCAGTACCTCGGTCAGCACAAACTTCTCAGCGGCCAGGCTGGCAATGGCCACCTGCGCAAAAATGGCCACCACCAATCCGAATTGGGGGATACCCAGGCTGGGCACGCCAATCATCAGCGCACCGAATGCCACGTTGGCACCGAGCACCAGCAACAGGGGACGCCAGGCAATCGCGCCGATGTGGTCCCCGTCCGGTGTACCGGCGATGAACGAGCGCACGGCGATCACCGCGCCCATCAGCGCCAGCAACACGCCCAGCAACAACGGGAAGTACCCCGGCCCCATTCGGGCAGCAGTGCCGACTTGGTAGGTGCTGGCACCGTAGGCGAACGCACCGCCCACTGTCATGAACAGCAATCCGGAAAAAAAATCTTTCTGACTTTTGAGCAACACGTACTGTCTCCTCGAAACCATGGACAGCACGGATTGTGCAGTTGCCAACCCGATCTTGTCGTGTGGATTCCACATATGCGACACACCGGGTTTTCCCTTGGTAGGGAACCTGGCGGTACCGATGCCCTGACACTGAAACGGTCAGGGTGCCCGCAGGCTGTTCTTGTCCAGAATCCGGTAGCGGCGGCCTTGCTTGTCGAGCGGCTCCAGCACGCCCTCGCGAATGAACGCGCTCAGGGTGCGGCTGACGGTTTCCAGCTTGAGGTCGAGCATGGCCCCCATGTCTTCACGCGAAAACAGCATCACTTGCGCGTCACCTGCCTCGTCGGCGTGGTGCGCGCTCATGTTCAGGATCAAACCCGCCAGTCGCTGCCGGGCGTTGCCGAAATTCAAGTCAGCCAACCACGCGTCGGCTTCCTTCAGGCTCTGATGCCACTTGACCATCAGGCGTTCGTGCAACCGAGGGGTTTCGCGGTTGAGACGGTGGATGACGTCCACCGGCAAACGGCACACGTTGACCGAGGTCAGGGCCACGGCCTCAGATTCGTAGACAGTGGCGAACATGGCTTCAAGCCCTATCACATCGCCCGGTCGCAGCACGCGCACGATTCGCTGGCGCCCATCAGGCATATTGCGCACCAACTTGACCAGGCCAACCTTCAAGGTCATCAGGCTGCCAGCCGCTTCACCCATGTGAAGCAAGGTGTCTCCGGGTGCAAACTCCAAGTCGTCAATGGGGGCGTGGATGAGTTTGAAGTCGTCTTCGCTCAAGTCGGCAAACAGCACCATGTCACGGATACCACAGACACGGCAGTCAACAGTACCCCGCCAAGCGGATTCAGTCTTGATGGGAATCATGTTGGCCCGTTGTTCCCCATGGCCGATACCGGGGCATGCTGCGCCAATGCTGCGATGTTCACATCCAGCGTGGCCGGATCGAAAGCCGCCGTGCGGATGCGAGAACCGCCTTCACGACGCGCACGTTGCACGGCCTGGCTGGCCAGCTCGATCAGTGCCTCATCGGCCATACTGCCATCTTCACGGCAGCTCAGACCGATGCTCAGTGACAAGCCAATGGCCTGGCCCTTCCACAGAAACGGATTGGCCTTGACCGAGGCTTGCGTGCGCTCGGCCACCAGCGTGGCCCCGACAACCGGTGTGCCTGGCAGGAACAGCAGCAATTCGCCCTGCATGGCGCTGGCCGCCAGGCGGTCGGTTTTGCGCAAGCCGCGCCCGATGATGCCAGTGACGTGGCGCAAAGCGGCATCACCAGCTGAGAACCCCAGTTGTTTGTTCAATGCGTGGTACTGGTCCACTTCGCACACCAGCAACGTTTGCGCCAACGGGACACGCCGGATGCGTTCGCGCTCATCCTTCAGCAATGCCATGAAGGTACGCATGTTCATGGCACCCGTCAGATCGTCTTCGGTGCTCAGGTCACGGATTTTGTCCACCAGTTTCAACATCACCAGGGACACCAGCCCCCCGTTGACAAAGGCCCATGACAGCAGCCAGATCACGGCGTCGGGCACACCCAGGAGGCTGGCGTGCGCCGCATCGGCATCACCCCCCAACCCACCGCCCGTGGCCAATATGGACCAAGTAGCGTGCCCCATGCCCACCAGCCAAATCAGCGCAGCCAGTGAAAACGGCAGCAGCCCCCACCGGGCGGCTTGTGTGCCAGCCTGGGCCGACATGGCCGGAAAACCCTGCTGTACCGTCACCCCGAGCATCCAGAGGCTGGCACTGAAGCAGGCCAGCAGGGCACCACGTCCACTCGCGTCCAGCCAGGCGATGACTGCCATCAAGGCAGCCAGAAACGGCAGCATGAAGGGCGACACCACGTAGCTGGGCTTGATGTCGTGCAACTTGTGCAGCCCCAGGCACAGCCATTGCATACCCGACAGGACCCCCACCAGCCCCAACGTCAGTCGGTACGCCGGTGGTAACAACTGCATCATGGGCCAGGGCAACCAGGCCAAAGAGCCCAGTGCCACCATGACATTGAACGCCAGGAAGTGACGTGAAGCCCGGCTGGAAATGCGCAGCGGCCCGCCCGTCAGGGCCCAGCCCAAGGCGGCAACGGTCGATCCCAAGGTGAGCGCCTGCACCCACACCAGTGCATTCATGTCGTGACTTTCTTCATCGTGGCGAAACCCTTAGCTTACCAAGCGTGCGCAACCACCGTGCGGACAGCCAATCAGACCAACGGTGGCGTACACGACAGCACCTCGTCCAGCGTGGTCAGGCCCTCGGCCACACGCATGGCACCCGCTACACGAAGGGGCCGCATACCATCTACCACGGCCTGGCGCCGCAACGCATCCATACCGGGTTCGCGGTTGACCTTTTCCTTGAATACTTCGCTCACCACCATCAGCTCGTACAGGCCCATGCGCCCCTTGAACCCGGTCATGCGACAGTCGATACACCCCACGGGTTTGTAGGGTGCGTAGTTGCCACTGGCTTGCCAGGGCTTGATCACTTCGTCAAAGACCTCGCGCTCAGCCTGCGTGTCGGGCACTTTGCACAGCGGGCACAGTGTGCGCACCAGCCGCTGCCCCAGCACCCCCAATACCGTGGCGTTGATGAGGTAAGGCGGTACGCCCAACTCCATCAGACGCATGATGGCACTGGGCGCATCGTTGGTGTGCAGCGTCGAAAACACCAGGTGTCCGGTCAGCGCGGCCTGCACAGCCATGTCGGCCGTGGGCAAATCGCGAATTTCGCCCACCATCAGGATGTCGGGGTCTTGCCGCATCAGGGCACGCAGCCCTTGTGCAAAGTCAAAGTCCAGGTGCGTTTGAACCTGTGTCTGGTTGAAGGCTGGCTCGATCATTTCGATCGGGTCTTCAATGGTGTTGACATTCACCTCTTCGGTGGCCAGGCGTTTGAGCGTGGAATAGAGCGTGGTGGTTTTGCCCGAGCCGGTGGGCCCAGTCACCAGAATGATGCCGTGCGCACGCTTGACCAGTGCTTCCCAGCGCTTGGCGTCGTGCACCGAAAAACCCAGTGCATCCAGGTTTTTCACGGTGGTGTCGGGGTCAAAAATCCGCATCACCATTTTTTCGCCGAAAGCAGTGGGCAGGGTGGACAGGCGCATTTCCACCTCGTCGCCACGCGGCCCCTTGGTCTTGATGCGGCCATCCTGCGGGCGGCGCTTTTCCACTACGTCCATGCGGCCCAGCAACTTGATGCGCGCCGTCATGGCCGCCAGCACCGGCGTGGGCACCTGGTACACCGGGTGCAGCACCCCGTCGATGCGGAAGCGGATCACCCCCTGCTCGCGCCGGGGCTCCAGGTGAATGTCGCTGGCGCGTTGATCGAAAGCGTATTGCCACAACCAGTCGACCACCTGAACCACACCCTGGTCGTTGGCGTCCAGCTGGCGGTTGCTGCGACCCAGCTCCACCAGCTGCTCGAAGCTGGTCTGCGCCACGGCCCCGGCCTTGGTGGCCGCGCGCACCGACCGGGCCAACGCAAAAAACTCGGCGGTGTAGCGCTTGATGTCCTGTGGATTGGCCACCACCAGCCGTACCGAGCGCTTGCTCTGTCGCTCGACCTCTGGAATCCAGTCAATCAATCCCGGCTCGGCTGTGGCCACCACCACCTCGGAGGGCGACACCTGTACCGGCAACACCTTGTGGCGCTCGGCATACGCAGCGGACATGGCATCGGCCACTTTGCCCACATCGACCTTCAGCGGATCGATGCGCATGTACTCCATGCCCAGATGGCCTGCCAACCACTCGGACAGAGCATCCAGCGTCAGCGTGGCACCGTCGCTGGCACGTGACATGCCCACCACACTGAGGCGCTGCAGCGGTGGCTGGGCACTTGCGCCAGCCGAACAACGCCCGATGGTGCGCTCGGCCTCAGCCGCATCGATGATGCCATCGTGCGCCAGCCAGTCAACCAGCACGCGCCAGTCAAGCGGCCCGTGGAAGGGTTTGTCACGGTGCCGGTGCACGGCACTCACGACTTCAGAATCGCTTCCACGACTGTCTTCAGGTCAGCATCGTTGATCTTGGCTGGCAACGAGGGCGGCATGGGTGTCGGCCCGAACACCCCGCCCCCACCCTTGCGCACCTTTTCCATCAATTTGGCGGTGGCGTCTTGCCCTTTGTATTTGGCCGCAATGTCTTTGTATGACGGGCCGACCATTTTTTTGTCGACCGCGTGGCACGCCACGCAACCGCCTTTCATCATGATGTCTTCAACCGGGCCGGCCTGTGCGCCCCAAGCCCCCAGCAACAGGCCAGCGGCCACCACGGTGTTCAATGCAGTCATGTTTGCTCCTGTTCATATGTCACACGCACATCTCAGCATGCGCGCACCGAGAACGATATTACGGCAATGGCTGACACACTCACCCATTGCAGCACACCATGCGATCAGCGCCGCGCGGGCAACCCTGTGGCGCTGAGGTGGTAGCGGTGTTTGCCAGCCGCCTTGGCCGCGTACATCGCCATGTCTGCCTGGCGCATCAGGGTATCGGGTTCGGTGGCATCGTCGGGATACATGGCCACACCGATGCTGGCGCCCACCACCGCATCGACTCCAGGGATGCAAATGGGCTCGCCAATGGCTTGCATGAGCCGGTGCAACAACGGCTCGATGTCCGCTGACGACGCCAACTCGCCCAACAACACGATGAACTCGTCGCCACCCAGCCGTGCGGCGGTATCGCTGGCACGCAGAAAGCTGACCAGCCGTTGCGCGACCACCTGCAATACCAGATCACCTGCACCGTGGCCTTGGGAGTCGTTAACCTGTTTGAAACCATCCAGATCGAGGTAGCACAACGCCAACTGGGTCTGATGGCGCTTCGCCAAGGCGATGGACTGCCGCAAGCGGTCGGCCAACAGGGTTCGGTTGGGCAACAGCGTCAGGGCATCGTAATGGGCGACACGCTCCAGCATTTGTTGCTGCGTCTTGATCTGGTTGATGTCGGTGCTGACGCCGACATAGTGGCTCACTTGGCCACTGTCGTCTTTCACGGCATTGATGTTCAGGATGACGGCATACACGTCGCCCCCCTTTGCCCGGTTGAACACCTCTCCCGTCCAAAATCCGTGACGCTCGATCTCTTCCCACAGGTTGCGGTAAAAAATGTCGGGCTGTATGCCGGACTTCAGGAAACGCGGGTTGAGCCCCAGCACTTCAGAACGGGTGTAACCGGACACACGGCAAAAAGCGGCGTTGACATCGAGGATGTGGTGCTGAGCATCGGTGATGACGATGCCTTCCTGAACATTCTCGAACACACTGGCCGACAGGCGAAGCTGGCTTTCGAGTGTTTTGAGCGCGCTGATGTCTGTCAACAGGCCACTCCACAACACACTGCCATCGGGCTGACTTTGCGGGGCGGCTCGAGCCTGCACCCACTTCACGGTACCGCTGGGCGTCCGGATACGGAAAGCGTGCTGCCATTGCACCTGCTCACGAACAGCTTGCAGCACAGATGCCCAAAAAGTGTCCTGATCCGCTGGCAACACGCTCTGGGTCACCACGTGGTAGTCGTGCATGGCCTCGGCAACGCTGACACCGTACAGCGCTTCAATGCCATGACTGACGTACACAAACCGCTGGGGCGAGGCTTCGCCGGTGAGGCACTGGTACACCACACCGGGTATGGCATCAGCCATGGCGGCGAGTTGGTTCTTGACGGAGCGCACCTCATGCGAATCGACGCAGGATCCGATGAACCCCAGGAACTCACCGGCAGCGTCGAACCGAGGTGTCCCACTGTCAAGAATCCAGCGGTACTCGCCACTGTGGTGCTTCAGCCGGTACTCCATCTGAAATGGGCTACGCTGCTCGAAATGGCGCAGGTACACATCCACACAGCGCTGTATATCGTCCGGGTGAACACCTTCCGCCCAACCATTGCCCTGTTCCTGTGCCAGGGTGCGCCCGGTGAATGCCAGCCAACCGGCGTTGAACCAATAGCACAACGTATCCAGCCCCGACAGCCAGATCATCACCGGCGTGGCATTGGCAATGCTGCGAAAGCGCTCTTCGCTTTCCAACAATGCGTTCTCGGCTTCGATGCGGGCGCGATGCTCGCATTCGATGCACATCGGCAGTGGTGCGTGACAGCAGGGGAACCCGGGTCTCAGCCCGCAAGGTGTTTCTGACTCAGGCACACCCGGCCTGTTGGTTTCTGCATTGCCTTCGGCCATGGTGCCGCGTCCTCCTGACAAACGATCGCCCTGAGGCCCGGCTTCTGTTGTCGGGTCACACAGGGGTGTGCTGCATGCAAATACCAAACAATGGTGTTTGACGCCGTCAGATTATCTACCTCGCTGGCTGGGCTCCAGCTACCCGTCAGACCAAGGGCTTGAACACCTTCAGCCACTTGGTGGCAGGCAGCCCCCAACGGGTCTGGATCTCGGCGGCACGTGCTTCCAGCTCGGCACGAGTGGGGTGCGTGGGCGTGCGTTGCGCCAGGATGACCGTGTTGCCCTCCTTGGTGGGCTTGAAACACCAGACCGCATCGCGCCCGAAAGCGGCGGCAATTTCCTCCACGCTGTCGGGGTACTTGTTTTTCTCGCCGAACAGGTTCACGGTCATGCACCCGCCTTCGCTCAGGGTGTTGCGGCAGTCCTTGTAGAAGTCAAAACTGTCGAGCACGGGGGCTGCAGCTTCGTGGTCATACAGGTCAACCTGCAGCGCGTCCACGTCGCCTGCCCACACAGGGTTGCGCACTTCCACACCGGCATCGGCCAGCACGATCAGCAGCTTGGCATCGTCGGGCGGCAGCTTGAACCAGAAGCGGCATGCCGACACCACCTGCGGGTTGATCTCCACCGCCGTGGTTTTGATGCGCAGTTTTTTGCGGCTGAACTTGGTGAGGGCCGCAGCCCCCAGACCCAGCTGCATGGCGTGCTTTTTGGCAACTTTGGCCGGGTCATGGAACAGCAGCCAGGCCATCATGCGCTGCACGTATTCCAGCTCGATGTCGTAGGGCTGGTCAATCAGCATGCTGCCCTGCACCCACTCGGTGCCCAGGTGCAGGCAACGCACGTTGCCGTAATCGGAAAAATTGACTTCTGGCAGCGCGGCAACTGCCGTGCGTGCGCGTTTGCCCGTGCCGGTTTGTGCGACTTTGCTCATACAGCCGTACCCACTGTGTGCACGAACAACGTTAACAGCCAACTTTGCACACACGTGCCGCATTTGACGGTAGAGGGCTGATCTGGGCGGAAGAAGACCGGAAAATGGGGCATGACAACACGTTCAAACTGAAAGGAATGATTATGAACATGGAACTGATCTGGAATTTTCTGACCACCCAAGGGGCTGATTTCGGCCTGAAGATCCTGGGTGCCATTGCAGCCTGGGTGGTGGGTCGCTGGCTCATCAACCTGGCCGTCAGCCTGATTGGCGGCGGCTTGGAGCGCGCCAAAAAGCTGGACCAGACGCTGATCCGCTACCTGAAGTCCATCATCTCGGTTGCGCTGACGGTGGTGCTGATCCTGGCCATTCTGGACATCTTCGGCGTCAAGACCACCTCGTTTGCAGCGCTGCTGGCCGGTGCAGGCCTGGCCATCGGCACCGCCTGGGGCGGTTTGCTGACACACTTCGCCGCAGGGGTGTTTTTGCAGGTGCTGCGCCCCTACAAGGTGGGCGACTTCATCAGCGCCGGCGGCACGGTGGGTACGGTAAAAGAACTGGGGTTGTTTGCCACCACCATCCTCACGCCTGACAACGTGACCACCATCGTGGGCAACAACAAGGTGTTCTCAGACAACATCCAGAACTTCAGCAACGAACCCTTCCGCCGCGTGGATTGCGTGGCCAAAGTGGCCAACGGTGTGGACGTGCAAGATGCCATGGCCCGCCTGCGGGTGGCTGTGGCCGCCATCCCCAACGTGAAAGCCGCCCCTGCGCCCGACGTGGAAATTCTGCAGTTCACCCCCGAAGGCCCGCTGCTGTGCGTGCGCCCCTACACCCACACCGACACCTACTGGCAGGTCTACTTCGACACCCACAAGGCCGTGGTCAGCACCTTTGGCGCGGCGGGTTACCCGGTGCCGGAAACGCCCGTGGCGCACCGCAGCGTGTGAATCGGTTGCGTATGCACCACTTGGGTTGCGGGTGGCTGAGCACCAGCCTGGTCGTGCTCCTGACCACCCTGGCAGGTCAGGCACGGAGCCAGGATCATTCGGATGCTTGGCAGGGCCGCATCGGCTCGGCTGCCGTGATGGTCTGCCTGACGGCAGACGGACATGGCGAGTACTACTACCTGAACCACCATGTCGGCATCTCGCTGCGCCATCGCAACGAAGCGGATCCCGAGCGCAGCCGAGAGCGTCTGGTGGAATCCATGCGAGCCGGGCAATGGACGCTCGACGAGCATGGCCTGACCCCACCGGGACAACCCGTCGTGGTCACGGGTCGCTGGCAATTGCGGGCCCAGGACTCCCGCACCCTGATCGGGCAGTGGACCGACCCGGCGGGCCAGCGCATGCGCCCCATTCAACTGTCACGGCTGCCTTCGACCGATGCAACGCCCCAGCAGGACTGGGCCTGTCCACCCGCGTTCTACGACCCGCTGGGCCAAAACCTGTCAGTGAAACGGTCGCACGCGACGTTCCGGGGGCACCCTTACCAACAGACCATCAGCCTCCACTCGACTGCGCTGGCACTCCCGACCGACGTGGCCCACGCGGACGGCATCAACCGCTGGGCGGCCGCCTGGCAGCGAGGCCAGGCTGTGTTCGCCTACCAGTGTCAGATGGACCGAGGCAGCGTGGGCGACCCCCTGGGCAGTGAGCTTACCCCGGTGGTGTGGACCAACAGTTTTCTGGTGCTTCAGGACATGATGCCCGACACCTATTGCGGGGGTGCGCACAGCAGTTTTTCAGTCAGTTACACCACCTGGTCGCTGGACAAGGGCCAAGTGGTCAACACGTGGTCGTGGCTGCGCAACGGACAGAAGGCGCTGCTCGGCCAGCACACGGGAGACGGCCCACCCCCTCCCAGCGCGCTGATGAAGCTGATCCGTGCAGCGCACCCACGCAACGTCAAGGGTGACGACTGTGGCGAGGCCATGGACCACGTCGAGGTGATGGCGCCCTACCCCACCGGAAAAGGCCTGGTATTCGGAACCAGCTTTTTCTACGCCATGCGCGCTTGCGGCGATGACGTGCTGTTGAGCTGGAAGCAATTGCTGCCGCACCTCTCTCTGGCTGGCAAAACGGCCATGCAAGCCTGGAACTGAGAAGCTGAGAATCTTTCAGGCCAAGCTGACCATCAGCACAGGTGCCAGCGCCGCGCCCCAAACGGCTTTCTTGCGGTCCAGACTCCAGGACGCGTTGGCCGGACTGGTAGACGGCAGTTGCACCACCTCCACCCCGTGTGGGCCAAAGAGGGCACGGGTATGGCGGGCATGCTTGCCGCTTTCACCCCCGTTGTGGGCCACCAGTTTCAAGCGCGGGCAGCATGCCTGCAGCCGGGCCAGGTCATTGGGTTCGGCTGCGCGGATGTCGGCATCCAGGCTGCCCGGGCGCTGGCAGGCGGCGTACACGTCCCACAGGCCCACGCCGTGGGCCAGCAGCCAGGCACAGCGCTGGGCGTAAGCCAGGGGCACGCCGCTCTCATATTTTTGATAGCTGCTTGCGCTTTCATAACAAGCGACAGAGCCCAAAAAAGCTTGAAAAACATGCGCCATCACCGGCCAAAACTGGTTGCGTGGGTGGCCGTAGTACTGCTGGGCCACCAGCGAGGCCACGCCCGGAAAGCTGCCCAGCACCAGGACGCGGGTGCGCTCGTCCACCAGCGGGGGCAGGCCGACGAGGCGGGGAGCATCCGCAGAAGCCGGGACGGTCATGCGCAGCCTCTGTGCGAATGCACGTCATGCACGGCCTTGCCCTGGCCACCCCTCGCCAGCAACACCCCCAGCCTAGGCAGCACCGCCAGTGCGTTGGTGGTGGTCTGTGCGGCCAGCTCGGCCGGTGCCAGCCCGCGCAAACCGGCCACCACCGCGCCGATGCGCGGCAACTCGGCCGGGGTGTTGATGCCTTGGGGTTGCCCCGCCGCCCGTTGGGCAACGGTGGCGTACAGCCATTGCGGGGGGATGTCGGGGGCATCGGTTTCCAGCACCAAGGCCTCGACTGGCAAGGTGGCTGCCAGGCGACGCAGTTGGTTTGCCGCATCGAATGTGACCGCACCGCCAAACCCGAGCTTGAAGCCCAGCGCCACGAACGCGTCGGCCTGCGCCTGGCTACCGTTGAACGCGTGCGCAATGCCAGCGCAACCCGTCGGCAGCACCTGCCCGCTTGACAGCCCCCACACCTCGCGCAGGTGTTTGAGCAGCAGGTCAGCACTTTTGCGCACGTGCAACAGCACCGGCAAACGGTGTTTGCGGGCCAGTTTGAGCTGGGCCCGGTAGACGGCCTGCTGCCGCGCGCGCATGGTGGGTGTACTCAAGGCAGGCACGAAAAAGTCCAGACCGATTTCGCCAACGGCAACCAAATGCGGGTCGTCGCGGTGGGTGCTCAGCAGGCGGTCCAGCAGTTGCAAATCGTCGTCGTGCGCCTGCGGCACGTAAAGCGGGTGGATGCCCAGTGCATACGCATCGCAGGTCAGGTAGGCCAGCCGCCGCACCGTGTCGAAATTGCCTGCACAGACCGCCGGAATCACCGACACCGCCACCCCCGCCGCACGGTATCGGTCACGTGCCTGCAGGTGCCACGGTTGCGCCTGCGCATTCTGTGGGGGCAATAGCTCGGGGGCGTCGAGATGGGCGTGGGTGTCTGTCCACATGTTTCGGTGCATGGTCTGCTTTCAGCGTGACAATGTGCACACTGTCTGCCGCATTCCATCATTTTTAAGCGACACACCATGGGATTTTTCAGCCGCCTGTTCAATTGGAACGATTCTGCAAGCGCGTTGCCGCCTGCGACCCAGACCGCCAGCGAAATGGCCCTCGATGCCAAAGCGGCTGCAGCGGTGCTGGCCGAACTTGACATCGACAAGGCCATTGCCGCGCACGAAAACTGGAAAGTCAGGCTGCAAGACCAGCTCAAAGGCACCAGCACCGAACAACTCGACCCCGCCGTGATCTGCCTCGACGACCGCTGCGAACTGGGCAAATGGCTGCACGGCCCTGGCGGCCAACGGCTGGGCAAGTACCCCGCCTTCAGCGTGCTGGTGGCTCGGCACAAATACTTTCACCTGCAGGCCTCGACCGTGGCCGCCCAAAACCAGAGCGGTGACTTGGTGGCAGCCGATCGGACGCTGAACGGCCCGTTCCGCCACGCCTCCAACCAGGTGGTCTTGCTGCTCAAGGAGCTGAAACGCGGCCTGGGGCGAGGCTGACCGCTCCGGGGTGCGGCCATTGCCGCAGCCCCACTCAGCCTGTGGCACCCAGGCGGCCCTGCACCAGCCGCACCGTGCGGCCACAGCGCGCAGCCAGCCCCTCGTCATGCGTGACCACCACGAACGCAGTGCCTTGGTCACGCGCCAATTGCATCATCAGCTCGAACACGCCGTCTGCACTGTTGCGGTCCAGGTTGCCGGTGGGCTCGTCAGCCAGCACGCAGGCAGGTTGTGTCACCAGTGCACGTGCCATGGCCACACGCTGGCGCTCCCCCCCTGACAGCTCGGCAGGCCGGTGGTGCAGCCTGTCGGCCAGGCCCACGCGGGCCAGCATGGCGGCAGCCTGTTCGGCCGCCTGCGCGCGGTCGGCACGGCGGATCCACAGCGGCATGGCCACGTTGTCCACAGCGCTGAATTCAGGCAACAGGTGGTGAAACTGGTACACAAAACCCAGGTAACGGTTGCGCAAATTGCCCTGCGCGGTGGGGTTGAGTTGCGTGAGTTGCTGCCCCATGAGCGCCACGCTGCCACTGGTGGGGGCATCCAGCCCGCCCAGCAGGTGCAGCAAGGTGCTTTTGCCTGAGCCAGAGGCCCCGACGATGGCCAGCGTGTCACCGGCCCGCACCGTCAGGTCGACTCCCTGCAACACCGTCACGTCCAAGCGACCTTCAACGAACCGCTTGGTGAGGGCCGTGGCCTGCAGCACAACCGATTGCACCGATGGCGGTTGTTGTCGAGTTTCGTGGGTTTCATCCAAGGAAGCGTTCACGATTTGCGTCTTTCAAGCTCATGTATCAAGCGTGCTGCCCAAGGCGAGTTTGCACACACTTTTTCCGGATCAATCAATGCCAACAGCTTGAACGAATGCGCACCTTTGCCGTACACCGCTTTGGTGCGGCAGTGTTGCGTGGCCTTTTGCAGCGCAGAAAACACCGTACTTTTTGCGACCAGCTCGATACCCCCGTTCGGCAACTGCGGCTCCTTGAAGCCCGATTCGTAAAACCTGGCCAAAGTGGGTACATCGCACAGCAACCAGCTCTCCATGCATTGCACCATCAAATGGGCATCACCGTCATCTGCTTCGTCAGGCTTGTCCCAGCCTGCCTGCTGCTTCAGGTGGAGCCAGGGCAGCCATTCGTAGCTGTCGCCGGAGAGCATGGCTACGGCATCCACAGGTGCCTCGCTGTCCACCAGCAGCAAGGCGTTTTCGCCCGAGGTCAACGCAGTCTTGAAACGGTCAAACGCCTGTTCACGACCTCCACAGGCCACCACACGAGGTCGGCTGCGTGTTCCCAGGCTGGTTTTGGAAAAAAACGCACTGAAACTCCGGCGCAATTCAGACTGAAGTGCATCCGAGTTGGCTCCACTGCCGCCACCTTCCACGTAGAGCACCACACTCTCGTTCTTGCGCTTCACCACCGGGTTCCCCCCAGTTGACCACTCGTCCAGAGCTGACCCAGCCGGTACTTTTCTAGCCAGGGCTGCAGGTACAGGGCATCAAGCCGTTCAATGGTTGTGCCAGCCTCTGTGCGCTCGCACACCAGAATACTTTCAGGTTGGTCGGTCAGCGCATCCACCAGACCCGGGGCATGAGTGGTAATGATCAACTGCGTGCGCTCGCTGGCATCGGCCAGCAACTCGGCTACCACGGGCAGCATGTCGGGGTGCAGGCCCAGTTCGGGCTCCTCAATCGTCACCAGAGGGGGTGGATCGGGGTCACACAACACGGTCAGCAAGGCCAAGTAGCGCAGCGTGCCATCCGACAGGCGGGTGGCAGGAATGACACAACCATTGGTCTCAAGCAAAAACACTTGCACGGTGCCACCCTGGACGCTGACATCCACATCCTCAATGCCCTCGTACACCTGACACAACGCGGCCACCAGCTTGCGCCTGGCCACAGGATTCATGCGCAGGCGGTTGAGCACCAACCCGAGGTTGGAACAATCGGGCTCTAGCCTGTCGTTGGGGGCATCGGTTTTCTGGGCCAAGCGGGGGGTGGCGTAGCGCCCGAACGTCCATTCTCGGTATTGGCGAATGGCAGCAAGCTGGCGGGCCACCCAGGTCAGCGCCGGGTAGAGGTCGGCATCGCGCTTTTGGGCCAGGATGGACAGATCAGGCTGAATGGAGTCGCGTTGCAACCGACGAGTAGCAAGGGCATTTTTATTGTCGTCCAGCTCCGAGTCCGAATAGACCACCTTCAGAATAGGATGCCCTCCGTTCCATCGATAAAAGAAAAACGGTTCCGTTTTACCCTGCAGGGGTTTTTCAAACTCCAGAAATTCATCCTGAACCTGAAACCGGCCACCAGTCTCGTTGAACGCCACCCGGTAGCGGAAATGGTTGGTGCCTTGAGCATTGGCAATCACCGCTTCCACCCAGGCATCAGGCCGTGCCCCCGTCTGGCCCGGTGCTTGATGCAGCCAGTCGTGAATGCCCCCCCCATCCCGCACGGGGCGGGTAATCTGGTCGGGTGCGGCCTGAAGCAGCGAAATGGCTTCCAGAAAGTTGGATTTGCCCGAACCGTTCGCCCCCACCAATACATTCAAGGGTTTGAGTTCAATGGGGGGATGGTCTGGCCCATAGCTGAGCAAATTGGCGAGTTGCAGGCTTTTGATCAGCATGTGAGCCGCCCTTTCAGAAGTTCACCGACAAAATTTGCGACTTGGTGAACGACAGCATGGATGCCGGGCCACCACAAGGCGGGGCTAGCCCCAGAATCCGAACGACCTGAGGGCAGTGCAGCGCCCTCTGGCGCAAACCCCGGGACTTTGTCACGCTTGGGGGCAAATTGCTCACTCATATCGCAGCGCCTCGGCAGGGTTCACGCGGCTGGCGCGCCAGCTGGGGTACAGGGTGGCCACGAAGGACAGCACCAGCGAAATGACGGCAATCGGCAAAATGTCTGCCGACTGCGGGTCGCTGGGCATGCGGCTGATCAGGTACACGTCGCGCGGCAAAAAGCTGGCACCCAGCAAACGCTCCAGCGCGGGCACGATCACGTCGATGTTGAACGCCACACCCAACCCCAGCAGCAGCCCGCTGAAGGTGCCGATGACGCCCACCATCGCCCCTTGCACCACAAAAATACCCATGATGCTGCGCGGGCTGGCCCCCAGTGTGCGCAGGATGGCGATGTCGGCCCGCTTGTCGGTCACGGTCATGACCAGCGTGGACACCAGGTTGAACGCCGCCACCGCGACGATGAGCGTCAGGATGATGAACATCATGCGTTTTTCAAGCTGCACGGCCGCGAACCAGGTGCGGTTGGTGCGGGTCCAGTCGCGCACCATCACATCGCCGCTTAGCGTGCCAGCCAGTTGCTGGGCCACCTCGCGGGCCTGGTGCAGGTCGGCGATTTTCAGCCGAATGCCCGTCGGCCCTTCCAGGCGAAAAATGCGGGCCGCATCGTCCTGATGCAACAGCACCAGCCCGGCGTCATATTCATAGTGGCCTGAGTCAAACGTGCCCACCACCGTCATTTGCTTCAGGCGCGGCACCACGCCAGCTGGGGTCACCTGACCGCTGGGGGCGATGAGGGTGACGTTGTCGCCCTCGCGCACACCCAGGTTGCGAGCAAGGTCAATGCCCAGCACCACACCGAACGCGCCGGGCTGCAGGCGTTGCAACACCGACGCCACACCCTGCCGGGGCGCAAAAATATCGGTCACCTCGCCCTCCAGCGCAGGGTCTACCCCACGCACCAAGGCACCCTTCATGTCTTCGCCTCGGGCCATCAAGGCCTGCGCAGCGATGAAAGGCGCAGCACCCACCACATTGGGGTTGGCGCGCACCTCGGCCAGCGTGCGCGCCAGGTCGGGCAGCGCCGCACCGCCGGGTGCGAACACCTCGATGTGGGCCAGCACACCCAGCATGCGGTCACGCACCTCTTTCTGAAAGCCGTTCATCACGCTCAACACGATGATCAGCGCCGCCACCCCCAGCGCGATGCCCAGCATCGACACCCCGGAAATGAAGGAAATGAAGCCGTTTTTGCGCGTGGCCCTGCCGGCGCGTGTGTAGCGCCAACCCAGGGAGAGTTCGTAGGGAAGGTTCATGCAGGCAATGCAGCCCCTGTGGGAGCGATCAGGTTTCAACCCATGCAGTTGACGGGTCAGCTGGACATTGTGGCATCCCGCACAATCCGGGGCATGTCAGCACCGTCCGCCCCGGCTCCCATCCCTGCTTCCTTCACCGACAGGCCCCCAGCCCAACACCTCGTCATCCCGTTTGCACACACCGGCGGTGACGGCGAGCCGCCCCTGGCCCCATTACCCCCTGCCGCCCAACTGCCGCACCTGCGCGCACTGCTGGCCACTGCCGCGTGGCAACGGGTATTCAGCGTGCCGCTGGCCAGCCTGACCCCGCCGCACGAATGGGCACTTGCACATGCACGGGGGTTGACCACGGGTTGCCCGCCGCTTGACGGCACGGCGGGCCTGACCTGTAGCCCCACGTCAACGGACCGCGCACCGGTCGAGTTACCTGCCAACCGCTCCTTACCCTGGGCAGCATGGGATGCCCCGCACCTGCTGCCCACCCCGCAGACACCTGCCGCGTGGTTCACGCCCTGCCACCAGGAAATAGGGGCACACCACGTCAGCTTGTTGCCACCCGACAGGCTGGGCTTGAGCGAAGCCCATTCGCGCGTGCTGATGGCCGCGCTGGCCCCGCTGGCCATTGAAGACGGCATACAGCTGACGTGGGTGGCCCCCGAGCGCTGGCTGGCCACAGGCGACGTGCTGGCCGGGGTGCAGGCAGCCTCGCTGGACCGGGTGGCGGGCCACTCCATTGGCCCCTGGCTGCAAACACTGCCACCCATGCTGCGCCGCCTGCAGTCTGAAGCACAAATGCTGTTCTACACCCACGCCGCACACGACGAGCGCGTGGCCAGCCGCGAAGTGCCGGTGAACGCCTTCTGGGTCAGTGGCGCCGGTGCCCAGTCCGCGCCACCCGTGAACAGCCCAGCCCGCGCCCTGCGCCCGGTCACCACGGACAGCGTGACCGTGGTGCCCACCCTGCGGGATGCTGCCCTGGCGGGCGATGCCACCGGTTGGCAGCAAGCATGGGCAGACATTGACCAGCACGTGTTGCCAACCTGGCTGGCCCGTGCCGCTGCGGGCGAAACGCTGCACGTTCACCTGTGTGGCGAGCTGGGCTGGCGGCACCTGTGCCTGTCGCCACAAACCGTGTGGCAACGCCTGGCTCAAAAAACATCAAGCTTTTTTGGCACCTACCGCTTTATTGATGTCATAAGTTCGCTATGAAAATTACAAACCGCGATGTCCCCCCCCGTGCCGTCTGGGCATTGGAGCAGGCCGGCGTTCACCCCTTGCTGGCGCGCCTGTACGCGGCACGCGGCATGACCAGCGCCGACGAGCTGGACGACAGCCTGGCCCGGCTGCTGCCCCCCACTACCCTGACAAACGCCGATGCCGCTGCTGTGCTCCTGGCCAATGCACTGGAACAAGACCTTCGCATCTGTGTGGTGGCCGATTACGACTGCGACGGTGCCACCGCTTGTGCCGTGGCCTTGCGCGGCCTGCGCATGCTGCAAGCCGCACTGGCCGCCCAGCGGCAACAGCCCGCGCAGCCAGGACTCATCAGCTACCTGGTGCCCGACCGCGTGGCCGACGGCTACGGCCTGACCCCCAGCATCGCCCGGCGCGTGCACGCCAGCGGCGCGCAGGTGCTGGTCACGGTAGACAACGGCATTGCCAGCATGGAAGGCGTGGCAGCCGCCCGCGCCTTGGGCCTGCAGGTGCTGGTGACCGACCACCACCTGCCCGCCCAGGTGAACGGCCAGGTGGTGCTGCCCACCGACTGCACCCTGGTCAACCCCAACCAACCCGGTTGCGGCTTTGAAAGCAAGTCAATCGCCGGTGTGGGCGTGATGTTCTACGTGCTGCTGGCCCTGCGGGCCGAGATGCGCAACCGGGGGGTGTTCGATGCCTCCGAGCCAGTGCCGGGCCGCCCCAAGCTGGCGAGCGCCCCCCACGGGGGGGCAACGACCGCAGGGAGCGTGGGGGGCCCTGTCCCACAACCCAAGTTGGACAGCCTGCTGCCGCTGGTGGCATTAGGCACCGTGGCCGACGTGGTGAAACTGGACGCCAACAACCGCCGCCTGGTGGCCCAGGGTCTGAAGCGCGTGCGTGCCGGTGCCCTGCCCCCCGGCCTGGCCGCGTTGTTCGCGGTGGCCAGCCGCAAGCCGCAAACCGCCACCGCGTTCGACTTTGGGTTTGCCGTCGGCCCACGTCTGAACGCCGCTGGCCGCCTGTCAGACATGACGCTGGGCATCGAAGCCCTTAGCACCGACGATGCCGAACGTGCCCAGGAGTTGGCCCGCACGCTTGACGGCATCAACCGCGAGCGCAAAACCATCGAGGGCGACATGCGCGAGCAAGCCCTGCAACTGGCCGACGAGATGCTGGACGAGTCGGAAGAGCCGCCACCCGCCCTGTGCGTGTTCGACCCCGACTTTCACGAAGGCGTGGTGGGCATCGTCGCGTCGCGACTCAAAGACAAGCTGCACCGCCCCACCTTTGTGTTTGCCATGAGCCAGGCAGAAGGCAAAGAGAACGAGCTGAAAGGCTCGGGCCGAAGCATTCCGGGGTTTCATTTGCGCGACGCGCTCGACCTGGTGACCAAACGCAGCCCCGGCGTGCTGCTGCGCTTCGGTGGCCACGCCATGGCCGCCGGCTGCACCATCGACGCCGACAGACTGGACGAATTCGAGGCCACGCTGCAACAGGTGGCACACGAATGGCTGGACGCCGCCACCCTCACCCGCCGCATGGAGGCAGACGGTCCGCTGGACAAGGCCTACCGCCGCATCGACCTGGTCGATGCCCTGCACAAAGAGGTGTGGGGCCAGGGCTTCCCGGCACCCACGTTTGCCGAAGAGGTGGACGTGGTGGGCCAGCGGCTGGTGGGCGACAAGCACCTGGCTCTCAAGCTCAAACACCAGGGCGACCCGGTGGACGCCATGTGGTTCAACCACACCGACCCGCTGCCCCCCCGCGTGAAACTGGCCTTCAGGCTGGATGCGGATGAGTGGCAGGGGCAGCGGCGGGTGAGGTTTCTGGTGGAAGCGGCTGAAAGCTGACCCGCTGCTGAACACCTGCGGCAGCGCAGGCACCCATCAGACTGCAAGGGGTACACGGCCTCCCTAAAATGGGTTGCATGACCACCCATACGCCAGCCAGCATCTTCAACGCCGACCTGCATTGCCATTCGGTGGTATCCGACGGCACCTTGACCCCTGAGGAACTGGCAGCCCGCGCCAAGGCAAATGGTGTGGAATTGTGGTCACTGACCGACCACGATGAAGTGGGTGGCCAGCACCGGGCCATGGCGGCAGCCAGGGCCGTGGGGTTGCCTTACCTGACCGGTACCGAAATTTCAGTGACGTTTGCCAGCGTCACGGTCCACATCGTAGGCCTGGGCTTTGACCCCGATCACCCGGCCCTGGTGCAGGGTTTGGCCCGTACCCGGGGCGGGCGCGACGAACGCGCGCAGGAAATGAGCGATCAACTGGCGGCCGTGGGCATACACGGTGCATTCGAAGGCGCACTGAAGTACGCGGGCAACCCCGAACTGATTTCGCGCACACACTTTGCCCGTTACCTGGTTGAAACGGGCGTGTGTGCCGACACCTACGAGGTGTTCCGCCGTTTCCTGACGGAAGGCAAGCCCGGTTTCGTACCCCACCGCTGGGCCAAGCTGGCCGATGCCGTGCGCTGGATACGCGAGGCAGGCGGCGTGGCCGTCATTGCCCACCCCGCCCGTTACGATCACAGCCCCACAGCCGAGTACGCGCTGTTCTCCGAATTCGTGGGCCATGGCGGCCAGGGTGTTGAAGTGGTGACCGGCAGCCACAGCCCTGACGAATACGTCACCTATGCCGACATGGCCCAGGAATTTGGTCTGGCCGCCTCGCGCGGCAGCGACTTCCACAGCCCCGACGAAAGCCACACCGATCTGGGCGCACTGCCCAACCTGCCGGGCAAACTCACGCCGGTGTGGACGCTGCTGGCCGATCGCATCCATTGGCCGCAATGAGCCATCGGCAGGGGCTGGGCATTGCATACCTGATCTGTGCAGTGGCGTGTTTTGTGGTGCTGGACACCACAGTGAAGTACGTGACGGTGGCCGTGCCGGTGCTGGTGGCCGTGTGGTTTCGGTACCTGTTTCAGGCGGTAGCGGTCACGCTGTCTGTGCTCCCGTCGCAACGACGACACTTGATGCGCACCGCGCACCCGCGCTTCCAGCTGCTGCGCGGCGTGCTGCTGCTGGCGGTCAGCCTGCTCGCGTTCTGGAGTGTCAGTCTGATGCCGGTCGGCGAATTCACGGCCATCGTGATGCTGACGCCACTGGCCGTGACACTGGCCGCAGCGGTGTTTCTGAAAGAGCGGGTCGACGTGCTGCGCTGGGCATTGGTGGGAGGCGGGTTTCTGGGTGCGATGCTGATCATCCGCCCCGGCGGACAGCTGGCGGGCTGGGTCACGCTGCTGCCTTTGCTGATGGTGGCGTTGTACGCAGCGTTTCAGATCCTGACCAGCAAACTGGCCCGCACCGAAAACCCCATGACACTGCACTTCTATACCGGCTGGGTGGGCGCGCTCGCCATGACCTTGGTGCTGCCTTGGGCCTGGACCGCCTTGCCCGACCTCGCCACCTTGGCTTGGCTGTGCCTGATCGGACTGGCTGGCACGGTGGGGCACTTTCTGTTGATTCTGGCTTACGGCCACGCACCTGCCAGCCGCCTCAGCCCCTACCTGTACGCTCAAATTGGCTTTGCCATGCTGGCTGGGTGGCTGGTGTTCGACCACGTGCCTGGGCCGCTTGAATGGCTGGGCGTGGGGCTGATCGTGTGCAGTGGTGTGACCGCTGCCTGGCTGGCCGCCCGCGAAGCAGCGGGTCCAGCGCCGCGTGCCTGATCGGTATGCAGGGGAAACCCCTTGACATGGCACACTCCGGCCTCAACTTGCCGACATGCTGATCATGAAACGAACCTGGCTCCTGTTCACACAAACCGTCACCGTGCTACTGGCTGCGTATTTCGTGGTGGCCACGCTGAAACCGCAATGGCTTGACAGAAAGCCCCGGCTGTCATCGGTGGTTCCGGTGCTGGAGGCCCCGGCGCAGTCAGCTGCCGAACTGGACGCCACAGGCGTGCACTCCTTCCGCAAAGCCGCGCAAGTGGCGTCGGCTGCGGTGGTGAGCATCAGCACCAGCAAGGCGCCGCAGCGCCACCCGAACCAGTCTGACCCGTGGTTCCGGTTTTTCTTCGGTGAACAGGCCAACAGCCAGCCACAATCGGGGTTGGGGTCGGGGGTGGTCGTCAGCCCCGCCGGTTACTTGCTGACCAACAACCACGTGGTTGAAGGTGCGGATGACATTGAAGTAATGTTCAACGATGGCTCGGTGGTGAAGGCCACTGTCATCGGCACCGACCCCGAAACCGATCTTGCCGTGCTAAAGGTGCCCCGCGATGGCCTGCAAGCCATCACCCTGGGTGACTCCGATGCACTGCAAGTCGGCGACCCGGTGCTGGCAGTGGGCAACCCCTTCGGCGTGGGTAAAACCGTGACCAGTGGCATCGTCAGTGCGCTGGGTCGCTCGCAACTGGGCATCAATACGTTTGAAAACTTCATCCAGACCGATGCCGCCATCAACCCCGGCAACTCGGGTGGTGCGCTGGTGGACCTGGCTGGCAACCTGGTGGGCATCAACACCGCCATCTACTCGCGCTCGGGTGGCTCAATGGGCATCGGGTTTGCCATCCCGACATCGACAGCCCGCGCGGTGATGGAGTCCATCGTTCAGGATGGCAAGGTCACACGGGGCTGGATCGGTGTCGAACCCCGCGAACTGAGCCCCGAGCTGGCCGAAACGTTCGGATTGAAGCAGGCAAGCGGCGTCATCATCACCGGGGTGCTGCAAAACGGCCCAGCAGCGCAAGCGGGCTTGCGCCCTGGCGATTTGATTCTGAAGGTGGACGGTCACGCAGTGAGCACCGTGCCCGAGTTGCTGTCGCGCGTGGCGGCCCTCAAGCCCGGCGAGCAAGCTGCACTGCTGGTTCAACGCCAGCAAACCGAGACCACGCTGACCGTGGTGCCTGGGCGGCGCAACCCTGTGACACCACGCCAGTGATGCGCGCACACAGCGCCGATGAGCTGGGCGCTCGCGACCTGGGCCGTCTCTAGCTGCGGCCTTGGTGATGTCAGTTGCCTGGCGATGCGGTGTCGTCAGTATCCGCTGGGGCCATCTTGCGCATGTAGCGTGCACCGATGATGCCCAGTTCGTACAGCACACACATTGGCAAGGCCAGCGCAAGCTGCGAAATCACATCGGGTGGCGTGACCACGGCTGCAATGACGAACGACAGCACCACGAAGTAGCCCCTGAAGTCCTTGAGTTTGTCGACCGTGACGATGTTGAACCGCACCAGCAGCACCACAACAATGGGCACCTGAAAGGCCATGCCGAATGCCAGGTACAGCGACAGGATGGCCTCTACATAGGATGCGATGTCTGGTGTGGCCGCCACAGCTTCTGGCGTGAAGCTTTGGATGAACCCGAACATCCGGTCGAGCACGAAAAACTGGACGAAACCGATGCCGATGTAGGCGAGCAAACTGCCGAAAATGATCAGTGGCAGCGCAAAATGTTTCTCGTGACTGTAAAGCCCCGGTGCCACAAATGCCCAGGCCTGGTACATGAGCCAAGGCAGCGCCAGCAGCACACCCGCCATCATCAGCACCTTGAGGGGCACAAAAAACGGCGTGAACACACCCACCGCAATCAGCTTGGCATCGGGTGGCATGTGTGCGCGAATGGGCACGGCAAGGAGATCGATCAGACCCGACGGGCCAGGCCAGACTGCCAGCAGCGCCATGCACACGGCCACACCGGCCAGTGCGTACACCATCCGGTCACGCAGTTCGATCAGGTGCTGGACAAAAGGCTGCTCGGTACCGGCAAGTTCGTCTTGCGGCCCACTGGATGGATCGGACATGAATTCTCAACGTCAGGGTAGTCGGGACTTGGGCCGAAAGCGTGCCACGCGGGCCGCGCCAGACTGCACGCGCGCCTTCACGCCGTTGCGGGCCTTGTACCACTGGGGCACGGCTTTTTGCTTGACGCGCCAGTTTTTGTCGGGGTTTTTGTAGGCGGGCACCAGGGGTTGCCCCAGATCGGACAGGGCATCGCTGTGCCCCATCGCGCCCATGGACGACGGGCTGCTGTACTCGTTGGTGGCGTCGGACCACGATTTTTCGAAGTCGGAAGCCGATGTCTGCACGGACGATGCCACGTCTTTGGCGGCACCCTCCATCGTCTCCTTCATTTTCTTGAGTTCTTCAAGTTCGATGGAGCGGCTGACCTCGGCCTTCACATCGGCCACGTAGCGCTGCGCCTTGCCCAGCAAGGCCCCCACCGTGCGGGCCACCTTGGGCAGCTTTTCAGGGCCGATGACGATCAACGCCACCGCGCCGATCATGGCCAGCTTGGAAATACCCAGGTCAATCATGTGTCACCCCCACTTGGCACAGCGGGTGTTGTCGGCAAACGCCCATCAGGACTTGGTCCTGGCTTCGACATCGATAGTGGTTTTCTCGACGGCAGCCTGGGTCACTTGCGGCTTGGCCGCAGTGGCAGCCGCTTCGTCGGCTGGGGGTTGACCGCCTTCTTTCATGCCGTCCTTGAAACCCTTGACCGCACCACCCAGGTCGGAACCCAGGTTTTTGAGTTTCTTGGTGCCAAACACCAGTATCACCACCACCAAAACGATCAACCAGTGCCAAATGGAAAGACTGCCCATGAAATTCTCCTGTGAGCTGTGTGAATTGGGCCCTGACGGGCCACACTGAGCGGATTCTAAGCGGTGGGGAGTATGCCCACGACCTTGTCAGCCTGCACGCAAGGCCGCTGTCAACCTTTGAGCCAGGGCCTTGGGCCACCCATGACGTGGATGTGCAGATGGTGCACTTCCTGCCCACCTTCGGCGCCGGTGTTGGCCACGATGCGAAAACCGCCTTCCGGATACGGCCGACACCCTTGCTCCAGCGCCAGCTTGGGGGCCAATGCAAGCATGCGCCCCAGCAGTGCCTGGTGCTCTGGGCCCACATGCGCCAGCGACGTGATGTGTGCCTTCGGGATCATCAGAAAATGAACCGGTGCCCAGGGATTGATGTCATGGAAGGCAAACATCTCGTCGTCTTCGTAGACCTTGCGGCTGGGGATTTTGCCAGCGGCGATCTTGCAGAAAATGCAGTTGTCATCAGTGCTCATGGGGCAGCTCGTGTGTCTTGGGGTCTGGTGCAGGGGTTCGAAAATCAGTTGTCCATGGGCCGACCAGCATTCATGCCGATCATGCCCTTGACGATGCGGTACAAAAACCAGATGGAAATCAGCCACCACGCCAGCATGCCGGGCACCAGCAACAGCACCCACAACGGCGAGGTCAGCACGTACAGCCCCCCCACGATGAACACCGTGCGGATGCGCCAAGTGAAATGGCTTTCGTGCCAGGTGCCGACAGCATCACCACGCTTGATGAAGTCAATCAGCAACGCCAGCAGCAGCAAGCCCACACCCGCCTGGGCACCAGGCAGAACAGCCGACACGGCCACCACCAAGTGCAAGATGTAGCTGACCAGACCCACGTTGTTGAGTGAGCGCAGGCGCGCCACGTCAGGACGGGCATCTTCAATGTCGTTCATGCTCACGCTCCTGTTTCGCCCGCGCGGGCCTGGGCCTTGCGAAGCGCTTTTTCTTCCAAACCGCTCAGGCCTTCGCGGCGCACCAGTTCGGCCACCACGTCGTCGGGGCTGAGGCCGTAGTGCGCCAGCGCGATCATGCTGTGAAACCACAGATCAGCCACCTCGCCCACCAAAGGCTGCGTGCTGGCACCGTGGTCGGCATCTTTGGCCGCCATGACCACTTCCGTGGCCTCTTCACCGATTTTCTTCAGGAAGGCGTCCGGCCCTTTGTGCAGCAGACGCGACACGTAGCTTTTTTCGGGGTCTCCGCCGTTGGCGGGTTTGCGGCTTTCGATCACCTGTGCAAGGCGGCTCAGGGCATCGGTGGTGCACAAGGCGGATTGACTGGGGTTGGATGGGGTCATGGGGGCTCAGATGGCAATAAAACAGCGGCTTTCAAGCCCTCACCGCACTTGCTATGAGGTTTGCACGGGCTCACTTGTAAATGTGCTCGGGGTCTTTCAGGACAGGCTCAACGGGTGCCCAACCTGATGGTGTGAGTGACTGGAAGAAACAGCTGTGGCGACCGGTGTGGCAGGCGATGCCGGGCTCGTGACCCAGCTGGGTGACTTTGAGCAGCACCACGTCGTTGTCGCAATCCAGGCGGATGTCGTGCACGGTCTGAACATGGCCAGATTCTTCGCCTTTGAACCACAACCGATTGCGTGAACGGCTGAAGTACACGGCTCGCTTGAGCTCGGCCGTTTTGGCCAGCGCCTCGCGGTTCATCCACGCGAACATCAGCACGTCGCCACTGTGCGCTTCCTGGGCAATGACAGGCACCAAGCCCAGTGCATCCCATTTGATGTCGTCCAACCAATTATTCATATATTAATAGCGATGAATGCAATACCATAAAGCGGTAAATGCATTTTTTATTTAAATTCTGACCGGGATGCCGCGCTCGGCCATGCGCGCCTTGGCCTGCGCCACGGTGTACTCGCCATAGTGGAAGATGCTGGCGGCCAGTACCGCGTCGGCACCACCTTGCTGCACACCGTCAGCCAGGTGGTCCAAATTGCCCACGCCGCCCGACGCGATGACGGGCACCTCGACCGAGTCCGACACGGCGCGGGTCAGTGCCAAGTCGAAGCCCGATTTGGTGCCATCGCGGTCCATGCTGGTCAGCAGAATTTCACCGGCCCCGCGGTGCGCCATGTCCACCGCCCAGGCCAGTGCATCCAGCCCGGTGTTCTTGCGGCCACCATGGCTGAACACGTCCCAGCCAGGCCCCACTGGCAGGCCGTGTGCGCCCAGGCGCTGCTCGTCTGCGGGGGTGCGGCGCTTGGCATCGATGGCCACCACGATGCACTGCGAGCCGTATTTGGCCGACGCATCGTTGATGACCTGCGGGTTGGCAATGGCCGCCGAGTTGAAGCTGGTTTTGTCGGCACCTGCGTTGAGCAGGCGGCGCACGTCTTCGACCGTGCGCACGCCACCGCCCACCGTCAGCGGGATGAACACCTGGCTGGCCACGGCTTCGATGATGTGCAGGATGAGGTCCCGCCCGTCGCTGGTGGCGGTGATGTCGAGAAAGGTGAGTTCATCAGCCCCCTGCTCGTTGTAGCGCGCGGCGATTTCGACCGGGTCACCGGCATCACGCAGTTCGACAAAGTTGACACCCTTCACCACGCGACCACCGGTCACGTCAAGGCAGGGGATGATGCGTTTGGCCAGCATGTGTTTGAGGAATTAATTGTAAAAATGGTGCTTCACGCATATTTCATGCGCAAACATTGCTATCAAATATCAGGCCACTTCCAGCCGTTGCCAACCACACCACGTGGCCCCTGTCGGCACGGTCACGGCTGTGTTGATGGCAGCGGCTTCCACGCACAGCATGTGCTGGTGTCCATTTTCAGGCATGTCGGCCAGGCGTGCGCACAGGTCTGCGCCCGGATTCCAGACAACCGTGTCTGCAAACGTGGCGCTTTGGCTGATGCGCAGGCGTTGCCCCCCATCCTGGAGGCAAAGGGGGTTGGGTGCGGCCGCGTAGACACGGTCGAATTCACCGTCGAAAGCCAGCTGTTCAGGTGCAAAGCCGTGCACATCGGTCACGGCATTCCATTCGGCCTGGCCATCCAGGCCGCTCAGCTTGGCACGGCGGACATCGTCCACCGCCAGGTACGTGTGCAAGGCACCGGTGAAGGACAGCGCCGCAGCGGTGTCGTCAGCCGTGGCGCGGTTGGTCACTTCCAGCGTGACCTGCAACGCGCCCGGTGCCAGCGCCAGTTTGAGGACGGCCGCAAACCGACAAGGCCACCACTCGCGGGTGGTGGGGGTGTCGGTCAAACACAGGGACAGCACAGCATGGCCGTCAATCTCGACCGACTCGCCACTGGATTGCCACGCCAGGTTGCGGGCAAAACCGTGCTTGACCAGCGGGCCACGCTGGTTGAACTGGGGGAAACACACGGGCACACCACCCCGGATGGCAGATTGGCCGTCGAAGTGGGCTTTCTTGCTCAGAAACAGGCGCTCACGCCCCTGCGCCACCCATGACAGCACCTGTGCCCCATGCAGGCTGACCAGAACCGAGTCGCCTTGCGCCAGCGTCAGGCGCAAAGCCGGTTGGCCATGGAACTCGACAGGTTGACAGGTTGCTGCCAGCGCACGCGCCTTTGCACCACCCAAGGCACCCGACCCGCCGCAGCCGGGCGGCACATCAGCCATTGAGGTCGTCGGCCAGCCGCTGGGCAGCTTCGAAATCGAGGTCACCGCTGTAAATAGAGCGGCCACAGATCACACCCTCCACACCTTCACCTTCAACGGCACACAGTGCGCGGATGTCTTCCATGTTGGACAGCCCACCCGATGCGATGACCGGGATGCTGAGCGCCTGCGCCAGTTTGACCGTGGCGTCGATGTTGATGCCACTGAGCATGCCGTCGCGACCAATGTCGGTGTAAATGATGGATTCGACACCGTAGTCTTGGAATTTTTTGCCCAGATCGACCACCTCGTGGCCGGTGAGCTTGCTCCAGCCATCGGTGGCCACTTTGCCATCTTTGGCGTCCAGCCCCACGATGATGTGGCCGCCGAAAGCCGTGCAGGCGTCCTGCAAAAAGCCGGGGTTCTTGACCGCTGCGGTGCCGATGATGACGTAGCGCAGGCCGGCATCCAGATAGCGCTCGATGGTGTCCATGTCGCGGATGCCACCACCCAGTTGCACCTCCACCTCGTCGCCCACTTCTTTCAGGATGCGTTTGATGGCGGTCTCATTTTTGGGCTTGCCAGCGAACGCGCCGTTCAAGTCCACCAGGTGGATGCGCCGCGCGCCTTTGTCCACCCAGCTTCTGGCCACCGCCGCAGGGTCTTCCCCGAACACAGTGGTCTGGTCCATGTCGCCCTGTTTGAGGCGAACACACTGGCCGTCTTTCATGTCAATGGCGGGAATGAGCAACATGGCTGGAAAGTGATGAGTAAGGGATGAACAAAGGAAAAGATACCGGAAAACACGCCCGTCAGGGCTGCCAGTTCAGGAAGTTGCGGTACAGCTGCAAGCCCTGATCGGCGCTTTTCTCGGGGTGAAACTGGGCCGCAAAAATGTTGTCGCGTGCAATGGCCGCCGAAAAGCGGTGACCGTAATCGGTTTCACCCACACTGTGAACCACCTGGGCAGGGCGCGCGTGGTAGCTGTGCACAAAATAGAAATACGAACCGTCGGGCACGCCCGCCCATATCGGGTGAGAAGGGCCGCGGCCCAGTGCGTGGTACACACGGTTCCACCCCATCTGCGGCACTTTGAAGCGGCTGCCATCGGACTGCAAGCGGCCTTGCAACTGGAACCTGACCACCTCGCCGGGAATCAGGCCCAAGCCCGCGCAGGGGCCTTCTTCGCTGCGATCGAGCAGCATCTGCATGCCCACACACACGCCGAACAGCGGTTTGTGGGCCGCTGCGTGCAACACCGCATCGAGCAGCCCCGATTGCGCCAATTCGCTCATGCAGTCGGCCATGTGCCCCTGCCCAGGCAACACCACACGCTCGGCAGCAAACACATCGTGCGCGCTGGAGGTGACGCGCACCTCGACATCTTCGGCCTGAGCCACGTGCATCACAGCCTGGGACACGGAGCGGAGATTGCCGCTGCCATAGTCCACCACCGCCACCATTCTTCGGGTCATGAGAAATCTTGTGTCAAGGTCAGTCGAAAAACGGCATTCGGCCGATCAGAGGGAACCTTTGGTGGACGGTATGACATCCCCCATGCGCGGATCGGTTTCCAGCGCCATGCGGATGGCGCGGGCAAATGCCTTGAACACCGTTTCAGCCTGGTGATGGGCATTGGTGCCCTTCAGGTTGTCAATGTGCAGGGTGACACCGGCGTGGTTCACGAAACCCTGGAAAAACTCGAATGCCAGTTGTGTGTCGAACGCGCCAACCATGCCTGCAGTGAATGGCACGTGCATGTGCAAGCCCGGGCGGCCCGAAAAATCGACCACCACACGGGACAAAGCTTCGTCGAGCGGCACGTAGGCATGGCCATAGCGGCGCAGACCCTTTTTGTCGCCAACAGCTTTGGCGACCGCCTGGCCAAATGTGATGCCCACGTCTTCCACCGTGTGGTGGCCGTCGATGTGCAGATCGCCCTCGACCTGGATGTCGAGGTCGATCAGGCCATGCCGCGCAATCTGGTCGAGCATGTGGTCGAAAAAACCAATGCCGGTAGACAGACGCGACGCACCCGAGCCATCGAGGTTCAGCACCACACGGATTTTCGTTTCAGCCGTATTGCGCACCACATCGGCACGGCGTGCGGTGGCAGGAGACTCACAAGAGGGGTTCATAGGGTGGACTGTAAGGCCGCCAGCATGCGTTGGTTTTCGTCGGGTGTGCCAACGGTCAAACGCAAGCAGTTGTGCAGCAGAGCATGCATTTTAGAAACATTCTTGACCAACACGCCCGCACGTTTCATGCCTTCGAAGCTGGCCTGTGCATCAGGTACCCTGACCAGGATCATGTTGGCCTGGCTGGGAAAGGGTGTCACACCCGGCAAGGCGGCCAGATCGCGCAGCAGCGCATCCCGTTCCGCACGGATGCTTTGGGCCTGCAGCGCAAACACGTCAGCGTGCGCCAGCGCAAACAACGCACATTCAGCGTTCAGCACGCTGATGTTGTAAGGGGGGCGCACTTTGTCGATTTCAGCAACGAGTGCGGCCGGTCCGACCATGTAGCCGATGCGCACACCCGCCAAACCGAATTTGGACAACGTGCGCATGAGCAACACATGGTCATGCCGGGTCATGCGCTCAAGGTAGCTGCGGGAGGCAAAGGGCTGATAGGCCTCGTCGATCACCACAAGGCCACCTTGCTGGCCTTGTGCCTCGACGATGCGCTCGATGGTGGCATCGTCCCACAGGTTACCCGTGGGGTTGTTGGGGTAGGCCAGGTAAACGATGGCAGGGTTGTGCGCTGCGATGGCGGCCAGCATGGCCGACTCATCCAGCTCGAAATCAGCGGTCAGAGGCACGCCCACGAAATCGAGGCCCTGCAACTGCGCGCTCATGGCGTACATCACAAACCCTGGCAACGGCGCCAGGATGGTGGCAGGTTTGCCGTCCGCACCGGGCTTGTCGCAGGCCATGGCCAACAGGCTGATGAGCTCATCGGAGCCATTGCCCAGCATCAGACCGTATCCATCCGGCACCCCTGCATGCTGAGCCAGTGCCCTGCGCAGGTCATTTGTGCGGTCACCTGGATACCGGTTGATGGCAACTGAACCCAGGCGCGAACCCAATTCGGCTTGCAAAGCAGCCGACAAGGTGTAGGGGTTCTCCATCGCATCCAGTTTCACCATACCTGAAGCGTCTTGCACGGCATAGGCGTGCATCGATTGAATGTCCTGACGGATGCGGTCGCTGGCAAGGAATGCCATAAATGTGTCCTGATCTGATGGAGCCGATGCACACTGCATGTCGGCGGAATGCACGCCTGAGTCGCCCTGGCCAAAGCAGCGTGCGCAAGTGTGAAAACCGGGTGCCTATTTTTTTCGCTTCACACGCCGTTTACCGCATGGGCGGCACGTCGTTCAACCTCAACTCAGCCGCGCGGGCATGGGCCTGCAGCCCCTCGCCATAGGCCAGCTCTGCGGCCACTGGGCCCAGGGTCTGAGCGCCTGCCTGGCTGACTTCAATGATGCTGCTGCGCTTCTGGAAGTCGTACACGCCCAGCGGCGAGCTGAAACGGGCCGTGCCACTGGTGGGCAGCACGTGATTGGGGCCAGCGCAGTAGTCGCCCAGGCTTTCGCTGGTGTAGGCGCCCAGGAAGATGGCCCCGGCATGGCGCAGCAACGGCTCCCACTTGTGGGGCTCGCGGCTGCTGACTTCCAGGTGCTCGGGCGCAATGCGGTTGCTGAGTTCGCAAGCCTCTTCCATGCTGCGGGTGAGGATCATCGCACCCCGGTCGTTCAGGCTTTTGGCAATGATGGCCGCACGAGGCATGGTGGGCAGCAGTCGGTCGATTTCGCGTTGCACGGCGGCGATGTAGTCGGCGTCGGGACACAGCAGGATGCTTTGGGCCAGTTCGTCGTGCTCGGCTTGGCTGAACAGGTCCATGGCCACCCACTCGGGTGGCGTGGTGCCATCGGCCAGCACCAAAATTTCGGACGGGCCGGCAATCATGTCGATGCCCACCGTGCCGAACACCCGCTTTTTGGCACTGGCCACGTAGGCATTGCCCGGGCCAGTGATTTTGTCCACCTTGGGGATGGTGGCCGTGCCGTAGGCCAGCGCCGCCACGGCTTGGGCCCCACCGATGGTGAACGCACGGGTCACACCCGCCACGTAAGCAGCTGCCAGCACCAGTTCGTTGCGCTCGCCTCGGGTGGCGGTGTGGCCGCCAGCGCCCGTGTCGGCACCGCCGGTGGCCACGCTGCCCCGAACGGGGGTGGGTACCACCATGATGATTTCGGGCACGCCCGCCACGTGGGCAGGCACGGCATTCATGATCAGGCTGGACGGGTACGCCGCCTTGCCGCCAGGCACGTAAATGCCCACACGGTCCAGCGGGGTGACCTTCTGGCCCAGCAACGTGCCGTCTTCGTCGCGGTAACTCCAGCTCTCGCCGTTGGCCTTGCGCTGGGCCTCGTGGTACAGGCGCACACGCCGCGTGGCGTTTTGCAGGGCATCCCGCTGGGCAGCGGGCAAGCCGTCGAAAGCGGCCTTGAAGTCAGCCTGGGTCAACTCCAGGTCTGTGACGCTGGCTGCGCTCAGGCCGTCGAAGCGGGCGGTGTAGTCCAGCACCGCCGCATCGCCACGGGCCTGCACATCGGCCAGGATGTCGGCCACGCGGGTTTCGATGCCCGCATCGGTATCGGCTGACCAGTGCAGGCGCCGGCTGAACTTCAAATCAAAATCAGCTTCAGCGCTTGATATATATAATGGTTTAGCTATCATTTAATTTACACCAAAACCAATCAAAAACCCATCAAACGGATGCAGACACTGCTTGCGCAAAGGCGTCGATGATGGGGCGCAGGCTGGCCTGTTTGACCTTGAGCGCAGCCTGGTTCACCACCAGCCTTGAACTGATGTCCATGATGTGCTCCACCTCGACCAGGTGGTTGGCCTTGAGCGTGTTGCCGGTAGACACCAGGTCCACGATGGCATCGGCCAACCCGGTCAGGGGTGCCAGTTCCATGCTGCCGTACAGCTTGATCAGGTCCACGTGCACGCCTTTGGTGGCAAAAAACTCGCGCGCAATGGCTGTGTATTTGGTGGCCACCGCCAGCCGTGCACCCTGGCGCACGGCATTGGCGTAGTCAAAGTCGGCGCGCACCGCCACGCTCATGCGGCATTTGGCAATGCGCAGGTCCAGCGGCTGGTACAGGCCGTGCGTGCCCCATTCGGCCTGGTGCTCGATCAGCGTGTCTTTGCCGCACACGCCCACGTCGGCCCCGCCGTATTCCACATAGGTGGGGACATCGGAAGCGCGCACCAGCACCACCTGCACATCGGGGCGGTTGGTGGGCAGAATGAGTTTGCGGGATTTTTCGGGGTCTTCCAGCACCTCGATGCCAGCGCTGGCCAGCAGCGGCAGCGTTTCCTGGAAGATGCGTCCCTTGGACAATGCAAGCGTGATCACGGGTGGGGGTCTTTCAGAAGTGCAAACAAGGGCAAGGCCAAAAAGTCAGCGTCAACGCATCAGTGAATGCGCTGAATGTCAGCACCCAGCGCGGCCAGTTTGGCTTCCATCCGGTCGTAGCCACGGTCCAGATGGTAGATGCGGTCGACCACGGTGTCGCCTTCGGCCACCAGACCGGCAATCACCAGGCTGGCCGACGCACGCAAATCGGTGGCCATGACGTGTGCACCGCTCAACCGGGGCACACCCTCGATCACGGCGACCTTGCCTTCCACGTGGATGCGCGCGCCCAGGCGCTGCATTTCCTGCACGTGCATGTAGCGGTTCTCGAAAATCGTTTCGGTCACCGCGCTGCTGCCTTGGGCCACCACGTTGAACGCCATGAACTGCGCCTGCATGTCGGTCGGGAAGCCCGGGTACTCGGTGGTCCGAAAGCCCTGCGCCTTCAGTGCGCCCGCCCCCGGCGATGCGATGCGGATGCCGTCGGGCAAGGGGGCCACCGTCACACCGGCTTCGCGGAGCTTGTCGATCACGGCATCGAGGTGATCGGCCCTGGCATGGTGCAGCATGGCCTCGCCACCGGTGGCGGCCACGGCGCACAGAAAGGTACCGGCTTCGATGCGGTCCGCCACCACACGGTGCGTGCAGCCGTGCAACGCTGGTACACCCTGGATACGGATGCGATGGGAGCCATGCCCCTCGATCTGCGCGCCCATGGCAATCAGCATCTCGGCCAGGTCGGTGATTTCGGGTTCCTGTGCAGCGTTTTCAAGGACGGTTTCGCCCTCTGCCAGCGCAGCCGCCATCAGGAAATTCTCGGTCCCCGTGACGGTGACCATGTCAGTGGAAATGCGTGCGCCCTTCAGGCGGGTTTGACCGGGCGGCAACGAAGCTTCGATGTAACCGTGCTCGACCACGATGTGTGCGCCCATGGCCATCAGCCCTTTGATGTGCTGGTCAACCGGGCGCGAACCGATGGCGCAGCCGCCGGGCAAAGACACCCTCGCCCGCCCGAACCGGGCCAGCAACGGGCCCAGCGCCAGGATGGACGCGCGCATGGTTTTCACCAGCTCGTAGGGCGCTTCCGGGTTGAGCGTGTCGGGGGCTTGCAGGCGCACGGCACCGTCGGCATCACGCTGGGCCACACAGCCCATGTTGGACACCAGTTTTTGCATGGTGAGCACGTCTTGCAGGTGCGGCACGTTGTGCAGCATCACAGGCTCGGAGGTCAGCAGCGCGGCACACAGCTCGGGCAGCGCCGCGTTTTTGGCACCGGAAATGGTCACGTCGCCATGCAACGTACGGCCACCTTTGATCAGCAATTTATCCATGGGCAGGTGGTCAGCGGGGTTGTTTGGCCCACTCGGCAGGCGTGAAGGTTTTCATGGCCAGTGCGTGCACCTCGTCGGTTTGCATGCGGTTGCCCAGCGTGGCGTACACGCGCTGGTGGCGCGCGATGGGGCGCTTGCCCTCGAACTCGGCCGCCACCACCGTGGCATTCCAATGGCGGCCATCGCCACCGACTTCAAGGTGCTCGCAGGCCAAGCCTGCTGCAATGATGGATTTGAGTTCGTCTGCAGTCATGTCAACCCGTTCAATCAAATAGGATGCCCGTCATTGGCGGATTTTGTAACCCGTGCGCAGCAGCTGCACGGCCACGGTGCTGACCACGGTCAACGCCACCGACACGACACCCAAAGACAACCAGGGCGACACATCGCTCTGGCCAAAAAACCCGTACCGGAATCCGTCGATCATGTAGAAAAACGGGTTGAGGTGGCTGATGCCCTGCCAGAAGGTCGGCAACGAGTGAATCGAATAGAACACGCCCGACAAAAACGTCATGGGCATGATGATGAAGTTTTGGAACGCGGCCAGCTGGTCAAATTTGTCGGCCCACAGGCCAGCAATCAGCCCCATGGCCCCCAGCATGGCCGCACCCAGCAATGCAAATGCGATCACCCACAGCGGGGCCACCATGCCCGGCTGTCCAAACCAGTAAGTGACCGCCAGCACGCCCAAGCCGACGCACAGCCCGCGCATGACCGACGAGGCCACATACGCCACAAACCATGCCCAATGCGACATGGGCGTGAGCAGCACGAACACCAAGTTACCCATGATCTTGCTCTGGATGAGCGACGACGAGCTGTTGGCAAACGCGTTTTGCAACACGCTCATCATCACCAGACCAGGCACCAGGAAAGCGGTGTAGCCCACGGTGTCGTACACCTTGACGTGGTCTTCCAGCACATGACCAAAAATCATCATGTACAGCACAGCGGTCAGCACAGGCGCGGCGATGGTCTGGAAACTGACCTTCCAGAAGCGCAGCACCTCTTTGTAAAACAGGGTTTGCCAGCCGCTCATGAACTGACCCCCACGCTTGCGCCCGCAGGCGCTGCGCGGCCCCCCGAGGGGGCTGTTTCACCTTGGGGCGGCCCGGCGGTGAAACCATTTGCCCCCGTCCCTGCATTGATCGGTGAGGCGCTGGTGTCAGCCATTAGATCCAAAAACACGTCTTCCAGGTCGGCTTTGCGAATTTCTATGTCTTCGGCCACCAAGCCTGCCTGCCGAACGGTTGACAGAATTTGCTCGACTTCCACCGCATTGTGCGCAGGCAGTTGCACCACCCGGCCGGTCACCCGCGCCAGCGCCGCCAGAGCGGGCGGCAACGTACCGTCTGTCTTGAAACGCAACACGCTGGACGATGCCCGGCTGAGCAGCACCGACGTTTTTTCGAGCGCCACCACCTGCCCGCGCTTGATCATGGCAATACGGCCGCACAGCGCCTCGGCCTCTTCCAGATAGTGTGTGGTCAACAGCACGGTGCTGCCCTCGCGGTTCAGGCGCGACACAAACTGCCACAGCGTCTGGCGCAACTCCACGTCCACACCGGCCGTGGGCTCGTCCAGCACGATGACTTTGGGTTTGTGCACCAGCGCCTGCGCCACCATGGCCCTGCGCTTCATGCCGCCTGACAACTGGCGCATGTTGGCATTGGCCTTGTCGGCCAGCCCCAGGCTGTGGAGCAAATCATCGATCCAGTCGGCGTTGTCGCGTATGCCGAAATAGCCTGACTGGATGCGCAGCGCCTCGCGCAGGCTGAAAAACGGGTCGAACACCAGCTCTTGTGGCACCACGCCCAGCAGGCGGCGCGACTGCGTGTAGCCGGTCACCACATCGTGCCCCATGACGCTCACCGCGCCGGATGTGGCGCGGGTCAAGCCCGCCAGGATGCTGATCAGCGTGGTTTTGCCCGCCCCGTTGGGGCCGAGCAGGCCAAAAATTTCGCCTTGCTCGACATCAAAGCTCACGCCACCCAATGCCTGGAACGGGCCATTGGGTGTGTTGAATGTTTTGGTGATATCGCGAAACGCGATGGCGGCGTGAGCGGCACGACCAGCCGTGAAGGTTTGAGCAGGGGACATGGAAGCCCTCCATTTTAGTTGGAGAGCAGTTCATCCACACCGTACAGGTGCGACAGTTCGGCCAGGCGCGGGGGAATGTTCACCACTTCCAGCACCTGCCCACGCAACAAGGTGGCACGGCGAAGTGCCAGCACGGCGGCCAGGGCTGCGGAGTCGAACTGTGTCAGGTCGGCCACATCCAGCCTCACGGCTGCAGGCGCCGTCGGTATCTGGGCCAGCCAGTTGGCCAAGCAGTCACCGGCTTGTACCTGCGTCAGGCGTGCAGGCACGGTCAGCATGAGCCCCCCACCTTTTGCAAACTGAACAGGGCACCCACAAGCTGCCGCATCAGCCTGCCTTGGTGTTGTTCGAGCGGTTGCGCTTGGACAGTGCGGCAATGAGCCCGTCGATGCCCTTGGCACCGATTTCCTGCGCAAACTGGGTGCGGTAGGTCTCTACCAGCCAGACACCCATGACGTTCAGGTCATAAATCTTCCAGCCACCGTCTGCTTTTTCCAACCGGTAATCCAGCTGGACCGGGTCACCACGGCCACGCACCTCGCTGCGCACCACCACCTCGGTATCGGTGGGTGCGGCGCGCAAGGGTCGGAAGCTGATGGACTGGTCCTTGACTTGACTGAGTGCCCCCGAGTACGTGCGCACCAGCAGCGTCTTGAATTCGTCCTGCAACTGTTTTTGCTGCTCGGGCGTGGCCTGGCGCCAGAAGCGGCCCACGGCAGAGGCCGTCATGCGCTCAAAGTTGACGTTGGGCATGATTTTGTTGTCCACCAGCGTCATGACCTTCTGCAGGTCGCCCGTCTGCATGGACGGATCGGCTTTGACGGTATCCAGCACCTCGGTGGCCACACGTTTGATCAGGGCATCGGGGCCCTCCTCTGCCGCGTGGGCGGGCACCAGGGTGGCCAAACCCAAAACGGGTACACACACACATGCCAGCAAGCGGGCTGACCAGATTCTGCGGTTCATGAGCAAAGTCCTTTGTTAATCTTCATCACGGTCGCGTTGCGCTTCGATGGCGCTCTGGCGGCGCTTCAGAAACACTTCACGCGTGAAACTGTATTTATCCAGCGCAGCCTCATCCAGCACAGACGACGCGCGCAACAGGTTGGCACGGGTTTCCACCGCGCGCAGCGTGTACAGCGAATTGCGCGTGGGCACGTGGTCCAGGCCCAACACCAGGTCGCCACGCGCTTCGATACTGCGCCCCAGGGTGTCACGCACCGTTGATGGCCCCAAGACCGGCAGCACCAGGTACGGCCCGGCAGGCACGCCCCAGTAACCCAGGGTCTGGCCGAAATCTGCAGGACTGCGATACAGGTTCATTTCCGACGCGATGTCGATCAAACCACCCAATCCAAACACGGTGTTGATGCTCAATCGCATCGCATTCACGGTCGTGTCTTCGAGTCGCAGCTGCAACGCGGTGTTCAGCGTAGACCAAACGTCACTGAGGTTGCCAAAAAAATTGCCCACTGCCGTGCGCAAAGGGTCGGGCGTGACATCGCGGTACACCGTTGCCACGGGCTTGAGCACGGCGGCATCCAAGGCGTCGTTGAATGTCTCGACCCCACGGTTGAAGGGCTCGAACGGGTCGCGCGAATCGCGACCGGGCGCAGACGCACAGCCCAGCAGACCACTGAGCACCCAGGCCGTGACAACGGCGCGAATGAAAGTCTTTGGCGTCATTTGCTTTTTTCTCCGTCAGCCGCTTTGCTGAACAGGAACTGGCTGATCAGGTTCTCCAGCACCACAGCCGACTGGGTGGTGGAGATGACATCGCCCGCCGCCATGTTCTTGGGGTCACCGCCCGGCTCGACGCCGATGTATTGCTCACCCAACAAACCGCTGGTCAGGATTTTCAGCGAGCTGTCTTTGGGGAAAGCGTAGCGCGACTCCATGTCAATCGCCACACTGGCCTGAAAAGTTTTGTCATCAAATGTAATGGCGGCCACACGGCCCACCACCACACCGGCGCTTTTCACGGCCGCGCGGGGCTTCAGGCCGCCGATGTTGTCGAACCGAGCCACCACGCGGTAGTTGTTTTCGAAATTCAGCTGCAACAGGTTGGCCGACTTCAACGCCAGGAACAGCAGCGCCAGCGCGCCCAGCACCACGAACAGCCCCACCCACACATCATTTTTAGACTTTTTCATGGCTTACCGCTTGTATTCATTCAATAGTTTGCTATCAATAGCATCAGATGCTGAACATCATGGCCGTGAGCAAGAAGTCAAGCCCCAGCACCAACAACGACGCCATGACCACCGTGCGCGTGGTGGCATGCGACACGCCCTCGGGCGTGGGGTGCGCCACATAGCCCTGGTACAGCGCCACGAACGTGACGGCCAGGCCGAACACCATGCTTTTGACGACGCCATTGCCCACGTCCAACCACACGTCGACGCCGCCTTGCATCTGGCTCCAGAACGAACCTTCGTCGATACCGATCATCACCACACCCACCAGCCAGCCGCCAATGATGCCCACGGCGCTGAACACAGCTGCCAGCAGGGGCATGGCAATCAGGCCACCCCAGAAACGCGGCGCCAGCACGCGGCGCACCGGGTCCACAGCCATCATTTCCATGGCGGCCAGTTGCTCACCCGCTTTCATGAGACCGATTTCTGCTGTCAGCGCCGTGCCCGCACGCCCGGCAAACAGCAACGCCGTGACGACGGGGCCCAACTCGCGCACCAGGCTCAGCGCCACCAACAGGCCCAGTGCCTCTGACGAGCCATAGCGTTGCAAGGTGTAGTAGCCCTGCAAACCCAGCACAAAACCCACGAACAACCCCGACACCGCGATGATGGCCAGCGACAGGTTGCCAAGAAAGAAAATCTGGTCGCGCACCAGCCCAAAACGGGCCAGTGCCACCGGCGACAGCGCCAGCAGCCGCCCGAACAGGCGCGTGGCACCACCCAGATCGGCCAGTTTGCTGCGCACGGCAAAACCCAGACTGGGCAAGGTCATGCCACACCCCCTGGGCCGAAATCTTCGACCACCGTGGGGCCGGGGTAATGGAAATGCACCGGCCCTTCTGCCCTGGCCTGCACAAACTGCTGCACCAACGGGTCGTCCGACTGGCGCACCTCGTCAGGCGTGCCTTGTGCAGCGATGCGACCATTGGCCAAAATGATGACCTGGTCGGCAATGCGGAAGGTTTCTTCCAGGTCGTGCGACACGACGATGCTGGTCATGCCCAGCGCATCGTTCAGGCGGCGAATCAGCTGCGCGGCCGTGCCCAGCGAAATGGGGTCCAGCCCGGCAAACGGTTCGTCGTACATGATCAGCTCGGGGTCCAGCGCGATGGCTCGTGCCAGTGCCACGCGGCGAGCCATGCCGCCCGACACCTCGGCCGGCATGAGGTCGCGTGCGCCACGCAAGCCCACTGCATTGAGTTTCATGAGCACGATGTCGCGGATCAACGCTTCGGGCAGCCTGGTGTGCTCACGCAGCGGAAAGGCCACGTTGTCGAACACGCTCAGGTCGGTGAACAGCGCCCCGAACTGGAACAGCATGCCCATGCGACGCCGGGCGGCGTGCAGGGCATCGCGTCCCATGCTGCCCACGTCATGGCCGTCAAACAACACGCGCCCATGGCTGGCCGTGCGTTGCCCGCCAATCAGGCGCAGCACCGTGGTTTTGCCACCGCCTGACGCACCCATCAGCGCCACGACCTTGCCACGCGGCACCGAAAAACTCACTTTGTCGAGAATGCGCCGATCCCCATCGCCATAGGCGAACGACACATCGGTGAATTCGATCAAGTGAGTGGGGGCGGCAGCGGGCATGGGCAACGAAAACGAAAAACGCCGACGCGAGGTCGGCGCTTGCGGGAAGCTCACATGATAAAGGGTTTACCCGAAATGGTCAGGCAGCCCTCTTCATGGGCCTCAGCGTGGCAGGTCAGAGAAGCCCATCAGGTACTCGTCCACAGAGCGGGCAGCCTGGCGGCCTTCGCGGATGGCCCACACCACCAGGCTCTGGCCACGGCGCATGTCGCCAGCGGCAAACACCTTGTCCACACTGGTGGCGTAGCCGCCGGTGAACTCGGTGTGCGCCTTGGCGTTGCCACGTGCGTCCTTGTCCACACCGAAGGCATCGAGCACGGTGGCCACGGGGTTCACAAAGCCCATGGCCAGCAGCACCAGGTCGGCTTTGTATTCTTTTTCGGTGCCCACCATTTCCACCAGCTTGCCGTCTTTGAACTCGACATTGACGGTGGTCAGACCGGTGACCTTGCCGTTTTTGCCGGTAAACGCCTTGGTGGAGATGGCGAACTCGCGCTTCAGGATGCCCTGCTCGGCGCTCTCGTCATGACTGGAGCTGGTGCGCAGCTTCAGTGGCCAGTACGGCCACACCAGGGGCTTGTCTTCCTGCTCGGGAGGCTGTGGCATCACCTCGAACTGGGTGACACTGGCCGCGCCGTGGCGGGTGCTGGTGCCCACGCAGTCAGAGCCGGTATCGCCGCCGCCGATCACGATGACGTGTTTGCCTTCGGCACGCAACTGGCCTTTGAGCTTGTCACCCGCGTTGACCTTGTTCTGCTGCGGCAGGAACTCCATGGCGAAGTGAATGCCGTCCAGCTCGCGGCCGGGCACGGGCAGGTCGCGGCTTTGTTCGGAGCCGCCTGTCAGCAGCACGGCATCAAAGTCTTTCTTCAGCTGCTCGGCGCTGATGACGGTTTTGGCGTCGTTGGTGACCTTGGTGCCCTCGGGCATGGTGCCGATGAGGGTGGATGTTTTGAACACCACGCCCTCGGCTTCCATCTGTGCCACACGGCGGTCGATGTGCGACTTTTCAAACTTGAAGTCAGGGATGCCGTAACGCAGCAGGCCACCGATGCGGCTGTTCTTCTCGAACAACGTCACGTCGTGACCTGCACGTGCCAGTTGCTGGGCCGCTGCCATGCCTGCAGGGCCAGATCCCACCACGGCCACTTTTTTGCCGGTTTTGATGGCCGCTGGCTGGGGTGTCACCCAGCCATTGGCCCAGGCTTTGTCAATGATCGCGTGCTCGATGGACTTGATGCCCACCGCGTCGCCGTTCACGTTGATGACGCAGGCTGCCTCGCAAGGTGCGGGACAGATGCGGCCCGTGAACTCGGGAAAGTTGTTGGTGCTGTGCAGCACGGTGATGGCGTTTTGCCAGTCACCGCTGTAAACCAGATCGTTGAAGTCCGGGATGACGTTGTTGACCGGGCAGCCGTTGGTGCAAAACGGCGTGCCGCAGTCCATGCAACGCGCGCCCTGCACTTTGGCCTGCGCGTCGTCCAGGCCAATGACGAACTCTTTGTAGTGCTTCAGACGTTCGGCAACGGGCTTGTAGCCCTCTTCCAGACGCTCAAATTCCATGAAGCCAGTGACTTTTCCCATGATGCGGATTCCTTTGATCGGTCGGTGGGATTACTTGGCGGTAGCAGCTTTTTTGCTAGCTGCCTTCGCAGGCTCAGCAAGCGCAGGAGCCACTTTTTTTGCATTTATTTCACCCAACGCACGTTTGTACTCGTTGGGGAAGACCTTGACGAACTTGGCGCGCGCGTTGGCCCAGTCGTCCAGCAGTTCACGGGCACGGCGGCTGCCGGTCCAGCGCAGCTGGTCTTCCAGCAGCTTTTTCAGCAGGGCTTCGTCGGTCTGGTCTTTGTGCCACACGGCGCGGGGCACGCATGCCTCTTGCTCGGCCGCAGGCAGCACTTTTTCCAGGCTGACCATGGCCGTGTTGGCGCGTTGGGCAAATTTGCCGTCTTCGTCATACACATAGGCCACACCGCCGCTCATGCCCGCGGCAAAGTTGCGGCCGGTTTTACCCAGCACGGCCACGGTGCCGCCGGTCATGTATTCACAACCGTGGTCGCCGGTGCCTTCCACCACGGCGGTGGCACCCGACAGGCGCACGCCAAAGCGCTCGCCCGCCACGCCGGCGAAGAAGGCCTCGCCGCTGGTGGCACCGTACATCACTGTGTTGCCCACGATGATGTTCTGCGTGGCCACGCCACGGAAGTCCAGACTGGGGCGCACCACCACGCGGCCGCCCGACAGGCCCTTGCCGGTGTAGTCGTTGGCCTCACCGATCAGGTACAGCGTGATGCCGTTGCACAGGAACGCGCCGAACGACTGACCACCCGTGCCTTCGAGTTGGATGTGGATGGTGTCGTCAGGCAGCCCTTCCGGGTGAACCTTGGTCACTGCACCCGACAACATGGCACCGACCGAGCGGTTGACGTTGCGGGCGGCTTCCATGAAGCGCACTTTTTCGCCCTTGTCGATGGCGGGGCGGCTCTTGGCGATCAGCACGTTGTCCAGGCTTTTTTCCAGGCCGTGGTTCTGCGTTTCGGTGTGATAGCGCTGGCTGGCCGACTCCACAGCGGGCACGGCAAACAGGCGACTGAAGTCCAGGCCCTGCGCCTTCCAGTGCGCCAGGCCCTGCTTGATGTCGAGCAAGTCTGCGCGCCCCACCAGTTCGTCGAACGTGCGGATGCCCAGCTGCGCCATGATCTGGCGGGCCTCTTCTGCGATGAAGAAGAAGTAGTTGACGACGTGCTCGGCCTTGCCGCTGAACTTCTTGCGCAGCTCGGGGTCTTGCGTGGCCACACCCACCGGGCAGGTGTTGAGGTGGCACTTGCGCATCATGATGCAGCCCTCGACCACCAGCGGTGCGGTGGCGAAGCCAAACTCGTCAGCACCCAGCAGGGCACCGATGACCACGTCGCGACCGGTTTTCAGCTGACCGTCGGTTTGCACCCGGATGCGACTGCGCAGGCCGTTGAGCACCAGCGTTTGCTGGGTTTCGGCCAGGCCGATTTCCCAGGGTGAACCGCAATGCTTGATGGACGACCAGGGCGATGCGCCCGTGCCACCGTCGTGACCGGCGATCACCACGTGGTCGGCCTTGCACTTGGCCACGCCTGCAGCGATGGTGCCCACACCGATTTCGGACACCAGCTTGACGGAGATGTCAGCGTGCGGTGCCACGTTTTTCAAGTCGTGGATCAACTGCGCCAAATCTTCGATGGAGTAGATGTCGTGGTGCGGCGGGGGCGAAATCAGGCCCACACCGGGCACGCTGTGGCGCAGCTTGCCGATGTAGTTGCTGACCTTGCCACCTGGCAACTGACCGCCTTCGCCAGGCTTGGCGCCCTGGGCCATCTTGATCTGCACCTGGTCTGCACTGGCCAGGTATTCGGCGGTCACGCCGAAACGGCCTGATGCCACCTGCTTGATCTTGGAACGCAGGCTGTCGCCCGCTTCCAGCGGCATGTCGACCTCGACCACGTCTTTGCCGATGACCGATGCCAGGGTTTCGCCCTTGGTGATGGGGATGCCCTTCAGCTCGTTGCGGTAACGCGCGGCGTCTTCACCGCCTTCGCCGGTGTTGCTTTTTCCCCCGATGCGGTTCATGGCAATCGCCAGCGTGGCGTGCGCCTCGGTCGAAATGGACCCCAGCGACATGGCACCCGTGGCAAACCGCTTGACGATTTCCTTGGCGGGCTCGACCTCGTCCAGCGGAATGGCTTTGGCGGGGTCCACCTTGAACTCGAACAGGCCGCGCAGCGTCATGTGGCGCTTGCTCTGGTCGTTGATGATCTGGGCGTATTCCTTGTACGTGTTCCAGTTGTTGGCACGTGTGCTGTGCTGCAACTTGGCAATGGCGTCGGGCGTCCACATGTGCTCTTCGCCACGGGCGCGCCAAGCGTACTCGCCACCGGCGTCCAGCATGGTGGCCAGCACGGGGTCGTTGCCGAAAGCGGCCTTGTGCATGCGCAGCGCCTCTTCGGCCAGCTCGAACACGCCAATGCCTTCCACCTTGCTGGGGGTGCGGGTGAAGTACTTCTGGATGGTGGCGGCGTTGATGCCGATGGCCTCGAACAGCTGCGCGCCGCAGTAGCTCATGTAGGTGCTCACGCCCATCTTGGACATGATCTTGGACAAGCCCTTGCCCACTGCCTTGATGTAGTTGTAGACGGCCTTCTCGGCGCTCAGGTCACCTGGCAGGTCTTTGTGCAAGCTGACCAGCGTTTGCAGGGCCAGGTAGGGGTGAACGGCCTCGGCACCGTAGCCCGCCAGCACGGCGAAGTGGTGCACCTCGCGGGCCGTGCCGGTTTCCACCACCAGGCCCACGCTGGTGCGCAGGCCGCCACGCACCAGGTGCTGGTGAATGGCCGACAGCGCCAGCAGTGCGGGAATGGCCACCTGCGTGGGCGTCACGCCACGGTCGCTGATGATGAGGATGTTTTTGCCACCGTTGATGGCGTCCACCGCTTCGGCGCACAGCGAGGCCAGTTTGGCCTCCACGCCCTCGCGGCCCCACAACACGGGGTAGGTGATGTCCAGCGTGGCGCTCTTGAACTTGCCCTGGGTGGACTGTTCGATGTTGCGCAGCTTGGCCATGTCGGCGAAGTCCAGCACGGGCTGACTCACCTCCAGGCGCATGGGCGGGTTGACTTGGTTGATGTCCAGCAGGTTGGGCTTTGGACCGATGAAGCTCACCAGACTCATCACGATCGCTTCGCGGATGGGATCGATGGGCGGGTTGGTCACCTGCGCGAACAGCTGCTTGAAGTAGCTGTACAGCGGCTTGTTTTTGCCGGACAACACGGCCAACGGGCTGTCGTTGCCCATGGAGCCGATGGCTTCTTCGCCCGCTTGCGCCATGGGTGCCAGCAGGAACTTGATGTCTTCCTGCGTGGTGCCAAAAGCCTGCTGCAGGTCCAGCAATGCGGGCGACACGCCGTCCATAGCCGCGTGGGTGGACTCTTCGCCCGGTGCCTGCATGCCCGCATCGGCCTCACCGGCCACGGGGTGCGCCACGTCATCGAGGCGGATGCGCAGGTTCTCGATCCACTGCTTGTAGGGCTTGCTGTGCGCGAGGTTGGCTTTGAGCTCCTCGTCGTTGATCATGCGGCCCTGCTCCAGGTCGATCAGGAACATCTTGCCGGGCTGCAGACGCCATTTGCTGACGATCTTGCTGTCGGGCACGGGCAACACGCCGGCTTCGGAACCCATGATGACCATGTCGTCATCGGTGATGCAGTAGCGTGAAGGGCGCAGGCCGTTGCGGTCCAGCGTGGCGCCGATCTGGCGGCCATCGGTGAACACGATGGACGCAGGGCCGTCCCAAGGCTCCATCATGGCGGCGTGGTACTCGTAGAACGCCTTGCGACGCTCGTCCATCATGGTGTGCTGTTCCCACGGCTCGGGGATCATCATCATCACAGCCTGGGCCAGCGGGTAGCCGGCCATGGTCAGCAGTTCCAGGCAGTTGTCGAAGGTGGCGGTGTCGGACTGGTCGGGGAAGCTGATGGGGTAGAGCTTCTTCAGGTCGTCGCCCAGCACAGGGGACGACATCACGCCTTCGCGTGCCTTCATCCAGTTGTAGTTGCCCTTGACGGTGTTGATTTCACCGTTGTGCGCCACGTAGCGGTACGGGTGGGCCAGTGGCCACTCGGGGAAGGTGTTGGTCGAGAAGCGCTGGTGCACCAGCCCCAAGGCCGAGGTGCAGCGCTCGTCGGTCAGGTCGAGGTAATAGGTGCCCACCTGGTCGGCCAGCAGCAAGCCTTTGTAAATGATGGTGCGGCTGCTCATGCTGGGCACGTAATACTCTTTGCTGTGCTTCAGGCCCAGCTTGGAGATGGCCTTGCTGGCCTTCTTGCGGATGACGTACAACTTGCGCTCCAGCGCGTCTTGCACGATCACGTCGTTGCCCCGGCCCACAAACACCTGGCGGATGATGGGCTCTTTGGCCCGCACGCGGGGCGACATGGGCATGTCGACGTTGACCGGCACGTCGCGCCAGCCGAGCAGCACCTGGCCTTCGGCCTTGATGGCGCGTTCCATTTCCTGCTCGCAGGCCAACCGGGAAGCGTGCTCTTTGGGCAGGAAGATCATGCCCACGCCGTACTCGCCTGCAGGTGGCAACGTCACGCCGACAGACCCGTCAGGGGCCTTGCCAGCCCGGGCCATGTCTTCGCGGAACAACTGGTCGGGCAGCTGAATGAGGATGCCCGCGCCGTCGCCCATGAGGGCATCGGCGCCCACGGCACCCCGGTGATCCAGGTTTTCGAGGATCTTGAGCGCCTGGCCCACGATGGCATGGGACTTCTGCCCCTTGATGTGTGCCACGAAGCCCACGCCGCACGCGTCGTGCTCGTTGGCGGGGTCGTAAAGGCCGTGCTGCTGCATGTGCTGGATGTCGCTGGGGTTGGTCACACCAAACTCCTCAAGAATTGAACGTAAAACCGAGAGGATATTGCATTGCAGCAATCATGCCAAGCAATTTAAATAGGGTCAGAACCCATATAAATCAAAATAAAATTGCTCAACTATTAATTGGGGACATGTTTACATACATAGCAAAGAATGACACCCATAAAGCGCTGATGACCATTTTCACTTGAAACTACTGCAAGGCATCGCGCGGCACAGCCACCGGACGACCTGGCCGACCTTTTTGCAACCGCCGCGCGGTGCCTTGCTGCAAACCGGCAACGAACGCGTCAGACCCCAACACCCAGCCTTTCAGGGCCGCATCGGTCAGCGCCGCCTGGGTGGTGGCGTCACAGCCGTGCGCCAACAAGGTGCGGTACGCCGCCTCGCGCGCGAAGGGCGTGTTGCCCAGCGCCCAATACTGGGGCGGCACGGTGAGGCCTTTGATGCTCGACACCCCCAGGTAATGCCCGGCGGTGACCCACGGGTGCGCACCGGCCGTTGGCAGCTCTGCCCCACTGACGGCTGCCACACCGGCTCCGTGGCGCTGCGGGTGCGTGTCCATCCAGACCATGGCGCGCAGCAGCCAAGGGTCGGCCTCCAGCACGGTCGAGCGGTAGCGCCCTTCCCACAAAGTGCCCCGGCGGCCGTGGCGGCGGTTGAACGCCTGCACGTAACTGCGCCCCACCGCCTGCATGCACAGGCTGAGCGCCCCGTCGCGCACGGGCATGGCCAGCAGGTGAATGTGGTCGGGCATCAACGCCCATGCATGCACCGCCACACCCTGCGCCAGCGCGTGCTGCACCAGCAGCGCGGTGAACGCCTGGCGGTCATGCGCATCGGCAAACACCACTTCATGCCCGTTGCCACGCCACAGCACATGGTGGAGTTGACCGGTGAGGCTCAGGCGGGGTTGGCGGGCCATGGTGTATACCTGTTCAACCCCAGCTGCTGGGCTGCCCCACGACGGCCTTGGCCAGGTCGTCCAGCCAGGCACCCGTGATCTGTTTGACCGGCACCGTTGCTTGCTGAGCCACCAAGCCGGTCACGCCCAGCAAACGCAGGCGAAACGCGGCCTGGTCGTGGTCAGGTGTGAGCACCACCCCACCGCGAGCGGCCAGGTCGTGCTCGAACACGATGGACAGCAGTTTGTGCGAGTCGGGGTGGCGCTGTTCCAGGCGCTCGTGTTTGATTTGCCCCACACGCAACCGGCTTTCCACCCGCTCCAGGTCGGGCGGGAAGTTGACGCTCACGCTGCCACGGTCTGACGTGGGGTGGGCGGGCACGGCGCACCAGCCCAGTGCCAGGTGCTCGGTCACTTCGCGCTGGCGCAGGATTTTTTTTCGGGCATCGAAGCGGAAATCGGCCAGCTTCATGGGCGGCCACTTGGTTTTACCGTCCAGGCTGATGTCACGAGACGCAGGCTGGATGATGTTCAGCTGCACGGCCAGTTCCGACAGGTAGTGCCATACCGTCTGGCAGGCATCTTCGGTGGCCGCTACATTGGCATCCAGGTGCTGCACCACCTGTCCCTGGCGGCTTTGCAGGTCATTGGCCTGGTTTTTGAGCTGCTGCAAAAAGCTCATATGGTGGGACTCCCTGTTCGTTCTGTCGGTGTGCGGTCTTCAATCGAACAGCGATTGTCCACTCCATTCACGGTGGGCTGACAGCGCAAACCGGTCGGTCATGCCGGCAATGTAATCGGCCACGGCACGCGCGGGTGTGTCACCTTCGCGGCGCGCCAGTTGGGCAGGCGGCTCGGCCGTGTACAGCCCGAACAGTTCGGTCACCACCCGGCTGGCGCGGTCCATGGAACCGGTCACCTGCGGGTGGCGGTACAGGTTCTGGAACAGAAACCGCTTCAGCGCGGTGGACTCAGTCCGCATGCCATCCGAAAACCGCACCAGCCGCCCGGCGGTGGGCACCTGTGCATGCGAGGTGATGCCTGCGTCGGCCACGGCGGCACGGGTCGCGTCGATCACGTCGTACACCTGTGCGCTGAGCATGAGGCGGATCGATTCGAACAACAGGCGCCGCCCTTTGAGCTGCGGGTGCGCCGCCAGCGCATCGGCCATGAAGCGCCCGAACAGCGGCACGGTGGCCACCTGCTCCAGCGTGATGAGGCCCGAGCGCACGCCATCGTCCACATCGTGGGCGTTGTAGGCAATTTCATCCGCCAGGTTGCACAGCTGCGCTTCCAGCGACGGCGCGTGGCCCAGCAAAAATCGCTGACCCACGCCACCGGGCTCCTGCACCTCCAGCGCCTCGGCATGCGGGCGGGAGCAGTGCTTCAGGATGCCTTCGCGCGTTTCGAAGCACAAGTTCAGCCCGTCGAAGGCGGGGTAGCGCTCTTCCAGCGAATCCACCACGCGCAGGCTTTGCAGGTTGTGTTCGAACCCGCCGTGTTCGCGCATGCAGGCGTTCAGGGCATCCTGGCCCGCGTGGCCAAACGGCGTGTGGCCCAGGTCGTGGGCCAGCGATATGGCCTCCGTCAGGTCTTCGTTCAGCCCCAGGCTGCGGGCAATGCTGCGGCCCAGCTGCGCCACCTCCAGGCTGTGCGTGAGGCGGGTGCGGAACAGGTCGCCCTCGTGGTTCAAAAACACCTGTGTTTTGTAGACCAGCCGCCGAAAGGCCGTGCTGTGCACGATGCGATCACGGTCGCGCTGGTAGTCGCTGCGGGTCGGCGCGGGTGCTTCGGCAAAGCGGCGGCCACGGGTGGCGGCGGGGTCAGAGGCCAGGTGGTGAAGGGTCATGTCAACAGAGAGGGGTTCAGACGTCAGACATCAATAAAATGAAGAAAATATGCCTTCACCGCTTACGCATAAAAACTTCATAGCTATCAGCATTACCTTCTCGCCAAACGGGCAACCGCACGCCTGAAGGTCAGCAACCGCGCCTGCGCCCGGCCCAGCACGGTGGCTGGGGGGTAGTGTCCCGTACCGTCCAGCACCCCCACGTCCAGCCCGGTGAGGAGTTGCAAACCCTCGTGGGCATGCTGCTGGGTGTGCACATGAAAGCGCCCCTCGGCCACCGCCTGCACCACGTCGGCAGACAGCATCAGGTGGCGGCGGTTGCGTGCCGGTATCAGCACGCCCTGCTCGCCGTCCAGCCCCTGCTGCTGGCAAATGCGGAAATAGCCATCGATTTTTTCGTTCAGGCCGCCGATGGGCAACACCTCGCCAAACTGGTTGACCGCGCCGGTCACAGCGATGCCCTGCTTCAGCGGCACCCCTGACAGCGACGACAGCAGCACGTACAGCTCGGCACATGAAGCCGAGTCGCCCTCGACACCGTTGTACTCCTGCTCGAACACGATGGACGCTGTCATGGCCAACGGTGCGATGTGGGCAAACAGCGCTCCCAGGTGACTTTGCAGGATGAGCACACCCTTGTCGTGGATGGGGCCGGACATGGCCACCTCGCGCTCGATGTTCAGCACCCCCCGGTTGCCCGCGAAGGTGCGTGCCGTCAGTCGCACAGGCAGGCCAAAGCGGTAGTCACCCAGGTCGATCTGCGTCAGGCCGTTGAGCTGACCTGCCTGGCTGCCGTGCACGGTGATCAGGCGTTCGCCATCGGCCACCGATTCTTGCAGCGCCTGCTCGGGCAGGTTGTGGCGGTAGCAATGTGCCTGCAGCGCGGCAACCACGTCGCAGGCATCGACCTTGCTGGCACCCCGCTGGCGGGCCAGGGCGGCGCTTTCGAGCACGCGGGCCTCGGTGGCGGCAAACAGGGCGCTCTGGCGGGCCTGGTCGTCGGCCTCGCGGTGTGCTTCTTCCAGCAAACGCGCCACCGCTGCCGCCGTGCAGTGCGGCAAACCCCGCTGCTGGCACAGCTTGGCCACGAACACGGCGCACGCGTGGCGGGTGTCTGGCGTGCTGACGAAGGTGTCGGCAAAGTCCACCTTGACTTTGAAGTGGCGGGCAAACTCCGGGTCGCCCTCTTGTACGGCGTAGTACTGCTCGGCCGTGCCGATGAGGATGACCTTGACCTGCACGTCCACCGCCTCGGGCTCCAGCGACACCGACGGCAGCGCCGACAGCAGCGACACGGGCTCCTCGATTTGCAAGCGCCCGTTGCGCATGAAGCGGCGCAGCTTCTCCCACACCAGCTCGTCAGCGATCAGGTCGCGCAGGTGCAGCAGCAAAAAGCCGCCATGCGCCTTGAGCAGGCTGCCCGCGCGGATGCGCGAAAAATCGGTCACCAGCACGTCTTCATCCGACTGGTATTCGATGCTGCCGAACAGCGTCCGAAAAATCGGGTTGTCTTCCGAAATGACCGGCGCACCGGCACGCCCGGCGTTGTCCACCACCACGTTGACGCGGTAGCGCAGCAGCAAGGCGGCCAGGGCCTCCTGGCGGCCCTCGTCGTCGGCTTCGAACACCTCGAACAGTTCCAGGTGGCCCAGCACGTCCTGCGCCACCTGGTCCAGGAAATTGCCCAGCTTGACCGAATCCTTGATGTGTTTTTTCAGCGCCACGCGGATGGCCTGCAAACCATGGTCCAGCAGTGGCTTGACGGTCTGCTTGTTCAGCGCGTCCAGCGCCTCGTTGGCGCGGCGCTCCAGTGGCCCGGCGATCTCCAGAAAACGCAGAATCTCGCCACGCAGCGCCTGCTCCAGCGTGTCGACGCGGGCGCGCTCGGCTGCGGGCAGCTTGGCCGCCTCGGCCTCGGTCATGGGCTCACCCGACTCGCCCACGTAGGTGAACATCAGCTGGCCCTCGTCTTTGCGCAGCGCAAAGTGCCGCTCCTGCGCGTAGGCGGCCAGCGCCTGGTAGGCCACGGCCTCCTGCTCGTCAAAGGTCTTGCGGATGCGCATGCTTTCGGCCTTGACCTCGGGGCGGGCCAACAGCTTGGGGATGTCGGTCTGCAAGGTCTTGACCAGATCGGCCATGCGCTGGCGCAACTCGTGCCCCTGTCCGGCGGGCATGCGCAAGGCCAGCGGGCGCTCGGGCACGTCGAAGTTGTGGATGTAGCACAGGTCGGGCGGCACCGGCCGGGTGGCAGCCACCGACAAGGCCTCCTGGCGCAACAGCGACGAGCGGCCACTGCCCACCTCGCCCAGCACAAACAGGTTGTAGCCGGGCTCCATCATCCCCAAGCCGAACCGTGTGGCGGCATGGGCCCGCTCCTGCCCCACCCAGGGCAAGGCGTCGTGCACCAGCTCGGACGTGTCGGCAAACCCCAGGCTGGCGGGGTCCACGGTCAAACGCAGTTGGGCGGCATCGAGTGGGGCGGGCAGCATGGGGTTTACCAGGTCAGGCGGCGCTCTGCGTGCAGGCAGCCAGCACCTCGCGCACCAGCGCCTCGGGGGCGCTTTGGGTGGTGGCCGTGCCGGGGCCGCTGCCGCCTGCGCTCAAGGGGCCGTTGCCGATCAGCACGAATTTGATGTCGCCACCCTCGCTCTTTTTGTCGCCGCGCATCAGCGCCAGGTAGCGCTCGGCACCCAGGTCGGGCCCCACGGTGGGCAGGCCGGCGGCCTTCACCAGGCGGGTGATGCGCTGCACAAAGGCCTCGTCCACCCAGCCCATGCGTTGGCTCAAATGCGATGCCATGACCATGCCGCACCCCACGCCCTCGCCGTGCAGCCACTCGCCATATCCCAGCCCTGCCTCGATGGCATGGCCAAAGGTGTGGCCGTAATTCAATATGGCGCGGATGCCGCCCTCCTTCTCGTCCTGGCCCACCACCCAGGCCTTGATTTCGCAGCTGCGGCGCACCGCCGTGGCCAGCGCCTGCGGGTCGCGGGCCAGCAGCGCGGGCAGGTTGGTCTCGATCCAGTCCAGAAACGCCATGTCGGCAATGGGGCCGTATTTGATGATCTCGGCCAACCCGGCGCTCAGCTCGCGCACGGGCAGGGTGTTCAGCGTGTCCAGGTCGCACACCACCAACTGGGGCTGGTAGAACGCACCGATCATGTTTTTGCCCAGCGGGTGGTTGATGGCGGTTTTGCCGCCCACGCTGCTGTCCACCTGCGCCAACAGTGTGGTGGGCACCTGCACAAAGGGCACACCGCGCATGTAGCAGGCTGCGGCAAAGCCCGTCATGTCGCCCACCACGCCGCCGCCCAGCGCGTACAGCACGGTTTTGCGGTCGGCCGTGCTGCCCAGCAGCTGGTCGTAAATCAGGTTGAGCGTCGCACCGTCTTTATAGGCTTCGCCATCGGGCAGGGCCAGCACATGCACCTGTTTGTAGAGCGGAGAAATGGCCTGCAGCAAGCACTGGGCATACATGGGGCTGACAGTGGTGTTGGTCACGATCAGCGCCTGCGCGGCCTGGGGGCACTGGGCAAACGTGGCCGGGTTGTCCAGCAGTGCCGGGCCCACCAGAATGGGGTAACTGCGGTCACCCAGGTCAATGTGCACGGCCTGGTGCGTGGCGGCGCCAGGGGCGGCAAGGGCTGCTGATGCGCCCGATGCCGGGCCAAGCTTGAAGGGGGTAAGGGTGGCAGTGCTCATGGCGCCAAGTGTAGAACGTGACATCTGTCAGCCGACCACTTCAGCACCAGTGCTTGAACCCATGTCAGCGGCTGCCTGAGCCGCACCCGAGCATGCGCAGGCGCGGCATACTGTGCACGCATGGACAAACTCCGCATTGACAAATGGCTGTGGGCCGCCCGGTTCCACAAAACACGCTCGCTGGCAACCGACGAGTTGAACAAGGGCCGCGTGCTGGTCAACGGGCAGGTGGCCAAGCCATCACGCGAGGTGAGGCCTGGTGACCTGGTGGCCGTGCGCAGCGGGCCCGTGGTGCGCACCATCCAGGTGTGCGCCCTGAGCGACGTGCGCGGCCCCGCTCCCGTGGCCCAAACCCTGTACGAAGAAACCGCCGACAGCTTGCGCGACCGCCTGGCTGCCGCCGAACAGCGCCGCCTGGCACCCGAGCCGGCACTGGCGCAACCACAGGGTCGCCCCACCAAACGTGACCGGCGTTTGCTGCAAGGTCTTCAGCAAGATGGGTTTCCTGCCGAAACAGACAACACGCCCATTGCGTGGGACGACCGCTGGCGCGCCGCCCTGCCCGACTGAGCCCCCCAACCCTGGCTGCGCCAGCCCCCCGAGGGGGTACAGTCGTTCTTGGGGCGGCCCGGCGAACGCTCTGAACGCCGACGCTGCCCCCACCCGCTCCACCGACTGCCTACCATGTTCAACTGGATCCACAAGCTCATCGGCCCCAAGGCCCCTGAAGGCATTGACGGCACGACCCAGCCACCGTCTGTGCCGCCGCAACCGGCAGGAGATGCCCCCAGCTTGGTACCCGGCATGACCACTGTGCACGCGGGCACCGCAGCTGACACCGCGCGCACCGCACCGGCGACCCACCAGGCACCCAACCCGCTCGACACAGCGGCCGACTTCAACGTCCAGACGGCCACCACGCGTTGGGTGTTCAGCCTGGCCGCAACGCATGTGGCGCCATCCCATGCCCACGGGCTGACGCTGGCTTCGCTGGCGGATGCCATCGAGCACATGAGCCTGGACACCACCCGTGCTGCCGACTGGGTGCCCCGTGTGCCCAAAGTGCTGCCCGGCCTGCTGCGCAGCTTGCGCAACGAGCACAGCTCCGCCCACGACCTGGCGGAGCTGATCGAACAGGACGTATCGCTGCTGGCCGAAGCCCTGAAAGAAGCCAACAGCGCGCTGTACCAGCGTGGCGACAAAGTCACTCAAACCGAAGACGCGGTGCGCCTGCTGGGCAGTCAGGGCTTGCGCATGCTGATTGCGCGCGTGGCCTTTCGTCCGGTGCTCGGGGCCGATGCCGGGCCTCTGGTGCAAGCCGGGGCCGCCCGCGTGTGGGCCTTGGGCGAGGCGTGTGCCCAAGCCTCGCGCGCCCTGGCACCCGCACGCGGCGTAGACCCGTTCGAGGCTTTTTTGTCGGGGCTGGCCCTGAACATCGGCCAATTGGTGGCGCTGCGCATGGCCGACCGCGTGGCCCACCTGGCCCGCCAGGATGCCCACGGCCTGGGCCCACGCAAGGTACTCATGGCCGAGCGGCCCGACACCACCAGCGACAACCAGGCTGCGCAGGACGTGGCGCACGTGGTGGCCATCCTGTCGCACCGCGTGGCCGCACGGTGGGAGCTGCCCGATAACGTGGTGGGCACACTGACCGCGCAGGTGGACCCCATGGCCCGCTTCCAGTGGCCGCAAGCCGGGGAGTTGCTGGGCATCGCCCAGGAAGCTGCCCGCCTGAAGGTGCTGGACGAAGCAGGCCTGCTGCCCGCCCCGTTGACCGACTGCTGGCACCATTTGCCAGAAGATGCCCAACACTGGTTACAACAATCCCGCGACCAGGCCACCGGGGCAACCGAGTCAGCCGACAATTGACGGCTGGCCTGCACACACAACCTGCGCACAGGCCCCACCGCCCGCTGACCACCTGACCCGTTGCCCGACCGAACCATGACCGCCACCCGACTGCTGATCGTCAAACTGGGCGATACCTTGCCTCATGTGCGCAGTGCGCAGGGCGACTTTGAAGACTGGATATCGCACGGCCTGCGCGCATCTGGGCAGGTACTGGACATCGAAGTCTGCGACCCCCGCCAGGGCGACGTACTGCCACCGCCCCAAGCCAGCAAACAGCCCGACACGCCGCTGGCAGGCGTGGTGGTGACCGGCTCGCACGCCATGGTGACCGACCGCGAAGGCTGGAGCGAGCACACCGCCTGCTGGTTGCGCGATGCAGTCAACGCAGGCCTGCCCGTGCTGGGTATTTGCTACGGCCACCAATTGCTGGCCCACGCGCTGGGCGGCACCGTGGACGACCACCCCGAAGGCCTGGAAGTGGGCACCACCGACGTGTGGCGCACCCATGAAGGCGACAACGACCCCCTGTTTGCTGCCCTGCCCAGCCATTGGCCCGCACAGGTGGCACACCGGCAATCGGTCAGTGAACTGCCGCAAGGCGCGGTTCACCTGGCCCACAACCGGTTCGAGCCCCACCATGCCTTCCGGGTGGGCCGCTGCGCATGGGGCGTGCAGTTTCACCCTGAGTTCGACATCGACGCGACGCGTGCATACATCGAACACCTGAGCGGCAGCCTGGTCCAGCAGGGCGCATCCGTCCACGAACTGAACGCAGCCGTGCAACCCACACCCGTGGCGGCCAGCTTGCTGGCCCGGTTTGCCAACCTGGCCTGCGGTGCGGCAAATCGCCCCCATGCCAGCTGAGCTACCCCTTCGCCGCATCGCCCACCTCGACATGGACGCGTTTTACGCGTCGGTCGAACTGCTGCGCTACCCGCAACTCAAAGGGCTGCCCGTGGTGATTGGCGGCGGCAGGCGGCGCGGCGTGTCGTTTGACACCGATGCCCTGGCACTGGCCCGCCAGCACCAGCCCGAACGGGATTGGACCGTGGCCGACCTGGGGCGCATCCCGGTCGAGCTGTTCCCGCGCCTGTCGGGCTACACCGGGCGTGGCGTGATCACCACCGCCACGTATGCGGCCCGCCAGTTCGGCGTGGGCTCGGCCATGGGGATGATGAAGGCGGCCAAGTTGTGCCCCGATGCCATCCTGCTACCGGTGGACTTTGACGAGTACCGCCGCTACTCCCGCGCGTTCAAGGCCGTCATCACCGACATTGCCCCGGTCATGGAAGACCGGGGGGTGGACGAGGTATATATCGACTTCACGGCCGTGCCCGGCGGTCAGCGCGAAGGCGGGCGCGTGCTGGCGCGGCTGATACAAAAAAGCATCTTCGAAGCCACGGGGCTGACCTGCTCGGTGGGCGTGGCACCCAACAAGCTGCTGGCCAAGATGGCCAGCGAGTTCAACAAGCCCAACGGCATTGCCATCGTGCACGAGGCCGATCTGCAAACCCACATCTGGCCCCTGCCCTGCCGCAAGGTCAACGGCATCGGCCCCAAAGCAGAAGCCAAATTGGCGGCCCAAGGCATACACACCATCGGCGACCTGGCCGCGCGCGAGCCCGCGTGGCTGCGCGACCACTTTGGCAAAACCTACGGGGCCTGGCTGCACGAGGCGGCCTGGGGCCGCGACACCCGGCCGCTGGTGACCGAAAGCGAGCCCGTCAGCATCAGCCGAGAAACCACCTTCGAGCGCGACCTGCATGCCGTGCGCGACCGCGCCGAGCTGGGGGCCATCTTCACCCGCCTGTGCGAACAGGTCGCCGCCGACCTTGAGCGCAAGGGCTACGCGGGCCACACAGTGGGCATCAAGCTGCGGTTTGCCGACTTCCAGATCGTCACCCGCGACCACAGCCTGCCCCACCCCGTGCGCACCGCCGCCGACTTGCGGCACGCGGCCACCCAGGCCCTCAAGCGCGCACCGCTGGCGCGCCCGTTGCGGCTGCTGGGTGTGCGCGTGGGCAAACTGGTACCGTGGGACGAAAATTCTGAACAAAAAGTGGCTCTACCGCTTGCTATAGAACAACAGTTTGCTCTGTTTACATGACTCAATTGAGGTCTTCGCTGCCTGATGCCAACAGCAACCCCCTGGCGTGCACGGCCTTGAACAGCTGCGCCAGCGAGTTGACTGCCATTTTGCGCATGATGTTTTCGCGGTGTTTGTCCACCGTTTTGGGTGACAGCGACAGCGTCTGGGCAATGGCAACGTTGCTCTGCCCGTCGTACAGCAGCTTGAGGATTTGCAGCTCGCGCCGCGTCAGGCCGCCGTCGGCTGCTTCGGCCAGCCGCAGCACCTCGGGGGCGATGACCGTGCGCCCTTGCACCAGCACCTCGCGCAAACACGCCACCAGCTCGGCCCCGCTGCAATCCTTCAGCAGCACGGCATCGGCCTTCACGGCCAGCAACTGTTTGAGCACCACACCCGAACGGGTCGCCGTCAGCGCCACGCGCTTGATGTTCGGGTAGCGCTGGCCCATGTAGGCCATCAGTGCCGATGCGTCGCCACCGGGCATGTGGTAGTCCATCACCACCGCGCTGGGCTGGGTGGTGCGCACGCAGTCCATCAGGTGGGACAGGTCGCCCACCTCACCCACCACATCGAAACCGGGCTGCATGCCCAGCAGCAGCTTCAGGCCATCCCGGAAAATCGCATGGTCGTCGGCCAGCACAATGCGGTGGCGGTGCAATTCATGGGGCAAAGAGACCGACATGGCAGACAACAAATCGAAGACGCGGTGGGGGCCTGTGTGGCGGGCTGG
>JAVBXK010000131.1 GCA_030824555.1 bacterium
ACCACGTCGGCACCGACTTCACCCCATTTGAGTTCGGCGGGGTCTTTGACGGCGGTCAGGCGGATGGACTTGCCGTTGACGACGAGGTTGTGGCCAGATACGGAGACTTCACCCTTGAAACGGCCATGCACGCTGTCGTATTGCAGCATGTAGGCGAGGTAGTCGGGTTCGAGCAGGTCATTGATGGCGACGATTTCGATGTCAGAAAAGTTCTGCACGGCTGCGCGGAACACCATGCGGCCGATGCGGCCAAATCCGTTGATGCCTACTTTGATGGTCATGATGAGTGAATCTCCAAGGTGAAAATTTTTAGAATCTGAAAACGGCTGACCGCTTTATTTTATTGGGTTTCAAGCTACATATTAAGTAGCATCAAACCGCACCAGCAAGCGCTTTATCAAACTGCGTGGCCACATCAGCCGCCACCAGTGCCGAAAAATCGGCCACCACGCGGTCAGGCTGGCAAGACTCTATGGGCTCGCCCATGTTGTATCCGTACGGCAGCACCCACACCGGCACACCGGCGTTGCGGGCGGTGGCCACGTCGATGGACGAATCGCCCACGAACAGCGCCCGCTCGCGCGCCACACCAAACTCAGCCAGGCAGGCCTCGATGCCCACCGGCGTGGGCTTTTTGGTGGCGAAGGTGTCGCCGCTGATGACACGGTCGAACAACGGGGCCAGCTGGTGCGCATCCAGTACCACCTGGGTGTAGCGCTGCTCCTTGTTCGTGACCACGGCCAGCTTGACGCCGTGCCCCTTCAATATGTGCAGCACCTCGCGCACATAGGGGTACAGGTGGCTGCGCGTGCCGCAACGCTGGCCGTAATGGCCCACGAACGCGGCGCTGATGGCCGCAAAGTCAGCTGCCTGGCGCACCGCATCGGTCGTGGTGCCACCGGCTGATGCCAGCGCCTGCACCAGCAGCGTCTGGGTGCCGTGCCCGATCCAGTCATTCACCTGCGCCTGCGTGACCAACGGCCGCCCGAACTGGGCGAGCGTGTCGTTGGTGGCATCGCAAATTTCAGGTGCGGTCTCGATGAGCGTGCCATCGAGGTCGAACATGACCAGATCGAAAGGTAACGGGTTCATACGGCGGCTCGTATCCAGAAACTGGGGGGTAACAGGCGCTCAGAGGCTGAGAGTTTTTCGGGCGTGTCCGAGCAACGCACCAAAACACGCCCGATCAAGGCGCAAAGCACAGCCATAGCTCGGGCTATGGCGCGCATTTGCAACGCCGAGTGGGTGCGTTTTGGGGTGGTGAGCGGGCATGAGCGAAAGACTCTCAGCCGCTTAGCCCACCAGCTGCTTCACAGCAGCCTTCACGGCTTCGGTCGTGATGCCGAAGTAGGCGTACAGGTCTTTGGCCGGGGCCGACTCACCGAAGGTGGGCATGCCAATGACCTTGCCAGTGCGGCCCACGTACTTGCGCCAGAAATCGGGTTGGGCGGCTTCGATGGCCACGGTGGGCAGGGCCAGCGGCAGCACGGCGTCCTGATAGGCCTGGGGCTGGCGGTCGAACACGTTGGTACAGGGCATGGACACCACGCGGGTGCTGATGCCTTCTGCCGCCAGCGCCGTGTGCGCTTCCATGGCCAAAGAGGTTTCAGACCCGGTGGCCACGATCACGGCCACGGGGTTGGCGCCTTCGGCCAGCACGTAACCGCCCTGGCGAATCTTGCCGACCATGGACGCATCGGCCAGGCGGGGCAGGTTCTGGCGGCTCAGGCACAGGGCGGCGGGGCCGTCTGTGCGCTCGATGGCGCTGGCCCAGGCCACAGCCGTTTCCAGGCCATCGGCAGGACGCCACACGTCCACACCGGGGATGATGCGCAAGGATGGCACATGCTCCACGCTCTGGTGTGTGGGGCCGTCTTCACCCAGGCCGATGCTGTCGTGCGTGAAAACGTGGATCACGCGTTGCTTCATCAGCGCGGCCATGCGGATGGCGTTGCGGCTGTAGTCGCTGAACGTGAGGAAGGTGCCGCCGTAGGGGATGAAGCCGCCGTGCAGCGCCATGCCATTCATGATGGCGGCCATGCCGAACTCGCGCACGCCGTAGCTCAGGTGGTTGCCCCAGGTGTCGCGGCCAGCCTTCACGCAACCCTTGAAGTTGGTGAGGTTGGAGCCGGTCAGGTCGGCGCTGCCGCCGAAGAACTCGGGCACCAGTGGTGCCAACACGTCCAGCGCGTTCTGGCTGCTCTTGCGGGTGGCAAAGGCATCGGGTTTGGCGGCGATGGCGGCCAGCACCTCGGGCAGTTTGTCGGCAAACGCGGGCAGCAGGTCACCGGCCATGCGGCGCTCGAACTCGGCTGCTTCAGCCGGAAATGCGGCGCGGTAGGCAGCAAAGCGCTGGTTCCAGCTGCTCTCGGCAGTTTGGCCGTTGGCGGTGGCGTTCCACTGGCCGGCCAACTCGGCGGGCACTTCAAACGGTGCGGCGGTCCAGCCCAGTGCGTCGCGGGTGGCTTGCACTTCGGCGGCACCCAGTGCGGCACCGTGCACGTCGTGGGTGCCAGCTTTGTTGGGCGAACCCATGCCGATGACGGTTTTGCAGCAAATGAGGGTGGGCTTGCCATCGGCCAACACGGCCTGGGCTTTCGCAGCCTTGATGGCGGCATCGATGGCGGCGGGGTTGTGCCCGTCCACCGCGCGCACCACGTTCCAGCCATAGGCTTCAAAGCGCTTGGGGGTGTCGTCGGTGAACCAGCCTTCCACGTGGCCGTCGATGCTGATGCCGTTGTCGTCATAAAACGCCACCAGCTTGGACAAGCGCAGCGTGCCCGCCAGCGCACAGACCTCGTGGCTGATGCCTTCCATCATGCAACCGTCACCCAGGAACACGTAGGTGAAGTGGTCGACCACGTCGTGGCCGGGCTTGTTGAACTGGGCAGCCAGCAGCTTTTCAGCCAGTGCAAAACCCACGCCGTTGGCAATGCCCTGGCCCAGCGGGCCGGTGGTGGTTTCGACGCCGGGCGTGACGCCCACTTCGGGGTGGCCAGCCGTTTTGCTGTGCAGCTTGCGGAAGTTTTTCAGCTCCTGCATGGGCAGGTCGTAACCGGTCAGGTGCAGCAGCGCGTAAATGAGCATGGAGCCGTGTCCGTTGGACAGCACGAAGCGGTCGCGGTCGGCCCAATGCGGATTGGCAGGGTTGTGCTTCAAATGGCCCCAGCGTGGGCCCCACAGCACCTCGGCTATGTCGGCCATGCCCATGGGGGCGCCGGGGTGGCCGGAGTTGGCGGCCTGGACAGCGTCAACTGCCAGGATGCGGATGGCGTTGGCCAACTGGCGGTCCGGGGCGGCCAGATTGAGTGTGGTGGGGGCGGTCATGCAGGGGTTCTCCAATTGAAATGCGGCAACCTTCGATTGTCGGGCAAGGCGGGGGTCAACCGCCCAGGGCACGTTTGCGGCGCTCCATCATTCGCCAGATGAAGGGCGTGAAAATGAGCTGCATGGCCAGTTCCATCTTGCCGCCGGGCACCACGATGGTGTTGGCCCGGCTCATGTGGCTGCCGTCGATCATGTTCAGCAGGTACTGGAAGTCGATGCCCTTGGGCTTGGCAAAGCGGATGACCACCATGCTTTCGTCGGGGCTGGGGATGTCGCGGCTGATGAAGGGGTTGGACGTGTCCACCACCGGCACTCGCTGGAAGTTGACGTGCGTGTGCTCGAACTGCGGGCAGATGTAGTTCACGTAGTCGGGCATGCGCCGCAGGATGGTGTCGGTCACGGCCTCGGTGCTGTAGCCGCGCTGGGTTTTGTCGCGGATGATTTTCTGGATCCACTCCAGGTTGATGACGGGCACCACACCGATCAGCAGGTCGGGGTACTGGGCAATGTCGTGCTCGGCCGTTTTGACGGCACCGTGCAGGCCTTCGTAAAACAGGATGTCGGTCGTGGCGGGCAGCGTTTCCCAGGGGGTGAAGGTACCGGGGGCTTGGCCGTAAGGGGCGGCTTCTTCGGCGTTGTGCAGGTACTTGCGGCTGCGGCCCGTGCCGGATTCGGCGTAGGTTTTGAACAGGTTTTCCAGCTCGCCGAACAGGTTGTTGTCGGCACCGAAGTGGCTGAAGTGTTTGTTGCCTGCGGCCTCGGCCTCGGCGGCCTTGGCTTTCATTTCCAAGCGGTCGTAGCGGTGGTAGCTGTCACCTTCGATGATGGCCGAACGCAGGCCTTCGCGCCTGAAGATGTTGCCGAACGTGCGGGTGACGGTGGACGTGCCCGCTCCCGATGAACCGGTGATGGCAATGATGGGGTGGCGTTCGGACATGGTGTGTCTCCTTGTGGTGATTCGAATGACAGAAATTTGAATGAAAAACTGCTTTTTCGCTTTATTTAAATAACAAGTTTGCTATGTTTTTCAATTGTTGTTTGCTGCCTGGTTGTTCTGTTTGGTTGCTTTGGATTGCCTAACTGGTGGGCGCTGCCGCCGTCAGGGGGTGTGCCCCGTGGCCTTCACCTGACTGCTGCGCATTCAGAGGCGGCCACAAAGCACACCCCCTGCCTGCGGCGGGGAGCGGTACACGAACCACCTGACAACCACACGTTGTTGGCGTTGGCCCTGGGTGCATGCGCGGCGTGCCAACACACGTCGGCTGAACTCTTCTGCCCTCGGCACACCAACACCTGGCGGGTGGACGGGGTGGGGTTGGGGGCCGCCTCTGAATGCGCAGCAGTCAGT
>JAVBXK010000005.1 GCA_030824555.1 bacterium
CATGTCGTGGCGCTTTGGCAGGGGGCTGTCATTCTAGGAGGGCGCGCGTCCAGGCCTGGTCAGCGCTTGCGCCGCTGCGCGGCCTGGGCCAGCGCGGCAGCGGTGTCGGTCACGTGAGAGGCGTTGTCGGCTACCCAAGTTGCCAGTTGAAAAGCCGGGCGGCACAGGTCCAGCGCACGCTGGGTGGCCGCGCTGCTGGGTTCGTTCAGCGCGTGGCGCAGGCGGTTCTCCCACTGGCTGGCCACGTGTGTGGCCGTGGTCAGCAGCCAGCGGGCCGCGTCTGCCCAGTCCACACCAAAGTGGGGGATGGCAGCCAGCAGCCTTTGCGGTGTGGCCAGGGCTGACCGGTCCACCCCGGTGGACAGGGTCAGCACCACACCTGGTGGCTCGGCTGGGTTGGTCACACCATGACCCTGGTGGATGGGCGTGATGTCGAACGCGGGTGACAGCCGCCAGGCCTGCCCGTCGTGCAGCAGGGCGTGGTTGCGGGGATGGTCGTCGGTGTTGCCCACCAGGGCGTTGTAGGCCATGCGCTGCCACAGTTCGCGCAGGTCGTCGGCCAGGTGGGGGCTGCGGTGCGCCCAGCGGCGCAAGCGGTCGGCCAGCACGAGGTACGAGCGGCGCGGGTCGCCGGGCGTGGCAGCCAAAGGTAAATCGAGCACGGTGTGGGCGCTGGCAAAAAAGTGCCGCAGCGGGTGTGCGGGCTCGCCCGAGCGGTCAAAGCGCTGGATCAGAAAAATCTGGTGTGCCCCGGCATTCAGCAAGTCCAACGCGGGCACCCGAATGCCCGCTTCGCCTGCCAGCGTCATGGCCACATGTTCGCGCGCGGGCAGGCCCACCACGCCACCCCGGTCTTGCATCTTGGCCAGCCACAGTGCGCCCTGGTGCACCACCGTTGCCTTGGGTTTTTCGCCACCCTGGCTGGTGCCGTGGTCGCCATTGAGCTGGCGGATGGCGCGGCTGGGCGGGGCTTCGGCCTCCAGCTCGGTGGCCAGGTGGGCCAAGTCGGACGAAGGGGCGGGTTGCCAGTCCAGCTTGCGTGCCAGGTCAGCGCACACTTCCAGTGCCCCGGCCGAGTCGGGCAGCCCATGTGCCAGCAGCTCCAGCGGCGTCAGCGAACGTCCGGACAGGGCCTGGATGCGGTCTGCCCCATAGCCCTGGGGCATGGCGTCGCGCACCACGCCGGGCAGGCCATCGTCAGCCTGCCAGTGCAGGGCGTGGCTGGATCGGCGGATGGGCAAGGCGATGGGGTCAGGGGCCTGGGCCGGTGCCAGCCCATGGTGGGCACTGTATTGCCAGGTGCCCTGGCGGCCTTGCACTTGCAGGTGGGCGGCCAGCACGGGCTCTGTTTGGCCGGGTGGCCACACCCACACGGGGGTGCTCACGGTGCGTTCCCATGGCGGGGTGGATGGGCCATCTCTTGTGCGGCCAGCGCTTCCTGTTGCAGCAGCCGGACCAGTTCGGCCCGCTGTACTGCCGGGTTGAGTAGCAGGGCGGTTTGTTCCAGCGCACCCAGCGCGTCCAGCACCTTGAACAGGTTGCCTGCCGACACACCGTCGTGCCCGCCTTCAACCGACACCACCGTGCTCAGGCCCACCCCTGCCAGCCGGGCCAGGTCGGCCTGGCTGTGCTGGCGCTGTTTGCGCGCCACCGCCACGCGTCGCCCCAGGCTGTGCAGGGCATCCTGAACCAGAACCGGTATGTGCTTGGTGGATGAATAGTTTGGCATGGGAATGCATTTTGCTTTTTAATTGTTCCTATGACAACAATTTGTGCGAGCCGTGCGCCAGGCAGTGTTGTGTGCCTGGGTACCCAGCCGTTTGCGCGGGCAGTGTTGCTGGTGTGGGTTCGTGTTGGGGGCACGTGATCAGCAACCGGTCCAGGCCGCCGTCCAGTGCGGCACCCAGTCGGTCAGGGCCTGGTCAACCTGGGCTGGCAGCGACTGGTTCGGGTCGGGGTGGGTGCCGGCGGGCAGGCCCAACGCGGTGGCGGCCGCATTCAAGGCGGTCAGCGGGTCGGTCAGGTCCAGCGGCGCGGCGCCGTTTTGTTTGCTGAGTTTTTCGCCGTTCGCACCCAGCACCAGGGGCGTGTGCAGGTAACTCGGGTGGGGCAACCCAAGTGCACGTTGCAGCAAGATTTGGCGGGGGGTGTTGTCGGCCAGGTCGGCGCCGCGCACCACGTGGGTGATGCCTTGTGCGGCATCGTCCACCACCACGGCCAGCTGGTAGGCCCACAGCCCATCGGCCCGTTTGAGCACGAAGTCGCCCACTTGGGCGTCCACGTTTTGCTGCTGCCAGCCTGCCAGGCGATCAAACCAGTGCCATGCGGATTCTCTGAAATAAGGAGCTGTCAGCGCTTTCCCACAAAGCGGTGGGGCTGTTTTTTGTGCTGAAAATGGTGTGGTCAGCAACCGCCACGCCCGTTCGGGCTTGTTGCCCGTGCCCTGTCGGCAGGTGCCGGGGTAGCGAAGTTCGGCATGGCGGGGGCGCGCCAGGCCTTGCGCCTGTTGGGCCCCTTCGATGTCTTTGCGGGTGCAGGCGCAGGGGTAGGCCACGCCGTTGGCTTGCAGCTGGGCCAGGGCGGCTTCGTAGGCGGCGTGGCGTGTGGACTGCGCCCACACGGGTTCGTCGCTCACCAGCCCGCAGGCGGCCAGCTGCTGCAGGATGTGCTCGGCCGCACCGGGCACGCAACGCGGGGTGTCCACGTCTTCCATGCGCACCAGCCATTGGCCGCCATGGGCCCGGGCGTCGAGCCAGCTGGCCAGCGCCGCCACCAGCGAGCCCGCGTGCAGCGGGCCGGTGGGCGACGGGGCAAAGCGCCCGCGGTAGGTTGGCCGGTGTGCCATGGTTGTGTGGGCTAGTGCAGCAAGCCCGCTGCGGTGTTGACGGTCAATGCCAGCAACGTGGTGTTGAACACGAAAGCCACCCCGCCGTGGGCCATGACCAGCCTGCGCAAGCGGGTGTTGCACACCGCCACATCGGCGGTTTGGGAGGTCATGCCGATCACGCTGGCAAAGTACAGAAAGTCGGTGTACACCGGGCTGGCCGTGCCGGGGAAGGCCAGCGGGGCACCGTCGGTTGTGCTGTGGTGGGCCCAGTAGGCGTGGGCGTAATGCAGGGCAAATGCCGTGTGCACCAGCAACCACGACACGGTGAACGTCAGTGCCGCCAGCCCCAACCTGAGGCTGGCGCCCAGTGTGGACGCACCGGCCAGGCCATACAGCTCCACGACGATGGCAGCCAGGCTGGCCACCGATGCCGCCACGGTCAGCAACAGCACACCGGCCGCACCGTCGTCTTCGACGCGGGCCAGGGCTTTCATGTGGTCAACCGTGGCGCGGGCCATCATCAGCCAAGCCAACACCAGGTAGGTGACAGCGCCAGCGCACCAGGCCAGCAGCGCGCATGCGGTGGGCCCGAGTGCAGTTGGCAGCACCAGCCAGGCCAGCAACCCCGCGGCCCCACCGGTCATCAGGCGTGGCCTGCTGTGCCAAGGGTGCCAATACCGCCTGCCAGCGCGATGCGGGGTCGGGGCCACGGCGGGTCGGGCGGTGCAGCCCCTCAGGCCAGCACGGCCAGGGCCATTTCCAGGCCGGAGACGAAGGCGTCTTCCACGCGGTGGCCCAGGCACCAGTCGCCGCACAGGCCCACGCCCAATGCGGGTGCCCACAGGTGGCTTTGGCCCAGCGGGGTTTGGGTTTGGGCAAAGCGCCAGCGGTGCACGACGGCATGGCTGGGTTCGGCGCGGATGCCGGTCACTTCGGAAAACGCCTTGCGCAGCTTGGCTGTCACGCGTTCAGGGCTGTCTTCCAGGTGTTCGGCTGACCAGGCGGGGCTGGCTTGCACCGTCCAGCGTTCGATGTGGTCGCGCCGGGGCTTGCTGCCTTCGCGGGCCAGCCAGCTGATGCGGTGGTGGGTGCTGCGCGCCGCGTTCCACTGTGGGCCCAGGTGGGGCAGGCCGGGCTGCATGGCCTGGGGGAAGGCCAGCATCAGCGTCCAGCAAGGTGCCACGGTGACGGTGTCAACCGCTTTCAGCAAGGTTTGCCCGACGCCTTTGTCCAGGCCCGATGCTTTGAGCAAATCGGCCGCCTGGCGGTGGGGCAGGGCCAGCACGACACGGTCAAAGCCGCCCAGCACGGTCTGGCCGCCTGCGGTGGACTCGTCGTCGGCATGCAGTTCCCAGCAGCCGGTGTGGATGGGGTCGCGGGCCAGGCGGGTGACCCGCGTGTTCAGGTTCACGCTGGCACCTTGGCTGGGGGTCAGCGGGTGTTTGGCATCGGCCAGGGGTTGGGCCCAGGTGCGCACCAGGGCGTTCATGCCGGGCACGGCCACGTAGTGGGCTTCACGGGCGGGTGGGTTGCTGGCCAGCACGTGGCCGAGGGCGTCGAGCACGCGCACGGTGCTGGCACTCCAGGGCACCACCACGTCGGGTGTGGTGGCCAGGGCTTGTTCGAAGCGCTCGTCGCGGGCGGTGAAATATTGGGCACCGTGGTCAAAGTCGCCGAATTCAGTGTGGCGGGTGGCCATGCGGCCCCCGAAGCCTTTGCTTTTTTCCAGCAGCGTGACGTGGCAACCCGCCTGGGCCAGCGTGCGTGCGCACGTCACACCGGCCATGCCCGCGCCCACCACGGCCACGCGCAGAGGTTGGCTGACTGGATGGGGGGTGGT
>JAVBXK010000082.1 GCA_030824555.1 bacterium
CCCCCGCCCCAGCCCCCTGTACCTGCGCACATGGTGGCCTGCCGCCATTGCGGGCTGCACCTGCCCCAACAAGAAGCCGTGAACGGCACTCGGGGGGTTTATTGCAGCGAAACCCACCGCGCTGCCGACGAAGGTTGACGGTCTGCCGCTTGCGCGCATGGCCCGCCTCCGGCGAACACCTGCTCACATGACCGCCCCCGACTCTGCGCTTCAACCCGTCACGGTCACGCCACCTGACGTGGTGCCGACGCGCTCGCTGGAGCGGCTATGGAATGCCTTCATGGCGGCCCGCATGGCGGTGGCAACTGTTCTGCTGGTGCTTCAGTGGCTGGTGCTGTTGCTGGGCACAGGGAACAACCCCTTCAGCCTTTTACTGTGCGTGGTGTACTTGGTGGCCACCGTTGCCACACACATCCGAGCCAAACCGTTCCACCAGCCAGGCAACCGGCACTGGCCGTGGACGCACACGGTGGGTGTCGATCTTGTTGTCTTTGCCGTGCTGCAAATTCAGCTGCAAGGTGGCCTGAACTACACACTGTTGTTTGGCATGCCCGTCCTCATGGCAGCCACTCTCGGCCCACAGCGCAGGGCATTGGCCACGGCCGCACTCGTCACGCTTTTCCTGCTGGGCGAAGCCAGCTGGGCGGCGTGGCAGCTTGCAGCCGACAGCACCCCCAGGCTGTTGCAAACGGCCATCACCGGCACAGGCTACTTCCTGCTGTCGATGCTGGCCTACCAGCTTGCGACGCGCCTGGCACGGGAAGAAGCCGCGTCTGACAGCAACCAGTTGGCCGCACGCACGCAGGCCGCCGTGAATGAACTGGTCATCGACTCCATGACCGACGGCGTGCTGGTGGTCGACGTCCACGGCAACGTCAAAGCAACCAACCCGTCTGCACGCCACATGCTGGGTGACCACAACGGGCCCGCTCCTGCCAGGTTCGCGCTGACAGCCCGGGGTTACTGCGCCCCGCTGATGACCCTGGTGGCGGCCACGTACGCCAGCAACCAACCACAGCAAGGCGAAATACAGCTTGAGCCCGAAGCAGACCTGAGGCAACGCCTGCGCGTGCGAACACGTCCTACCCAGCCGACAAACGAGCTCGCCCACCCCACCAAACGCAACGAACCCAGCCTGTGCGTCGTGTTTCTGGAGGACCTGCACGAGCTGGAAGCACGCGTGCGAGCCGAAAAACTGGCGAGCATGGGCCGCATGTCTGTGGCCGTGGCACACGAAATCCGCAATCCGTTGTCAGCCATCTCTCAGGCCAACAGCCTGCTGCGCGAAGACCTGGTGGACCCAACTCAGCAAAAACTGTCCGACATGGTGGCCAACCACACCCAACGGCTGAACCGCATCGTCGATGACATCCTGAACGTCGTTCGCGTCCCTGGGCGCCCGGCAGCGGCCGATGCACCCCTGATCGGACTCGATGCGTCTGTCCACCAGTACTGGGGCGAGTGGTGTGGTCAGCACGCGTGCACCCAGCGGGTGCATTGCGAAACCGGTTGCCCGGATGCCGAGGTGCGCTTCGACCCCGACCACCTGCGCCGTGTATTGGTGAACTTGCTGGACAACGCCCACCGATACGCCAGCCAGACCAACGGGGCGATATGCGTCACCACTCGGCCTGACGCGCCCGGCTGGTTGCGCCTGTCAGTCTGGAGCGACGGTACCAGCCTGGACCCCAGCATCAGACGGCATCTGTTCGAGCCTTTTTTCTCGTCCGAAAGCCGCTCCAGCGGCATGGGGCTGTACCTGTGCCGCGAGCTGTGCGACCGTTACCATGCCAAACTGGATTACCAACGGACACCGGTCGGGGACACCATGGGCAACGAGTTTTTCCTGCTGATTCAAACGGTCGGCACGCACGACACATGAGCACACCCGCTCCACCCTCTTTTGCTGCGCACATCCTGGTGGTGGACGACGAGCCCGACCTGCGCACGCTGTACGAACTGACGCTGCTGCGCGAGGGGCACAGTGTGGACGCTGCCAGCAGCCTGGCCGAAGCCCGCGACTGCCTGGCCGCCAGAACCTACGACCTGATGATCACCGACATGCGCCTGCCCGATGGCATGGGCTTGTCACTCATTCAGGAGCTGACCGCTCAGGGCCGCCCCGAACGGGCCATCGTCGTGACGGCTTACGGATCGGCCGAAAGTGCCGTCGACGCGTTGAAGCAAGGCGCATTCGACTACCTGACCAAACCGGTCGATCTGAAGCAATTCCGCACCGTGGTGGCCACCGCACTGCGCAGCCCGCCTGTGGTACTGCCCATCCGCATGCCCGCCCCACGGCCCAGCGCCGGTTCAATAAAACAAGGCACGCGTACCGATGCGACCAGGCCCGCAGCTGACGCAGTTGACAGCCCTTGGGCCACCCGGTTGGTGGGCACTTCGCCGGCCATGGTGCTCGTGAAAGAGCGGGTAGCCAAAGTCGCTGCCAGCATGGCACCCGTGATGATCCTGGGGGAATCGGGCACGGGCAAGGAAGTGGTGGCACGCGCCATTCACGAAACCAGCCACCGCGCCACCGGCCCGTTCGTGGCGGTGAACTGCGGCGCCATCCCCGACACGCTCATCGAGGCCGAGTTTTTCGGTGCACGCAAAGGCGCCTACACCGGTGCAACCACAGACCGCGAAGGCTACTTTGCCGCCGCCCGCACAGGCACCCTGTTCCTTGACGAAATCGGCGACCTCCCGCTGGCCATGCAAGCCAAACTGCTGCGGGTGATACAGGAACGACGCGTCCGCCCACTGGGTGGCGTGCAGGAAGAACAGGTGGATGTGCGCATCCTCTGCGCCACCCACAAGGACCTCGGCAAAGCCGTGGCCGCAGGCGAATTCAGGCAAGACCTGTACTACCGGCTCAACGTCATCGAAATGCGGCTGCCCGCCTTGCGTGAGCGCAAAGAAGACCTGGGTGCCCTGATCCATACCCTGATGGAACGCATCTGCCTGGAAAGCGGGCAGCGTGCGGCACAACTGTCCGCAGAGGCAAACGCCTGGCTGCACACACACCCGTTCCCAGGCAACGTGCGTGAACTGGAAAACCTGCTGCACCGCGCACTCGCCCTGTGCGACGGCCACGTCATCGTGCTGGATGACCTGCTCGATCCCACGCTTTCGACATGTTCGCCCGCTTTGCTCCCCCTGACCGAGGCCACTTCGCTCGCAGCGCCTCCCCAGCCCCTCCCCACCGGCGCACCACCCACCTTGCCCGACGACTTGCAGCGCCACCTGGACGAAGCCGAAAAAGCCATTCTGGAGCGCACCCTGCGCGAAACCCGTGGCAACCGCACGGCCGCCGCCGCCCGCCTGGGGTTGAACCTGCGGCAAATTCGCTACCGCATCGCCCGGCTGAACATACAGGTGGGCGACACCGACGGAGGCACCCCCCCTGACGAAGCCACTGACGCCACCGAACCCCAGGCCGTGGTTGCCCCCCGACCATGACGCACCTTGCACACGAACCGGGCAGCTGGACCGCAGGCTGGTTGCACGGTGTGCGCCACCTGCCATCGCCCAATTTCGGCCCTCGCCCGCCAAGTGCCCAGGTCGATTTGCTGGTGGTGCATGCCATCAGCCTGCCGCCAGGCGAATTCGGCGGCGGCGAAGTGGACCGCCTGTTCACCAACCAGCTTGACTGGGATGCACACCCCTATTTCCAGACCATCCGGGGGCTGGAAGTGTCAGCCCATTTTCTGATCGACAGGCTGGGAGGCATCACCCAGTACGTCAGCGTGGCCGACCGGGCTTGGCACGCGGGCCCGTCGTGCTGGCGGGGGCGCCAGAACTGCAATGACGACTCGGTGGGCATCGAACTGGAGGGGCTGGATGGCGGCACTTTCGAGCCCGCCCAGTACGACAGCCTGGCCTGGCTGTGCAAAGCCGTGGCCACGGCGTGCCCGGTGCGCCACGTTGCCGGGCACGAGCACATCGCACCAGGGCGTAAACCGGACCCCGGCCCAGGGTTCGACTGGCAGCGCCTGCGGCATCAAACGGGCTGGCCAGCGGCGTGGTTTGCCGCTTGATCTCCCGCCTGAAGAACAAACAAAAAAAAGCAAACAACCTATACGCATTAAGCGTTGGATGCCAAAAACTATCTCAAAGGCCACACCTGCCCGTTTTCATTGAGGATGGCATCCAGCGGTTGATCGTGCGGCTCGGGGTCGAAATCATCCACAAACCCGTCCGTGAAACCCAGCCCGACAGTAAACGGTTTGGGTGACAGGGCTGCCAACGTGCGATCGTAAAACCCACCGCCGTAACCCAGCCTGTAGCCACCAATGCCATAGCCCACGCACGGCACGAACAACAAGGTGGGCACGATCAGCTCGGTGTCTTTGGGCTTGGGGATGCCGTAGGCGTCTTCTTCCATCGGGCAGCCGGGGTACCAGACGTGAAAGGTCAGCGTCTTGTGCACCTTGTCCACCACTGGCAAACCGATGCGGCGGCGCTGCGGCTCGTCGAGCAGTTCGCCATCTTCCTTCCACCGGTGCAGCGCAGGCAGGGGGTCGAACTCGCCCTTGATGGGCCAGTACGCACCGATGACGGTGTCAGGCCGCTGGATCAGCCACACGCGCATCACGCGCTGCAGCAGCTCGGTGCGCCAGGCCCGCTCGGGCATGGCTTGCCTGCGCGCGAGCAACTCTTTGCGCAAGGCCTGTTTCTGGGTGAGAACGGGTCCACCCTGCGGGTCACCCGGCGGCTGTTTGTTGTCCATAATGGCTCGATGTTCCTGACCTTGCCGAAAACGCTCGCATTGCTGTGCAACAGGCCGTTGGCCTGGCTGCGGGCACAGCCCCACATTGTCACCCTGTTTCGCGGCACAGCACCCTGGAGCGGCGCAGCACCGCAGCACGCAGGTTGCACATCTGCCTGCGTGACCGTTGCGCTGGGCATGTTGGGGGCCTTGTCTGCTCACGCACAGTCGGCCAGCGACCAAGCCATTCTGGAAGCACGCGATGCCTACCGCAAAGGCAACCCGCGCCAGCTTCAGGCTGTGTTGCCCAAAACCGAATCGCATGTGCTGGCACCGCTGGCCGCGTACTGGGGCATGCGCATGGGGCTTGAAACGGCGCCCAACGACCGCATCCGCAGCTTCCTGGACACCTGGCAAGGTACCTACTACGAAGACCGCCTGCGCAACGACTGGCTCCGACTGCTGGGCACCCGGCAAGACTGGCACACCTTCCTGGCCGAGTGGCCTCGCTACCGCATGAGCGACGACAAGCAGGTGCACTGCCACCTGCTGCACGCCAGACTGGTCACGCAGGGCAGCCTGTCTCCTGCCGAAGTGACCGATGCCGCCAACACCTGGCTGGCACAGAAAGAGGCCGATGATGCCTGCGCCAACCTGGTGGACAAGCTGATAGACCGCAAAGCCCTGAGAGAGCAGGTGGCATGGCAACGTGCCCGCCTGGGCGCTGAGACCGGGCGCGCCAAGGTCACCAGCCAGGCCGTGGGTCTGCTGAACGACGACTGGGTGGCGGCCGCCCACGCCGTGCAGGCACAGCCCGCCAAGTACCTGGAAGACAAGTTGACTGCCGTGCGACACCGCACGAAAGAGCTGGTGACGCTGGCACTGGTGAAGCTGGCCAGCACATCCCCCACTGAGGCCGCCGAACACCTGACCAAGGCTCGCTGGCAGGTGCAGCTCACACACGAAGAGCGCAGCTGGGTGTGGGGCACCATCGGCAAAACGGCCGCCCAACGCCTGATGCCCGAGGCCCCCGGCTGGTTTGCACGGGGCCTGCCTGAACACATGCACGCCGACCACCTGGCGTGGTGGGCACGCTCAGCCCTGCGCGCCGGGCAATGGGATCAAGTGGGCAAGCTCATTGGGGCCATGCCTGATACCCAGCAGGCCGACCCTGTATGGGTGTACTGGCAGGGTTGCAGCCTGTTGCGGCACAAGGGGCCTGACGCCGCCACACAGGCACGCGCCCTGTTCAGGTCAATTGCCTCGCCACACACGTTCTATGGTCAATTGGCCTTGGAAGAACTGGGCGAATCCATCACCACACCGACCATGCCCGCACCCCTGACCCAGGCCGAACAACAAGGTGCCCAAGGCAACCCGGGGTTGCAGCGCGCCGTGACCGCCATCGCACTGGGCTTGCGCGCAGAAGGCGTCAGGGAGTGGAACTACACCACCAACCTGCACACCCCCGGCGGCATGGCCGACCGCGAGCTGCTGGCTGCAGCCCAGCTGGCCTGTCAGCACGAAATTTGGGACCGCTGCATCAACACCAGCAAACGCACGGTGGCCAGCGCCGACTACACACAACGTTACCCCATGCCCCACAAGGACGCGGTGCTGGCGCGCACGCGCCTGATCGGGATCGACCCGGCATTCGTTTACGGCCTGATCCGCCAGGAAAGCAGGTTCATCACCGACGCAAGGTCGCACGTGGGCGCATCAGGGCTGATGCAGGTCATGCCCGCCACCGCAAAGTGGACGGCAAAAAAAATCGGGCTGACATCATTCCAGCCCACCGACATCACCGACCGCGACACCAACATCGCCATCGGCACGGGCTACCTGAAGCTGGTGCTGGACGACTTTGAAGGCTCCATGGCCATGGCCGCCGCTGCGTACAACGCCGGCCCCAGCCGCCCACGCCAATGGCGTGCGCCAGGTGGCACCGGCCCGATGCTGGAAGGTGCCATCTGGGCGGAAAACATTCCGTTCGGCGAAACCCGCGACTACGTCAAGCGCGTGCTGGCCAACACCACCAATTACGCTGCGCTGATCAATGGACAACCACAATCCCTGAAAGCGAGGCTGGGGAGCATCGGCCCCCGATCAGGACAAGGCACAGACCCCAATTTCGACCTCCCCTGACGAAGGCTGCGGTCCACACCGTTGCCCGTCGTATTGCTCACATCAAGGTTTCGTCATGCGCAACATCCTCGTTCTCGGTGGCACCGGTTTTGTCGGTCGGCATGTGTGCGAGGCGCTGCAACGTGCCCACTGTCGCATGACTGTGCCCACGCGGCACATCAAGCACGCGGCCCACATTGCGCACCTGCCGCTGGTCACGGTGGCAAACATTGACATCACAGACCCCGATACGCTGACCCGCCTGGTGGCCGGGCACGATGCGGTCGTCAACCTGGTGGCCATCCTGCACGGCTCGGCAGCGGCGTTTCAGGCCATCCATGTCGATTTGCCTGAGCGCCTGGGCACCGCCTGCCTGGCCGCCAGTGTGCACAGGCTGGTGCATGTGAGTGCATTGGGCGCATCGGCCACCGGGCCGTCGCTGTATCAACGCAGCAAGGCGGCCGGTGAGCAGGCCTTGCAAAGTGGCCATGACCTCGATCTGACGGTGTTGCGGCCCAGCGTCATTTTTGGCGCTGGCGACCGCTTCCTGACCCTGTTTGCCCGCCTGCAAACCCTGTTGCCCGTGCTGCCGCTGGCCGGTGCAGACACCCGGTTTCAGCCTGTCTGGGTGCAGGATGTGGCCGACGCCGTGGTCCACGCATTGCTCACACCGGCTACGGTGGGCCAAACGGTCGAAGCCGTGGGCCCCGACGTGTTCACGCTGGCCGAACTGGTCGGCTTAAGTGGGCAAGCCGTGGGCCACGCACGCCCCGTGGTGGGTGTGCCGCAGGGCCTGGCCATGTTGCAGGCAGGGCTCATGTCCCTGTTGCCCGGCGAGCCCGTGATGAGCGCAGACAACGTCCGCTCGCTGTCGGTTGACAACGTGGCGTCACCCGCTGAAGCGGGCATCCCCACACTGGCTGACTGGGGCATGCACCCCAGCAGCGTGCGGGCCATTTTGCCCACTTACCTGCACGCCGACGCGCAGGCCTGCAACCCGCGCCAACGGCTGGTCAACCTGCGTGCGGGCTTGCGCTGATCAGAACTTCATGCCGTACTGGATGGCGATCGAGTTCTGGCGCATGCGCACCGTTTCCTGGATGGCTGTGCCCGTGCCCATCATCTGGTTGAACATGGATGCCCCTGTCACGCTGACGCTGGGCGCATGCATGAGGGCCCAGCTCAGTTCCGACTTGGGGCTGAGCGCGTAGGTGCCACCGATGCTCAGGTGGGTTTTCATGACACCGGGAGCCAGGATGTTGGGCGTGATGTTGCCCCCCGTCACCGGGTTGGTGCCGCGGTTGACGCCAAAGCGCAAGGTGGTTTTGGCATTCATCTGCCACTGCACGCCCACCTTCACGGTCTCGACGTTTTTCCAGCCAAAGCCGCCACCCGCCACGGCACCCAAGGCACCGGCGGTGGAAGCGTTGCCGATGGCACCCACCTTGTTGTAGTTGATGCGGGTGTAGTCCACCGCCACTTGCACCGCAGGCGTCACCTGAAACGCCATGCCCAGTCCGTAGTTTTCCGGGATGTCGAAATCGCCGCCGTCGGCAAACAGGCCCGCGTATTTTTTCAGCTTGCCCATGCTGATTTTGGGGGCGTAGGCAGCACCCACCGTCACCTTGTCAGACAACTTCCCCATGTAACCCAAGCGGATTCCCACACCCGTGCTGCTGTCAGCCCCGTTGTTGGTGAGCGCTCCGGGGTTGACGGAATTTTGTGCAAAACCCTGTAACCCGTAGGCCTGAAAACGCTGGTACACCAACAACGGGCTCACGCCCACCGCATGGTCGGGTGTCAACTTGTATGCCACGGTGGGGGCCACGATCAGTTGCATCAGGTCCACACCCAGCTTGCCCATGCCGCACATGGGGTTCATGCCTGCCATGGGTTGGCCGGTCTGCGGGTTGCCGCATGTGGTGTTGCCACCGGGGTAGGTGGAGTTCATCCCACCGTTGCCATAAACCGTCAGGCCCACAGATATTTTGTCCGACACGGTCCTGTTGTAGCCGAACTCGGGAATCAGGAATACCGTGCGGCCGCTGTCTTCCGCAGTGTTGAGCATGCCGGGCATGGGAAACCCCGTGCGCGTCATGTCGCGGTGCGGCATGAACAGGTCGGCACCGACCTCCATACGGTCCCCCGCGAACACGGCCGCAGCTGGGTTGTTGACGCCTGCAAACGCGTTATCGGTGGTCGCAATGGCTGCGCCGCCCATCCCCTTGGCTTTGATGCCGAAGCCATGCGGAAAGTAGCCGTTGGTGGCGTGTGCGCTGGGCAGCAACACGCTGCCCAAAGCCAGCAGCAAAGCCGCGCGAACAGGCGTGAATGTGAAACGAACCATGGGGTCTCCTCGGGTGTGTGATGTGATGTGTTTTGGTGCACGGGCAACGGGAGCCACACGTGACATGAGTGCGGGCCAGCATCAGCGTTCTGAGCGGCCAGCGATGATGTGAATGAATACAGTATTGGGTATCAGTATTCACCCTTTGACGCGCGCTCCATCATCTCGAAGATGGTGTCGCGCACGGCCTGGGCCTCTTCCTTCAGGGGAGACGGCAGCTTGCGGCCCATCTTCACCATCATGTCCATGTTCAGGGTGTACAGCCACAGGCCATCGTCTTTCTCCACCACCGAAACGCGGCACGGCAGGTAGGCGGCCATATGGGGGCTGAAGTCCACCATCCGGCGTGCCGTGCCAGGACTGCAATACGAATAGACGGTCAGCAGCTTCTCTTTCTTGCCTGAGCGGGCTTCCAGCTCTTTGGACAGTGGCAAGACACCCACGTCGCGCATGTTGCGTTCGACAGCCACCATCTTCAGGATGTCCTCGACATCTTTGGCTGACACACCGGCTTTCACCTTGCGCTCCCAGGTCGTTGCCACAGCGATGTCGCCATCGCCCTCGATCCAGCGGTCCCACATGCGCATGGCCTCCGATCCCGCGCCGTTTTCCAGCTTGCCAAGGGTGGAAACCGTGCCGCAGCCGGTCACGAACAAGGTGGTGCACAAGGCGACGCCGAGCGCCAGCGTACGGAACAAAAACATGGTGAATTCCCGAAAAAGAGGTGAAAAACCGAACCGACTGGTTTGACATAAATCAAGCCAGAGTGACCTGACGATACCGATCAAGGTCACCGGCAAACATCGGCAATTACCCTAGGGGGGTATGGTTTATGCAGTCGACGGCTGTTTTGACAGCAGCTGCACGGCGGTTGTTGCCAATTTTTTTGGCACACTCAGGCCACGTACATCACAGGAGTGCACATGCCTGCCGCCCCCAAAACCGCACGCGCACCCCGCGCGGCCAAAGTCAGCCCCGAGCCCTCTGCCTACCGCACGGAACACCAGCGCGACGTCATCAACCGGCTCAAACGCATCGAGGGTCAGGTACGCGGCCTGATCGACATGGTGGAAAGCGGTAGGCCATGCGAAGACGTGGCGCAGCAGATGTCTGCCGCCCGCAAAGCCATGGAAAAAACTTTCTACCGCATGATGGCCTGCACGGTGATGGAGGCTGTCACCTCTTCCGCATCAGAGGTGGACACGTTTCGCGAAGTGGAACGTTCCACTCGCATCCTTGAAAAATACGCCTGACCACCCGCACGCCCACACACCATGTCCTACACACTGCTGATCGGCAACAAAAACTACTCGTCCTGGTCCATGCGCCCATGGGTGCTCATGACCCAGGCTGGCATCCCGTTCATGGAACAGATGGTGCGGTTCGACTCGTTCGGGCCCGGCTCCACCTTCAAACAAGCCCTGGCAGGCGTCAGCCCCACGGGCAAGGTGCCTGCGCTGCTTGACGACAGCCAGCGCACAGCCAACGGTCAGCCCCTGGCGGTATGGGACACCCTGTCAATAGCCGAATACCTGGCCGAACGCCACCCTGACAAAGCCCTTTGGCCCACCGCCATGGCGGCCCGGGCGCTGGCGCGCAGCGCCTGCGCCGAAATGCACAGCGGGTTTGGTGCGTTGCGCAGCCATTTCCCCATGAACATCGAAGCCTCGCTGCCCGATGTGGGCCGTTTGGTGCTGCGCGACCAAGCCGCCGTACGCGCCGACCTGCAACGCCTGTTTACCCTGTGGCAAGGCCTGCTGGCAGCCAGCGCAGGTCCGTTGCTGTTCGGCACGTTCACCGTGGCCGATGCCTACTTTGCCCCGATGGTGATGCGCCTGAAAACCTACGGCGTGCCCCTGCCCGTCGACGTACAGGCCTACACCGATGCGGTGTGTGCCCTGCCCGGAGTACAAGCCTGGATGGCCGACGCACGCCAGGAAGCCGACTTCCTGGATTTCGAAGAACCCTACCGCCTGGCCCGCTGATGGACGTGTACATGGTGGGTGGCGCGGTGCGCGATGCCTTGCTGGGACTGCCCGTGACCGAGCGCGACTGGGTGGTGGTGGGCAGCACCCCCGAGGCCATGCTGGCCCAGGGCTACCAGCCTGTGGGCAAAGACTTCCCGGTGTTTTTGCACCCGCGCACCCACGAAGAGTACGCACTGGCCCGCACCGAACGCAAAACCGCGCCGGGCTACCACGGCTTCGCCTTCCATGCCGCGCCCGACGTGACGCTGGAGCAAGACCTGGCACGGCGCGATCTGACCATCAATTCAATAGCTACCAAACCAATATCAACAAGCGGTGAGGCCGATTTTTACTTAAAAAAATCAGTCACGCCCGATCTGACACAACTCATTGACCCGCACGGTGGCGTGGCCGACCTGCGTGCAGGCGTGTTGCGGCACGTGGGCGACGCGTTCCGCGAAGACCCTGTGCGCATCCTGCGGCTGGCCCGCTTTGCCGCGCGCTTCCCCACGTTCACCGTTGCGCCACAGACCCTGGCGCTGATGCGCGACATGGTGCAGTCGGGCGAAGTGGCCCACCTGGTGGCCGAACGCGTGTGGCAGGAGCTGTCGCGCGGGCTGATGGCCGACAAACCCAGCCGCATGTTCGAAGTGCTGCGCGACTGCGGGGCCCTGGCCGTGCTGCTGCCCGAGCTCAACCGCCTGTGGGGCGTGCCCCAGCGGGCCGACTACCACCCCGAGGTGGACACTGGCGTGCACGTCATGATGGTGCTGGACCACAGCGCCCAACGCCAGGCCAGCCTGCCCGTGCGCTTTGCCTGCCTGTGCCACGACCTGGGCAAGGGCACCACGCCGCCAGACGTGCTGCCCCGCCACATTGGCCACGAAGAGCGCAGCCTGCGCCTGCTGCAAGGCGTGTGCGAGCGCTGGCGCGTGCCCAAAGAGTGCCGCGAACTGGCTGAAGTGGTGGCACGCGAGCACAGCAACATCCACCGTTGCGGCGATTTCTCGGCCGCAGCCCTGTTGCGGTTGCTGACGCGGTGCGATGCCATCCGCCGCCCCGCCCGGTTTGACGACGTGCTGCACGCCTGCCTGTGCGATGCGCGCGGCCGCCTGGGGTTCGAGACCACCCCTTACCCGCAGGCCGATCGGTTGACCCTTGCGCTGACAGCAGCCTGCACAGTGGCCACCGAGGACATCGCGGCACGCGCGCTGCGTGACCTGCCTGCCACGCCCGACCAGGCACCGGGCGCGCGTGGCGAAGCCGTTGCCCAGGCCATGCAAACCGCCAGGCAGCACGCCATTGAAGCTGCCTTGCGCGTGGGTGCTGGCCACACAGGCACGGCCAGCAACACCTGAGCAGCGTTATCCCGGCGAGAGAGTGTCAGTTGGCAGGCTTGCGCGTCTGAAAGCGCTCGCAAGCCGCGTGTGAGCGGTAGGTGTCGGTGCTGCACTGTTTCCACAGACAGCTTTCACGCTCGAAGAAACCCATTCCAGCACAGGGCTCGGCCGGTGGCGCGGGCGCGATGCCCGCCGACACCGGTTTGGGTACAGCCGCAGGCACCTGCGGAGGTGGCGTGACCTCCTCGGGCTTGCCCGCGCTGCGCGAGTCTGCAGCCTTGCCCGCCGGCACGCTCTCGGTCGGTTTGATGGGCTTCTTGACGGTCGCCGCCGCAGGGGCACCCGCTGCTGCTGAGGCCGCCGTGCCAATCGGCGCGGCCTCGGCAGGCGCTGCGACCTTCGGGGCCTCGGTCGGCATCACCGTCCCAGGCGTGGACACCGACGAAGCCGCCGCAGGCGCACTGCCCGGCTGCACCAGCACTTCCCGGTCCGACAGGGTTTGGTTGGCGTCGGCAATACCCGCTGCTGCGGGCATGGCAACAGGCGTCTGCCCACTGCCTCGTGAAAACCACCAGGCAGCCAGGGCAACCAGCAACACGCCACCGCCCAGCAGCAGCCAGCGCTGAACGCCCCCGCTGCCAGCAGCGGCGACAGTGGGGCTTTGCGCCCGCAGCGCAGCGGGCACATCCGCCTGTGTGTGGGTGAATGCCGACACATCGGCGTGCGCCGATGGGGTCACGGTGCCCGGCAAAGTCACGCTTGTTGGACTGACAGGGCCCGCCGGCAACGTGACGTTTGCCACTGCATCCGGCCCTCCCCCAAGGGTCACCAGCGGTGAGGCCGTTGCAGTCACGTCATTGACAAGGCCCGCCTCTGCGGTCGCACCCGCCAGCACGGTCACATCGCCCACCTCACGCTGGTAGAGCATGGTGCCGTCGCCACTGGTCGGATAGCGGCCGGATGTCGCGCCGGTCCGCACAAAAGCCACCCCAGCCCCACTGCCCGGCACAGGGTCAGTCCCCCCACCTGACACGCTGGCGGCCTGAGGCTGCGACGCATCGGGCTCACTGCCCGCACCACTGCCCGTGAGCATGCGGCTCAACAACCAGCGCAACATCCCGGCCGACTCGGCGGCCACCAGTGACTGCGCACCCGCCACACGGGCCGTGACATCGGCGCCACCCAGTGAATTGACGGTCGAAGCCAGCGCGTCAGCAAAGTCAGCGCCGGTCTGGAAACGCTCGGCGGGGTGCTTGGCCATGGCACGCACCACCACCGCATCAAGCGCCATGGGCACCGCCGGGTTGACCGAAGAAGGCAAGGGCGGTGCTTCGTTCAGGATTTGCGCGGCGATTGCAAATTGGTTGCTACCGTCGAAAGGCAGGCGCGCGGTCAACAGCTCGTACAGCAACACGCCGGCCGAAAACAAGTCACTGCGCTCGTCCAGCGGTTGCCCACGCACCTGCTCGGGCGACATGTACCGGGGTGTACCGATGGAATGACCCGACAACTGCGTGCCGTTGTCGTCCTCGGCATCCAGGATTTTGGCAATGCCAAAGTCGGTCAGCTTCACCCAGCCAGCCGAATCCAGCAGAATGTTTTCGGGCTTCACATCCCGGTGCAATATTTTCTGCTTGTGTGCATGGTCCAGCGCAGCCAGCACATCCAGCACCACCTTGACGGCACCCCAGGGCGTGAATTTGACACCCTGGTTCAAACAGTGCTTGAGGTTGACGCCAGGCACGAACTCCATCACCAGATACGCCAGTTCCCCGGCTTGCCCCGAATCGAACACGCTCACGATGTTGGGGTGGCTCAGGCGCGCCACCGACCTCGCCTCGGTCAGGAAGCGGGCTTCATACGCCGCAACCTGGGTGGGGGTGAGTTGGTCGGCGCGGATGGTCTTGATGGCCACTGTACGTGCCAAGCGAGGGTCCCGCGCTTCGCAGACCACACCCATTGCGCCCTTGCCCAGGACGCGCACCACCTCATAGCGACCAATTTGCGTTTCGTGCATATCCTGCGTTCTAAACCCTGTCATGGGCGAAAATGCCCATTCATTGAGCTAGCTTAAACCCGATTGCCATCGGTGTGAATACGATCAGCCTCATCCACCACCCGCATCGGCGGTCTTTCCTGCCCGTGCCCAACGCCTGCTGCCATGCCAGATCACAAGCCATCGCCCCTTCGACGTGCCATGCTGACCCTGGCACTGTCATGTTCGGTCCCCACGTGGGCAGTTGCCCAGGCCGCGCCCGAAGCCATGCTGCTGTATTGCGGCATCACCATGGTCAGACCCATGACGGAAATTGTCCATATTTTCGAGAAGCAGGAAAACGTAAAAATCTCCATCGCGCAAGGGGGATCGGAAGACATCTACCAGTCTGTGGCCAAAGGCACGGTGGGTGATTGGTACCTGCCGGGCGAACCCAGCTATTTCCAGGGGCCCGAGCGCCAGAAGTACTTTGCCGAGCGTGTGCTGGTCGGGCACAACAAGATGGCACTGATGGTGGTCAAGGGCAACCCCAAGCACATCAAGCCTGACCTGAAGGAATTGCTGCGAAAAGACGTGGTGACCACCGTCGGCAACCCCGATTCCGGCAGCGTGGGCAAGGAAAGCAAGCGCATGCTGGAGGCAGCGAAACTGTACGACAAGGTGGTGCGGTCAGCGGCTTTTCTGGCCCCCGATTCGCGCAGCATCACCAATGCCTTGAAAAAAGGCGAAGCCGATGTCTCCCTGAACTGGCGGGCCACGGCGTTTTTCCCTGACAACGTCGACAAACTGGAAGCCATCGACCTGGACAAAACCATCAGCCCACCCCAGCCGCTGATGCTGCTGCGCCTGCACACCTCGCGCCGACCCGACTTGGCAACCCGCTTCCTGGCACTCGCCGCTGGCGAGCAAGGCAAGGCCATTTTCAGAAAATACGGTTTCATTGACAGCCACGACAAACCCACCCGTTGACGCACACCGCGCCCTCCGCCCTCACCCGTCCCACATGAACAGCCCTGCTGTCAACCCAAGCCGCGAGCCGTCGCCTGCGGCGGGCACCACACCAGCGCGCTCAGGCGACCTCTCGTTGCGTGCGCTGTTGGTGGTGTTCATTTTGGGTTTGGTGGTGCTGATCAGCCTGCGTGTGCTGTTCGGCAGCCTGCAGGCGGACATCCGTGCACAGCGCACCAACGAGCAAGCGCGCCAGTTTGTGGGCGAAGAAATCGTGGTGGGTATTCAGGAGCTGGAAAAAGACATTTTCCAGATGGCCTCCACCCCCAACCTGGCTGCGTTCCGTCGCTCGCACCGCCTCATTGACGATTCCTTGACCAAGTTGAGCCACGACCTGTCGGTGTTGGAAAAAGGCGGCACGTCACGACGGCTGTCGCCACTCAACATCGACGGCCACCACGACATGAAGCAGGAGGCCACTTACACACCCAGGGCAAACACCTCGGACTATGTGATGGAGTCCATCGAAATCGCCCCCTTGCTCGACCAGCTGGCGGCCAAGACGGCTCAGCTGGAACTGCTGCTGGCGCGTCGCTGGGCAGCCCAGGAAGCGGCACACAAGGCCGACTTCTTCAACGTGGTGGGCGAGATCGACCTGTTCATGAAACACCTGCCGCCTTACTTCGAGCGGCTGAACGAAAACGCCAACCGCCTGCTCTACGACAGCACGCAACGCCTGGTACGCCTGGAGACCGGTCTGCAAGCGCAAAGCCAACGGTTGCTGTGGGTAGAGGTGTCGCTGTTCCTGCTGGTGCTGGTGCTGGGCAGCCTGGCCGTCTGGGTGTTCCTGCGCAACCTCAAACGGGCCAACCGGCAACTGGCATTGGCACTGTCGGCCATGGAAAGTGCTCGCGATGCGGCCGAACACGCCAGTCAGGCCAAGTCGGAGTTCGTTTCGCGCATGAGCCATGAGTTGCGCACACCGCTGAATGCCATCCTGGGGTTTGCCGAGTTGCTGGAGGCCGAACAGTTGTCCGCCTCTCAGCAAAACTATGTGGGGCTGATCAACAGCTCGGGCAAACACCTGATGGACCTCATCAACGCGGTGCTGGACCACGCCAAGATCGAAGCTGGCAGCCTGGCACTGGAACACATTGCCTACGACTTTGCCGACACCATCGAATACGTGAACACCATTGTGGGGCCGCGCGCATCGGCCAAAGGCTTGTCATACGTCACATCGGTGTCTCCGGCGCTGCCCCGGCGCGTCATGGGCGACCCCACCCGGCTGCGGCAGGTGCTGATCAACCTGCTGATCAACGCCATCAAGTTCACCGAACGCGGCTCGGTCGAGATGCGGGTGGCGGCAGAGGACGGCAAGCTGCACTTCAGCGTGCGCGACAGCGGCATCGGCATGGATGCAGAGGCCCTTGACCGCCTGTTCAAACCCTTCAGCCAGGCCGACGACTCAGTCACCCGCAAGTTCGGCGGCACAGGGCTGGGGCTGGTCATCTCGCGCGAGCTGATCGAGGCCATGGGCGGCACCATCCAGGTCGAAAGTGCACCAGGCGCAGGCACATGCTTCTGGTTCTGGCTGCCATTCAAGGAAGCCCCGGAATTGCCCGCCCCGCCCCCAGCGCCTGCCAGTGGCATGAATGGCACGGGCATTCTCGTCACCGCCGACAGCACGGGCGCGAGCAGCCTTGCGGCCGATACCGCCCCCGACCTGCCCGCGCTGCTGGGCGGCAAACTGCTGCTGGTAGACGACAACGTGGTCAACCAGAAGCTGGCCAGCGCCATGCTGACCCGGTTGCGCCTGACGTTCGATGTGGTCTCCAACGGGCAGGAGGCCGTCGACATGTCGGCCATGCACCCGTACGCATTGGTGCTGATGGACATGGAAATGCCCGTGCTCGACGGCATTTCCGCCACGCGCGCCATCCGCGCGCGCGAACAGGCCGATGCTGCCAGCGGCCACCTGCCCATCATTGCCATGACTGCCAATGCTTTGCAGGCAGACCGTGAGCGCTGCATGGACGCAGGCATGGACGGCTACATCGCCAAACCCGTGAATCTGCGTGCGCTGCAGTCCGAATTGCAACGGGTGGGCAGTCTGAAACTGGGCTGAAGAAACGACCTGACGGCGTGACCCCGTGGCTCACGGCATGTCGGGCGAGCCCGCCCCCGCCCAAAACGTCCGCCAGCGTCAGCGCCCGAGTTGCGAGCGTGTCCAGCGCACGATGTCGGCAGCGCCCATGGCACCGGGCTGGCGGGCCACTTCGCGCCCGCCCACGAACAGCGCCAGCGTGGGAATGCTGCGGATGCTCAGGCGGGCACCCAGTGCCTGCGCCTCTTCGGTGTTGACCTTCACCAGCCGCACATGGGGCTCCAGCTGCTGGGCTGCGGCCTCGAACTGCGGGGCCATCTGGCGGCAAGGCCCGCACCAGGGTGCCCAGAAATCAACCAGCACAGGCAAGTGGCTGCGGCTGATGTGCCGCTCGAAACCCGCCTCGTCCAGCGCCAGCGGGTGGCCGGTGAACAGCGGTTGATGGCACTTGCCGCAGGTAGGCACCTGCCTCAGCGCGGCAGCGGCCACGCGGTTGGTGGTGTGACAGTGCGGGCACACCACGTGCAGTGGCGCGTCAACGGAATCGGTGTGTGAAGTGGTTTGGCTCATGTTCATACCCTTTGGGGTATGCATTTGATGCTGCCTGCCACGTTTTCAAGCCCCTGGGCTGTGCAGAAGAAGCCTGCTGACGGCAGACAACCGGCCACACAAGCCAGAAGCCAGGCTGGTCAGATCACCCGGGCAATCAGGCTGGCCACGGCACTGAGGATCAGCGTGGTGGTCACCGGCAAGAAAAACTCACGCCCGAACAGCCGGAACCTGAAGTCCCCCGGCAACCGCCCGAAGCCCAAGCGCTGCAACAGCGGCGTGAACCAGTTGATGAGCAGGAGCGCCAGAAAAATGACGATCACCCAGCGGATCATGTCGCACTCATAACGTATGGGTACGGTCACCCGCTGCAAACCCCATGGGCAGCCAGCCCTGCGAACTGGCGGGCGGAGCCACGGCCAACACCTTGAACAGCTCGCCCATTTCGTGCTCGTTCACCAGCTTGGCGGCCATGGCGCGTTGGGCCAGGCCTGCGGCATCGTGCGGCAGCGCGTCCAGCACCGAAGCCAGGCCGCAGTTGATGAGGAAGCGTCCCTGCGTGGTGTAGCCCAACACGTCCAGCCCCGCGTCCTGCGCGGCCAGGGCCACGCCGGTGAAGTTGACGTGTGCGGTGATGTCTTTGTCGCCCACCTGCGACAGCGGATCGTCGTCCATGCGGTGCAGGTGGTGGCAGGCCAGCGTGCCCATGTGGCGCTGAGGGTGGAAGTACTCCGCCTCGGGGAAACCGTAGTCAATGAAAAACGCTGCACCCCGTTGCAGGCGGTCGGCCAACGTTCGCATGAAGGCCTCGGCCTGGGGGTGGATTTCAGTCAGGTGGTCGTGGTCGCCCGGCACATCGACCGGTGGCCGCAGCGCCGTGGAGCGGTCTGCCCACACCCAGCGGGCGGACGCACCCGCCTCAGCATCCGCCGAAACGTCATCCGCGCCACCCGACACGCCAGCGCCTTGGCTGCGCACGCGCGCCACACCGCGCTCGGCCCACTCACCCGCCACGCGAGCCAGCAATTTCACGGGCATGGCGTCCAGCACCTCGTTGCCCAGCACCACACCGTGCAGGGCAACGGGCAGGGTGTCGGCCCACTGCACGCGACCAGCCCATTCACGCAAGCGGTCTTGCTGGCGCGCACGCAAGGTGCCCGACAGGTCCACGATGACATATTTATCAACCAAAACCGTGCCTGTCGCTTTTTCTGCATGGCTGATGTGCTTCAAAATTTGACAAGCCAGTGCACCTGAGCCCGCACCAAATTCCCACACCTCGCGCGTGCCGGTGGCCTGCAGGGCTTGCACCACCTGGCGGGCCAGCACCTCGCCAAACAGGGGGGACAGCTCGGGGGCCGTCACGAAATCGCTGCCAGGCAGCTCGCCTGCGGGTGGCAGTGCGCCAGCATCAGGTACAGCGGGCACAGTGGGATCGGCAGGCACGGGTGGCACGGTTGATGCGGCCACCACTTGTGTGGTCTGGCCATCCGGCATGCGCCCGAAGGTCACGCGACCGTTGGCGTAGTAACCCAGGCCAGGGGTGTACAGCGCCAGCGCCATGAACCGGTCAAACGGCAACCAACCTCCGGCAGCCGCGCAGGCCTGGGCCATGTGGCGGTCCAGTTCGGCAGTCACTGGGTTGAGGGGGGGTGTCAAATGGGCGGGTGCGCGCGACGCAGCGGGCATGCTGGGGGGACGGTTGTTTGCATTCACCCCGGAATTGTCCCCCATGAACGTGCGCATGGCCCATCGCCTGGTCCGCCTGCGGCCCCTGACGCAGTGGCCAAATGCGTTGCAGCCGCTCAATCGCCTGCCGGGCTATGGACGCGGAAAGTGAAAAGATGCCGCAACCCACCTTCCAAAGGCTGACAGGCAGCCTGCCGTCAGGCCAAGCTGTCCAGCGCCCGCGCGGCGCCCAACAAGGCGGGCGACTGGGCAGACGTGATGACCCACACCGGCATGGCCTGCAGGTAAGCGGTGAACCGGCCTTTGGCCTCGAACCGGGCGCGAAACGGCGATGTGTCGAACCACTCGCCCAAACGGGGCACGATGCCCCCGCCGATGTACACACCGCCGTGCGCACCCAGCGTCAGCGCCAGGTTGCCCGCCACCGAGCCCAGCAGCGCACAGAACATGTTCAAGGCCTCCAGCGCGTGGGGGTCGGTGGCGGCCAGGGCGGCATCGGTCACGTCGGCGGGCGTGGTGCAGCGCGGCGCGGCCACACCATCGGCAGCGCACAGCAGGGTGTAGGTGTCGAGCAGGCCTTGGCCGCACACCGCGCGCTCGGCCGATGCATGGCCGTACAGGCGGGTCAGGCCGTCCATCACCAGCCGCTCGCGCGGGGTGACGGCGGGCAGGGTGACGTGGCCGCCCTCGCCTTGCAACGGCAGCCAGCCGCCACGCCCGTCGGGCACCAGGCCCGACACGCCCAAACCGGTGCCCGCGCCGATCAGCGCCCTGGGCGCATCGGGCTGGGCCACGGTGCCACCCACCTGGCGCAACTCGTCAGCCGGCAAGGCGGGCAACGCCAATGCAAGCGCGGTGAAATCATTCAGCACCCGCAAGGTGGTCAGGCCGAATTCGGCCTGCACCGCTGCCTGCGAAAACGACCAATGGTGGTTGGTCATGGTCACCTGGTCACCTGCGACCGGGTTGGCCATCGCCATGGCGGCGTGCGGTGGCACGCCCTGCCCCAACCCGTCCAGGTACGCATGCATGGCCGCTTGCAGCGAGGGGTAATGGGCACACGGTAGCACGCTCACATGGGTCAGCGGCTGACCAGCACCCGCCTGCCAGGCGAACCGGGCGTTCGTGCCACCGACATCGGCCAGCAGGCGGGCGGTGGCAAGCGGGCTTTGCGACGGTGGAGTGGGTGTGCAGCAGTTCATGGTCGGTGAGCGGAAGCTTGAGCCATCTGTACGGAGAACATCTGTGTTTGAACACGGTCATTGTGCCTACGTGCCGACACGACGCCACTGCCTTGGACGTGCGTCACAGCACGTGTGCCGACACGCCTGCACGTCAATGAGCCTATATGGTCTGCATTGGGCTCATGCAATATCTGGGCTGCGCTGGGCTGGGCTCTGGCCTGCCCCACGCTTGCCTCCGCGCGGCCAACCATGGGCCGTTAAACTGACAGTCCGTTCCTGCTTGTGCACTGTCGCACCTTGTGCCTGCAGCACCCTTACCCCCACACGAATGCACCCCACCCCTCACACCGCGTCCGATCGCTCGTCAGGCACCTCAGGGGCGCCGCGCCGCACCGTGCTGGTCACGGGCGCCGCGCGCCGCCTGGGCCGCGAGATTGCGCTGACGCTCGCACGCCAGGGCTGGAACGTGGCCATTCACTACCGCCATTCGGCGGCAGATGCAGCACAAACCATAGCTGACTGTACCCACCAATCAAGCGGCGAAGGCCAATTTTGTTCATTTTTTGCCGACTTGTCAGACGAGACCGCCGTGCGCCAGTTGTGGGCAGACGTGGTGGCGCGCTTCGGCACGGTGAATGCTGTGGTCAACAGCGCCAGCACCTTCCAGCACGACGACGCGGCCAGCTTCGGTTACGCGGCCTTGCACACGCACATGGCGGCCAACACCGCTGCGGCTGTGGTGCTGGCCCAGTGCCTGCATGCGCACCGGCTGGGGCAAGCCACGAGGCAACCACCAGCCGACCCGGCGGCGGCCCCATCAGCTTCATTTGCTTCATCCGCTGCCGCACAGGCCGCAGGCAGCCAGCCCCCCGAGCCTGCGGTGGTGGTCAACCTGCTGGACCAAAAGCTGTGGAACCCCAACCCGGATTTTTTCAGCTACACGCTGTCCAAAGCCGCGTTGGAGGCGGCCACCACCTTGCTGGCACAGGCGTTTGCACCCCACGTGCGCGTGGTAGGTGTGGCCCCCGGTCTCACGCTGACCAGCCATTTGCTGACCGACGAGCAGTTTCAGGCGCTGCACAGGCTGTCGCCACTGGGCCGCAGCTCCACCCCGGAAGACGTCGCCGCTACCGTGGCCTTTGCGCTGACCAACCGCTCCATCACCGGCACCACCTTGCTGGTGGACGGTGGCCAACACCTGATGAAATTCGAGCGAGATTTCTCGCTCATGCCCAAGGTCTGACACCATGTCCCACCCTACCCACTTCAGCAAAGCTGGCACGCAGACCCTGACCCTCACCGGCCTGCGTTTCGACGCCAACCTGGGGATTCTGGAACACGAAAAAAGCTCGCCCCAGCCCATACAGGTGGATGCCGAGCTGAACCAGGGCACCCAGCCACTGCTGCCCGCCGACGACGACATCAACCATGTGCTGGACTACCGCAAGGTGCGCCAGATCATCATCGACGAGTGCACGGCCGAGCACGTCAACCTGCTTGAAACACTCATCGGCAAGCTGGCCCACCGGCTGATGCAGTTGCCCGGCGTGATCGGCGTGCGCGTGAAAATTGCCAAACTCGAAATTTTTGAAGACTGCGAAGTGGCGATTCGGATGCAGAGTGGGCAGTGGTAACCCCAAAGGCCAGCACGTCAGCGGTCACGCGCGGGGGTTGACAAACAGCCGCTCGAAATCAGCCAGCGGCACAGGCCGGCTGAACAGGTAACCCTGGTACAGGTTGCATTTGTGGACAGTGCCTAAAAAATAGCGTTGCGCCTCAGTCTCGACGCCTTCTGCGATGACATCGAGCCGCAAACTGCGCGCCAGGCTGATGATGGCCGCACAAATGGCGACGTTGCTGTTGCCCGTTTCGATGTCGGCCACAAACGATTTGTCGATCTTGAGCTGGTCCAACGGCAAACGGCTGAGGTAGGCCAGCGAAGAAAACCCCGTGCCAAAGTCGTCCAATGAAAAGCTGATGCCCAGGGTTTTGAGCCTGAGCATTACTTGCCCGACATCCTTGTCGTTGTCAGCCAGCACGCTTTCCGTCAGCTCCAGCTTCAACCTCTCGGGGTTGGCGCCTGTTGTTTCCAGCGCGGTGACCACCCGGTCAACGATGTCCGGCGACATGAACTGCTGTGCACTGACGTTCACCGCCACCGTCAAATGTTGCATGGTCGGGCGCTGCGCCCAGCTGGCAAGGTGCGAGCAAGCCGTTTCCAACACCCAGCTGCCCAGTGGCACCATCAAACCCAACCGCTCCACATAGGGGATGAATTCAGCTGGCGACACCATGCCACGCTCAGGGTGCCTCCACCGGATCAAGGCCTCGGCACCGACGATCTCCCCGGTTGCGAATGACACCTGAGGCTGGTAGTGCAGCTCAAACTGATGTGTTTTAAGCGCCTCGCGCAAATCGTTGCCCATGCGGACCAGCGCCAGCGCCGCAGCCTCCATAGACGGATCGAAAAACGAATAGCGGCCACCGCCCATGGCCTTTGAGCGTTGCATGGCAAGGTCGGCCTGGCGCAGCACGTCGTTCTCGGCAGCGTCGTGCCCCAGGAACAGCGTGACGCCCATGCTCGCAGCACAATGGAAACCTGATTGCTGCAACGCATAAGGGGCGTCCAGCACGCCCATCAGGTGCTGGCAAATGGATTCGATGGCCGCTGCCGCCTCCGTCAGGCTGCCGGTGTCGAGGCTGTTGAGCATGACCACGAACTCGTCGTTCCCCAGCCGCGCCACCGTGTCGCCCTTGCGCACCGTGGCCAGCAAACGCTCGGCGACCTGCTGCAACAGCAAGTCACCACTGACATGCCCTTGGGTGTCGTTCAGGTTCTTGAAGTTGTCCATGCCAAGCAGCACCACCGCGCCGTAGGTGCCGCTGCGTGCGTTGCTGGCCACGGCTTGATGCAGCCGGTCCAGAAAGAGCGTGCGGTTGGGCAAGCCCGTCAACTGGTCGTAGAACGATAGGTTCTGGATTTTGGCCTCTGCCAGCTTGCGCTCGGACAGGTCGATGTAGGCTGCCACGTAATGCGTCACGTGGCCGTCAGTGCTCCTGATGGCCGATATGGTGGTCCACTTGGGGTACAGCTCACCGCCCTTGCGCCGCCCCCAAAGCTCGCCGGACCAACCATCCGTTTCATGGATGTGCGCCCACATGTCGGCATAAAACCCATTGTCATGCCTTCCAGACTTCAGCACATTGGGTGTATGCCCGATGAGTTCTTCGGCAGCAAACCCTGTGCTTTGCAGCAAGGCCTGGTTGACACGTTGTATGCGCCCGGCTGCATCGGTGATCAACATGCTCTGCTGCGTCTCGAAGGCCGCAGCGGCGAGAGCGAGCTCGATTTGGACTTGCTTGCGCTCGGTGACATCCGTGCCCACGCCCTGGTACCCGAGGAAAGCCCCCGTTGCATCAAACACCGGGTCGCCGCTGACTGAGATATGGCGAACCGCACCTTTCGCCCCGGGTCGTGAAATCTCGAAGTTCCGAAACGGCTGATGGGCGTCGAGCACCGCCCGGTGCAGCGTCCATGCTTCGGCGTCCGGAGCCGTGTAGGGCACCTCCCAGCGCAACAAGCCGAGAAACGAGGTGGCGTCAAAAATCGGGTCAGCCGCTTCCTGCGAGCTCGCGGTGCGCAGCGTGAACCGATGCTCTGCGTCGGTTGCCCAGAAAAAGTCGGACGATATGCCGGTCAGCGTGCGGAACTTCGCTTCGCTGACACGCAACCGCTGCTCACTTTGTTGTAACGCCAACGTGCGCGCTGCAACACGTTCATCAAGCTCTCGGTTCAAGTCTTCCAGGGCAGTGGCATGCTCGTCAACTTTGGCATAGGCCCGACGCACCACCAGCACCAACAGGACATACAACACGCCGAAAACGACGCAAATGACGATCAGCTGCTCAAACGCCTGCCGCTTCATGTGTGCCAAGTCAGTCGTTACGTTCTGGTATTGCTCGAAAACGGCAACCACCTTGCCGTCGTCCACCACAGGCACGTAGCTGGACAGCAGATCGACATCGTTCATCTCGCCCTCGAACGCACTGAACTTGCCACGGTGCACCAGTTCACTGGCCACACGACCATCTCTGGCGGCCATGAAACCGGGGTTGGTACTTTTGTTCTCGCCAATTTGGCCCAGTTCAGTGGAGAACACAGTGACACCCTGGAGGTCGTACACCTTCACTTTGGCAACCTGGGTGCCCCAAATGAGGGGGGCCAGCTTGTCACGCAAACGCTGCACGGCACCACGCTGCTGCAACGCCTGGGGTGTCGCGCCCTGCTCGATCAGGAGCAGTTGAGCGACGTCCTCCCGAAGCAATATGCCCAACTGCTGCGTGAGGCTGACATTGAGGCTTTCGGCATAGCCCGTCATGGCAGCCAGGTGCTGGTTGCGATCGAACGCGCTCAACAATGCCGCAGCCAGCACCAGGATCACCAGCGACAGCCATGAAAAATAACGGGTCACATGTGGAAAAGGCATTTCACACTTCCGTCAACGGTGACGTGCCCATACGGTCACGCATGGCAAGCATGTTAGCAACCTCTGCTGCGTTGCAAGCGGCAGCGCCCACATCGCGCCGTGCCGCCAGCAGGTGTGCCGCGCGCAAAGGTCGGGCATCGACGCGCCCGGCACCGGTCAGCGACAATCCACCGACACGCCGCCGCCTGTACCCGCTGCGCGTGCGCACCCGACATCCGCCTAGAAAGCCAACATGACGACCACCTGGGTAGACACCCCCAACGACGCCACACCCGACCGCACCGGTGACGGCACGGCCCCCGCCAGCAGCGCGGGCCAGACCCTGCGCATCGAGCGCGAAAACCACAAACTTGAAAAGCGCCTGTGCCGCCTGACCGGCCAGGCCATCGTCGAGCACAACATGATCGGCGAGGGCGACAAGGTCATGGTCTGCCTGTCAGGCGGCAAAGACAGTTACGGCCTGCTCGACATTTTGTTGAAGCTCCAGGCGCGGGCACCCGTGAACTTCGAGCTGGTGGCCGTCAACCTCGACCAGAAGCAGCCCGGTTTCCCCGAACACATCCTGCCCGAGTACCTGACCCAACTGGGGGTACCGTTCCACATCGAGAACCAGGACACCTACTCCATCGTCCGCGACAAAATCGCACCCGGTAAAACCATGTGCAGCCTGTGCAGCCGCCTGCGCCGGGGCATCCTGTACCGCGTGGCCAGCGAGCTGGGAGCCACCAAAATTGCGCTGGGCCACCACCGTGACGACATCCTGGCCACGCTGATGCTGAACATGTTTTTCGGTGGCAAGCTCAAAGGCATGCCACCCAAGCTGGTCAGCGACGACGGGCGGCACACCGTCATCCGCCCGCTGGCCTATGTGGCCGAAAAAGACCTGATCCGCTGGGCGCAGGTGAAAGACTTTCCCATCATCCCCTGCTCGCTGTGCGGCAGCCAGGAAAACCTGCAGCGCAAGCAGGTAGGCATCATGCTGAAAGAGTGGGAAAAGAAATTTCCCGGCCGCCTCGACAACATGCTGCACGCGCTGCAAAACGTGGTGCCCAGCCACCTGATGGACCGCCAGTTGTTCCCGTTTGAAACGCTGGTGCCCACCGGCGTGGCCAGCGACGAAGGCGACAAGGCGTTCGATGCCGACGACTTGCCCGAACCCACCACCGCGTTCGCCAAACTGCCGACACTTCAAGTGATTCAACTGATGCCCAACTGAGCACAGGGCGCGCACCACCCACATCGGTCACCACACAGTCATTGCCCTGCGGCTCCCCATCATTGACCGGTCCATCTCAACACCACGCGCCCCACCACCATGCCCACACACCGTACGTTGCCCCACGCCACCCGCCTCACCCGTTGGCTGGCGTGGCTGGCTGCATTTGCGTTGACAGGCTGCGGCACCGTGATGCGGGTGGACAGCGAGGTGCAATCTCATGCCAAATGGCCTGCCACCGCTTTACCCACGGGACAAGTAAGCTATGAATTCGAGAGACTGCCATTGCAAACCACTGGCCAGGCAGGTACCGACCAAAACACGCTGGAAGCGCTGACGCGCGATGCCCTGGCCGGGTTGGGCTGGCAAGCCACCACAGCTGGCCCGGCACCGTGGCGCGTGGCCGTCAGCGCCCAATCGGTCACCTTGCCCCGCGCACCGTGGGACGACCCGCGTGATGGCTGGTTGATGCGGCCCAGGCTGGGCATGGCGATGGGCACAAGCCGTGGCGGGCCATACATGGGTGGCCTGTTGAGCGTGGACATGCCTTACTACCAGCGCAGCGTGTCGCTGGTGGTGCGCGATGGGCAAACTGGCCGCGTGGCTTTCGAAACCCGTGCGGCACACGATGGCCGCTGGCACGACAGCCCCGCCGTGTGGCGCGCCATGATCGATGCTGCATTGCAGGGTTTCCCTGCACCGCCAGCCGGCACACGCACGGTCAACATCGACATCCCGCGCTGAAACACGCGGTCACCCCCGCTTGGGCAGTCGGGCCAGCACACCGGCCAGCTGGTCGGCCATGTCTTCGACGCTGTCTTGCTTGTTCAGCACCTGCAGCACGCCTTCGGCCAGGGCTTCGGCCGTCATGGCTGGCGTCACGTGGCCCGACGTGATGACCATGGGCAGGTCGGCCCGCCAGGCCTTGACCTGGCGCACCACGTCCAACCCGCTCATGCCGGGCATGTTGTAGTCGGTCACCAGCAGGTCCACGTCGGCTGGGTTGGCCTGCACCAGTGCCAGCGCGTCTTCCGCCCGTTCGAAGGCCGACACCCGGCAGCCCCGCTTGCGCAACATCCGGGTGATCAGGTAGACCATGGCCTCGTAATCGTCGATGTACACGATGTGACCCGCCGCCCCTGCTGCTGCGCCCTGGGCAGGCACGGCAGGCGGGGCCATCCGATCCACCGGTGCGGGTGCAGGGGGCATGGCCGCCACGGTGGGCAACCACACTTCGACCTGCGTGCCCCGGCCGGGCACGCTGTCGAGCGCGACACGCCCCTGGTGCGCCGTGACGATGGCTTGCACCGCAGGCAGCCCCAGGCCCGCCCCCGCACCAGGCGAACGGGTGCTGAAAAACGGCTCGAACGACCGTGCCTGCACCTCCGGTGGCATGCCCAGGCCATCGTCTGTCACCACCAGGGTCGCACCGCGCCGCGTGGCGTCGGGTGCCACCCTGACCTGCAATGTGCCGCCCGACACGGCAAACGCCTGGCAGGCGTTGCGCCACAGCTCGCCCAGCAGCTGCCTGATCTGGGCGGCATCGGCCAGCACTTTCAAGGGTTGGTTGGCCAGTTGACGCGCCAGCACCACGCCCGGCGGCAAGGTGGCTTGCAATGTATCGAGGCAGGTGGCGACCACCGAGCACAGGTCAAGCACCACCATGTGCTGGGGCTGCTGACGGCTGAATGCCAGCATCTGGCGCGCCAGTGTGTCGGCCTGGTTCGTGGCCTGCTCAGCAGCAGACAACCGCGCCAGCAACACGGGGTCGCTGCCCAGTTCGGCCCGCAACTGCTGAAGGTGGATTTGCACGGTGCCCAGCATCTGGCTGAAGTCGCGGGCCACACCGCTGGCCAGCACACCCAGCGCCTCTTGTTTCTGCGATTCGCGCAACTGCGTCTGCAGCGCCTGGCGTGCCGCGTCAGCGGCCATGCGGTCGGAAATGTCGGTGATGTGCCCCGCAAACCGCACCGCCTGACCCGTGGCATTGCGCGCCACCATGCCCCGACCATGGAACCAGCGGTAGTCACCCGAGCGGCAACGCAGGCGGTATTCGGCATCGAAGCCAGGCACCTGCCCTTCGATGTGTGCCCGGATCAGTCCGGTGATGCGAAGCGTGTCGTCGGGGTGCAAATGCGCACGGAAGGTGAACACCTCGTTGAACTCCACCGGGTCGGTGTAATGCAACAGCGCCATGAACCGGGGTGAGCAATACAGCTTGTCAGCCACCAGGTCCCAGTCCCACAGGCCATCGTGCGTGCCCTGCAGGGCCAATTCAAGCCGTTCCCGGGTCAGGTCGTGCTGCAACTCGGCCTGTTTGCGGGCTGTGATGTCCACGTGGAAACCCGTCATCCGCAGGGGCTTGCCACGGGCGTCGCGCGACACCACCAGCCCGCGCGTCAGCACCCAGATCCAGTGGCCCGCCCTGTGCCGCACGCGGTGCTCGTTCTTGTAATAAGGGGTAAGGCCGTCCCAATGGGCCTGCCGGTCACGGTACATGGCGGCCACGTCGTCGCGGTGGGTCAGGGCGTCCAGCTCGACGTCCAACGCGTCAGCATCCCCATACCCGTACATGGCTTTGAGGGACGGTGATGCGTAGGCACGCCGCGTGACCAGGTTCCAATCCCAGATGCCCAGCCCCACGCCCTCCAGCACATCGAACAGGGGTAAACCGAGTTCAGGTGCGCCGGGAAAAGCCGTGACCTGCGGCGGTGCAGGCGGCCAGTCAATGGAGGGAGGTTCGGGCGCAGCCATGGTGATGCGGTGGGTTGCAGCCATCGTACTTCCAACGCTACAGTTCTGCACCTTCAAATTGCAATGGCCAACGGCCTGCGCTGCCAGATGCCTGGCGGCACTGCCCCCTGACTGACTGGACCCCACCCCGTGCAAGCCACCCGCCTGATCGTCCTTCGCCACGGCGAAACCACCTGGAACCAAGACACCCGCATCCAGGGCCACACCGACATCGACCTGAACGACACCGGTCGCTGGCAGGCCCGCCAATTGGCGCAGGCCTTGTCTGACGAACCGCTGGCCGCCGTGTACGCCAGCGACCTGAAACGCGCACATGCCACCGGCCAGGCCGTGGCCAAAGCCCAGGGTCTGCATGCACAAACCGAACCCGCCCTGCGCGAGCGCTGCTTCGGCGCGCTGGAAGGCCTGACCTGGGCCGAAATTGAAGCCCGGCACCCCGCACACGCGCTGGCCTGGCGCAGCCGCGTGCCCGATTGGGCGCCCCCTGGCGGCGGCGAGTCACTCACCGTGCTGCGCGAACGCATCCTGTGCGCCCTGAACGCACTGGCGCTGCGCCACCCCGGCGAACAGATTGCCCTGGTGGCCCACGGCGGTGTGCTGGACATCATCTACCGCGCCGCCACCGGGCTCGACCTGCAGGCCCCCCGCAGCTGGTTGCTGAAAAACGCCGCCATCAACCGCGTGCTGTGGACGCCGCAAAGCCTGACGCTGGTAGGCTGGGGCGACGTGGCCCACCTTGAAACCTCTGCAGACGGCACCGCGCTGGACGAAAAAACCACCTGATGCCCAGCACCTGACACCACGCACCACGCCATGCCCCCCGTCTTGGAAACCCCGCTGACCCACGGCGAGCGCTGGTTTGCCGCTGCGCAGTGGGTGCTGATGCTGGGCGCGGCAGCGGGATTGCTGTGGTTGGCACGCGGTTGGAGCCACCTCGAACAACTGACTGCCGCGGTCGCCCTGGCTGTGGCGTGCTGGGCACAGCGTGCCCACTGGCAGCGGCGGCTGAACGCCTGGGCCTGCCTGATGGTGCAGGCGGCCGTGCTCAGCACCGTGAGCGCAGCCTGGGGCTGGGCTGCCGTGCACCAGGTCGCCAAACCTGTTGTGATGGTATTTGCACTGCTTTACATAGCTAAAAAGGCTTACATAAAAAGCGCTGAATGCACTTTTCATTCACAAAATAGGTGGTTGCTGGCTGCGGTGGTCTGGTCGCTGGTGGGGGATGTGCTGCTGATGCTGTCCCCCAGCCTGTTCGTGGGCGGCCTGGCGGCGTTTTTACTGGCGCACCTGTGTTACCTGGCGCTGTTCAGCCACGACGCACCGTGGTTTGCCCACCGCGTGGCAGGGGCGGGCACGCTGGCCGTGGGGGGTTTGATGTATGCCGTGCTGCTGACCGGTTTGCCCGCCGCCCTGCGCCTGCCCGTTGCGGCCTACGTGGTGGCCATTGCCGCCATGGCCGCACAGGCCATGGGCCGAGCGGCCACCCTGGGCACGGTCAGTGCACGGCGTGTGGCGCTGGGGGCTGTCGCATTCATGTGCAGCGACGCATTGCTGGGCATCAACCGCTTCGTGCAACCGCTGCCGTTGTCAGCGGTCTGGGTGCTGGGCACCTATTACGTGGCGCAGGCACTGATCGTGTTCCATGTGCTGCCATCATCGGCACAGTCACCACAGCCGTCGCCAGGTCCACCCGGCCCGGCCGACACGCCTGCCTGACCCTGATGGAGCGCCCCGGCCAAGGGTCAGCGTCAGAAGGTTTCCCAGTCGCCATCGTCCGATGCGGGTGCCTTGGTCGCCCTCGGTGCAGCCGCAGCGGGTTTGGCTGCCGGTGCAGCCGCCTTGGGCCGTGCTGGCGGGGCAGCAGGTCTGGCCTGGGATGTCGTGCGTGCAGTGGCTGAAGTCGGTGCCGATGGCTTGGACGCTTTGGCTGCCGGGGCCAATGCAGATGCAGGGGCAGGCAAAGCCGCTGCCTTGCGCACGGCGGGTACAACCGACTTGCGCGCTGGCGCCGACAAAGCCGGGGCCCTGGGTGCAGGCGTGGGCGCGGCCAAACGCGGGCCCACGCTGGCGGGTGCGGCAGCCCTCGGCTGCGGCAACGCACCCATGCCGCTGCGGTGGGTCCCGTCTGTCTGGAACACGCTGACCAGCTGGCTCAGCCGCTGAGCCTGCTCTTTCAGTGCATCGGCGGCGGCAGAACTTTCCTCCACCAGCGAAGCGTTTTGCTGGGTCATGTGGTCCAGCTGGTTCACAGCGGTGTTGACCTGTGCAATGCCGTTGCTCTGCTCGGCGGTGGTGGCGGTGATTTCACCGAGCACATCGGTCACGCGGCCCACGCTGGCCACGATTTCGTTCATGGTTTCGCCGGCGTGCTGCACCAACCTGCTGCCGCTGTCGACCTTTTCGACACTGGCGTTGATCAGGTCTTTGATTTCCTTGGCGGCCTGGGCGCTGCGCCCGGCCAGGTTGCGCACTTCGGACGCCACCACAGCAAAGCCACGCCCGGCCTCGCCCGCGCGCGCCGCCTCGACGGCGGCGTTGAGCGCCAGGATGTTGGTCTGGAACGCAATGCTGTCGATCACGCCAATGATGTTGGCAATTTTGCGGCTGCTCTCGTTGATGTCGTCCATGGTGGCCACCACCTGGCTCACGACCTCGCCACCGCGCGAGGCCACGCCCGCAGCCGTGGATGCCAGCTGATTGGCCTGCGACGCCGCGTCGGCGCTCTGGCGCACCGTGGTGGTCAGGTCGGCCATGCTGCTGGACGTTTGCGCCAGGTTGCTGGCGGCCGACTCGGTGCGACTGGCCAGGTCTTGCGTGCCGCTGGCAATCTGGGTGCTGGACACCCCAATGTGGTCAGATGCCCCACGGATTTCATTCACCACTTTCAACAGCGACGACTGCATCTGCCCCAGTGCGCGAAGCAGGTCGCCCAGTTCATCGTTGCGGTCTGTGTGGGCCGACACCACCAGGTTGCCGCCTGCCACCTGTTGCGCCAGCTCACCCGCGCGCGCCAGGTCGTTGACCACGCGGCGCAGCATCAGCCACGACGCCCAGATGGCAACGAGGGCCACAACCACACCCAGCACGAGCATCAGCCAGTGCAATTTATCGGCCTGCACCCGGGCACCGTTGACCACCTCCACCGCATGGGCCTCGGACTTTGCGCTCAATGACACAAACTGCTGGTTCAGGTTTTGGAACGTGGCATCGGCCGTTTGCAAAGCGGCCACACCGGTGTTGGGGTCCACACTGGCCAGGTCCAGGGCCATGTCGGCTTGCTTGGCGTACTGCGCGGTCTGTGCACGAACACCCTGAATGAGGGTGGCATCCAGGCCATGCCCTTCCAGTCCGGTCAGCACACGCTCGGCCCCCTGAAGCTGCTTGACCAGATCCGCCCGCACCGCGGTCAGTTTGGCATCGTCCATCGACCCCACGATGGCCATGGTGCGATACACACCTGTGTGCGCCTGGGCAATCTGGTCCTGCACATCGTTGATGGTCTTGAGCTGCGTCACCTGCGCAGCAAAGCCCGTCTGAACGGTCTGAGCACTGCGGGCAACGAAGTAAGAGTCGACCTGCCCGGCCACCAGCACGCCCACGGCGGTCAGCACGGGTGCCATCAACAGTTTGTGTCTGAGCTTCATTTTTGTTGTCCTGTTCCCAACGGGATGGGCTGTGCAGCCCCCCGCACATGCCGCGCACGCCGCAGCCGATATCAGTTATCCGTTACTTGTAGATGCCGCCACACACCACGGCCTCATCCAGCTTTTCGCAGTACATGGCTTTGGGTTCGATTTTTTTGGTGACGGGGTTGGTGAACTTGTAGTCCTGCCAGAACGTGCCTTTGGACTTGGCCAGCTCGACGCGCTCTTTCACGAATGGCTTGCCGTCCACGTCTTTCAGCTCGATCAGGTTTTTACCGATCATTTTTTCGTTGGCACCGTGAGCATGCACCGTGCCGTCCAGACCGTAGACCACCAGGTACAGGTCGCGGTCAATGAACTGGCCCGCCTTGTTGCTGATTTCAGCATGGCCCTTTTCCTTGCCATTGGCCTTGATGAAGGCCACGCCTTTTTTCACCATGGCGGTGGCTTCCTTGTCGGTCGCATGGGTTTGCGCCATGGCCACCCCGCCCACGAATGAAAGGGCCAAGCCGAAAACGAGGGAACGGGCAAATGTCATGTCGGTCTCCAGTGAAGAATGTGCCTGTCAAGGGAAATGCACGCAACGTGTACACACTTGTTGTGCGCACCGCTCGAAAGACCATTCTAGACCGTGCAATGGCCGCATTTGCCCGGCAAACCGGCCATGAAACGGGGACAAACCCGTGGGTGATGGAGCAGACTCACACTTTGAATTCGTCCACCACGCCTTGCAATTGGTGCGCCTGTTCAGACAACTCGGAGGCATCCTTTGCCACCTGTGCCACCAACGAGGCGTTTTCCTGGGTCACCCGGTCCATGTGTTCTACCGCATCGTTCACCTGGGAAATGCCATGGCTTTGCTCGGCTGTGGCAGTCGATATGTCGCCCAACAAATGGGTGACACGCTGAACCGCCGTGACGATTTCCTGCATGGTCTGCCCAGCCTCATCCACCAGGTGCGCGCCAGTGTCCACATGCGCAACGGAGTCGTCGATCAACGCCTTGATTTCTTTGGCCGCGCCAGCGCTGCGCTGCGCCAGGCTGCGCACTTCACTGGCCACCACGGCAAAGCCCCGCCCCTGTTCACCCGCTCGGGCGGCCTCGACAGCCGCATTCAAAGCAAGGATGTTGGTTTGGAACGCAATGCCTTCAATCACTTCAATGATGTCCACGATCCGGGCAGAACTGGCATTGATGGCGTGCATGGTGTCGACCACTTGCCCCACCACGGCACCACCGCGCTGCGCGACTTCAGATGTGTGCAGCGCCAGCACGTTGGCTTCCTGTGCCCGTTCGGCGGTTTGTTTGACCGAGTGGGTCAATTGGTTGACGCTGGCAGCGGTTTCACCCAGCGACGTGGCCTGGTCGGCCGTGCGGTGAGACAAATCGCTGTTGCCGTGGGCAATTTGAGCCGAAGCCGTTGAAATGGACGAGGTGGTGTTTTTGAGGCGCTCGACCAAATCGGTCAGGATGTCTTCCATGCTGCCCAGCGTGCCCAACAATGGACCGAAATCCCCTTCCACTTCAGTCTCGAAATCCTGACTCAGGTCACGCGCAGCCACGGTTTCGGCAATCAACTGCGCATCGCGCAAGGGTTTCTTGATGCCATTGAAAATGCCTCTTGCCGCAATGCCACTGGTGACCAATGCGGCCAGCATCAAGCCCAGCAACCCGCCAGCATGCGCGTCCATGCTGCCATTCGCCACACCCAGCCAGGTTGACATGGCCATCAGACTGAGAACCGAACCAAAACCCCATACCAAACGCGCGGCAATGCTCAGCTTGGAAAAATTCATATTGCAGTCCCCTGTTTCACTGTTGGGCCAGACCATAACCCGCTGAAACCGAGGCGCAATACGTGAATTTGCTTACTTCTGCCTGAATATCGCCGCTGGCAACGAGATCAACGGCCTTGCAACTGATCGCACGAAACCCGTCACGCTCAGAACAGGCCACCTTTTGATTCAGGCGGCACCAACCCCAGGTGCCGGTACGCTGCCTGCGTGGCCACCCGCCCGCGCGGCGAGCGTTGCACGTACCCCTGTTGAATCAGGTAGGGCTCGATCACGTCTTCGATGGTGTCGCGCTCCTCCCCGATGCTGGCGGCAATGTTGTCCAGCCCCACGGGGCCGCCGTCAAAACGGTGCACCAGGGCCTCCAGAAATTTGCGGTCCATCAGGTCAAAGCCCTGCGGGTCCACGTCCAGCATGGCCAGGGCCTTGTTGGCCACGTCGAGCGTGATGGCCCCGTCGGCCTTCACCTCGGCGTAGTCGCGCACGCGGCGCAGCAGGCGGTTGGCAATGCGGGGGGTGCCCCGGCTGCGGCGGGCAATTTCGAACCCGCCCACCTCGTCCATGACCACATTCAGCAGCCCGGCGCTGCGCCGCACGATGCGGGCCAGCTCGTCAGGGGTGTAGAACTCCAGCCGCGCCACGATGCCGAAACGGTCGCGCAGCGGGTTGGTCAGCATGCCCGCGCGGGTGGTGGCACCAACCAGGGTGAAGGGCTGCAAATCGAGCTTGATGCTGCGCGCGGCCGGGCCCTCGCCGATCATGATGTCGATCTGGTAGTCCTCCAGTGCGGGGTACAGAATTTCTTCCACCACGGGGCTGAGACGGTGGATTTCGTCGATGAACAGCACATCGTTGGGCTCCAGGTTGGTCAGCAGCGCGGCCAGGTCTTTGGGTTTTTCGAGCACCGGCCCACTGGTCTGCCTCAGGTTGACGCCCAGCTCGGCCGCGATGATGTGGCTGAGCGTGGTTTTGCCCAGGCCGGGGGGACCGAACAGCAGCACATGGTCCAGCGCCTCCTGGCGCTTCTTGGCTGCGCCAATGAAAATTTCAAGCTGCTCGCGCACCTTGGCTTGACCCACGTATTCGCCCAGCAACTTGGGGCGCAGGGCGCGCTCCAGCGCCTCTTCGCGGGGCGACTCGGGGGCCGCGCTGACCATGCGCTTGGGGGGGGTAGGCGAAAAATCGTCGGTTTGAATGCTCATGTTTGGCAGGCTGAAAGCGGGCAAGGTGGCAAACGCACAGTATCGGCTGACATGCAGCGGGGCTGGCCCGCACACACGCTCAACTTGAAGGACCATATACCGATATGCTTGAGTATCCCCGGTGCAGCCCCCTCATGACCCACACCCGTTCAGTCCAGATTGCGAACCCGCTTCGCTTCAGCCCCGGCCACACCATTGACGCCGGGACGGCCCCTGCAGGGCAGTGGCTGCGTGCACGGGTGTCTGGTTTGCTGTTGACATGCGCCGCCATGGGAGTCGCTGCGGCCGATGCCCCGGCGACACCTGCGGCTGCGGCCCCTGCGCCAGCTGCCACACCTGTGGCCGTGCCCATCGATGTACCGGTGACGCGCGGCACGATTGACCTGTCTGGCTTGCGCCCCAGCATCCGCCCCCAGCTTGACCCGAATGCAGCGTCGGCACA
>JAVBXK010000078.1 GCA_030824555.1 bacterium
CGTCGTAGCCGCCGTCATCGCCGCCGCCCATGTTGCCGCCGCCCATGCCTTCGCGGCCGCCGAGCAGTTGCATTTCGGTGGCGATGATGTCAACCGTGTTCTTTTCCACACCGGCCTGGTCGGTGTATTTGCCGTATTTCAGGCGGCCTTCCACATAGATGGGGCGGCCTTTTTTGACGTATTCACCGGCAATTTCGGCCAGGCGGTCGTAAAACGTCACGCGGTGCCACTGGGTGTCTTCCACCGTTTCGCCGCTGTTGCGGTCTTTGCGCCGGCTGGTGGTGGCAATGCTGACGTTGGCCACGGCTTGGCCCGATGGCAGGTAGCGGATTTCAGGGTCACGGCCACAGTTGCCGATGAGAATGACTTTGTTGACGGATGCCATGAGGGTCTGCCCGGTGAGGTGAAAACAATGGACCGATTGTGCCGCAGCGGCCCGGCATCATGAAAAAACGCCGGGCCGCTGGCCGGTTTTCTCTGCTCCCTCGGGGGCTTGGCGGCCTGCGACAGGTCTGGGGCGCGCTCAGTGCGTGGCAGGGGACAGGTCGCCCGGCGCAGCGGGTACCACCTTGGCCACAGGTGGGGGCACTTTCAGGCCCCAGCCCAGCACCAGCCACACGAAAACGGCCAAGCCACACAACACGAACAGTGCCTGTGAACCGCCAAATTTCACCACCCAACCACCCAGTGCACCGCCCACGAAGAAGCCTACCGATTGCAAGGTGTTGTACACACCCAGCGCCGCACCGCGCGAAGCGACCGGGGCCAGCCGCGACACCAGGCTGGGCTGGCTGGCTTCCAAAATATTGAAGCTGACGAAAAACAGGAACAACCACCCGCCCAGTGCCCACAGGCTCAGCGTGCCCGATGCCTGCCACAGGAAACCCGCCTGCACCACCAGCAACAGTGCCACCGCCGCGCGCAGCACCCAGCCCAGGTAACCCCGGCGCTCCAGCGCAAACAGCCCACCCATGAACACGAACGACCCCAGCACCGCCGGCAAATACACCTGCCAGTGGCTGGCTGCGGGCAGCCCGGCCTGGGTCAGCATGGCGGGCACGGCCATCCACATGGCCAGTTGCACGGCGTGCAGCACAAACACACCCAGGTTCAGGCGCCACAGCGAGCCGTGCCACAGCACGTCGCGCAGGCGGCCACGCGGCGCGGTGGTGTTGCTGGCGGGCTCGGGCGGGGTCCAGTACAGCACCACGGCCATGCCAGCCAGGGCCAGCAAGAGGGTGAGGCCGAACACGCCGGGCAAGCCCAGTGCGCCTGCCAGTGGCGGTGCCAGCACCAGCGAGAGGGCAAACATCAGCCCGATGCTGGCGCCGATCAGGGCCATGCCCTTGGTGCGGACCTCGTCGCGTGTCAGGTCGGCCAGCAGGGCAGTCACGGCGGCTGATATGGCACCTGCACCTTGCAGTGCACGGCCCACCAGCAGCCATTTCACGGTGGGGGCCCAGGCCGCCACGCCGCTGCCCAGCGCAAACAAGGCCAGGCCCAGCACGATGACGCGCTTGCGCCCGAAGCGGTCGCTGGCCAGGCCCAACGGCATTTGCATGAAGGCCTGCGTCAGCCCGTAAGCGCCCATGGCCATGCCCACGAGCGCGACGTCGTCACCGCCGGGGTATTGGCGTGCCTCCAGCATGAACACGGGCAGCACCAGAAACAGCCCCAGCATGCGCAGCGCAAACACCAGTGCCAGCGAGAAGCTGGCCTGACGCTCCGGCGCGGTCATGGCTGTGGCGGCGGGTGCTGGGGTGGCTGACGCGGGGCCAGCCGATTGGGGAGTCGGGGTCATGAGGTGAGCGGTGGCGGGCTGCACGGGGCGCAGACCGCAGCAAATCGAGAGTCGGGCAAAGCCGCGATTGTCGGTGATTGCCGATTTTGCTGCACAGCAGCACGTTGGGCGTGCCGCAGCCTACCCTTTGCGCCCGCACGGGCCTTGTCGCGATAATGACCGGTTGCCCTTTTTGCGCGCCTGCCCCGCCGCTTGCCATGACCCCTGATGCCAGTTTGCCCGCTGTATCCCTTGCTGCGCCCCTGGGTGCACCCCCCGCACAAGCCGTGCTCGTCCCACCTGGTGGGGCGTATCTGGCGTCGGCTTTGCGTCAGCAACGCATCAGCGTGCGGGGTGCGCGCACGCACAACCTGAAGAACATTGACCTCGACATCCCGCGCGACCAGCTGGTGGTCATCACCGGCTTGTCGGGCTCGGGCAAAAGCAGCCTGGCGTTTGACACTTTGTACGCGGAAGGGCAGCGCCGCTATGTGGAGAGCCTGAGCGCCTACGCCCGCCAGTTTTTGCAGCTGATGGACAAGCCCGATGTAGACCTGATTGAAGGCCTGTCGCCTGCCATCAGCATCGAACAGAAGGCCACCAGCCACAACCCACGCTCCACCGTGGGCACCGTGACCGAAATTCACGATTACTTGCGTTTGCTGTTTGCTCGCGCGGGCACGCCGCATTGCCCCGAACACGGTCAGCCCCTGGCCGCGATGAGCGTGAGCCAGATGGTGGATACCGTGCTGTCGCTGCCCGAGGGGACGCGGATCATGGTGCTGGCGCCCATCGCGCGCGAGAAAAAGGGCGAGTTCCACGACACCTTCGATGCCCTGATTGCCCAGGGCTACGTGCGGTTTCGGGTCAACGGCCAAACGTTTGAAAGTCACGAGCTGCCCGAGCTGGAAAAAACCCACAAACACGACATCGACGTGGTGGTGGACCGCATCAAGGTCCGCGCCGCGCCATCCGCAGGTGAACCGGCCGACGACGGCCCCGCCAGCGAGGAGGCCAAAGCCTACCTGGCTCAGCGCCAGCGCCTGGCCGAAAGCTTCGAAGCCGCGCTGCGCCTGGCCGAAGGGCGTGCGTTGGTGGTGAACCTGGACGCTGCCGCCGCGCCCCACATCACATCCCATGCCTCGCAGGCCGATGTGGGAACTTCAGCAATAGCAAACTATTCAATACAGAAAAGCGGTGAAAGGCTTTTTTCTTCCAAATTTGCTTGCCCGGTGTGCAGTTACTCGCTGGCCGAGCTGGAGCCCCGGCTGTTCTCGTTCAACTCGCCCTTGGGTGCCTGCCCCAGCTGCAATGGCCTGGGCCACACTGAGGTGTTCGACGCCACGCGCATCGTCGCCTTCCCGTCGCTCAGCCTGGCCAGCGGGGCCATCAAAGGGTGGGACAGGCGCAACGGCTACTACTTCGCCATGCTGGAAAGCCTGGGCACGCACTTTGGTTTTGACGTGGAAGCCCCGTGGGAAGACCTGCCCGAGCAGGCTCGCCAGGTGCTGCTGTTCGGCTCGGGTGACGTGAACGTGGCGTTCCAGTACGTCATCGACTCGGGCAAAACCGCCGGGCGCAAGGTGACCAAAGAGCACCCGTTCGAGGGCATCGTGCGCAACTTCGAGCGCCGCTACCGCGAAACCGACAGCGCCACCGTGCGCGAAGAGCTGGGCCGCTACCGCGCCACCCAGAATTGCCCCGATTGCTGCGGCTCGCGCCTGCGCAAGGAAGCCCGCCACGTGTTCGTGGGTGAGGGCGCTCAAAAACGGGCCATTTTTGATGTCAGCCACGTCACGCTGGGCGAAGCGCTGGCCTATTTCAGCGCCCTGACGCTCAGCGGCGCCAAGGGCGACATTGCGGCCAAGGTGGTGCACGAAATCCGCCAGCGGCTGAAGTTTTTGAACGACGTGGGCCTGAACTACCTCAGCCTGGAGCGCAGCGCCGAATCTTTGAGCGGTGGCGAAAGCCAGCGCATCCGGCTGGCCAGCCAGATCGGCGCGGGCCTGACCGGCGTGATGTACGTGCTGGACGAGCCCAGCATTGGTCTGCACCAGCGCGACAACGACCGCCTGATTGCCACGCTGCAACACCTGCGCGACCTGGGCAACACCGTGCTGGTGGTCGAGCACGACGAAGACATGATCCGCACCGCCGACCACGTGATCGACATGGGGCCGGGGGCGGGTGTGCACGGTGGCCGCGTCATGGCCCAGGGCACCCCGGCCGAGGTCATGGCCAACCCCAATTCCCCCACCGGCGCGTACCTGAACGGCACCCGCAAAATTGCCGTGCCCACCGAGCGGCACGCCCCGTGGGACTGGGTGACCGTGGTCAACGCCACCGGCCATAACCTGAGGGGCGTGACCGTGCCCTTCCCCATCGGCTTGCTGACTTGTGTGACCGGCGTCAGTGGCTCGGGCAAAAGCACCCTGGTCAACGACACGCTGTACACGGCCGTGGCCAAGCACCTGTACCGCGCCCACGAAGAGCCCGCACCGCACGACGAAATCCAGGGGTTGGAGCACTTCGACAAGGTCATCAACGTTGACCAGAGCCCCATTGGCCGCACCCCACGCAGCAACCCGGCCACCTACACGGGGCTGTTCACCGCCATCCGCGAGCTGATGGCCGAAACCAATACCGCCAAAGAGCGCGGCTACGGCCCCGGGCGCTTCAGCTTCAACGTCAGCCAGTCCAGCGGCGGCGGGCGCTGCGAGGCCTGCCAGGGCGACGGTGTGGTGAAGGTGGAAATGCACTTCTTGCCCGACGTGTACGTGCCCTGCGACGTGTGCCACGGCCAGCGCTACAACCGCGAAACGCTGGAGGTGCAATACAAAGGCAAGAACATTGCCCAGGTGCTGGACATGACGGTGGCCGAAGCCGCCGCCTTTTTCAGCGCCGTGCCGTCCATCCACCGGAAACTGCAAACCCTGCTGGACGTGGGCCTGAGCTACATCCGCCTGGGGCAGAGCGCCACCACCCTGTCAGGCGGCGAAGCGCAGCGCGTGAAGCTGGCGCTGGAACTGAGCAAGCGCGACACGGGCCGCACGCTCTACATCCTGGACGAGCCGACCACCGGCCTGCACTTTGCCGACATCGAACTGCTGCTGAAGGTGCTGCACCAGTTGCGTGACGCGGGCAACACGCTGGTCGTGATTGAGCACAACCTGGACGTCATCAAAACCGCCGACTGGCTCATCGACATGGGGCCGGAGGGCGGCGCGGGCGGCGGCACGCTGGTGGCATCGGGCACGCCCGAAGAGCTGACCACGTGCGAGGCCAGCTTTACCGGGCGGTATTTGCGGCGGTATTTGAAGTAAAGAGCGGCAGCATGACACCTGAGCAATTCACACAGGCACTGTCCCAGTTGGGGTTGAAGCAGGCCGACTACGCGCGGCTGATCGACGTCAGCCAGAAAACCATCTGGATGTGGGTGTCGGGCCGCACCCCCGTGCCCAAGCTGGCCAGCGAGCACCTTGGCTTGTTGCTGGCGCTGAACGACTTGCACAGCCGCTACCTGGGTCGCCGCAGCACGGTGGGTGCAGAAGCCGTGCCGTCACCGAACGCTGAGTTGCCGGACGATTGGCCTGATCAGGCTGTCGATTCCACCCATCCTTGATTTCGCTCAACGCCGCATGCACAGGGGCCGCCTAGACTGCCCCGATGACTGTGTTGCCTGCTGCCGTTGCCACCCAAACCTGCCTGGTGCTTGCACTGTGTTTGCTGGGCATGCCAAGCCGGGGCGCCAGTTTGTGCGATACGGGTAAGCAGCAGTCGCCCATTGACATCCGCGACACCCAGCGGCGGGCGTTGCCCGCGTTGGCATTTGCCTACCAGCCAGCGCCGCTCAAAATTGCCAACGACGGGCACACCGCACGGGTGCGTCTGCCCACCGGCAGCACGCTGAAGATCGGCCAGCAGGTTTACCGGTTGCAGCAACTCCATTTCCACACGCCCGGCGGCGACCAGATTCAGGGCGAAGGCTTTCCCATGGCCGTGCATTTGCTGCACAAAAGTGCAGCCGGTCAGTTGCTGGCCGTGGTGGTGCTGGTGCGCACGGGCGCCGAAAATGCCGCCTTGGCGTCGCTGCTGCCCCATGTGCCAGCCAGCGCTGGAGGTGACCAACTGCACCCCGCTGTCAGGGTGGACCCCAACCAATTCTTGCCTGCCCAAGCCGGTTACTACCGCTACCCCGGTTCGCTGACGTCGGCACCCTGTACAGAAGGGGTGGACTGGATCGTCCTCAAAACGCCCATTGAAGTGTCGGTCGCACAGCTGGCGCGATACCGCCAGACCTTTGCCGACAACGCCCGCCCTGTTCAGCCCCGCCACCAGCGAACGGTGCTGGAGAGCCTGTGAGGCGGCCCCTCTGACTCTCTGATGTCGGCCCGCCTGTGTGCCCTTTGTTTTTTCCTTTTGTTGTTTGACACCACATGTCTAAAAAAACCATGAACACACGCTCCCATCACCTGTCGGTACTCGGCGGTTGCCTGTTGCTGGCTGTGGCTGGCACCTGCGTGCAAGCGTCACCCACAGCCAAAAAGGGTGCACCCGGCGACGGGGTGGAAGTCAAGGTCACGCCGGAAATGATCGGTGCCGGTCAGGTGTCCAGCGGCGTGGCGTTGCCGCCCATACCGCCTGTCACGGGCAGCCGGTCAAAACCGGTTGCATCGTGGGGCAAGCCGCTTCCTTACCCGATATTGATTGCCGATCGGCGCAACAACCGCCTCATTCAAGTGGCGCCTGACAAGTCAATTTTGTGGGAGTTTGCCTCGCCCAACCTCAAGGTGTACCGGGGCAATGAAGACGTGAACTTCTCTGCCGACGGCAAGCTGCTGGCTGTCAGCGAGGAGGACAACTACGACCTGCACATCATCGACTACGAGGCCCGCGCCATCACTTGGACCTACGGCATGCCTGACACGCGGGGCAAGAAAGACGGGTTGCTGAACTACCCCGATGATGCCCATTTGCTGGCCGATGGCACCTTCCTGACAGCCGACATCCGTAACTGCCGGGTGCTGATCATCGACCCCAAAGACAGCAAAATCGTCACGCAATGGGGCACGCCCGGCACATGCAAGCACAACCCGCCGAAGGAACTGGCGTTCCCCAACGGGGCCACGCCGCTGGACAACGGCGACATCCTGGTGACCGAAATTGTGGATGCCAAAATTTCGCGCTTCACCCGTGCGGGCAAGGTGCTGTGGACCGTGTCGGCCCCCAACATCCGTTACCCGTCCGACGCATTCCCCACGGTGGATGGCAAGCAGGTCATCGTGGCCGACTTTTTCAAGCCGGGGCGAGTGGTGATTTTTGACCCCGCCACGCGCAAGATCAGCTGGGAATACTTTTTGAAAGACGGGGACAGCAGCCTCGATCACCCGTCCATTGCCCGCGAACTGCCCGACACGGGCGACATCCTGATCGTGGACGACCTGAATGACCGCGTGATCGTCGTGGACCGCCAGACGAAGAAAATCATCTGGCAATACGGCGAGAAGGGCAAAAAAGGGCATGCGCCCGGACTGCTCAACTACCCTGACGGCGTGGACATCGACGTGTACCGCGACTGGAAGTCGGTGAGCACCAAATAGCTGTCGGAACAGCGGTTGCTTGCTTGCAACCGCTGGGCGGTCAAGCCGTCACCAGCTTGACCGCCAGCGCCTTGCCTGTGGCAACAATCTCCAGCAGCCGGTCGATGTTGGGGTGACTGCCGGGGTGGGTGCGGGCCGTTTCAGTGTGCTCGGCAAACAGTTGCAAGCCTTCTTCGGCTGCCGCCGTGTCGATGCTGCCGTGCTTGGCCGCCAGCGCGGCATACACGGCCAGCGAACCGGCCTTGCCGGGTTTGTTCTCGATGGTGGCCACCACCTTGCCTGCTGGATCCAGCAGTTGCAGCTCGGCCAGGTGGGTCACGGGGGGCAGTTGAGCCAGGTTGTCTGCAAAGGTCATGGTCGTTTTTCCGTCGGGTGTCAAAGTGGGCGGCATTGTGCGGCAGGCTGCGCGCGCAAACCGCACCACCGTCACGCCAGCTTGGGCCTGCCGCACCGATGGCATGACCAGCACGCAGTCGTCATGCGGTGTGGTCACCGCTTCGCCGATGCCAGGGCCGTCGTGGTGGCCGATGACGGTGCCCGCCAGGGCAATGGTTTCCAGCCCCTGGTAGGGCTCGACGAAGCAAAACCGCTCGTTTTGCGCCACGGCTGCGCCGGTCACGGTCAGCTGGGTTTGCTGGGGGGCATCGGGCAGCCGCCAGCCGGGCAGCAGGCGCTGACAGTCGGCAGCGCTCAGCGCGCCGGCAGTCGCCAGGAAGCGTGCGCACATGTCGTGTGCCACGTCGCGGCTGCTGAGGTCGCCGTGGAAGCCGCATTCGATCAGCAGCGAGCGGCAGTCGCCCGCCTGTTCGTCGGGCAAGCCGAAGCGCCCGAAGTCGCGCATGCGCACACCATCGGCATGGCCCGCATCCACCACAACATGGGCTGGGTTGCCCAATGCCTGGGCCAGCGCCACGTTGCGTGGGTGCAGCCCCGTCAGCAGCAGTGGCGCGGCGCGTTCGTGCATGCTGTGCAGGTCCAGCAACCAGTCGGCCTGTTGCACGAACGGACGCAGGGCGATGGCCCGTTGCAGGTCTGGGGTGAGTGGTGCGCCAGGTGTGGTGGTCAGCCGTTCGGCGCTCCACTGCCTGTTCATGTCTTCGGCCACGCAACGCGAGGCATCGTGGTTGCCGGGGTCAAACCGGTCGAACGCGGCCAGGTTGCAAAAGGCGAGCGTCAGCACGCCTTGCTGTGGGCGCACACCGGCTTGCAGCAGGCCCAGCAGCGCCCAAGCGCCGCAAAGCTCGTTGCCATGGACCAGTGCGGTGATCAGCACGTGCCGACCGGGCACGCCAGAGTCGAATTGCCAGACGCCTTCGGTGCCGGTGTTGCCCGCCCGCCAGGGCCCCAGGTCGGGGCAAGGCAGGGTAAACGTAAGGGCCGATGCCGGGGTAGAGGTTGCTGCGGGGCGTGTTGCCGTCATTCCTGGATGCTCGCGAACTCGACAATCTTTTTGTACTTGGCGGTTTCGTCTGCCAGGAACTTGGGCATATCGACATTCAGCGGCGCGATGGCCGAACCCGAATCTTCCAGCTTCTTGCGCAGCTCGGGCGATTGCAGCGATTCGGCCAGCGCTTTTTTCAACTTGGCCACCACGGGCTCGGGCAGCTTGGCCGGGCCCATCAACGCGAACCAGCTGGCGATGTCGATGTTTTTCAGGGCCGGGTGTTCTGACAGGGCGGGCACGTCGGGCGTGGCGGCGGCGCGTTTGCGCTCGGTGGTGCCCAAGGCTACTACTTTGCCCGCCTTGATCTGGGGCAAGCCGCTGGAGAGCACGTACACCGCGAACTCAAGGTTGTTGCCCAGCAAGTCGTTGGTCAGGGGGGCCACGCCGCGGTAGGGGATGTGCGTCATGAACAGGCCGCCCTGGTCCTTGACCATTTCACCGGCCAGGTGCAGCGCCGTGCCCACGCCCGAGCTGCCGTAGCTGTACTTGCCGGGGTTGGCTTTGGTCAGTTTCATGAACTCGGCCAGGTTTTTCACGCCTGTTTTGGGCGATGCCACCAGCACCATGGGCTGAGAGGCAATCAGGCCCAGCGGCGTGAAATCTTTGGCCTCGTACTTGACGGTGGCGGGCGACACCAGGCGCTTGATGGCGATCTCGTTGTTGGCCCCCACCAGCAGGGTGTAGCCATCGGGTGCGGCGTTGGCCACTTTCTGTGCGCCGATGGCACCGCCTGCACCACCGACGTTTTCAATCACGACGGCCACGCCCAGTTTTTTGGCCAGTTCAGCCCCCAGCACGCGCCCGGTCAGGTCGGTGCTGCCGCCGGGTGGGTAGCCCACGACCAGGGTGATGGGTTTGCTGGGGTAGGCATCGGCCTGGGCGAAGGCGGGCATGGCGGCCAGCCCGGCAATGCCTGTGAGCAGGCTGAGCAGCCCGAAGCGGCGGAGAGAACTGACGGAACGCGGTGTGCAAGGTGGGCGCATGGAGGTCTTTCGTGGTGTGGGGCCATTGTGGTCGTGCAGCGCAGACGATTTGTGCCATTTCAGCACGGACTTGTGCTTTTTGGGTTGCAGTTCACCTGCCAGGTTGGGTGGCTTGCCAGATGGCCTCGGCCAGTGGACTCAAGGGGCGTTTGGCGCGGTACAGGCGCACTTCAAAGTCAACCGACAGGGCATCGCTGCCCAGCACGCACAGTTGACCCGCGCGGCAGGCAGCACCGGCCAGTGACCACGGCAACCAGGCCACACCCAAGCCCTGCAGGGTGTATTCCAGCAGGGCATCGGCCGAGTCGCAATCCACCACGCGCCGCAAAGGTGGTGCCTGAGGGTGGTTGGCCAGGTGGTCACCCAGTAACCGCCCCAGGGCCAGGTTGCTCGCGTAGGCCAGCCAGGGCAGTGGGGCACCGGGTTGGGCGGGGTGCCAGTGGTGGGTGGGTTCGCCCAGTGCGTCGCAGCGTGTCAGCGGGACCAGCCTGTCCTGGGCCAGCGTGCGGTGGCTGTACTGGCGGCCATTCAAACGCACGGCCAGCAGCGGGTGGTGGTAGGTCAGCATGAAGTCGGCCTCGGCCTGCTCCAGCATCAATTGGGTTTCGCTCAGCGAGCGGGTGCGCACCACGATTTCGCCTTGCGCCGATGTCAGCAGGGGCTGCAGTTGGCGCAGCCAGTCGGCGACCAGGGTGCGTGCCAGGGTACGGCCTGTGGCGAGGGTGACGGTGCACTGCTGGCGGCCCGCTGCGCCTTGCAGGGCGTCACGGGCATGGGCCAGTGTTCGGGTCGTCTGTTGCGCGTGTTCCAGCAGGCTGTGGCCTGCGGCGGTGAGTTGCACCGGGCTGCTGCCACGCTCCAGCAAGGGGGTGCCTGCCCAGTCTTCCAGCGCTTTGATGCGGCGGCCGAAGGCGGGGTGGGTGACGTGCCGCAGCTCGGCCGCACGGCTGAAGCTGCGGGTGTCGGCCAGGGCCACAAAGTCTTCCAGCCACTTCAGTTGCATGGTGGGTGCAGGGGCAAGGGGTGGCTAGATTGAAAGCTTTTTTGGCCGCTACCGCTTGTATGGTGTGATTTATTTGCTATGCCATTGAGGCGTTGAGCACGTCGCGTGTTTTGAGCGCTTCGCGCCTTGCTGCATCGGCAAAGTCGGCGCCGTTGCTCGCGTACAGGATGGCGCGGGACGAGTTGACGGAAATCAGCCCTTGTGCGGTCAGTCCCGCCTGCACGGTGGCGTGGGCATCGCCACCTTGTGCGCCCACGCCGGGAATCAGCAACGGCAGGGTGGGGGCGATGTCGCGCACACGCGCAATTTCAGCCGGGTAGGTGGCACCCACCACCAGGCCGAGTTGGCCGTTCACGTTCCAGGGGCCTTGGGCCAGGCGGGCAATGTGCTCGTACAGCAGGGGTTGGCCGTCCACGCTGGCCAGGCGCTGGCTTTGCAGGTCGTCGCCACCGGGGTTGGACGTGCGACACAGCAGGTAGGCACCCTTGCCCTCGTACTTCAGGTAGGGCAGCACCGAGTCAAAGCCCATGAAGGGCGACAGCGTGACGCAGTCGGCCTGGTAGCGCTCGAAAGCCTCTTTGGCGTACTGTTCGGCGGTAGAGCCAATGTCGCCGCGCTTGGCATCCAGAATGACCGGCACGTTGGGGGCCACGCGGCGCATGTGGACCATCAGCTTTTCAAGCTGGTCTTCGGCGCGGTGGGCAGCGAAGTAGGCAATTTGTGGCTTGAACGACTGTGCGATGTCGGCGGTGGCATCGACGATGGCAGCGCAGAAGTCAAAAATTTTGCTGGCATCGCCCTGCCAGGCACCGGGGAAACGGCTGGGCTCGGGGTCCAGGCCCACGCAGAGCAGGCTGTTGTGTTGCGCTGTGGCCGCGCGGAGCATGTCGGTGAAGGTCATGCAGCATTGTAGAAAGCCAGGCTCACGGGTCTACCCTTCACGCTGCGCACGGCGGGGCTGAGAGGCTGAGAGTTTTTCGCCCATGCCCGCTCACCACCCCAAAACGCACCCGCTCGGCGTTGCAAATGCGCGCCATAGCCCGAGCTTTTGGCTTGCTTTGCGCCTTGATCTGGCCTGTTTTGGTGCGCTGCTCGGGCACGCCCAAAAAACTCTCAGCCTCTGAGCGCCTTCGGAGCGGCCGGGCGACGCTCATGCAGTGGGGGTGTACCCCTCCAGCGGGTTGTACCCCAGGTGGGCCATGGCCAGGCACAGGTCAGCCCACACCTTGCCCTTTTCGGCAGGGCTGCGCAGCAGGTAGGCGGGGTGGTAGCTGACCACCACTGGCCGCCCGTTCATGTGGTACACCTGCCCGCGCAGTTTGCCCAGGGGCAGCTTTTCGATGTCGGGCACCACGTTGGCCAGCACGGTTTGGGCGGCGAAGCGGCCCAGGGCCAGGATAAGGTCGGGCTGCACCAGCTCGATCTGGCGCTGCAGGAAGGGCGCGCACTGCGCCACCTCGGCGGGTTCGGGGTTGCGGTTGTGCGGTGGGCGGCACTTGATGACGTTGGCGATGTACACGTCTGCCTCGCGGGTCAGGCCCATGGCGGCCAGCATGGCGTCCAGCAACTGCCCGGCAGGGCCCACAAAGGGCAGGCCTTGCTTGTCTTCCTGCTCGCCCGGGGCTTCGCCCACGATCAGCCAGCGTGCCCGCGGGTTGCCCATGCCGGGAACAGCCTGTTTGCGGCCCTGGCACAGGCCGCAGGCGGTGCACTGCTGAATGGCTTCGGTCAGCGCTGGCCAGTCCAGCGCGGCCAGCGTGGATGTGGCATGGGCTGTTGATGGCGCATTTTCTGAATCAAAAACGGCTTTACCGCTTTTGTTGATTGAATGGTTTGCTACCGATCTTGGAGGCGGTGACGGCGCTGCTGGGGCCACACGGGGAGGTGTCAGGCTGGCGGCCGGTTGCGCGAGGGCCGCAACGGTGGCCGTGTGGCTGACTTCGGTGCCCGTGTCGGTGCCTTTGCCGGTTTCGGTCGCGTTCTCTGGCCACCAGTAGGTCACACCCATGGCTGCGAGCATCTCGCGCTGGCGTGTGTCCAGGTTCAGGCTGTGGTCTGCGGGTGTCGTCATGGTGTTTCTGCCCCTGCCGCCGACCTTGCCGTTGCACCGGCTGCGCGCAGGTTCAGGCTCATCACGATGGCGTCCTCGCGCTGCCCCTGGTCTGCCGGGTAGTACTGTTTGCGCACGCCCACGGGCAGGAACCCCATCTGTTCGTACAACGCCTTGGCAGGCGTGTTGCTAGTGCGAACCTCCAGCCAGAGCCAATGGGCACCGTCGGCCAGGGTGGCTGCCGTCATGGCTTGCATCATGGCCCGCGCCCAGCCTTGGCGCCGGTGTTCGGGTGCCACGGTGATGTTGAGCACGTGGGCCTCGTCCACGCCGTTCATGGTCACCCAGTAGCCAAGCAGCATGCGGCCACTGGCCGTGAGCTGTGGCGGGTGGTCGCCGGGCAGCAGCGGTGTGGTCAGCAAGCAGGCCGGGTACCCGGTGGCCAGTGAATCACTGAAATTGCCCAGTGACCACGGGTGAGGGTTGGCGCGTTGCTCGGTGGCCGCCACCAGTGCCAGGTCGGCGGCGGTCATGGGCTCGAAGAACAGTGCCCGCTCGGTGCTCGGGGTCGGTGCGGTGGTCATGCGTGGGTGTGTGCGGATTGACCAGCCGCAGCCGCTTGGCTGGCCGCACGTTCCAGCGTGGTTTGGGCCACCTGGTCGCGCACGTAAACGGGTTGGGCGCCGGCGGCGTGGGTTGCCAGCCCTGCTGCCAGCATGGCGGGTGCCAGGCGCAGCAACGCGGTGGCGGAAGGCCAGCAGGTGAGCTGCCGGGGGGCGCTTTGGGGTGGTTCGCCTGCATCTGTGCCTGTTTCGTGGGGCTGCAGCACCGGCAACCGGGGGCCGTAGGCCTCGAATGCATTGCCAGCCAGCCAGCCCGTGTGGGCCGCAGGGGGCAGCAGATCGGCCAGTGCGTCGGGTTTGGTCAACCAGGGGCCTGCCAGCAGCTGCGCAGCGGGGCTGGTGGCATCGGCAAACACGTAGGTGGCGGCGTACAGCTCGTCCATGCGGGCGTCCAGCAGCGCGGTGATGACGCAGGGGACGTCGGCAAACTGACCCGCCGTGTGCAGCGCATGCCGGGCGTCTTCGGCCACGGCCAGCAGCGTGTCGATGCCCAGCACCGGCAGACCGTCTGGGTGCCGTGGCGAGCGCGTGCCATAGGCCAGCCCTTGCACCACAGCCGTGGCCGTGCGCAGGCCGGTGAACGCGCCGGGGCCGCGTCCGAACACGATGGCATCCAGATCGGACAGCGTCAGTCCGGCATGCGCCAGCATCTCCATTACCAAGGGAATGAGCGACGCCGAGGCCTGTGCGCCGCCCTCGCCATCGCGCAGGTGAGCGCTGTCGGGGGATGCGCGCGACACCACGCCGACCGACAGCCGGTGTGTGCTGGTGTCGATGGCCAGCAGGTTCAAAGGAGAGGCCGTGTTCAGGTTCAATGCGGTATCGGTCACAGGGTGTGGGGCGTTTGTCCGGTCAAATCAAAGGCAGTTCAGCAGGGCTAACTGGCGCGCAGCACACCCGGTTTGGGGTAGGCTTGCTGCTCACGCTCATGGGCAAACGCCGGGCTGCGCCCACGTTTTCTCATCCCCTTCGGGGTGCCTGGGGCGCTCTTTGGCAACCTTGTTCAGTTTCAATATGTATGCTTTTTTGATGGCTTGGATACCTGCCAATCGTAGCGGCCCCGTGGCCGCGTGCCCAGCATGAGGGGCGTTGCAACCGTCTGGTGGATGTGCGCCCTGTGCGCTGCCGCGCCGGTGGCGGCCCAAACCATGTCAAACATGCCCGAGCCGGTGCGGCTGGCGCTGAAAAAAGCGGGCATTCCCCCCGACGCCGTGGCGCTGGCTGCCGCACCGCTGCTGCGCGACGCGGCCCCCCGTGTCCGCGTGGGGGCAGACAAGCCGGTCAACCCGGCATCGGTCATGAAGCTGGTCACCACCTACGCGGCGCTGGATGTGTTGGGCCCCGCATTCACCTGGCACACCCAGTTCCTGACGGACGGTGTGGTCAGTGATGGCTTGCTGCGCGGCAACCTGTATGTGCGCGGTGGCGGCGACCCGAAGTTCGTGATGGAGCGCATCGCTGCCGCCCTGCAGGCGGTGCACGACGTCGGCATCAGTGTGGTGCACGGTGACATGGTGCTCGACCAAAGCGCTTTTCAGCTGCCCCGGACCGACCCTGCCGCCTTCGATGGCGAGCGGCTGCGCCCCTACAACGCGTCGCCCGAGGCTTTGCTGGTCAACTTCAAGTCGGTCATTTTGAAGGTGGTGCCCGATGCGGCTGCGGGGCTGGCCCGCATCACGCACGAGCCCCCGCTGGCCGGTGTGGCCGTCGATGCGGCCGTGCCCCTGACGCCAGGCCCCTGTGGCGACTGGCGGACGGGTTTGCAAGCGCGGTTCGACCAGCCGGGGGCTATCCGCCTGACCGGTAAATACCCGGCTGCCTGTGGTGCCCGCGAATGGCCTGTGGCCTATGTGGACCCCGATTCCTACGCCGAGCGTGCGCTGGAGGGCATGTGGCGCACCGGCGGCGGCCTGTTGACCGGGCGGGTGCGAACGGGTGCGGCATCGGTTGCCGCCCGGCTGGTGCACGATGCCCCGTCGCTGCCGTTGGCGGACATCGTGGCCGACATCAACAAATTCAGCAACAACGTCATGGCGCAGCAGCTGTTCCTGACTTTGGGGCGGTTGCCTGCCGAGACCACGGCTGGCACGGCTGCAAACACCCTGGCAGGGGTGGCCACGTTCGAGCGCTCGCGCGCGTGGGTTGGACGGTGGTGGCAGGCGCGGTTCGGGGCAGCTGTGCCTGGACCGTCTCTGGAAAATGGTTCGGGCTTGTCCAGAGAAGAACGCATCACCGCCGATGCCCTGCTGGTCTTGCTGCGAGATGCCGCAGCACACCCGGTGGCCGGGCCGGTGCTGATGCAATCGCTGCCCGTGGCAGGGGTGGACGGCACCGCCACCCGCATGGGCGAGCGTGGCATCATGAAAACCGCTTTGGGCAACGCCCGCATCAAGACCGGGTCGCTGCGCGACGTGGTGGCCGTTGCCGGGTACGTGCAGACGCTGGGTGGCACGCCCTGGGCGGTGGTGGGGATCGTCAACCACGCCAATGCGTCCCAGGCTCGCCCGGCACTCGATGCCTTGCTCGAATGGGTGGCCAGCCAGCCGCGCTGACCACCTCACCGCACACCGCCATACACATGAATGTCGCAGATCAGATCGGCTTCGCTGCCGCCATCCTCACCACCGTGAGTTTCGTGCCACAAGCTTGGCACACGTTCAAAACCAAAGACGTGAGCGGCATTTCGCTGGGCATGTACAGCGTGTTCACGGTGGGGGTGGCGCTGTGGCTGGTGTACGGCCTGTTTTTGCAGGCATGGCCGGTGGTCATTGCGAATGCCGTGACGCTGGCATTGGCCAGCGCCATCCTGACCATGAAGCTGGTCTACCGCTGAGCACCCTGCCTGCTTGGTGTAAACCCTCTGGCACGGCCCAGCATCGCAGGCATAGCATGATCGGTGAAAATAGAACGGTCGTTCTATTTGTGTGCATCTGAATCTGATTGTTTACCGGGGGAACCATGAACCTGAAATTTCGACTTCTTGCTGTGGCAGCCGCCGCCGTGCTGGCCTCTTGTGGTGGTGGCGTGGACACCACGGCCGTCAGGGTGGTGGGTGACAGCCTGGCCGACAACGGCACCTTTGGCTTCAAGTTCACGGTTCAGGGCTCGGCCACTGCGCCACATCACATCTGGTCCGAACTGGTGACGTCGGCTGTGGGTGCCCCTGCGCTGTGCTCGCGGTATGTGGCCACCAGCGCCAGCACGGTGGCATTGAACCCGGCCGCCGCTGCGTGCACCAGCTACGGCGTCGGCGGTGGCCGTGTCAACCCCATGGGCACGGCGGGAGATGCCTCACCCTTTTCGATCGTCCAGCAGTTGAAAGACATGGCAGCTGCAGGCAACTTTGGCAGTGAGGAATTGCTGCTGGCCGATGGCGGTGGCAACGACATCGCCGACCTGGTGGGCGCATTCCTGGGGGCCAGCACCGATGGCGGTGCGGCCTATGTGGGGCTGCTGGGTGAGTTGCTGACACCCGCACAGGTGGGTGCCGCTGCGGCCGGTGGGCAAGCAGGTTTGGTGGCCGGGGGTGCCCAGTACGCGACGGCGTTGGCCAACGTGTTTGCCGATGCCCTCTTCACCCATGCGCTGAACAAAGGGGCCACGCGTGTTGTGGTCGTCAACGCGCCCAATGTGGTCAAAACACCGCGCTTCCAGGCCGTGTTGGCCGGTGTGTCTGCGGCCAGTGGCGGTGGTGCGACGGGTGCAGCGGCTGCAGCCGGTGTGGCGGCCATTGCCGACGGTTGGGTGCAGGCCTTCAATGCGCAGGTCAAGGCGCGCTTTGCCAGCGAAAGCAAAGTGGCTGTGGTGGACTTCTACAGCGAGTTGAACAAGTGGTTGGCCACGCCAACCACCTACGGCCTGACCAACACCACCACGCCTGCCTGCCCGGTCACCGGGCAGGAAAGCAACGGTTTGCCGTCGTACACCATCGCCACGTGTACAGCCCCCAGCCTGTCTGTCGCACCTCAGCCGGGTACCAACGGCGCTGACTGGTGGAAAACCTATGTGTTTGCCGACAATTTCCATGGCACCCCACGCACCAACCAGCTGATGGCCGATCTGGTCTCATCCACGCTGACCGCCAAAGGCTGGAAGTGACCTGACCGGTCAACAGCGGAACGCCTGGTGCAAGGCGTTGCCACAAAAAAGCCGACTTCGAGTCGGCTTTTTGCATGCTGAGCGGCTTGGTTTACCAACGGCCGTGCAATTGGTCGTAAGCGTAGTCGCCCAGCTGCTGGTGGCCATTTGGGGTCAGGTGGATGCTGTCGGCAAACAGATATTGAATTTTGTTGGCACTGGCAAGCAATGTGCTGTCGGTACACGTCAGCGCGGTGGGTGTGGTGCAGATGGCCGTGTTGCTGTTCACAAACCCCCAGTTGGGCCCGTATTGCACATTGCGGTTGACCAGGTAAGCCGCATCCACGAACAGCACGTTGGTGCCCAGTTTGACCACCTCGATCTTGAACGAGTCATTCAGATGTGTGACAGCGGTGCTGGATTTCTGAACATCGGACGTCAGCAAGTTGGGCACGTTCAAGGCAATGCCGTAAGGCGAACGGCCCACGTCGTATGCACCGGTCACCACGATGTACTTGGCACCCGCAGCGATCAGGCGCTTGACCTGTGCCGCGAACGCCACGCCACTGGCGGCAATTTGCTGCAGTGCGGCGGCGTCGGTCAGGGTGCCGGTTTTCACGGCGGTGACCGGGCCCAGCACGTACGACAGTGGGATGTTCATCAGCACCACGTCGCTGCTGCCAAACGTCTGGTTCACCAGAAAGGCATCGATCTGGGCTTCGATGCTGCGTGGCATGGCATCGGTGGCAGCGTGGCCCTGCGCGTAGCCCAATCCGCCGACGGCCTGGGCCGTCAGCGTCTTGCCGTAGCGGCTGGCCAGGCGGTCGGCCCAGGTGTTGACCGTGCCGTCATTGATGGTGTAGCGGGCGCCGCTTTGGCCCAGGTCGCTCAGGCCATCACCGAATGAAATGAACCGGCTGGGTTGCAGCGCCGACACGATGTCGCCCGACCCGCACGCGCTCAGCAACCCGGCCGCCCCCGTTGCTGCCAGCGCACCTGACACGGCCCCCATCCGTAGCACCGACCGTCGTGTGAGTGGCGACGCGTGGGTGGTGGGGTCGATGGCAGAAAGGGCGTTGCGGTTGGCGGCGGTCATGGGCACTCCAGGGCGTGGTGTCGGGTATCGGTGGGCGCTGCTTCGGGGCGGGCGCGTGTCGAGCAAAAGGGTACAGGCAGGTGTGCCCGTCCATTTGGTGTCAACCGCATATCTTAGTGTCACAGGGCGGCCGGGAGTTGGGTGCCGCTGTCGCCGGTGCGGGCCACTGCCGTTGTGGTGGTCGGATCATGCGCCCGCATCAGGCCGCTGCGCGTTGCAGGCGGTCGCGCACACCGTCCCAATCGGGGTGGTCTGGCGGTGTTTCCACCCAGATGAGCCTGACACCCAGTGCATCGAAATCGCGCAGCACGGCAAACAGCTCATGGGCGCAGGCACCGGGCGCGCCGGGCATGGCGTGCCAGACGACCGGCTCAGGTTGACCGGTGCGTGCGGTGGGCAGCAACTGGGGTGGACGCTGGCGCGAGTACACCGCCAGCAGCGGCTGTGTGGCGGTGGCGTCGTTGCCAGCAGGCGTGGATGCTGACGTGGCCAACAGGCTGTCCAGCGCGGTGTGCAGGGTGGTGGCGTCCATCAGGCGCACCGTGGCGTTGGGGGCGTAGTGCGATGCCAGCGTGCCCGATGCGCGCGGTGCGGGCGCTGCCAGGGCGGCCTGCGCAGGGTCGTGCACCGGCATGCCGCACACGGCTTCAAGTTGGGCCGTGGTGACCATGCCAGGTCGCAGCAGCACGGGCACGCCACGCGTGGCGTCGACGATGGTGGACTCGATGCCCACGTCGCATGCGCCACCGTCTAGCACCACCAGCGCATCGCCGTCGAGCGATTCGAACTCAGCCATCACGTGTGCCGCCGTGGTCGGGCTGACCCGGCCAAAGCGGTTGGCACTGGGGGCCGCCACGCCTTGCACACCCAGCGCCTGTGCAGCCTGCAAAACCGCTTGGGCCGTAGGGTGCGCGGGGCAGCGCAGCCCGATGGAACCTTGGCCACCGGCCGCCGCGTCGGCCACGCCCGCGCGGCGCGGCAGGATGAGTGTGAGCGGCCCGGGCCAGAACGCACGCATGAGCCGCCATGCGAACGCGGGCACGGTGCCGTTCGGGGCATCAGACGGGAGGCCGCCCGGCGACACGTCAGCGGGCATGTCAACGGGCCGCTCAGCCCCCGTGTGGTGTGCCACGCCAGGTGCCCAGTCGGGCGGCAGGTGGACGATCAGCGGGTGGTCAGCGGGGCGGCCTTTGGCTTCGAAAATACGTTGCACCGCCTCGGGCTGGCCTGCGTCGGCAGCCAGGCCGTACACCGTTTCAGTGGGCAGGCCCAGCAACGCGCCGCGTGCCAGTTGCTCTGCGGCCTGTTGTACAGCGGGGTCCGCTGCCCACTCGGTGGCGGAGGCCGTGGTCAGGCAGTGCGGGGTCAACAGGCGGGGCATGGGGCGTCTCAGAACGGCGGAAGGCCCAGCAGGGCACAAGCCTGCAATGCCGTGGCACGGGCACCTTCGGGTGTGGCGGCCGTGATGTTCAGGTGACCCATTTTTCGGCCATGCCGGGCATCGAGCTTGCCGTACAGGTGCAGGTGCGTACCGGGCAAAGCCAGCACAGCATCCCAGGCGGGCGAGCGTTGGCTGCCGTCGGCCGCAAACCACAGGTTGCCCAAGATGTTGAGCATGATGGCCGCGCTGTGCAGGCGCGGCTGCACCAGTGGCAAACCGGCCATGGCACGCACTTGCAGCTCGAATTGCGACACCGTGCACGCGTTCTGCGTGTAGTGGCCGCTGTTGTGCGGGCGGGGAGCCATTTCGTTGACCACCAGCGCCCCGTGCGCACTGCCGTCATCGACCACAAAAAACTCGACGCACAGCACACCTACATAGTTCAGATGGGTTGCAATGAACTTTGTAGCTGCTATCGCTTTTTCTGAAAGCGCTGGAGCCATGTTTTGTTCATAAACTTCAGTCACGGCCAGGATGCCGTCTCGGTGCAGGTTGCGCTGCACAGGGAAGTTCACGCACGCACCGTCTGCACCGCGCGCCACGATGACCGAGCACTCGGCCACCAGGGGCAGCATTTTTTCCAGCACGCAGGGCACGCGCCCCAGCGTGTCCCAGGCGGCGGCCAGTTCGTCACGGTTGCGCACGCGCACTTGGCCTTTGCCGTCATAACCCAGGCGGGCCGTTTTCAGGATGCCGGGCAGCAGGTCTGCCGGCACGGCGGCCAGCAGCTCGGGGGTGGTGATGGCCGCGTAGGGTGCGGGGAACACGGCCTGGTCAGGGTGGGCCTGGGCCACGTCCACGAACAGGGCTTTTTCTTTCACGCGGTCCTGCGCCACGGCCACGCAACTGGCGGCAGGGGCCACCGGTCGGTGCGCGCCCAGCGTCAGCAGTGCGGGGGCGGGCACGTTTTCAAACTCGGTGGTGATGGCGTCGCAGCGTTGCATCAGCTGCGCCAAGCCCTGCTCGTCGTCGTACGCAGTCTGGATGTGGTAATGGCTGACGCGCCCGGCGGGGCTGGCCGGATCGGGGTCCAGCACCGCCGTGAAGTAGCCCATGGCCTGTGCCGCGTGGACGAACATGCGGCCCAATTGGCCGCCGCCCATCACGCCCAGCGTGAGTTGCTGGCCACGGGCCGATGTGCTGCCGGGGAGAAGCGCGGTTGAAGTCATGTGTGCAGTCGGTGGGTCAATGGGGGGGGGCAATGGGCGGACCGGTTCGCGTGAGGCGGTGTGCAAAAGGCGATCGGCGTTTCAGGCCACAGGTGGCACGACCATGGCGCGCGCGGCCTCGGTCTGTGCTGCACGGAAAGCCTGCAGTTGCTGCTGCAGCGCCGGGTCGTGCGCGGCCAGCATGGCCACGGCAAACAAGGCTGCGTTGGCCGCTCCGGCCGTGCCGATGGCAAACGTGGCCACCGGGATGCCCTTGGGCATCTGCACGATGCTGTGCAACGAGTCCACCCCTTGCAAATGGCGGCTGGCCACGGGCACGCCCAGCACGGGCACGGTGGTTTTGGCAGCCAGCATGCCGGGTAGGTGGGCGGCACCGCCAGCACCGGCAATGATGGCCGTCAGGCCGCGGGGGCTCGCGCTCTCGGCATAGGCAAACAGGTCGTCGGGCATGCGGTGGGCTGACACCACGCGGGCTTCATGGGCAATGCCGAATGTTTTCAGGATGTCCACCGCGTGTTGCATGGTGTCCCAGTCGCTGGACGAACCCATCACCACACCCACCTGGATGGCGGGAAGGGAGGCTGCAGGTGTGGTGGTGTGGGGCATGGCTGGCGTGGAATGGGGGTTGAAATGGGCACTGAAACAGGCGAGGTGGGTGCCGGTGCAGGGCCTTCCGGTACAGTTCGCATTCTACTTTTCGGGTCGGTATGGCCCGCAAAGCCCCTGCTTTGTTTGAATTTGTTTGCCAGGTACCCGCCATGACAGATGTGACCGTTGCCAATTTCGAAGCCGAAGTCGTTGAAGCCTCTCTCCACACCCCCGTTCTGGTCGATTTCTGGGCACCGTGGTGCGGCCCGTGCAAGTCGCTGGGCCCCGTGCTCGACAAGCTGGAAGCCGACTACGGTGGCCGCTTCAAGCTGGTGAAGGTCAATTCCGACGACGAACAGGAGCTGGCCGGTGCATTCGGCATCCGCAGCATCCCCACCTGTGTGCTGATGGTGGGCGGCAAGCCGGTGGACGGCTTCATGGGTGCGCAGACCGAGGGCCAAGTGAAAGCCTTTTTGGACAAGCACGTGCCCGCCGCCGACGAACTGGAAGCCGAATCGGCAGAAGACGCGGCCCTGGATGCCCTGGCCGATGGCGATGTGGCGGGCGCGCTGGGCAAGTTGCAGCTTGCCGTGGACACCGACCCTGAAAACGACGATGCCCGCTTCGACCTGGTCAAACTGCTGTTGCAGCAAGGTTTTGAAGACGAGGCCAAGGTGGCGTTTGCCCCGGTCATCGCCAAATCGGCGGGTGTGCGCAGGCTTGACGCGCTGAACCATTGGATCAAGGCTATTGATTCGGTAGCTGCTCACGCTGATGCAGAAAGCGCTGAGGCCGATTTTCATTCAAAAATTGCAGCCAACAAGCGCGATTTCGAGGCCCGCTTTGGCTTGGCCCGCCTGCGCATGGCCCAGCAGCGCTGGACCGACGCCATGGACGAGCTGCTGGAAATCCTGATGCGCGACAAAGCCTGGAGCACCGACCTGGCGCGCAAGACCTACGTGGCCATCCTGGACATCATCGAGCCGCCCAAACCCAAGGTGGCCGAGGGCCAGATCCCGCCCGAAGACCCGACCGTGGTCACGTACCGCCGCCGCTTGTCGAGCGTGGTGCTGAGCTGATTCGTCAGCGCATTCAAACAAAAAGGGGCCGTTTGGCCCCTTTTTGCGTTCAGCCCCAGTTGAGGGGATGGACCGCTTTCAGCCCACCAACCGCGTCAGCGCTTCCTGGTATTTGGCGGCCGTTTTGGCGATCACGTCATTGGGCAAATGGGGCGCGGGGGCCGTTTTGTCCCAGCGCACGCCGCCATTGGAAGCGGTGTCGAGCCAGTCACGCAGAAACTGCTTGTCAAAGCTGGGTGGGTTGCTGCCTGGCGCGTAGCTGTCGGCAGGCCAGTAGCGTGAGGAGTCGGGGGTCAGCACCTCGTCCATCAGCACCAGCGTGCCGTCGGTGTCCAGGCCGAACTCGAACTTGGTGTCGGCAATGATGATGCCCTTGGTCAGCGCGATCTCGGCGGCGGCGCTGTACAGGCGGATGCTGATGTCGCGGATGCGGGTGGCGAGGTCGAGGCCGATCATCTCTACCGTGCGCTCGAACGTGATGTTCTCATCGTGCTCGCCCATGGCCGCTTTGGCCGCAGGGGTGTAAATGGGTGCAGGCAACTTGCTGGCATTGATCAGCCCTTCGGGCAAGGGCACACCACACACGCTGCGGCTGGCCTGGTATTCCTGCCAGCCACTGCCGGCCAGGTAGCCGCGCACCACCGCTTCCACGGGGATGGGCTGCAGGCGCTTGACCAGCATGGACCGGCCCGTCACCTGGGGCACTTCGGCGGGTGTCACCACGCTTTCGGGTGCGTCACCGGTGAGGTGGATGGGGCAAATGGCCAAGCCGTTGGGGCCGAGTTTGTCGAACCAGAACAGCGCCATTTTGGTCAGCAGCTCGCCCTTGCCGGGAATGGGTTCGCCCATGATCACGTCGAACGCGCTGATGCGGTCGGACGCCACCATCAGGATGCGGTCATCGCCCACTGCGTAGTTGTCGCGGACTTTGCCTCGGGCCAACAAGGGCAGCGAGGTCAGGGCAGAGGTGTGCAGGGCAGCGTTCATGTCGTTGGGGTCGGTGTGGCCATGGGTCTGACACTGGAGTCGTGGCAGTTCGGGCGGTTGAACATAACAGTGCAGTTTATCGCCTTGAGGGCGCGAACGCGCTTCAGGTACAGACGGGCTGTGTGGTGCCGCTGAGCAGCATCTTGCGGCTGCGAGAGGTGGACTTGTCGAGGTACTGAGCGTGATCGGTGCGTTCAAGCCAATGGTCATGGTCTCTCAGTTCCTTGTGAGCGGCCACACAGCCTACGGACAGTCTGAGTTGCATGCTTGGGGAGCTTGCTCGCAGCATGTCGTCAAGCGCGGTCTGCACGCGTGTGGCATATCCCATGGCTTGCGCTTCATTGGCATCGACGAGCAGGACGGCAAACTCATCACCTCCCAGGCGTGCCACCACATCGCCTCCTCGGGCGCATGCGCTCAGTGCTTTGCCAACGGCCACGATCACGCGGTCACCCACGGCGTGGCCATGGCTGTCGTTCACCGATTTGAAATCGTCCACGTCACACATCAACAACGTCACTTGGCGTGGATGCCGTAGAAACTGGCTGAAGGTCTGCGCCAGGCAGCGGTCAAAATAGCGGCGGTTGTGCACGCCAGAGAGTGCATCGTGCTCGCTCAGGTGCCGCAACTCCCGGCTGCTGACCTTGAGTCGGGTGGCCAGCGTGAACAGGATGTGGCCCATCAGCAGGGCATACCCCATGACCAGCACGGCGGAGCCCAGTTGTGCGTTGAGGTCGCTGGCGAGCCGGATGTCCCAGCCCCACACAACCGCGCCCAACAGCAAGCCAGCCAGAATGCCTGTCAAACCCATGCCCAGAAACCGCAGGCCGCCCACCGTGATGTTGTTCAGGCACACGGCCATGGCCAGCGCGACGGAAGGCACCAAGCTCATGTGAATGGCAACCATCCAGAACCCCGCGTGGAGCGAGTCGAGCCAGAGGTTGATCAGTTCGGCCCGCAGCGGATGAGCGGAACGCATTGCCCAGTGGTACGCCAAGTGGGGCCACACCAGCATGAAATACGGGGCCAGAATCCAGTGAAGGCTGTCGTAGGGTTGGGACGACACCGCACAGATGAGGCATATGCCGCACAGCAACACACCCACGATGCGAGGCATGTAATTGCGCCTGACAAGGTAAGTTCCCCTCAATGTCGTGGGGAAAGCTTCAGATGGGGTGGCTGGTAGCAGCGCCATGACGTCATGCTAGGCGGTGCAGCGACCCGGCAATCGTGAAAAAAGCCACACAAAGGTGGCTTTTTTCACGAAAAAGACCGCAGGATCAGTTGACCACCTGGGCCAGCTTGCCCTGCGCATACAAGTCGGTCATGGTGGCCATGCTCAGACCTTTGATTTTGCTGCCCTGTCCTTCGCAGCCAAACTCCAGGTAGCGTTGTTTGCACACGGCCTTGGCAGCTTCGCGGGCCGGTTTGAGCCATTCGCGGGCATCGAATTTTTCGGGGTTTTCGGCCAGAAATTTGCGCACCGCGCCGGTCATGGCCAAGCGGATGTCGGTGTCGATGTTGATTTTGCGCACACCGTGCTTGATGGCTTCCTGGATTTCTTCCACGGGCACGCCGTAGGTTTCTTTCATTTTGCCGCCGTACTGGTTGATGATGGCCAGCAAGTCTTGCGGCACGCTGGAAGAGCCGTGCATCACCAGGTGGGTGTTGGGGATACGGGCGTGGATTTCTTTCACGCGGCTGATGGCCAGGATGTCGCCCGTGGGCTTGCGGCTGAACTTGTACGCGCCGTGGCTGGTGCCGATGGCAATGGCCAGCGCGTCGAGTTGCGTGGCCTTCACGAACACGGCGGCTTCTTCGGGGTCGGTCAGCATCTGGCTGTGGTCGAGTTTGCCTTCTGCGCCCACGCCGTCTTCTTCGCCTGCGTCACCGGTTTCCAGGTTGCCCAGGCAGCCCAGTTCGCCTTCCACCGTCACGCCCACTTTGTGCGCCATGGCCACCACTTGTTTGGTGACCTCGACGTTGTAGTCGAAGTTGGAGGGGGTTTTGCCGTCGTCGCGAAGCGAGCCGTCCATCATCACCGAGCCGAAACCCAGGTCGATGGCCCCCTGGCAGATTTTGGGGCTGGTGCCGTGGTCTTGGTGCATCACCAGCGGAATGTGGGGGTAGGCTTCGCAAGCAGCCTGAATCAGGTACTTGATGAAATGCTCGCCCGCATATTTGCGCGCGCCTGCGCTGGCTTGCAGGATGACGGGTGCACCCACCTCGTCGGCAGCGGCCATCACGGCCTGCACCTGTTCCAGGTTGTTGACGTTGAATGCCGGAATGCCGTAGCCGTTGACCGCCGCGTGGTCAAGCAATTCGCGCATGGAAACGAGAGCCATCAAAATCCCCTAAAAAATTTGGTAACCGGTTGGTAACTCCCGGAATTTTAGCGAGACCTGGCTTGCGTGGGCTTGACGCACGTCAGCCACTGGCGTGGACGGAATGGTCAGCTGGCGCGGCAGATTTTCAGCATGTTGGTGCCGCCTGGCGCGCCCATGGGCTCACCGCAGGTGATGGCGTAGAGGTCGCCAGTTTTGATGCTGCCTTTGCCTTTGAGGCTGTCCTCGGCCTGGGCCAGGGCGGTGTCGCGGTCGCTGCTGGTGTCCATCAGCAGCGGGCGCACATTGCGGTACAGGGTCATTTTCCGTTGGCTGGCCAGCGAACCGGTCAGCGCGTAAATGGGCATGCCCACGTTGTGGCGGCTCATCCACAGCGCGGTCGAGCCCGATTCGGTCAACGCCACGATGGCCTTGGCACCCAGGTGATAGGCCGTGAACAACGCCCCCATGGCAATCGACTGGTCGATGCGTTTGAAGGTTTTACCCACGAACGACGCGTCCAGGTTGCGGTCACTGGCCTGTTCGGCCATCTGGCAGATGTTGGCCATTTCCTTCACGGTTTCAAGTGGGAACCTGCCTGCAGCGGTTTCGGCACTGAGCATCACGGCATCGGTGCCGTCCAGCACGGCATTGGCCACGTCGCTCACCTCAGCACGGGTGGGCACCGGCGCGAGGATCATCGACTCCATCATCTGCGTGGCCGTGATGGCCACTTTGTCGTGCTCTCGGGCCAGCTTGATCATGCGCTTTTGCAGCGCGGGCACGGCGGCGTTGCCGACTTCAACGGCCAGATCGCCCCGCGCCACCATGATGCCGTCGCTGACGCGCAGGATGTTTTCCAATTCGGGAATGGCTTCGGCGCGCTCGATTTTGGCAATCAGGCCAGGGCGGTGACCGTCGGAGCAGGCCACGTTGCAAAGCTGGCGGGCCAGTTCCATGTCGGTGGCGTTTTTGGGGAAGCTCACGGCCACGTAGTCGGCCTTCAGGGCCATGGCGGTGCGGATGTCGTCCATGTCCTTGGCTGTCAGCGCCGGGGCCGTCAGGCCGCCGCCTTGCTTGTTGATGCCCTTGTTGTTGGACAGTTCGCCACCCATCACCACGGTGGTGTGTACCGCTGCACCTTTGACGGCAACGACTTTCAGTACGATCAGGCCATCGTTGAGCAACAACGTGTCGCCCGGCTTCACGTCGCGGGGCAGCTCCTTGTAGTCCAAGCCCACACCTTCGGTGTCACCGGGTTCGGTGCGGGCAGCGTCCAGCACGAAAGGGGTGCCGTTTTCAAGTTGCACCTTGCCGTTGGCAAACTTGCCCACCCGGATTTTGGGGCCCTGCAGGTCGGCCATGATGGCCACTTCGGTGCCCGCGCGCTGTGCCGCTGCCCGAACCATGTCTGCGCGGTCGATGTGGTCTTGTGCCGTGCCGTGTGAAAAATTCAGCCGTACCACGTTGACGCCCGCGCGGATCATGGCCTCCAGGATGTCGGGCTGGCTGGACGATGGGCCAAGGGTGGCAACGATTTTGGTGGCGCGAGGCATGGGGTGAAGTCTCCGGTTGAGGGCTGTCAGGCACACCGTTTGTAGCCTGTCGATGTAATTTGGTTTCAATTATGGGCTGAAACAGTTACCGCTCGGGTACCGTGAAAACGCGGGCACGGCAGGGATGTCAAAATGTGACCCAGGCCGCTTTGAGTGGCTTTGATTGCTCACGTACACAACCCCGGTTTTTGCAGGATAGCCATGACCGCCACACCTTCCGATGCGACGCCTCTTCTGGACATTGACGCGCTCAATGACCTGAAAGACATGTTGGCCGAAGCCCTGACAGAGATCGCCGATACGTTCCTGGACGGACTCGATGCCGAGGTCGACGCCGTGGGGGCTGGCATTCTGGCGGGCGGGCCAGCCGCTCGTGCGGCAGCGCATTCGCTCAAGGGCAGTGCAGGCAACCTGGGTGGACGCGCATTGGCTCTGCAGGCGTCTGCCATTGAAAAGGCCGCTGTGGATGGTGACCTGGCGCGCTGCCAGGCGCTGTTCCCGGCGTTGCAGGCACTGGCCGGGCAAACCCGCGACGCGTTGAGGGCCTACTTGGCACAGCCCTGATTCGGCGGCAGACGGTGACCAGAGAGCGCCCTCAACCCTGGTTGTGCCAGGTCCCCCGAAGAGGGGGCACCGTTCTTGGGGCGGCCCGGCGAACGACTTGAGCTTGAGCCCGGTCACTCGCCCGGTGTGTGTCGGAAATGCGTCACCATGGCCACCAGCTGGTCCTTGGGCAGTGGCTTGCTGATGAAGTAACCTTGAATTTCACTGGCTCCCAGTGCCTCCATGAAGTCGCACTGGCGCTGGGTTTCCACCCCTTCTGCGATGGTGGTCAATTGCAGTGACTGGGCAATGGCCGTGATGGCCCGGATGACCGCACGGTCGGTTTCGGTTTCGGTCACGCGCATCACGAAGGCACGGTCGATCTTGATGGTGTCGATCGGGAAGCGCAGCAGGTATTCCAGCGACGAGTGGCCGATGCCGAAGTCGTCGATGGCCACCTTGAAGCCCCCGCTGCGCAGCTTGTTGAGCAGCTCGATGGCCCGGTCCGGGTCCTGCATGGCCAGGCTTTCCGTGATTTCCAATTCGATCAGGCTGGGCTCGACACCGCTGCGCTGCACGGCATCGACAATCAGGTCGTACAGGTCATTCGCCATGAACTGCCGAGGCGACAGGTTGATGGCCACCCGCAGTGGCATGCCCGCATCGGCCCATTCCTTGGCCTGGCGGCACGCTTCGCGCAGCACCCATGCGCCCACTTCGTGGATCAAGCCCATGTCTTCCAGCAGTGGGATGAATTGGACCGGTGGCACGGTGCCGCGTGTGGGGTGCTTCCAGCGCAAAAGCGACTCTACTCCTACGATGCGGCTGCCGCGCAATGCCATTTGGGGCTGGTAATGCAGCTCGAACTGGTTGTTTTGCAAGGCACGACGCAGGTCGAGTTCGACGTCAAGCGACGCAAAGTGACGTGAACCGGTGGTGGTGCCGTCGTATTTGCTGGCTTTGAAGCCTTGCGCTCGCGCGTGGAGTTGGGCATCTTTGGCCAGGGTGAGCAGTTGCTCTGACTCGTTGCCATTGAGCGGATGCATGGCTGACCCTGCGCACGCGGATACGAACACCTCCTGCCCGTTGATGGCAAACGGCACATCCAGCGATTGCAGGATGCGCACCAGCTTGTCGTCAGTGTCGGCTTCGTTGCGGCCACGCAAGGCCAGGGCGAATTCGTCGCCGCCGACCCGGGCCAGGCCCACCACGCCAGTGGTGGCGCTTTTCAGGCGCTGCGCCACTTGCACCAGGAGCGCATCGCCCGCCAGCTCGCCCAGGGCTTCGTTGACGCGGTGAAAGCGCGCCAGGTCGATCCAGCTGACCAGCAGCACGTCGGTGCCGAGTTCGTTTTCAGTGATGGCCTCACGCACCTGCCTGACGAACATGCGGCGGTTGGCCAGCCCGGTCAGTTCGTCGTGCAGGGCCAGGTAATCGACCATGGCCTGCGTGCGGCGCGAATCGGTCACGTTCTGGAACGCGCCGAACACCCTGGCCTGCTGGCGCTGGGCGTTGTCTTCGCCCCACTCGCCGGTCATGGTGATGATGCGCTCTGATGCTGTGGCGCGGTCGTGCAGGCGGAACTCGAGGTCGAGCCGGTCACCCGCTGCGGCCATGGCGCGGAATGTTTGCTGCACACGCAGGCGGTCAGAGGGGTGAATGAGCGCGAGCAACTGGTCCAGGTGGCCGGGTGGCGATGTAGGCAGCCCCAGCAACCCAGCGCCGTCTTCCGACCACTCCATGGCGTCGGTCTTGCTGTCCCAGTCCCAGAAGCCCAGGCCCGCGATGCGTCGGGCTGAGGCCTGGCGCTGGCGGGTGCTGCGCACCTCGCGGTTCAGCTCGCTGCTGCGCAGTGCGTAGCGCACACGTTGTGCCAGCAGCGGAAAGTTGATGGGTTTGGTGATGAAGTCGGTGGCGCCGGCCATGAAGGCGCTTTCAATCGACTCCAGGTCTTCGCTGCCCGTCAGCATGATGATGGGGGTGCCATCGGCATCGACCTTGCGGATTTCGGTGCAGGCACCGAAGCCGTCCAGCTCGGGCATCTGCACGTCCATCAGCACCAGATCAGGGCGGTGCGCCAGGAATGCCTTGACACCCTCGACACCGTTCTCGGCCACCAGCACTTTGTAGCCCTGCTTGCCCAGCACGGCCTGCACCAACCGCCGTGTGGTGGGGTCGTCGTCAACGGCCAACAGGGTCAGCGAAGCGGGGCTGTGCGGGGTCACGGGGGGCTTTCTTGCAGATAGGCGTACTTGGATTTCAAACCATTGTAGGCACTGCTCGGGCTGATCAGTCAGGTTCGTGGGACCTGTGCCGACAGGTCACACGGGTATGCCAGATGGTTGGCGTGGTGGCGGCCGCCACGTCAGCGTGTGCACGACTGCTGCGGTGGCCCAGCACAGCCAGGCTGTCCACAGGGTGTGGCTGAAGAAATGTGCGCCGCGCGCCTGCTGTGCCCAACCCAGCACCATGCCGACCAGCAGCACGGCCGCCCAGGCCCATGCCCCGGCACGGGGTGACACAGCCTGAAGCCAAACGGCCAGCGCCACGAACGCAAAGCCGGTGGAGGCGTGCCCGGCCGGGAAGCAGTGCCCACCGCCGCCGTCACGCACGCCCCAGGCCCAGTGCGACACGTGTTGCGCGGTGCCACCGAAGGCCGTGAGGTCCCACGGGCAGCTGGTTCGGCTGACCCCTTTGATGGCCACCACCACCAGCAAGGCGAGCAGCACGGTTCCCACCATCCATGCGCGTTCGCGGCGGCTCAGGTGCTTGAGTGCGCCCACCGGCCACCAGATGCATGCCGTCAGCAGGGCCAGCACCACCCAGCCGAGCTTGCGAGCGCCTTCGTGCAGCCAGGCTGACAGGAACGGGTGGTGTTGCAGGGGGAACCCGTCTGCCGTGCCGAACCAATGCGCCAGTGGCAGGTCCAGCCCGCTGGCATCCCACAGCCACAACAGTGGCAGCACCGCACAGACACCTGCAAGTTTTTTCCAGCGTTGGCGCAGTACAGCGGGATGTGATTCATGCATAAAAATGCCTTCACCGCTTGTTTGACGGTTGTTATTTGCTATCAATGTGATCACTGTTTGGGTTGTCGACAGGTCCGGTAGGCATCGAGTGTGGGCTGGTACACGCTGGTTTGCACGTCCATCAACCCCAACACGCTGTGGAACAGGTTGTCGTGGCTCATGGCCAGGTCGGTCTGTTTGGCCAGGCAAGCGGGGTTGAGTGCCAGCCGTTGTTGCATGGCGGGCGACAGCCAGGTCACCCAGGGCACGTGCTTCTGTTCTTGCGGGGCCAGCGCATAGGGCAGGCCATGCAGGTACAGGTTGTTTTCACCCAGCGATTCGCCGTGGTCGGACACATACAGCAGCGACGTGTCGGCCTGCTGGGCCCCCAGCCAGGCCACGGCATCGGCCAGGAAGCGGTCTGTGTAGCGCAACGAGTTGTCGTAGGCGTTGATCACGGCTTCCTGTGAGCAGCTTTGCAGCGCCGTGCTGGTGCATTCAGGTTGGAAGGCCTTCAGGCTGTCTGGCGACCGCTTGTAATAGGCTGGCCCGTGGCTGCCCATCTGGTGCATCACCACCACGGTGCCACGGGCGCGGCGTTCGGCGCTCAGGCCGTCGAGTTGCGACTTCAGTTCTTTGAGCATGATGCCGTCCAGGCACTCGCCATCGGTGCACAGCGCGGGGTCGGTCAGGTCGCGGGTGACGGTGTTGGGCACCCGGTCGCACACGCCTTTGCAGCCAGACTGGTTGTCCAGCCACACCACGGCCAACCCGGCGTGCTGCAGCACGTCGAGCAGGTTTTCGAAGCGACCGGATTTGCTTTCATGCACCTCTTTGCCATGGTGCGAGAACATGCACGGCACAGATGCCTGCGTGTTGGTGCCGCACGAGCGGACGTTGCCGAACCACACGAGGTTGCCTGCTTTGGCCAGCGCCTGAAGCTGCGGGTTGGTGTCGCGGCCGTAACCGGCCAGTGAAAAGTTGGCCGCCCGGGCCGTTTCACCTACTACCAGAATCAGCATGGGTGGGCGCTTCTGGTCGGCATAGCTGGGGCCCGGCTTGGCATCGGTGCCAATGGCCTGCAGCGGTTGCTGCGCGCGCGGCACGGCATCGGCCACCAGGCGGCCCAGCGCGTAGACGCTGTTGAGTGGGTTGATGCGGTAACGCACGTCTTTGTGGTTGCGCATGATGGACGCGAAGTCCTGAAATATCAGGAACAGCGACAGCGCGGCCACCACAAGGGCCACGCCCAGCGTGGCCAGGTTCTGCGTCACCCGCCGCACCCAGCTGAGCGGCTGCAACGGGGTGGTGGGTTGGCGCAACAGCCACCAGGCAGGTGCGATGCCCACGGCCAGCATCGTGACGGCAAACCCCACCGACATCAGGTCTGCAGCTTCTTTCGGGTCGGTGTGCAGCACGTTGAGCAGCATGCTGCTGTCGATGACCACCGAGTACGCCAGCATGAAATGCGTGGCACTGGCCGCACTGAGCAGCAGGAACACGGCCACCGGCTTGAGCACCCTGGGCCATGCCAGCAGCGCCAGCAAAGCGGTCAGGATGGCTGCAACGAACGTGCCGAAGCCCAGCATGAACAGCGTGCCGCGCAGGCCGGTCACTTCGGGCAGCGCGTTCAGCGCTTTCCACAAAGCGATGTTGCCCACGACGGCCAGCCAGGTAGCGGTGACCGTGGCCAGCAGCCACAAGGGCCAGGGGCTGCGGTTGGCAGAGAAAAAGCTCATGTGCAGGGATCCCGCTCGCAGGCAGGTGTGTGTGACGTGATGGGCAAAACCGTGGGTTGCGACCGACGGTAGCAGTCTTGTGTTAACCCAGTCTTAAGTGAGCAGGGCCTCACAACCCCCAACCCAGCCCTAAGCGCAGCGCCAGGTAAATGGCCATGCCGATGACGATGGTGCCCAGCACATCCTTGCGCCAGAAGAACCACGCTGCACCGGCCGCTACCGCGAACAGTCGGGGCTCCTGCCAGGTATGGATCAGCGCGCCCTGCGTCATCACCACCTCGGGGATGACGACCGCGCCCAGCGCCGCGATGGGTGCATATTGCAAGCCGCGCTGCGCCCAGTGCGGCAGTGTCCATGGTTTGTCTGACAGGAAAAACAGGCACCGCGTGAGCACGGTGACCCCCGCGAGCAGCACGATGGTGAACAGCGTCCAGGCGTCCGTTTCAGTCATGTTTGCCTCCGTGGGGAGCCGGTGCGCGCTGCGCATCGATGATCAGTGCCAAGGTCACGGCCACGGCAATGGCCACCACGATGTTCAGCTTGAGCGGCAGGGCCCACGCCGTGACGGCCGCCATGCCTGACACTGCCATGGACACGGTACGCAGCGGCGAGGTGGCCAGCGACAGCATCACCCCCAGCAACGCCAGGATGCCCGCAAACCCCAGCCCCCAGTGCGTGGGGATGACGTTGGCCAGCGCGATGCCCGTCAGGCTGGCGCCCATCCAGGCCACGTAATTGACCGCGCAGTTGCCCATCAGGTAGGCCTGCTGGGCCTGCAACTCGCTGGCAGGGGTGGCCGCATCGGGGTGGTGCGGGAAGCGCCTTGAAAAAAACACGTAGCTCAGGTCGGCGGTGAGGTAGCCCGTGACCAGGCGTTCGCGCAGCGGCATGTGCATGACGTAAGGACGCAAGTGGGCCGAAAACACCACGAACCGCAGGTTGACGCAAAAAGCCGTGGTCAGGATGACCCACAGTGGTGCCCCGGCCGCGATCAGCGGTATGGCCGCCAGTTGCGCGCTGCCAGCAAACACCAGCAGGGTCATGGCCACAGCCTCGACGGCGCTCATGCCCGAGTTGATCATGGCCACACCGGTCATCAGCCCCCATGCGCCGATCCCTGTGGCCACACTGGCCAGGTCGCGCACGCCAATGCGGAATTCCGGGTGGCGGTAGTAGGCGGGTCTCAGGAACATGGGCGGATCAGGCGCGGGTGCCTGGCGTTTCAGCCAAGGCACCACCCAGTACATCACCCAACACGTCGCCCAGCACGTCACCCAGCACGTCACCCACGGCCACGGGGCAGCCGCGCAGGAAGTCGGCTGCGGCCAGGCGCTTGCCGCCTGCGCGTTGCAAATGGGTGAGCGTCAGCACGCCCTGCCCGGTTTGCACCGTGATACCAGTCTCATTTATATGTAAAACAGTGCCATTTCGCTTTTCTGTATTGAAAACTTTGCTATCAATTGAGTGCGATTCCTCGGTGAAGGGCTGTGCGCCCCATATTTTCAGCGTGTCACTCCGCCAGTGGGTGCTGGCACCGGGGAAGGGGTCGAACGCGCGCACGCGCCGTGCAATGGCTGTGGCGCTGTCAGCCCAGTTGATGGTGCTTTCAGCTTTTTCTATCTTGTGTGCGTAGGTCACGCCTTCTGCCGGTTGGGGTGTGCGGGTCAACCCGCCACAGGCGGCCAGCTCCAGCGTTTCCACCATCAGGCGCCCCCCCAAGGCTGCCAGCCGGTCGTGCAGGGTGGTGGTGGTGTCCGTTGCAGAAATGGCCAGCCGTTCGGTCACCAGCATGTCGCCCGTGTCCAGCCCGGCGTCCATTTGCATGATGGTCACACCGGTTTCGGCATCGCCCGCTTCAATGGCCCGGTGGATGGGGGCAGCCCCCCGCCAGCGTGGCAGCAGCGAGGCGTGGATGTTCATGCAGCCCAGGCGTGGCAGGTCCAGCACCCACTGCGGCAGGATGAGGCCGTAGGCGGCCACCACCAGCACGTCCAGTCGCGCGTCCAGCAGTGCCTGGCGGGCAGCAGCGGCCTCGTCAGGGTATTTGCCGTCCAACCGCAGGCTGTGGGGTTGTGCCACGGCAATGGCATGGACAAGCGCCCATTGCTTGACGGGCGAGGCCTGCAACTTCATGCCGCGACCGGCGGGGCGGTCGGGTTGGCTCAGCACCAGTGGTACGTCGAACCCGGCGGCATGCAATGCGGCCAGTGCCGTGCAGGCAAATTCCGGGGTGCCAGCAAAACCCACGCGCAACGTGGCCATCAGTAACGACCTTTGGCCGATGGCGCATTGAGTTGTTCTTCGCGTTCCTCTTTCAGCAGTTTGGTCTTGATGCGGTTGCGCTTCAAGGGGGACAGGTATTCGACAAACACCTTGCCCATCAGGTGGTCCATTTCGTGCTGGATGCACACGGCCAGCATGCCCTCGGCTTCGATGGTTTGCGGGTTGCCGTGGCGGTCAAGCGCTGTCACCGTGACCGCAACCGAGCGTTCCACGCCGTCGTAAATGCCTGGCACCGACAGGCAACCCTCTTCACCCTTCTGGCGCTCAGGGCTGGCCCAGGTGATGTCGGGGTTGATGAGCACCAGCGGCGCAGGCGTTTCGTCACCCGTGTCAATGACGATCAGGCGCTGGTGCACATCGACCTGCGTCGCGGCCAAGCCGATGCCTTTGGCCTCGTACATTGTGGCAAACATGTCGTCGATCAGGGGTTGCAGGGCATCGGTCACGGCCGGTATGGGGGCTGCAACCTTGTGCAGGCGGGGATCGGGGTAACGCAAAATGGGGAGCAGAGGCATGACAGTGGCGCGGTTGCGAGGGGGAGAATGTCGTTATTTTCGCCACTTTTGCGTCGGCCCCTGCGTCGCACGTGTCAACGACGTTGCCTCGTCAAGGGCTTGCGCGCAAAATCGAAAGCCGTTTGTCAAGATACCGGGGTCTCGCTGTCCCGGTTTTCCAATGCCAGTCCACATGAAACACCCGCATCGCGCATCTGCTGTCACACCCTTGTCCTGGCTGGCCGCGTCGGTCAACGCACCACATGGTGGGTGGGGCCTTGCCTGGGGGCGTGCATG
>JAVBXK010000102.1 GCA_030824555.1 bacterium
GGCGTTGATGCCGTGCGACAGGGCAATGCGGGCCACCGAAGCGCCAGGCTCGGCGCACTGCGCGAGGATCTGCCGCTTGAGGCAGGCGTCGTATCGCCTGCGGGTCTTCTTCTTGGCTTTATTCATTGTGTCCACCTATTCGATTGGTGGACACCATCGTTGCCGCTTATTGATCCGGCCCCATGAAGTCTTAAGCCGTATAGCGAACGTGGCGATCCTGAAAGTAGCTCTCAAGAAACACCCGATATCTGATTGATTTTATTGAGTTTTTCAAGCCGTGCTATCGGAGGGGACGAGCTGCATGTCCATGGCTTTTGCTTTCTGGGCGAGGTTGTGCAAGACCCGTTGGCGGTAGCGCTCCTCAAAGTAGTCCTGACCCCGATCGGTGTATTCCTGACCGTGTGTGAGCATGGCGTAGATCAGTCGGGCCAGCTTGTGGGCAGCGGCGGTGACGGCTTTGGGCTTGTCCATGCGGGCACACATGCGCCGGTAGTATGCACCCAGCGCCGACTGGCTTGAACGCAAAGCCGCGGCCGCCAGTCTCAGCGCCTGGGCCGCGCGATTGGCACATCGCGTAGTTTTGCCGCTCATGACCTTGCCACCGGTGATTTTGGTACCCGGACACAAGCCCAGCCAGGAGGCGAAGTGCTTGTCACTGGGGAACTTGCCCATGTCCAGCCCAACCTCGGAGACGACCACCAGCGCGGTGGTCACGTCAATGCCGTCGATGCGGGTGAGGTCCACGCCGCACATCTGGAAGAGCTGGGTGCGCAGATCGAACTTGGGGGCATTGCGGGCACGCCCACGCTTTTTGCCCTTGGCCGGTTCGTCCTCACGCACATGCAAGGCTTGCAATTGAGTCTGAATCTGTGCATCGCACTCGGCCAGTTGGGTGCTGCAGAAGTCAAACGCATCCAGCGCCTGCTTCAGGGCAAAGAGGTGCTCGGCGCGCCAGTTGCCTTGCAGACTCTTGGCGATCTCGTCATCGCTGGCGCGGATGCGCGAGTTTTTGAGCTTGGCCAGCATCAGCCCGTTGCGTTCACCGGCAACGATGGCATGCAGGATCTTCTGACCCGTCTCACCGGCCACGTCGGAGATGAAGTTGGCCAGCTGGATGTTCATCTGGGTCAGGGCCTTTTGCATGTGCTGCACGAAGCGGCCCTGGCTGCGCAGCAGCATGGTGCGCTGGCGGCAAAGCGAGCGCAGCACGTAGACCTGCTCGGCCGGACGGAAGGCCGCATGCAAAAGGCCGTAGCTCATGAGCTGCTGAAGCCACTGGCAGTCCAGTACATCGCTCTTGCGGCCCGAAACGTTCTTGACGTGACGAGCGTTGACCAGCAGCACTGTAAAGCCGCGCGATTCAAGCAGTTCGTACAAGGGTATCCAGTAGACCCCGGTGGACTCCATGGCCACAGTGTCCACGCCACACGCATCAAGCCAATCTGACAGGCTGTGCAGATCGGCGGTAAAGCAGGCGAACTCGCGCACAGGTTCGTCGTCGCGGTCCGGCGGCACGGCCACGAAGTGCGATGCGCTACCGATGTCGATTCCAGCTGCGTTGGGGTGAGTCAGGGAAATGGCCGACTGTGTGGTGGGCCGCTTGCGTTGTGCCATGGCATCCTCCATCATGAGAAGTAGAACGTGGCACCAGCTCGGGTACGTCGTCTTGATCACTCTCTCAAACGGGATGCCTGTACCACGCCAAAGCGGCTCGACACAAGCTCACCAATGTCGATGACGCAGCCCATGACCACGCTCATCAGCGGGCAATGTGCACCATTGCTACTTCGGTCTTCGCCAGTGCTGCGTTCCACCATCGCACATTCCGCCCGCCAACGCCACGTGTTTCTTCGGGACGATTTGCGGCGCGGGCGGGCCGATTACTTCGCTCATCACGCGCTCGGGGTTTTGCTCCAGCATCGCCATGTGGTCGTTGGCCGCATCGCGTAACTTGGCCTTGGTTCGCACTGGTACGCGCTTGCCCATCTGTTGCTTCAAGTCCGCATTGAGCCGCTCCTCTGGGTTGAGTTGCGGGCTGTAGCTGGGCAGATGGCATGGTCCGCCCACCTACAGCGCAGCTGCTGACGTGAGGTTTCCATCCTGAGTCGGGTAGGGCCTCGCAGAAACGGCATCAGAGTGCCAAAGTGGAGGTTCTTGTAACCACCTATAGCTGGAGACCCCGCCATGCAATCTACAGCAAACCTGCCTGTCATTGGTCTGGATTTGGCCAAGACCGTGTTTCAGTTGCACATTGTCGACATCGAGTCCGGTGAGATCCAGCGCCGCCAGATCAAGCGCGCCAAGCCCGCCGAGTTCTTTGCAAAGTGTCAGCGCAGTCTGGTTGCAATGGAGGCCTGTGGCACATCCCATCACTGGGCACGGGTGATTCGATCTCTCGGGCATGAAGTCAAGATGCTGCCTGCCCAGCATGTCAAAGCGTTCTTGTTGCGTGACAAGACTGATGCCATGGACGCTCAGGTGATCTGGGTGGCCGCTCAGCAGCCGCACATCAAATCCGTGCCGGTCAAAACAGAACGACAGCAAACCTGTATGGCCCTGCACGGCATGCGCCGCCAACTCATGAAGATGCGCATCATGCAGACCAACGCGCTGCGAGGCATCCTGGCTGAATTCGGCATCGCGTTGCCAGTGGGGTACAACAAACTGCTCAAGACGATTCAAGGTGAGCTTGCCAGGGCGCAGCAAGCTGATCAGTTGACTCCTGATTTGGTGCTCAGCGTGCAAGAGCAACTCAAACGGATTGATGCATTGCAAGACGACATCGACCAACTCGGACAACGACTGCGCGCCATGATCAGGGAAGACCGCCAGATGCAGGCGATACAGCAAATCCCTGGGGTTGGGGATTTGACGGCCTCGGCGCTGGTGGCGGCAGTCGGAGACTTCTCAATATTCAAATCCGGTCGTCAGTTTGCATCGTGGGTTGGACTGGTGCCAAGGCAGGTGGGTACCGGGGGCAAGACGCAGCAGCTGGGTATCTCCAAGCGAGGTGACACCTACTTGCGAACCCTGCTGATTGCGGGAGCCAGGGCCGTGATTGCCAAGGCGGAGAAGTCGAGTTGGATCACGCGACTGCTGGATCGTCGCCACTACAACGTGGTGGTCGTGGCGTTGGCCAACAAAATGGCGCGCACCGCATGGGCGGTCCTGGCCAAAGGCGCTGCCTTTGACCAGGTCAAGTGGAATTCACTGGAGCGGTTCAACGCCTGATTCACCAACAAACCGTGAATATCAACCCGACACCGCAAGCGACTTGACGATACCGTTTTGAAGGAGAGCCTGCAAGAAGCAAAGTGATGGAGCGAAGGTCAAACCGGGCTGGGACATTCCGGTGTTTTACCCGTACCTTGAGTACTATGGGCAGATAGGAACCCCGGCCGCGAATAGCCATCATGGGCAGCGACAACAACTGCACAAACAGCCCGGATGTAAGGCTGCAAACCTTTCAAACTATCACGGCGCCAAAACTTGCTCTCCTTGGGCGGACCATGTAAGGTAGAACAACTCGATCTGGTCTTGCCGCTCAGCCACCCACGCCTTGACCAACTTGCTGTGGTGAACCCGCAGGTTGTCCAGGATCAGAAAGACTTTCTTGCCCGCATCCTTGATCAGGGCTGCCAGGAATTCGATGAGCTTGTCGGCATCGAACGCCTCGTCAATGATCATCCAACGCGTCTTGCCCTGGTTGGTCACCGTGGCAATCATGGAGAGCTTTTGGCGGGTGCCACCCACAGCCATGGTGACCGGTGTTTTGCCCGCAGGCGCAAAGCTCCTACCGCGCACATCGGTGTTGACCAAAGCCGTCTCGTCTCCCCAGTGAATCTCGGCTCCCTCCGCCCTGGCGCGTTGCTCTATGCCAGGGTATTCGCCCTCCAGCCATGCCTGCACGGCAGCAGGGCTTTGCTCGTAAGCGCGCTTGATGGGCTTTTGCGGCGTGAAGCCCCAGCGCGTGAGGTACTTGCCGATGCTGCGCACTTGCAACTTGATGCCAAACTCCTGTTCGATGAGTTGGCCCACTGCAGCCCGGCTCCACAAGCTGAAATCCATCTTGAGTTGCTCGGGGCGTTTGTCGATGATCATGCGCTGCACGGCGTCTTCCTGGGTTGAACTGAGCGTGCGACCATCACCTCTGGCTCGCCCACGGGCAGCGGGGCGAATGGCACCCCAGCCACCTGCTTCAAACAGATCAATGGCACTTCGCACTGTCGGGTAACTCAACCCCGTCATCTTGACGATTTGCATGATCTTGATGCCTTGCCTGTGCAGCCTCACGACTTGCTTGCGCCGCTCGTGAAGTTGCTCCAGCGTTTGACTTCTTGCGCTTTCTTTTTCCATGCTCTTGTGATCAAAACCATCCGCAAAAGTTCAAACTTTATTGGGCCTTATCTTTAAGAGGTAGCCGGGGCATGCTTGGGCGGCGCCAAAGACCTGCACCTCGCGGGCGATCAGGCGATCGGCACCAGTCCGCATGTCCACCGGCTCGACCGCAGGCCACATACCATCTATGCGGATCATCGCAGCAGCTCGCGCAACCAGGCTGCACACGTGGGCGCCGCATCCACCGGCCAGCTCACGCTGATCTCTGTCGCCCCGCAGCGTGGCTCAATGCGGATGTCGGCAGCCGGGGCCGGCAATTGCATCGGCACGAAGGGCGCAGAAGGGGCTGGGTCACAGGACGTTTGTGGGCTGGCAACGCGGCAATGGGCAGATCGCAGCCAGCGCCCATCTCTGCAGTCCGCACCCAGCGCCGAACCAGGTTGGCGTTGATGCCGTTGGCCATCGCCACCGCAGCCATAGAGATGCCAGGTGCATGCAGGTAGCCACAGCCTTGGCCTTGAAATCATCGCTGTGCGCGCGCCGGCGTCGACGACCGTCGAGGGTTTGTTCAGTAACAGTGTTCACGTGTCCACCAATAGTTGAGGTGGACAAGAGGCTCCTATGAACCTATGGGGGATTCAAGATGGGATGGCTGGTCGCTCAGGCCTTCAGCAATCAGTAGGCACACATCACGCCCCCATCCCTCAAATGTGATATTCGATGCCCCCCTCCCGCCCCGCCACATCGGCCAGGGCTTCGGCCTCGGTGGCGTGGCGGCGCAGTTGGGGGTGGTCGGGCAGCTCGCCCACCCGGCGCAGGGTGGTTTCCACGGGCAGTTTCAGCCCCACCATGTAAAGGGTGCGGCCCTGGCTGATGAGGGTGGTGCGCAGTCGGCCGAACACCTCCACCCCCGTGGCGTCGATGCGGTTGATGGGCTGTGCAAACAGCATCACGTTGCGCGTGTCGGGGTGGTCCACCAGGTAGGTGGTGATGGCGTTTTCAAGTGCGCTGGCCGAGCCGAAGTCCAGCTCGGCATCCATGCGCAGGGCGCAGGTGTGGGGGGCCACGGGCGGCAGCTTCCACAGGTGACGGTCGCGCAGGCGCCCGTCTGCGTGCAGGCCCACTTCGATGATGCGCGGGTGCAGCCGCACGTACAAAAAGTGGCTCAGCGTCAGCAGCACGCCGGTCAAAATGCCCCAGTACATGCGCGGTGCGGTCAGCAGCGTGACGCCAAACGTGGCCGCTGCAATGGCCGCTTCCACACGCGACGTGCGCCAGATGCGGATGAATGCCGCCGGTTTGACCAGCCCCAGCACCGTCAGAGCCACCACGGCAGCCAGCACCGCCTGCGGTACGTGGTGCAGCAGCGGTAGCAGCCACAGCAGCGTGACCAGCACCAACACCACGGCCATCACGTTGGCCCAGCCGGTTTTGGCGCCCGCATACAGGTTGAGCGCCGAGCGCGAGAACGACGAGCTGGTGGGGAATGCGCCGCTCAACCCCGACGCCAGTTTGGCCAGGCCCTGGCCGATCAGATCCTGGTTCTGGTCCCAGCCCCGGTGCTGGTCGGCGTTGTCCAGCTTGGCGCTGGCAGCGGTTTCAATGAAACTGACCAGCGAAATGACGGCCACCGGTACCAGCAGTGTGCCCAGCGTGTCCCAGCCCGGCCAGCCTGGCAGGTGAAAACCGGGCACGCCGCCAGGCAGGTCGCCCACCACGGCCCCACCACTGGCCTTGAAACCAGCCAAGTAGCTCAAGGCCCCCGCGCCCACCATGACCAGCAGCACACCGGGGAATGACGGGCGCAACCGCCGCGCCAGCCACAGCGCCGCCAGGCTGCCCAGCCCGAACGCCAGGGTGCCCGCGTGCAACGGTGGCAGCGCCCCTGCCTGTGCCCAGCTTGATACAGAGCCCGCCAATCCCAGCATGGCAGGCAGCTGCGAACTGATGATGAGCAACGCTGCCGCCTGCGTGAAGGCAGTCAGCACCGGTGAATTGACCAGGTTCAGCAGCCAGCCTGCACGCACCAGCCCCAGCCCCACTTGCAGTGCCCCTGACAGCAGGGCCAGCCAAACGGCCAGATCCACCCATTGCGCACTGCCCGGTTGTGCCAGCCCGGTGAGCGATGCCGTGACCAGCAGACACGTCAACGCCGTGGGCCCCACCGACAGGCGCACCGACCCGCCCCACAGCGCCGCCACCAGCGTGGGCAGCAGCGAGGCGTACACGCCCGTGACCAGCGGCATGCCCGCCAGCGCCGCATAGGCCACGCCCTGCGGGATGGCCATCAGCCCCACGGTCAGGCCGGCAATGGCTTCGCCACGCAGCAGGGTCCCCGTGGGGCGAGGCCAGTTCAGAAAAGGAAAAATGGATTCAAGGCGCAACATGCTGGCCAAGAGTGTGCCGCAAACAGCAAGGCGTTGGCGTGGGTTGACACGCGTTGAGGTGGCCAATGACTTCGCCCTTGCCGTTGCGTTGAAAGGTGCACTTGCTCATGACTGTGCGTGCAGTGGCCAGGTTCGGTGCAATTGCAGTGGTGGTGGCCACCGCTGCTCAGGTCAGTGATGGCCGCTCAAACCAGTCTGCTACGGCCCCGTGTTGCACGCTTGTGAGGTGCAGGCCTAGTTTGGAGCGGCGCCACAGCACATCATCAGCGCAGCGGGCCCACTCCTCTCGCACCATGTAACGCAGCTCGGCCTCGAACAGGCCTGGGGCCACTTCTGGCCCCAGGCCTGCCAGATCGGTGGCATTGCCTAGCACGCGGTCGATGCGGCTGCCGTAGGCGCGGCACAGGCGGTGGGCCAATGCATCCGGCAGGAACGGGTAGCGGCTGCGGGCCACATCAACCAGCCGGGCAAAGTCGGTGTCGGGCTGTTGGGCCGGGCCAATCCAGGCGTGCAAATCGCCACCGGGCAAGTGGGCAGTGGCGGTCCAGGACGGGCGCGGTTGGCCCAGCATGTGGCCGACCAGGTCGGCCGCGTCTTCGGCCAGTTTGCGAAAGGTGGTGATCTTGCCGCCCCACACGCTCAGCAGCGGGGCTGCTTCGGTGTTGGGCTCCAGCAGGTAATCGCGCGTGACGGCTGAGGGGTCACCTGATTCATCGTCCAGTAGCGGGCGCACCCCGGCGTAGCGCCACACCACATCGGCCGGGGTGACGGGTTGTTTGAAGTAGCGGCTGGTCTGTTCGCACAGGTAGGCCACCTCGGCGTCGTCAACCTGCGCTGGGCCCGGTGTGTGCAGCCACGCATTGGGCAACTCGACATCGGTGGTGCCGATGAGCGTGAACTCGCGCTCGAACGGTATGGCAAACGCGATGCGCTTGTCGGGGTTTTGGAAGATGTAGGCGTGGTCGTGCTCGAACAGCCGCCGCACCACGATGTGGCTGCCCTTTACCAGCCGCAGGTGCTGCGTGGCCAGCGCCTCGGTGCCCGCCGGGTGGGCGGCGTGGCGCAAAAAGTGGTCAGCCCACGGCCCGGCGGCGTTGACCAGTGCTCGCGCTTGCACAGTGCGCGCGCCTTGCGGCGTTTGCAGCGTGGCCGTCCAGCCGCTGGCGCTGCGTTGCACGTGCGTGCAGGGGCTGCGTGTCAGCACGGTGGCGCCGCGTTCGCGGGCATCCAGCGCGTTCAGCAGCACCAGCCGGGCATCGTCCACCCAGCCGTCCGAGTATTCAAAGCCGTGTGTGTACTGGCCCTTCAGGGGGGGACCGATGGGTGAGTGGCGCAGGTCGATGCCGTTGGAGCCCGGCAACATCTCGCGGTGGGCCAGGTGGTCGTACAAAAACAGGCCCGCGCGAATCATCCACGCCGGGCGCATGGCGGGGTCGTGCGGCATCACGAAGCGCAGCGGCCACATGATGTGCGGGGCGCTTTTCAGCAGCACCTCGCGTTCCTGCAAGGCCTTGCGCACCAGCGCGAATTCGTAATGTTCCAGGTAGCGCAAGCCGCCGTGGATCAGCTTGGTTGACGATGACGAGGTGTGCCCCGCCAGGTCGTCGCGCTCGCACAGCAGCACCTGCCAGCCCCGGCCCGCCAGGTCGCGCGCGATGCCCGCACCGTTGATGCCGCCGCCCACCACCAGCACATCAACCTGTGCGGGCACCGGGGCCGCGTGGGCGGGGAGGTGGGGGCTGGGTTCTGGCGGCATGGCATGGCTCCGGCATGGGGTGCGCAGGCACAGGGGCTTGGCACGGTGGGGCTGACAGCCTGCCTGGCTGTGGGGGCGCAGGCTGCTGGCGGTTGTGCGCACATTGTGTGGGGTTTGTGTGTCATCTGCGCCAGAATCGGCGCAAATACCCCGGTGCCAGGTCTCGGCTGGCCTGTCAGCCGGCGCATGGGTTGGCTCATGAGCTGACTATCCCCCGGTGTGCCGTCAAAGGAGCGTTTCATGACCTACCTGCTTGCCCTGGACCAGGGCACTTCCAGCTCGCGCAGCATCGTGTTCGACGGCCTGGGCAACGTGGTGGCCATGGCGCAGCGCGAGTTTCGGCAAATCTTCCCGCAGCCGGGCTGGGTCGAGCACGACCCGCAAGACATCTGGGCCACGCAACTGGCCACCGCGCGCGAGGTGCTGGCCCGTGCCGGGCTGGCCGCTGGCGACATCCACGCACTGGGCATCACCAACCAGCGCGAAACCACCGTGCTGTGGCACCGCACCACGGGGCAGCCGGTGCACCACGCCATCGTCTGGCAAGACCGCCGCACCGAGCCCACTTGCGCCCGCCTGCGGGCCGATGGGCTGGCACCGCTGGTGCAGGCCAAAACCGGGCTGGTGATCGACCCCTATTTTTCGGGCACCAAGCTGAAGTGGCTGCTCGACAACGTGCCCGGCGCGCGGGCGCAAGCCCGCCGTGGCGAGCTGGCGTTCGGCACCGTCGACACCTGGCTGATGTGGCAACTGACCGGTGGCCGCGTGCACGCCACCGACGTGACCAACGCCTCTCGCACGCTGCTGTTCAACATCCACACCCACCAGTGGGATGCCGAGCTGCTGGCGCTGCTGGACATCCCGACCGAGGTGCTGCCGCAGGTGCACGCGTCGTCACACGCCTACGGCCAGGCCGATGCCGCCCATCTGGGTGCGGCCATCACCATCGGTGGCGTGGCGGGCGACCAGCAAAGTGCGCTGTTCGGGCAGGCGTGTTTCGACGCGGGCATGGCCAAAAACACCTATGGCACGGGCTGCTTCATGCTCATGCACACGGGCGGGCAGTGCCAGACGTCGGGCAACGGTTTGATTGCCACCCGGGCGGCGCAGGTGGGCACGTCGGCCGCCAGGGTGCCTGACGATGGGGCGCACCGCCATGGCGGTTTGGGTGCTGCCGAGGGTGCGCAATACGCGTTGGAAGGCAGCGTGTTCATCGGCGGGGCCGTGGTGCAGTGGCTGCGCGACGGTCTGCACGCCATCCAAGGCAGTGGCGAGGTGCAGGCACTGGCCGAGAGCGTGCCCGACGCGGGAGGCGTGATGTTTGTCCCCGCGTTCACCGGGCTGGGCGCGCCGTATTGGGATGCGGACGCACGCGGCGCCATCGTGGGCCTCACACGCGGCAGCACCGTGGCGCACATTGCCCGCGCGGCGCTGGAAAGCATTGCCTACCAAAGCGCCGCGCTGTTGCAGGCCATGAGCCGCGATGCGGTGGCCGCAGGTGGTGCAGCCGTGTCAGAGCTGCGGGTGGACGGTGGGGCCTGCGTCAATGACCTGTTGATGCAGTTCCAGGCCGACCTGCTGGGCATACCGGTGGTGCGACCCAAGGTCATTGAAACCACTGCCCTGGGTGCCGCCTACTTGGCGGGCCTGAGCACCGGCGTGTATGCCAGCACCGCTGAGCTGCACCAGCACTGGCAGACCGACCGCGTGTTCCACCCCACGCTGTCGCGTGAGCTCGCGCAAGACCTCATGGCCCGCTGGGACAGGGCTGTGCGCCAGACTACCGCGCACTGAGCGCCTGCCGTGCCCCACGCGCCTTTTTGCCTTGGTTGTGAAAATGCGTAGCAAACAATTGAACGCAGTAAAACGGCAGAGGCTGTTTTTGTTTAAATTCCTAAACAAATAGCAAACTATTCAATTCAATCAAGCGGAGAGCGTCATTTTTATTCTCAATGCAACCGGGCTGACCAAACATTTTGCCGGGCAACCCCTGTTTGCCGGGGTCAACCTGCAAGTGGGGCCGGGCGAGGTGGTGGCCGTGCTGGGCGAGTCGGGTGTGGGCAAGTCCACCCTGCTCAACGCACTGGCCGGGCTGGAGCCGCTGGAAACGGGCGTGGTGAGCGTGCAAGGCACCGTGGTGTCAGCGTTGAGCGAGGGCGATTGCGCCCACTGGCGGCGTGCGCACCTGGGCTTCGTGTTCCAGGCCTTCCATGTGCTGCCGCACCTGAACGTGGCGGCGAACGTGGCTCTGCCCCTGTTGCTGACCGGCCAGCCTGACGATGGCCGCGTGGCCGACATGCTTGACCGCGTGGGCCTGGGCGGCTTTGGCCCGCGCGAGCCCCGCACGCTGTCGGGCGGACAGTTGCAGCGCGTGGCGCTGGCCCGTGCGCTGGTGCACCGCCCGCTGCTGGTGCTGGCCGACGAGCCCACCGGCAACCTCGATGCCGCCACCGGCGAACGCATCATCCACGTGCTGACCACCGAGGCCCGCACCCAGGGCGCGGCGCTGATCATGGTGACGCACTCGGCCGCAGCAGCGGCAGCGGCCGACCGGGTGCTGCGCCTCACCCCCACCGGGTTGCACGCGGTGGACGAGGCCGGCGCGTGACGGCGGTCAGCCCGCTGAAGCTGCTGGTCACGCTGGCCCGCCAGATGGTGTGGGCCGAGTGGCGGGCGCACCCCTGGCGGCAGCTGGCTGCTGTGCTGGCTGTGGCGCTGGGGGTGGCCTTGGGCTTGTCGGTGCACCTCATCAACGAAGCGGCGCTGACCGAGTTCGGCGCAGCCGCCCGCTCGGCCAACGGCCAACCCGATGCCTCGTTGCGCTGCGCCCCCGCGTGTGCCGACACCCTGTTCGACCTGCTGGCCACCCAGTCCGGCGTGGCCAGCGCCCACCCCATGGTGGCGCACAGCACACAAGCCGTGGCCGCGTCTGGCCAACGTGTGGCGCTGGCGATGCTGGGGGTAGATGGCCTGAGTGTGGCCGCAGTGGCCCCTGACCTCATGCCCCGCGCCGCAGCTGACCAACCCCGGCTGGCGCTGCTGATGCCGGGCAACGTGTTTCTGAACGCCACGGCGCAAACCCAGCTGGGCCTGGCCGTGGGCGACGAATTGCGCGTGCAGCAGGGCTCCAGCTGGGTCAGCTGGCGCGTGGCGGGTCAGGTGGCCGCAGGCGGTGCGGCGCTGGCCGTGGTGGACATCGCAGCCGCGCAGCAGCGGCTGGGCTGGCTGGGGCAATTGCAGCGGGTGGACCTGCGCTTGCAACCCGGCATCCATCTGGCCGACGTGCAAGCCGGACTGGCCCCGCTGCTGGCGCAAGCCCACCCCGCTGCGCAATGGCATTCGGCGCAGGACGACGAGCAGGCGCTGTCAGCCCTGTCGCGCGCGTACCGCGTCAACCTGACCGTGCTGGCGCTGGTGGCCTTGTTCGTGGGTACGTTCCTGGTGTTTTCGGTCATGGCGCTGTCGGTGGCGCAACGCACGCCGCAGCTGGCCCTGCTGGGTGTGCTGGGCCTGTCGGCGCAAGAGCGGCGCTGGCTGGTGCTGGCCGAAAGCCTGGCCACCGGCTTGGGCGGCGCTGCCTTGGGCACGGCGCTGGGCGTGGGCCTCAGTTGGGCCGCGCTGCGCTGGCTGGCGGGCGATTTGGGTGGGGGCTACTTTGCAGGCGTGTCGCCCAGCCTCAGCCTCAGCTGGCCACCCCTGCTGGCCTTTGCCACGCTGGGTGTGGCCGCAGCCGCCGTGGGCGGGTGGATGCCCGCCTTGCGCGCCCAAAGCCTGGCCCCGGCCCAGGCGCTGAAGGGCATGGGCGGTGGCGCGCACACCCGCCCCTGGCCCAAACTGACCGCGCCCGCACTGCTGGCATTGGGTGCAGCGTTGGCGCTGTTGCCGCCTTGGCAAGGTTTGCCGCTGGGGGCCTATGCCTCGGTCGGTTGCCTGCTGCTGGGTGGCATGGCCGGTGTGCCGTGGGCGGTGCAGGCGGTGGTGGCCAGCGGCCGGCGCGGGTTTGACCGCGTGGTGGCCCGTGGCCAAGCCCGCTGGGTGCCTGGCTGGCTGGCCCTGCACCGCGCCAGCCACGACCGCCAGGAAGCCACCGTGGCCGTGGCCGGTGTGGTGGCCAGCCTCAGCCTGGCGGTGGCGCTGACCGTCATGGTCAGCAGCTTTCGCGACAGCGTCACGCAGTGGCTCGACCAGGTGCTGCCCGCCGACCTGTACGTGCGCAGTGCCACCCGCAGCACCACGGCAGATGGGGCTTACCTGGATGCCACCCTGCAAGCCCGCGCCGCCAGTCTGCCTGGCGTGGCACGCGTGGAGCCCCAGCGCCTGCGCAGCCTGTCGCTCAGCCCCGGCCGCCCCCCTGTCACGCTGGTGGCCCGCCCGTTGACCGACCCGACGCACCAACTGCCGTTGGTGGCGGGCATGCCCGTGTGGACACCGCAGCCCGTGTCACCCACCGGCCGCACAGATCCACCCGGGCACATCGGTTCGCCCGTTTCGATCAGTCCGGCGGCCCCTCTGCGCGTGTGGGTGACCGAAGCCATGGTGGCCCTGCACGGCGCACACCCCGGTGTCCGCCTGGTGCTGCCGCTGGGCCCCAACGCACGCACCGAGGCGGTGGTGGCCGGTGTGTGGCGCGACTACGCCCGCCAGTTTGGCGCCATTGCCATCGACCTGGCCGACTACCAGCGCCTGAGCGGCGACCTGCGCGTGAACGACCTGGCGCTGTGGCTGGTCCCCGGCGCGTCGGCCGATGCCGTCATGGCTGGTCTGCGCAGCGCCGCCGCAGACAGCTCCGTGGCAGGTCGCACTTTGCAACCGGGTCGCACATCGGCGAGCGATTCCGCCACAAGCCATACGCCACCAGACAGCCCCGAGGCCGGAGGCAGTCAAGCCGACCGCACGCAAGCAGGCAACACACCTGGCAACGGTGCCACCGAAGGCGTGCTGGAATTTGCCCAGCCAGGGCAGATCCGCGCGCAGTCACTGCGCATTTTTGACCGCAGTTTTGCCGTCACCCACTACCTGCAGGCGCTGGCCATGGGGATTGGGTTGTTCGGCATTGCCGCCAGCTTTTCGGCACAGGTGCTGGCGCGGCGGCGCGAGTTCGGGCTGCTGTCGCACCTGGGGTTCACACGCCAGCAAGTGGTGGCCACGGTGGCGGGTGAGGGCGTGGCCTGGACGGCAGCCGGTGCCTTGCTGGGCCTGGCGCTGGGGCTGGCCGTGGCGGTGGTGCTGGTGCACGTGGTCAACCCGCAAAGCTTTCACTGGACCATGTCGCTGTCATTGCCCTGGGCGCGGCTGGGCCTGCTGTGCGCAGCCGTGGTGCTGGCCGGTGGGCTGACCACCGCATGGGCGGCCAGACGGGCTGCGTCGGTACAGGCGGTGCGGGCGGTGAAGGAAGACTGGTGACGGTGGTAGCAAAAGAAATTTCATGAAAAATATGCCTCTACCGCTTTATTCAATTGAATAGTTTGCTATGCCTGAATTGTCCAAAACAACCCTGCTGAACCGCCGCCAGTTGATGTGGTGCAGCGCGTCGCCTTGGCTGGCGCTGCCGTTTCAGGCTGCTGTTGCGCAGGCCTCCTTGGCCGAGAGCGGGGCGGGTGCAGCTGTGGTGCCGAATGCAGCGGCGAAATCGGGCGCAGCCGCGCAGCCGGACGCCACTGCGATGCGGGGCGCAGTGGCGCAACAGGGCGCAACGGTGCGGCCCGGCATGCGCCTGGCCTTCCCGCGCGACCACGGTGCGCACCCTGGGTTTCGCACCGAATGGTGGTACGCCACCGGCAGCCTGCACACGCAGGACGGCCAGGCACTGGGCTTTCAGCTCACGTTCTTTCGCACCCGAACCGACGTGGCTGATGGGGATTGGGTCCATGCAGGGGTGGCGCATGGGCAAGACCTGGGCCAAGTTCACGCACAAGCACAGGGACAAATGCAAGGGCAAGGGCGTTCTGGCGGAGCAGGGCAACCACCACCAAGCCGCTTCGCGCCCCGTCAATTGCTGCTGGCCCACGCGGCGCTGACCGATGTGGCCGCTGGCCAGTTGTGGCACGGCCAGCGCATTGCCCGCTGGAACGGCGACCCCGCCGCACGCCCCACGTTCGCGGCACTGGCCGACACGCATATCCGCTTGGCTGACTGGGCCTTGCAACGCCACGCGCTGCCCGGTGGCCACAGCCGCTACACCGCCACGCTGGGCGATGCCGACGTGGCTTACCAGCTTGAGCTGACCACCACCCAGCCGATGCTGCTGCAAGGCCAGGCGGGCTACTCGCGCAAAGGCCCCGACGCGGCGCACGCCAGCCACTACTACAGCCAGCCGCAACTGGCCGTCAGCGGCACGGTGCAGCGCAAAGGGCGCACACAAACCGTGACGGGCACCGCCTGGCTGGATCACGAATGGAGCGAAACCCTGATGCCCGCCGACGCTGTGGGCTGGGACTGGATCGGCATGAACCTGCACAACGGCGCGGCCCTCACCGCCTTCCGTCTGCGCCGGGCCGATGGCACGGCGGTGTGGGCTGGCGGCAGCTGGCGCGCCGGGCCACAGACTGCTGCCGTACCCGTTGCCCCATCCAAGGCCACAGCTACCGTTTCGACCGCAGCGTCACCCCATGCCTTACCCGCCGCATCCACGGCAGCACAGACGTTCGGGCCCAACGAAGTGGTGTGGCAGCCCCTGGCATGGTGGGTCAGCCCGCTGTCGGGCGCGCGCTACCCGGTGCGCTGGGCCGTGGTCACCCCGGCGGGCCGTTTCGAGGTGCACGCCCAGGTCGATGCCCAGGAGCTGGACAGCCGCGCCACCACAGGGGCCATCTACTGGGAGGGCTTGAGCGACCTCGTCTACCCCGCCACCGGCCAGCGTGTGGGGCAGGGTTATTTGGAAATGACGGGGTATGCGCAGCGGCTGGTGCTGGGGCCGTGATTGACCGCAACCCATTGCCGCAGGTCACCTGTCAGTCGCAACCCTTGAAGCCGCTTTGCTGGCAGGCCGTGGCCTGCTCTTGCGTTTGCGTCAGTTGCTCGAATGTCAGGCGTTTGGCTGAGTAGTCGCGGTACTTGGTGGCGTATGCATGGCTTGACGCTGCGGCAATGTTGTACCAAAGGTGTGCTTTGGCATCGCTTTGCACCACGCCGCGTCCGCGGTAGTAACGGTCGGCCAGCGCCACCTGTGCCAGGGTGTGGCTCTGTTGCGCCGCCCCACGGTACAGCTCCACCGCCTTGGTGTTGTTCTGCGCCACACCACGACCCGTGTCATACAGATTGCCCAGGTTGAACAGGGCATCGGCGTGGCCCTGTTCGGCCGCTTTCTGGAACCAGTACAGGGCTTGTGCGTGGTCTGTTGGCACACCCCAGCCGTTCAGGTACGCCAGCCCGACGTTGTTCTGGCCATTGGCATCGCCCTGGGTGGCGGCCTGGCGGTTCCATGTCAGGGCCGCGTTGTGGTCAGGCGTGTAACCGGTTTCGGTGCGCATCAGCCGTGACCCCAGCGTGCTTTGAGCCGGGGCAAAGCCCTGTTCGGCCACCTGTTCGTACCAGCGCTGGGCTTGCTCCCCGTTTTTGGCCATGCCCAGACCCAGTTCGCTCATTTGGCCCATGCGGCGCTGTGCGCCGGGGTGGCCTTGCTCGGCGGCCTGGCGTGTCCAGCGCAGGGATTCGCCCCAGTCTTTGTCGGCGGCATACAGCTGCCCCAACTGGAATCGGGCATCGGCATCGCCTTGCTCTGCTGCCTTGCCGAGCCAGACCTTGGCCAGCGGGGTATTTTTGGGGGTGCCCCAGCCGTTGGCATGGGCCAAACCCAGGCGAACCTGGGCGGCCGCCAGACCTTGGTCAGCCGCTTTTTGGAACCAGATGACGGCTTCCACTTCGTTCTTCATTGTGCCCAGGCCAGTGGCCAGGGCCACGCCGACGCTGAGCTGTGCGGCGGGCAAGCCCTGCGCTGCGGCCTGACGGTGAAAGCTCAGTGCCTCGGTGGGGTTGGCTGTGACGCCCTGGCCATGCAACAAACGGTCGCCCAGTGCATGCTGGGCGTGTGCATGGCCCTGTGTGGCGGCAGCGTGGTACCACTTCAGGGCTGCGGCATCGTCTTTGGTCACGCCGTCACCGGTGGCGTACAGATCGGCCAGGCGGGCCTGGGCATTGGGCAAACCTTGTTCAGCTGCCAGCTGGTACCAGCGCGCCACCTCGGCACGCCCGCGCAAAAAGCCGGGCTGCTGATCGAGCAGTTGGGCTAATTTGAGTTGCGATGGGGCGTGCCCCTGGCTGGCGGCTTTTTCATACCAGCGCTGTGCCAGCGCGGGGTCGGCCACCACGCCTGTGCCTTGCTCGTACAGCCGTGCCAGCGCGTGTTGTGCGGGGGCGCTGCCCTGCGAGGCGGCTGCCTGAAACGAAGACAGGGCGGCACTGGTGTTGCCTGCCTGGAGTGCGGCTTGGCCGAGTTCCAAGTCGCCAGCGTGAACGTAGAGACTGCTGACCAGCAGGGCGGTCAGCACGGTTTTTTGGGGGGTCATGGGCAGAAGCATGCGATGGAATGGGCGCGGAGTCGAACAAATCGACCGTAACGAATCGACTGTAACGGATTGACTTGACCCGGCACACCCGTGGCACCGGGCATGTGCTTCTGTTTGCCGGGGCATCGACTACATTTCAAAGACACATTGCTATTTATTTTGAGACCACATGACCGTTGACATTTCCCCCATTCCCACGCCCGCAGCCGCACCTCGGTGCGAGCCCTGTGCAGGCGTGCAGCTCAACTGGCGCCGTGCGCCAGGCCACGCCGAACTGGTGCAGGGCAGCAACCGCAAAGAGGAACGCGATGGCCGCCAGGTCACCGTCACCCGTTACCGCTGCGACCGCTGCGGCCAGGTGTGGGACTATGAAAACGACAAAACCAACCTGCACGCAGGCTGGTCTGTGGTGCGCCCCCGGGGCCCGCGCGCGTGAAGGCACCGCCCCGGCTGCAATCGCTGGTTGAAGAGGGCCTGATCGACACCGTTGTGCGCCAGCTCATGAGCGGCAAAGAGGCCATGGTGTACGTGGTGCGATGCGGCGAAGACACCCGCTGCGCCAAAATTTACAAAGAGGCCACGCACCGCAGCTTTCGGCAGGCCGTGGACTACACCGAGAACCGCAAGGTCAAAAACTCACGCACGGCCCGGGCCATGGCCAAAGGCAGCAAATACGGCCGCCAGGAACAGGAGGCCGCCTGGCAAAGCGCCGAGGTGGATGCCCTGTACCGCCTGGCCGCAGCCGGGGTGCGCGTGCCCCAGCCCTACAACTTTCACGACGGCGTGCTGCTGATGGAGCTGGTGACCGATGCTCACGGCGACGCGGCCCCGCGCCTGAACGACGTGGCCTTCAGCCCGCAAGCCGCCCGCGCCCACCACGCCACCCTGGTGGCCGAGGTGGTGCGCATGCTGTGTGCAGGGGTGGTGCACGGGGATTTGTCCGAGTTCAACATCCTGCTGGCGCACAGCGACAACGCAGTGGGACGCGAAGCGAACGGGGGCACCGATGTGCCCGTCATCATCGACCTGCCCCAGGCCGTGGACGCCGCAGGCAACAACCACGCCCAGCGCATGCTGCTGCGCGACGTGGCCAACCTGCGCGACTTCTTTGGCCAGTTTGCCCCCGAACTGCGGGCCACCGCTTACGGCCCCGAAATCTGGACCCTGTACCAGGCTGGTCTGCTGACCAACGACACCGTGCTGACCGGCCACTACACCCCGGTGGCCGGTGCCGTGGACCTGACCAGCGTGCTGCGCGAAATTGACGATGCGCGCGACGAAGACGCTGCCCGCAGGCTGCGCATGGCCATGGGTTGATGTATGGGTGATGCGTTTGGTGATGTATGGGTGATGGGTTTGGCGTTGACTCAGCGCCCGCTGCCTTGCAGCGCCCAGCTGCCATCGCCGTGCAGCTCAAGGGTGTGGCTGTGGTGCATTGCAATGGCGTGGTGGTGGCTGACGCTGATGGGCGTGATGTGCAGCGCGGCCAGCTGGCCGTACAGCAGCGCCTCGTTGGCAGCATCCAGCGCACTGGTGGCTTCGTCCAGCAGCAGGTAGCGCGGCTTGGCCAGCAAGGCCCGCGCAAAGGCCAGGCGCTGCTGCTCGCCCACTGACAGCACGCGGGCCCAATCCAACTCGGCGTCAAGGCCGCCAAACCGTTCGGCCAGCGTGGGCAGGTTCACGCGCGCCAGCCATTGCAACAAGTCGTCGTCAGAGAAGGTGTCGTCCGCTTGCGGGTAGGTCAGCTGGCATCGCAGGTCACCCAGTGGCAGGTAGGGCTGCTGCGGCAAGAACAACATGTCGGTTCCGCCGGGCCGCGTGATGTGGCCCGAGCCCGTGATCCACAAACCGGCGATGGCCCGCAGCAAAGAACTTTTGCCCGCGCCGCTGGGCCCAACGATCATCAGCCCCTCGCCGGGGGGCACCGTCAGTGTCAACGCTTTCACCAGCAGCTGTTCGTGGTTGGGCGTGAACACGCTCACATCGTTCAAGGCAAGGCAGTCGCCCGGCGTGGTTTGAATGTGTGTGTCTGCGTCGGGTGTGCTGGCACCCACTTCATCCAGGGCTTTTGAGAAGGCATGCAGCCGGTCAACCCCGGCAGAAAAGCGGCTCAGGCCTTCGAAGTTTTGAACGATGACGGTCAGCGCGCTCAAGATGGCCGCGAAGGCCCCCGCCGCCTGGATGGCCCTGCCCACCTCCAGTTCGCCCGACAGCACGTCGTTGGCAATGATCGCGGTCGGCAACACGATGGTCAAAAAGCGGTGGCTGTACTGCAACAGGTTGAGCTTGAACTGCCAGCCCAGCACGCGCTGGTAGTTGACATACAGCTTGCCAAACACCCGCTGCAGCGCCGACATCTCGCGCGCCTCGCCGTCATGAAAGGCAATGGGCTCGGCATGCTCGCGCACGCGCACCAGGCTGAAGCGAAAGTCGGCCTCGCGCTGCAACTGCCGAAAGTTCAGCCCGATCAGGCGCTTGCCAAACACCGCACCCGTGAACAGGGTGCTGACCACCGCGTACACGATCAAAAAGAGCACCAGACTGCGCGAAATGGCCCACAGCACCGCAGAAAAAGCCACCAGGTCAATGACCGAACCCAGCACCACCATCGAAAAATACAGCGACTGCTGGGTGAAACTGTTGATGTCTTCCGCGATGCGCTGGTCGGGGTTGTCGATGCCGCCAGTGTCGAGCCGGTAGTACGCGCGTTGGCTGAAATAGCGCTGCAAAAAGCGGTCGGTTAACCAGCGCCGCCAGCGCAGGCCCAACACGTCGCGCACATAGTAGTAAAGCGCATAAATGGGTACCGCTGCCAGCAGGGTGGCGGTGAAGAACCAGATGGAACGCCAAAACCGGTCGGCATCTTTGGCGGCCAGTGCCGAGGTGAACTCGCCCGTTTCCTGATTGAACAGCACGTTGAAAGCCGTTTGCCCCAACAGCAGCACGATCAGCAGCGCAAACATGCCCCATGCGGGCAAGCGTTGGCTGGACAGCCAATACGGCCGGGCGATGGCGACGAAGCGGAACCAAAGGCGTGCGTTGAATCCGGGTGTCTCTTCAGTTGTCATGGGTACCAGAACTCAATGGTTGTGTTCTGGTTTTAAGCGATGGCGCAGCGCCAGTCTGTTTGATAGCCCACGCTCCAGGCAGGGGGCTTCCAGGTCGAAGTGGTGATGCGGCCCGCTCCATTCGGCAGCCAGTTGCCGGGCAATGTTGTTTTGCCTACTTGCCTGGGGCACAGCTATTGAGCGCGTCTGGGCTTCAACTGGGCGTTGACGCTGAGTGGCCACGACACAGTTACCACCCCAGCGTGCGACTCTCATACTCGAAGTGTCCGTACCCATGCGCGTCGCACCATTCGTCACTTCCGTTTGGACCGCAACCGCTTGGCTAAAGGTGTTCTTGGTCGCCGCCGAATTCAGAGATGTCATCGCCAAAAATCGCAAGTGAGATGCCCAACGGGTAAGGATAGATTGCGCGAAGCCGCGCAGCGCGAGTGACCTCGACTGCTTCACCGGCTGAGCGAAGGCTGTTCCTGGCCGAAAAACGACCTTGAACATTCTCCCCGGCCATCGGAAGCATTTTTATAATAAAAAAGCCTCCATCGCTTGATAGTATTGGCTTTTAAGCTGCAGAAAAATTTAACTCTTGGCTCCGACCTTCGCCGCCTTCTTGGCGGCCTTGGCCGCCGCACCACTCGCCTCCTTCACCGCCTCGCGCTGGCGTTTGGCTTCGTCCAGCAGGTAGCGCTGGTAGTCGTCCAGGTCGCCGTCGAAGGGTTCCACGCCGCCGCGTGACACCATCCAGAACTCGTCGCACACGCTGCGCAACAGCGCCCGGTCGTGGCTGACCAGCATCACAGTGCCTTCGAACTCGTTCAGCGCCATGGCCAGGGCCTCGCGCGTGGCCAAATCCAGGTGGTTGGTGGGCTCGTCCAGCAGCAGCAAATTGGGGCGCTGCCAGACGATCATGCACAGCACCAGGCGGGCCTTTTCGCCACCGCTCATGCTGCCCACGGGTTGCTTCACCATGTCGCCGCCGAAGTTGAAGGTGCCCAAAAAGCTGCGCAGGTCCTGCTCGCGCGTGGCCTGGCCAGCCAGTTTGCTGGCGGCACCCAGGTCTTTGGCCAGTTTGATCATGTGCTCCAGCGGGTTGTCGGCGGGGCGCAGCACGTCCAGCTCTTGCTGGGCAAAGTAGCCGATGTTCAGGCCCCGGCCCTCTGTCACTTCGCCGCCAATGGGGGTCAGGTCGCGCGCCACGGTTTTCACCAGGGTGGATTTGCCCTGGCCGTTGGCTCCCAAAATGCCAATGCGCTGCCCGGCAAGCACCGATTTGCTCACGTTGCGCACGATGACCGTGGGCGGCGTGCCCTGCGGCGAGCCCTTGGGCGCGGGGTAGCCAAAACTCACGCCCTGCATGGCCAGCATGGGGTTGGGCAGGTTGGCGGGTTCTTTGAATTCGAAGGTGAACTCGGCATCGGCCATCAGCGGGGCCACTTTTTCCATGCGGTCCAGTGCCTTCACGCGGCTTTGGGCCTGCTTGGCTTTGCTGGCCTTGGCCTTGAAGCGGGCGATGAACTTTTGCAGGTGGGCAATTTTGTCTTGCTGCTTGGCAAAGGCGGTTTGTTGCAGCGCCATCTGCTCGGCGCGCATGTCTTCAAACTTGCTGTAGTTGCCGCCGTAGCGCACCAGCTTGGCCGCGTCGATGTGCAGCGTGACGTTGGTGATGGCGTCCAGAAACTCCCGGTCGTGGCTGATGACCACCATGGTGCCTTCGTACTTTTTCAGCCAGGCCTCCAGCCACACCAGCGCGTCCAAGTCCAAGTGGTTGGTGGGCTCGTCCAGCAGCAGCAAATCGCTGGGGCACATCAGGGCGCGGGCCAGTTGCAGGCGCATGCGCCAGCCGCCAGAAAAGCTGTTGACGGGGTTGTCCAGCTCGGTGGTTTTGAAGCCCAGGCCCAATATCAGGGCCTGTGCTCGGGCGGGTGCGTCGTAGGCCCCTGCGTCGTGCAGGGCCATGTAGGCGTGGCCCATGCGGTCGTGGTCGTCGAGCGCTTCGGCCTCGTCCACCTCTTGTTGGGCGGCCAGCAGCACGGTGTCGCCCTGCACCACAAAGTCGGTGGCGCTCTGGTCGGTTTCGGGCATGTCCTGGGCCACCTGGCCCATGCGCCACTGGGAGGGGATGTTGAATTCGCCCGCGTCTTCATGCAGGTTGCCGTTCAGCAACGCAAACAGCGACGACTTGCCTGCGCCGTTGCGGCCCACCAGGCCGACCTTTTCGCCGGGGTTGAGGTTGACAGACGCGCTGTCGAGCAGCACCTTGATGCCACGGCGCAAGGTGACGTTTTTGAGAGTGATCACAGGGGGTTTCGGGTTGGGCGCGCGCAAAGGCGCGTGGGGGCGTGTTTACCCTGATTGGAACATGTGTGGCCAAGTGGCCTGCCTGCGCCCGGCGGTATGCTGCGCGCCATGTACCGATTGCCACGTTTGTCATCACGTTTGTTGCCACGCCACTTTGCTGCCCGCACTCTGTTTGCATTGAGCACCGCGTGGGCCATGTGCCTGGGCAACGCCATGGCCTGGGGCGTGCAGGGGCATCAGGTGGTGGCCGCGCTGGCGCAGACCCGCCTGAGCCCGGCGGCGCGCGCCGAAGCCAGCCGCCTGCTGGCGCTGGAGCCGGGGGCCACCTTGCTGTCGGTTTCCACCTGGGCCGACGAACAGCGCAGCCCCGAAACGGCGGCCTGGCACTACGTCAACTTCCCGCGCGGGCAATGTGCCTACACACCCAAGCGCGACTGCCCCGACGGCCAGTGCGTGGTGGCCGCCATCGAACAGCAAAGTCAGGTGCTGCGCTCCGACGCGCCCGATGCCGAACGCCTGCTGGCGCTGAAGTATGTGGTGCACCTGGTGGCCGATGTGCACCAGCCGCTGCACGCAGGCCATGGCGACGACCGGGGTGGCAACACCTACCAGTTGCAGGCATTCTTGCAAGGCAGCAACCTGCATGCGGTGTGGGACACGTGGCTGATCCGCTCGCTGGGTGAAGACGTGCCTGCGCTGGCCGCACGTTTGGGACAGGGGCGGGTCGCATCCGCCTCATCAGGGCCACCAGCCCACGCCACAGCTGGTTTCAGCGCGGCCCGTGCGGCAGAAGAGTCGTGCCGGATCGTGGCCACGCCGGGTTTCTACCCCGGCCGCCTGGTCGATGCCGATTACCTGGAACGGTTCAAGCCCGTATTGGAAGCGCGCCTGGCGCTGGCCGGTGCCCGCCTGGCCGATGTGTTGAACCGCCTGCTGCCCCGTTGAGAGCCTGCGCGCATCCCCGACAATGCGGGCCTTTCTGTTTACCTTTTTGATCCCCCATGTCTGACACGTCCGCCCCCATCACCCTGCCTGACCGCCTTGCACAAGACCCCCGCAGCCCGTTTCACGTGGCCGCCATGTTCGAGCACGACATCGGCATCCGCTTCAACGGCAAAGAGCGCTTCGACGTGGCCGAGTACTGCATCAGCGAAGGCTGGGTGAAAGTGCCCGCTGGCAAAACGGTGGACCGCCGTGGGCAGCCCCTGCTGATCAAGCTCAAGGGCACGGTAGAGGCTTTTGTCAAACCGGCCTGACCATGGCCACCGTGCCGCCTTCGCTGCCCGTGCCACCTGCTCCGCCCGGTGCAAAGGGTGGAGCCGCTGCGGAACCGTGCCCATGCGGGCGTTTGACCGTAGCGGGCAGCGCCAAAGCGGGTAAGGTGGAACAAGCGGGAAAAGCGAGTGGTGCGGGCAAGCCGCTGGCCTATGCCGCCTGCTGCCAGCCGTGGCACCTGGGCCAGCCTGCCCCCACGCCCGAGGCGCTCATGCGATCGCGCTACAGCGCTTTCGTGCTGGGGCTTGCCGACTATTTGCTGGCCACCTGGCACCCCGGCACCCGCCCGCTGACCCTTGAACTGGATGCCGGTACGCAATGGCTTGGGCTGGAGGTGCGTGCGCACCGCCTGCTGGATGGCGAGCGCGGTGAGGTCGAGTTCGTGGCCCGCAGTCGCTTGGCAGGCAAAGGCCAGCGCCTGCATGAACGCAGCCGCTTCGTGCGCGAAGCGGGCCGCTGGTTTTATGTGGATGGGGACGTGCGCGGGTAGCGCCCCGCGTCACAGGTCGTCAATGGCCCATCAGATTGCTGGGTTTTCGGCGCTGCGCGTCACAAAGCAAGCTGTGGGCGGTTCAAGCTGTCATGCAGGTCTGATCCACTCCAGCCGAACCACCCACCCACTTTGCGAGCAACCCATGGTCAGTCAACCAGCCTCCCGTGTGCAGCCGTGGCTGCAACGCGCCCGTCAGCGGCTCCTCGTTTGTGGTCTGGCCATGACGTGTGGGTTGTCTCAAGCGCAGCCCCAGGCGTTCGACCCCTCTTTGCTGCTGGATTGGGCCGAGCGCACGCATTCGGCACTCTTCCCAGGGCCGCAGCCCGACCAGCAGTCGGGCCCGCTGCTCTACCGCACCTATCCCGCCACTGGCCATGCTGTGGGCGTTGCAGGCAGCACGGTGTATGTGCAACCTGCTGGCGGCGCGGTGACGGCGGTGGGCACGCTGGCCGACTTTGAATGTGCCGTGCTACCCCACCGCTGTGCGGACGGCGGCACACAGGCCCGCGCCCGCGCGGCCCAGGCCGTTGCCGACACCCACCCCGATTGCACGGCCATTCACCCGTTTCACTGGTCGGTGGGGGATGCGGGCGGCCCCCTTGCGGAAGGGCAGGCCGGGGGTGCAACGTACCAGTCGGGCACGGTCATGGCCATTGCATCGGCCTCCAAGTGGCTGTACGGCGCTTACGTGGCGCAAAAGCGGCAGGGTGAGCTGCAGGCTTCGGATGTGCCGTTTCTGAACTTCACCAGCGGTTACACCGAGTTTGACCAATGCCTGCCGTCGCAGACCCTGGGGGCTTGTCAGGCCTACCAGGGCATGCTCATCAAAAACGGGGCATTCGTTGCACAGAACGAAGGGCGATTTTTCTACAGCGGTGGCCACATGCAAAAGCACGGCGTGAACATGGGCCTGGGCGACATGGACAACGCTGCCCTGGGGCGGGAGGTGTCGGCCACGCTGGGCATCGAGCTGCAATACGCATCGCCGCAACCGGCCGGTGGCGGGGTGACCAGCGCGGCCCAATATGGTCAGTTTCTTCAGAAGATGGTGGCTGGGCGGCTGCAACTGTCACGGTTGCTGGGCACCCATGCGGTGTGCACAGACCCCGGCACGTCTTGCCCCAGTGCCGTATCGACCCCCCTGGTGGGGCGGAATTTTCACTATTCCCTGGGGCATTGGGTAGAAGACGACCCGGCGGGTGACGGTGCCTTCAGCAGCGCCGGGGCATTCGGGTTTTACCCGTGGATCGATGCGGGGCGCAGCTGGTGGGGCGTGATTGCCCGTCACGACTCGGCCAGCAACCAGACCCGTGCGGGCTACCTGTCTGCCCAATGCGGGGCGTGGGTGCGCAAGGCCTGGTTGTCGCCTGCCGCGAACATGTGATCGGTTTTCAAAGCGAAATCGACAGGGCGCGGCGGCTTTCGGCACCCGCAGGGCTGAAAGCCCGAGATGTGCGCTGTCGAACAGACGCTGGCGACCTGGTGTCCTAACGTGTCCTTCCACACAAAAGGACCCCCATGAAAACTGTTTTATCTGCCTGCGCCACGCTCGTGCTGGCGCTTTCCTGCATGGGGCCCGCCCTGGCGCAGGACCATGGCCGTCAACCACAGCGCTGTGGCCCTGGCGACCCGCGCTGCAACGACCGTTCGGGGCCTGACGGCCGAGACCGGCAGGTGCAGCGGCGGCCCATGCCCCCGCCCATGCCCATGCATGACCGCTCCCGGTGGGAACGCGACGACTGGCGCGGTGACCCCGGCCGCAGCGGCTGGTCCAGCCACGGGGCGCGCCGTGGTGACCGCGTGCCATTCGACTACCGCAGCCGTCAATACGTGGTGGACGACTGGCAGGGCCACGGCCTGCGCCGCCCGCCGCGCGGCTACCACTGGGTTCAAAACGGTGGCGACTACCTGCTGGTGGCCATCACCACCGGCATCATCCTGGAGCTGCTGCTGAACCAGTGAGGCCGCTCAACCCTGCCCACGTCTGACCGCCGCATCGGGTTGGCAGACGTGACAACGGCCCCGGCAAGTGATTGCCGGGGCCGTTTGTCTGGGGCGTGTGGGTGGGGCCTTTACGCCGCTTCCAGTGCCTTGCGCAGCCGGGCGATGGCCGCGCTCACGCCAGATTCAAAGTCGTGCCAGTTCGCTGCACCGGCGCGCTTCAGGTCGTCCATTTTTTCCTGGGCGTTTTTCAGGTCCAGCTGAAGTTGGTCAACGTCGCGGTTGATGGCGGCTTTGGCTTCTGCGGTGGCATCGCCTGCGCGTTGTTGCAACTCGGCCACTTTGGCGCGGGCACGGACCATGTCGCGCTCGGCATCTGCCATGAACTGGTCGCGTCGCGCCGTGTCGCTGGCGTAGTTGAAAGTGGGCATGGCCTTGAGGGCCCCTTTGGTGGCACCCGGCATGATCAGTTTGCCGCCCCGGTCTTGAATCTGGTTGACCGGAATGGCCACGTCGTGGCGGCCAATGCCAATGAACCCACCCGCCCCCACGATCACGTACGACACGTTGCGGTCGGGCGAGATGATCAGGTCCATCACCTCGCCGATTTTTTCGCCCGTCTCGTTGTAGACCGTTTTGCCGAGCAGCGATTTTTTCACGCTCCAGCCCATTGCCACTTGCGTGGCCTCGGTCACGGTGATGCCGGTGGTGGTGGAACCCGCCACCTGTGCCTGCGCAAGACCCAGATGGGTGAGGGTGGCTGCGGTGAACAAGGCGCTGACAAGCAGTGTTTTTTTCATATGGGTCTCCGGGTGTGTGAGCAACAGGAACTGGCATCCTCGATGCCCGCAGGGGCCAGCACAAGGTGCGAACAGTAGGCGCGGGTGGCCTCCCCGTCTGTGCAGTGCAGCACAGACGGTTGTGCAGGGCGTCATCACATTGGTGGCATGGTTTCCTCTTTCACCCCCACGCTGTTTGCCCGCCCAACGACAGGGCTCAGCCTGTGGTCCGTGGTGTGGCTGGCAGCGTGCGCGGCCCCTGGGGCCGAGGTGGAAGCCCCCCTGGGTTTCGACGTGCCTGCTGCGTGGTCTGGCAACGGCCATGCCTCTGCTGGCCCCGCTGCGGCCACTCCCGCCAACGGCCCATCCGTTTTGGCCAACTGGTGGCAGCGTTTCAATGACCCCTTGCTGACCCAGCTGGTGAACCAGGCGCTGGCGGCCCACACCAGCGTGGTCGGTGCACAGGCTGCCTTGCGCCAGGCGCAGGCCCTGCGTGACGTGGCGGCTGCGGCGCTGTCGCCCACGCTGGGGGTGGCCGCGTCAGCTCAGCGCAACGAGGCCGGCAGCGGCGAAAGCCGCACAGGTGGCAACACCTTCAGCGCCGGGTTCAACGCGGCATGGCTGCCCGACCTGTCGGGCGGCCTGCGCCTGGCCCTGGCTGCGGCCGATGCCACCGCCCTGGCCAGCGCCGCCACGTTGGGCGACGTGCAGGTGGCCGTGGCGGGCGAGGTGGCGCTGGCTTACATCACCCTGCGCAGCGGCCAGGTGCGCATAGGCCTTGCCCGTGCCAACCTGGCCAACCAGCTGGAAACGCTGCAAATTACCCGCTGGCGGCAACAGGCCGGGCTGCTGACCGTGCTGGACACCGAACAGGCCCGCGCCGCCGCCGAGCAAACCCGCGCCCTGCTGCCCCCGCTGCAAACCAGCGTGCGCCAGGCCGCGCACGCGCTGGCTGTGCTGACCGGGGTGTCTCCTGGTGCGGCATGGAACGATTATCTGAATACAGAGCTGGAAACCCAATACAGACAAGCGTTAGATCCTGATTTTATTGATATTTATTTGCAGCCGTTGCAGCCGTTGCAGCCGGCACCTGCACCTGCAGCGCCCAATGGGCTCGCGCTGGCCAGCCGCATCCCCCAGGCCAGCGCCGACGCCGTGCTGGCCTTGCCTGCCCAAACGCTGCTGCAGCGCCCCAGCGTGGTGGCCGCCCGTCACCAGTTGGCGGCGGCCCATGCGCGGCTGGACCAAGCCAGCGTGGCAGGCCTGCCCAGCGCCAAACTGAGTGGATCGCTGGGTTTGAACGCGGCCACGCTGGCATCGCTGACCAGCAGCGCGGCCGTGCTGCGCTCGGTGCTGGCCAGCATCAACCTGCCGCTGCTGGACGGAGGGGCCACCCGCGCCCAGACCCGTGCCCAGCGCGCCGCGTGGCAGCAAGCGCACCAGGTTTACAAGGCAGCGGTGCTGACCACGCTGCAAGAGGTGGAAGACCAACTGGCCGCCCTGCAAGGCGACCGCGAGCGCCTGCTGCGCTTGGCCGCAGCGGCAGATGCCGCCACCCAGGCCGCCGCGCTGGCCCGCCAGCGCTACGACAGCGGCCTGGCCGACTTTCAAACCGTGCTGGAAACCCAGCGCAACCGCCTCACCACACAAGACGGCGTGGCCACCGCCCAAGCCGCCATCAGCGCAACCCAAGTGCGCCTGTTCCGCGCGCTGGGCGGCGGCTGGGTGCCCGGCTTGCCGGGGGGCGCTTCTGTGTCGCCCGCATCCGCTCCATCTGCACAGGGCACACCCGCCTCCAAACCGACGGACCCGTCATGACGCCTACTCCTGCACCGTTGCCCGCACCTTCACCCACGCCTTTGCCGACGGGCTTATCCACTGCGTTACCTGCGGCAGCCGCTGCACCGCCGCCGGCGGCGCCCGCCGCGCCAGAGAAGCTTGCACCAGCGCAGCCCTTGTCACCCGGCCCACTTGCAGCCCAATCTGCAGCCCAATCTGCGGCCCAACCCATTGCTCAGCCCGCAGCTCAGCCCACCGACAAAGCCGCGCTCAAAACCCTGCTGGCCGAGCCCGACGCCGTGGCCTGGTTCCGCCGCCCGTTTTGGTGGGGCATGGCCGTGGCGCTGCTGCTGGCTGCTGGCGGGCTGTGGTACTGGCAAACCCAAAAAGCCGCCAACGCCGCGCCCGTCTACACCACGCAGCCCGTGGCCCTGGGCAACCTCACGCTCACCGTCACGGCCAACGGCACGCTGCAACCCACGCGGGCCATCACCATTGGCAGCGAGCTGTCGGGCATCGTGCGGCAGGTGAATGTGGACGTGAACGACCGCATCAAAAAAGGCCAGGTGCTGGTGGTGCTGGACACCGCCAAACTCAGCGACCAGATCTTGCGGTCGCGTGCCGCCCTGGCCGCCGCCACCGCCAAAGTGGCGCAAACCGGTGCCACCGTGGCCGAAGCCACCGCCACCCTGGCCCGGCTGGACGAGGTGGCGCTGCTGTCAGGCGGCAAGGTGCCCTCCAAGGCCGAGCTGGACGCAGGCCGCGCAGCGGTGGCCCGCGCCCATGCCGACGACACCAGCGCCCGCGCTGGCGTGAGTGACGCGCAGGCCGCGCTGTCCACCGACCACATCACGCTGTCGCGTGCGTCCATCACCGCCCCGGCCGACGGCGTGGTGCTGACCCGCACCGTGGAGCCTGGCAACGCCGTGGCCGCCAGCCTGCAAGCCGTGACCCTGATGACCGTGGCCGAAGACCTGACCAAGCTGCGCCTGTGGGTGTACGTGGACGAGGCCGATGTGAGCGTGGTCAAAGTGGGGCAGGCGGCCACCTTCACCGTCAGCGCCTACCTGGCGCGGCCGTTCCCGGCGCGCATCACCCGCGTGGGCTTTGGCAGCACCATCACCGACAACGTGGTGACTTACCTGACCTACCTGGACGTGGACAACGCCGACCTCAGCCTGCGCCCCGGGATGACGGCCACCGCCACCATCACGGCGGTGGAGCGCACCAACGTCATGCGCGTGCCCAACGCCGCGCTGCGCTTCACGCCCACGGTGGCCACGCAGGCGGCCAAAAAAAGCATCACCGCAGGCATGCTGATGGGGCCACCCAGGGGCGTGCGCCGCAGCGCAACCAACAACGCCAGCACCGCACTGGCCCGCCAAGTGTGGGTGTTGCCCGAAGACGGCAGCGGCACGCCGGTGGCGGTGGCTGTGATGCCCGGCATCAGCGACGGCCGCATGACCGAAATCGTCAGCGGCGACCTGAAAGTGGGCATGGCCGTCATCACCGACCAGAAAACGGCGGTGGCGAAATGATGGCCACCGCGCCCGGCGAACCCCTCATTCAGCTGCGCGGCGTTGCCAAGCGCTACGGCTCAGGGGCTTCCGAGCTGATGGCCCTGCAGGGCCTGAACCTGGACATTGCAGCAGGCGAGCTGGTGGCCATCATGGGGCCCAGCGGCTCGGGCAAGTCCACCGCCATGAACATACTGGGTTGCCTGGACACGCCCACCGCAGGCCAGTACATCTTCAAGGGCGTGCACGTGGAAGCCCTCAGCCGCGACCAGCGCGCCCGCCTGCGGCGGCGCTACCTGGGCTTTGTGTTCCAGGGCTTCAACCTGCTGGCCCGCACCTCGGCGCTGGAGAACGTGGAACTGCCCCTGCTGTACCGGGGCGATGCCGCTGCCGTGCGCCGTGTGGCCGCCATGAAGGCCCTGGCATCGGTGGGGCTGGCGGGGTGGGAGCACCACAGCCCGGCCGAACTGTCGGGCGGGCAGCAGCAGCGCGTGGCCATTGCGCGGGCCATCGTCACCGAGCCCGCCGTGGTGCTGGCCGACGAGCCCACCGGCAACCTCGACAGCCAGCGCAGCCACGAAATCATGGGCCTGCTGCTGGCACTGAACCGCGAGCACGGCATCACCGTGCTGATGGTGACGCACGAGCCCGACATGGCCGCCTACGCCCGGCGCATGGTGCACTTTCGCGACGGGCGGCTGGTGCAAGACGTGCAAAACCCGCACCCCACCACCCAGGCCCCGCCTGCGGAAGTGGCCGCACCCACCTCAGTCACCACCGCAGAGGCCACCTGATGCTGTTCAGCGTGTTCATGCTGGCGCTGCGCTCCATCCGGCGCAACCTGCTGCGTTCGTTCCTCACGGTGCTGGGCATCGTCATCGGGGTGAGTGCGGTCATCACCATGGTGACGCTGGGCAACGGGGCCACCCAGGCCATCGAGTCGCAAATTTCCAGCCTGGGCACCAACCTGCTGATGGTCAACCCCGGCCAGCGCATCGGCGGCGGGGGAGGCGGTGGCGGCGTGCCCCAGTTCACCGAGGCCGATGCCGAAGCCATCCGCAGCCAGATCGGCGGTGTGGCCGCCGTGGCCCCCCAAGGCCGCGCCAGCGTGACCGTGGTGGCCAACGGGCGCAACTGGCTCACCAGCGCCATCGGCACCACCAACGACTGGTTTGAAACCGGCAACTGGGCGCTGGCCAGCGGCCGCCGCTTTGCCGACGACGAACAAGCGTCGGGCGCAGCCGTGTGCATCGTGGGCGAAACCGTGCGCCGCGAGCTGTTCGGCGGCACCGTGGGCCAAACCGGCCTGGGCGAGCAACTGCGCATGCGCCAGTTTTCGTGCGAGGTGATCGGCATCACCCTGCCCAAAGGCCAGGGCGGCATGGGCGACCAGGACGACAGCGTGGTGGTGCCCCTGCACACCCTGCAGCGCCGCGTGACGGGCAGCCGCAAGGTCAGCTCGCTGATGGTGTCGATGGAAGAGGGCAGCGACAGTGGCCCGCTGAAAGCGGCCCTCACTCAACTGCTGCGCGAACGTCGCAAGCTGGGCGACCTGGCCAACGGCGGGCAGGAAAACAACTTCAACATCTTCGACACCCAGCAACTGGCCGACACCCTCTCCAGCACCATGGGCGTGCTGACCAGCCTGCTGGGCGCGGTGGCCGCCGTGAGCCTGCTGGTGGGCGGCATTGGCATCATGAACATCATGCTGGTCAGCGTGACCGAGCGCACCCGAGAAATCGGCCTGCGCCTGGCTGTGGGCGCGCTGGAAGGCGAGGTGCTGCTGCAGTTTTTGATAGAGGCCGTGGTGCTGTCAGCCCTGGGCGGGCTGATTGGTGTGGTGGTGGCCACAGCGGCGTCGGTGGTGGGCTCGCAGCTGATGGGCGTACCCTACGCCTTTGACCCGTCTATCAATTTGCTGGCGCTGCTGTTTTCAGCTTTTATTGGGGTGGTGTTTGGGTACTTCCCGGCACGGAGGGCGGCACGGATGGACCCGATTGAGGCGCTGCGGCATGAGTAGCGCAGCGCGGGTGCTTGATATTTGTGTAAAAAGTGCCTTTGCCGCTTTATGTGTAAGCGATGACAGCTACTGATTTTGGTGTGTCGTGTCAACGGTCTTCGCAGACGAAGTGGCGGGCAGTTTTCGGCCAGGAACGGAAAGTGGCGAGCGTCGGCCTTCCGGCACGCCTGATTGCGTGCCCGGGAACCTTCACCACCGCAGAATGTCCGTTGGATCCCGCTGCATAGCCGTCGGCCGCGAAGTGCATCAGGGGCTGATCGTTCGCCCCTTCCAGCCTCGATAACAACTCTAGGCAGCGCAGAGACTTTGGAACTGCAGCGCTTGCTGAGAGCGCGCTCGTGAAGCTTGGTGATCGCTGATTTCGCGCGTGAACGCCGAGACAAACGGGCCATCATTGGCGAGGTGTTGAAAGAACTGAGGCGGCTGAAAGGCACCTTTCAATTTGCGCAGTTGGTCAAGACTAACTGGTTCTGACAGCCGCTTCGGGTTAGTGAGCAAGATAACGAAGCCCTTCGACAGGCCAGAAAAGTAGTCGTAGAACTCACCTCTCGCCAAGCCTGAGACGTTCCCATACCGGCGCCACAAAGTCGACGGGGCCAGTTGGTGCGTTGAGTGCACTTGGGCCGATCCAACGACCTTACCCACAGGCACTTTGACGTACATCCAGATCGTCGTTCCTACCTCCAGGCGCATCGGCCGGCGCCGGAGCTCCACTCGCTTAGTAGATTGGAGAATTCCGTCGGCAAAGCGCTGTTCTAACGAGATGAGTGCGTGGGTGGCGGTCATTGTGCAAAGCCCTCTTCTAGGATTCTCTCAAGTTGTTCGGGCGTGATACGACGCGTCGTAATCAGCTGGGTTGACTCGCCGCAGCCAAGACGCTTCAGACTGGCGAGACCCACGGGTCGCGGAAAATGAATGACATTGTCAAAGGCGGTCACGGTCTTCAGCTCAGAAAGGCCAATCATCGACAGGGTCTCCGCGCTTAGCACCGAAGGATCCAAGTCCGAAGCGTTCGTTGCCTTGTCGGCCTTTAGGTATGCCCGCTTAACGCGCGCGATCGCTACGATAGAGCATGAGCCGCCGCCCTTGCTCGACTCGTAGAAAAGGATGATGGTGCCGGGCGCAAAGAGTTTCAGCGTCTTCTTGCTGCTGATGTAGTGTCGTTCGCTGTACTGTGATGCACGCGAGCGCGGCAAAAAGCTGTCCTGTCGGGAATGTCCGAGCAGCGGTTCGGCAAATTCGCGCAGGATGGGCGTTACAACGGCATCTCGGCCGGGTAGGCAAAAGATCGCGGGGGACAAACCTGACTCCAGTTCCTGAAGCCGCACAAAGCGGCGATTGCCATCCGGACAATGAACCTCGACCTGCTGGTCGATGTCTCGGAACGGTGGGCAAGTAGCAGGTAGCCTCAGTTTGGCCAGTGTGTGCAGCCCGGAGGTTGTTGACGACCAATTCTTCGGGGTGACAACACAGTTAACTACCAGCTTGGAAAGCATGGAGCCGTCCTCAGCGCCAGCAAAGCCGAGCGCCGCAGCAATCTCGCGAGCAATGACCTGCCGCGGCGCCATGTACACCCGCACCTGAGCGGGCGACGCGTTGCAGGCCTTCGTCAGCAGCTTGTTCAACAGCAGCCGTGCTGCTCGCGTTGCATTCGGTTGACGTTCGTCGATCGCAAGGCGACCAAAAATGGTCGACCCTTCTACTTGCTTGGTACACCCAAGGTATCCGACAAGACGGCCCTCCGACAGGACAGCGGTTCGCTGGATGATCCGTTCGGTCGAATCTGCGGCCCCCCAAAGCGAGATCGCGTCCGCATCGGCAATGCCTAAACACATCAGCATCTGGCGCAGCTCACCCTCGCCGGTGGCCGGAAGGGTCGTCACTATGATGGACTCACCAGTGTTGCCGGTTTCCAGCATTTCTTCACGATCGGCTTCAAACCCCTCGGCGGGCTGAAACGCCGTCGGCGAAATGACGTCGATGCCGTACTTCTCTTCCAGTACCGGCGCTGCAGCCAGCACGGCATCATCACTGGTGATGAACCCAGCCAGACGATGGTAGATCGCTGTTGCCAGATGCGTAAGGTCGGATTGTTCGTTGGGTGTGAAGGCACCTTCCTTAGCTGGCGTGGCAAACACAATGCCCCCGAGATCCGCAAGCAAGCGCTCCTTGTCGGCCTTCGGCGGGACCTGGAAGGTGATGAACGTGGTTGCCCAGGCGAGCATGGGATCGGTGCGGCTTGGAGTGGCTAGATTGCGAACCAACTCTTCTTGAAGCTCTGCGCTGAGCGCAAGCTCACAGGATCCGAATCGCTCGGCGCGGAACAGGTCGACTGCAGCATCTCTGCGAGGCCGTCGCGGCCCCAAATCGAAGAGCACATTCAAATCGAGCAGGTAGATCGGCCGCTCAGTGCGATGACTGATATCCAGGCCGAAAGGGTTTTGCCCGGTGATACCGCTGCGCTCGAACAACTGCTGGGACGTAAGCTCGTGGGATCGGATCAGAATGGTGCGATCACGTGTCCTGCCGCCAGGCGCAATGCTCTGAACGTAGAAGCCATTGCGCTCCCAGAACCTGTTCGCGTGCTTCAGGTCCTCCGCGACACGCGCATGGATCGATATAAAGCCCAGATCCTCTAGGTGAGCCTTCAGCCTTCCGAGCAATCGCTGGGCAATACCGTGCCCCTGGAGTTCAGGGATGACGTGGAGCTGGAGCACCGAGGCGTGCGCTCGGCGGGCATCGAACATGAGGTGTCCCGCGTAGGCGAGCTTTGACCCCTCACTGACCCTGACCGCCACGAACAGATTGCCTTTGCGCGCCTGCTCTTTGAACAGGCTGATCGGAAAGAAGCCTAGCGCAAGGCGCTCACGGTTTGCAGCCTCTACAACCTCGTCGATGTATGGCGCAACCTCCGAGAACGTCTCGAAGATCAGCGCCTGTGCCTCTTTTCTGCTCGCCATTCGTTCTCCTCCCTAGTCACTCCGGACCGATGGGGCAACTGTAGCGGAGCATCGTCCGGTGAAGCGGCCACCCGAACGTGGCAAGACTCGACCGCGACTGTTCCAGCAAACAAAGCCTCGGGAAGTCTGGGCGTGGGAGAGATGAGCATCTGGTGATGCCTGTCTGCTTCCTGTAATGAGCTAGAGGAACATCGATAAGGCCTGACGGCGCGACCACCTCGCATTGCGGGAACCGGTGCACATCGAGGCCGCAGCGCCCGAACGACCAGCCCCCTGATAACGCTTCGCGGCCGACCGCAATGCAGCGGGACCTGTCGGCTGCATGAGCCCGCTCCGATCGTCAGGTCTTGGGTTGCCGGTTTCGAACCTCGACCGACTCCTGTGGGTCGAGCGCGGACCTCTGACGCGATGCAACACCCACCACCGCGCCCACACATCAAGATCCTGACCTCATGCCCTTGATGCCGGTTTCCTTGGAAACTATACTTCCCAAAGTTTCCAGGGAAACCACATGAGCATCCAGCCACTGCCCATCAGCCAATCCACACCGCCCCCCTCACCCCTCGAAGCCCATCTGGGCTTCTGGTTGCGCTTCGTGTCCAACCACGTCTCCATCCGCTTCCAGCAGCTGCTGGAGGCCAAAGGTGTCACCGTCACGGAATGGGTGGCGCTGCGCACCCTGTGGGCCAACAGCGAGACCGGCCACGCCGAGCTGATTCAGGCGCTGGGCATGACCAAAGGCGCGGCATCCAAGGTGGTGTCCCGGCTCGAAGAAAAGGGGTTGGCCGAGCGGCGGTTGACCGGTGGGAATGCGCGGGACCAGTCCCTGGCGCTGACCGCATCGGGCCAGGCCCTGGTGCCCCAGCTGGCCGCGCTGGCCGATGCCAACGACGAGCACTTCTTTGGCCACCTGCCCGCAGCCGAGCGCCAGGGCTTGATGGCCGCCATGCAAGTCCTGGTGCAACACCACCAGCTCAAAGACATGCCCACCGCCTGACGCTTCAGCCACTTCTCAGTCGCTGTTCAGCCCCTTTTCCGTCTCCCCCACCC
>JAVBXK010000138.1 GCA_030824555.1 bacterium
GGCAAGGAAATGGTCATGCCTGGTGACAACGTGTCCATCACCGTCAAGCTGATCGCCCCCATCGCCATGGAAGAAGGCCTGCGCTTCGCCATCCGCGAAGGTGGTCGTACCGTCGGTGCTGGCGTCGTTGCCAAAATCATCGCCTGATTGACTTCGTAGGGGTATAGCTCAATTGGCAGAGCGTCGGTCTCCAAAACCGAAGGTTGTAGGTTCGATTCCTACTGCCCCTGCCAAACTGCTCTGAGATCCATCTCTAGGCATTTTGAAAATCAGGCCCACCGAAGTTGAAAGACTTCCGGTGGGCTTATGCGTCTGAGGTGCCTCGGGCGAGTTTCGAGTTGAAAGTTTATGGCGTCTCCTGAAGTTGAAACCGTCGGCACGGGTGCTGACAAGGCAAAGCTTGCCGCTGCCATCGCATTGTTGGCCGCGGCTTTCTTTGTTTACTACATGTTGGCCAAGCAAGGTGGGGTCGCGCAGTGGGCTGGCTTGCTTGTCTGTGTTGCTGGTGCTGTGGCAGTGTTTCTGACTTCCGAGTCGGGCAAGCGTTTGCTGGCCTTCGGACGTGACTCCTACCGTGAAATTGGCAAGGTGGTGTGGCCAGAGCGCAAGGAAGCCACCCAAATGACTCTGTATGTGTTCGGCTTTGTGCTGGTCATGGCAATTTTCCTGTGGTTGACCGACAAGACGATCGAGTGGGTGTTTTACGACCTGATTCTGGGATGGAGAAAATGATGTCAGATCAAGTCAACGCGGGCATCGACATGGCTGCTTCCGGTATGCGCTGGTATGTGGTGCATGCCTACTCTGGTATGGAAAAAGCGGTTGAACGCAACATTGTCGAGCGTGTGGCAAATGCTGGCATGCAAGACAAATTCGGCCGCATCCTGGTGCCCACCGAAGAGGTTGTCGAGGTAAAGAACGGTCAACGACGTACCACTGAGCGCAAGTTCTTCCCTGGCTACGTGCTGGTCGAAATGGTGATGGACGATGACACGTGGCACCTGGTCAAGCACACCAACAAGGTCACCGGATTCGTCGGTGGTGCAAAAAACCGTCCAGCCCCCATCTCTGAAGAAGAAGTCCAGAAAATCGTCTCGCAGATGCAGTCTGGCGTTGACAAGCCCCGCCACAAGGTTGAATTCATCATCGGTGAATATGTGCGCGTCAAGGAAGGTCCGTTTACCGACTTCAATGGCACGGTGGAAGAAGTCAACTACGAAAAAAACAAAATGCGCGTGTCCGTCACGATTTTTGGTCGTGCCACGCCCGTAGAGCTCGAATTCAGTCAGGTCGAAAAGACCTGACAACCCTGCTGCGGCGTGTCCGACTCAGCGCCTCGGCTGTATTTTTGAGTCCCAACCCCCGGGGAGCTGCGCTGTGTGCGCCGCGTCAATACCCGTAAGGAGCAAGCATGGCGAAAAAAATCGTCGGCTTTGTCAAGCTGCAAGTGCCAGCTGGTAAGGCCAACCCATCACCACCCATTGGTCCCGCTTTGGGTCAGCGCGGTTTGAACATCATGGAATTCTGCAAGGCGTTCAACGCCCAGACCCAAGGTGTCGAGCCGGGTCTGCCTTTGCCCGTGGTGATCACGGCTTACGCTGACAAGAGTTTCACGTTCATCATCAAGACCCCTCCTGCTACCACGCTGATCAAAAAAGCGATCAAGCTGGACAAGGGTTCGCCTGTGCCGCACACCCAGAAGGTGGGCAAGATCACACGTGCTCAACTTGAAGAAATCGCCAAAACCAAGATGAAAGACATGACCGCTGCTGATCTGGATGCGGCCGTCCGTACCATCGCTGGTTCTGCTCGCTCGATGGGCGTGACTGTGGAGGGTGTGTAAATGGCCAAGTTGACCAAGAAGCAAAAAGCCCAAGTCGGCAAGATTGACAGCAACAAGTTGTACGCCCTGGGCGACGCGTTGACCCTCGTCAAGGAATTCGCGAACGCCAAGTTCGACGAGTCCATTGATGTGGCTGTCCAGCTCGGCGTGGATGCCAAGAAGTCGGATCAGGTTGTGCGTGGTGCGGTCGTGTTGCCTAACGGTACCGGGAAAACCAAGCGCGTGGCTGTGTTCGCGCAAGGTGCCAAGGCTGAAGAAGCCAAGGCAGCTGGTGCAGACATCGTTGGTATGGACGACCTGGCTGCTGAAGTCAAGGCTGGCAACATGAACTTCGACGTCGTGATCGCCTCTCCGGATGCAATGCGCGTGGTCGGTACGCTGGGTCAGATTCTGGGCCCACGCGGTCTGATGCCCAACCCCAAAGTAGGTACCGTCACGCCCGACGTGGCCACGGCTGTTAAAAATGCCAAGGCTGGTCAGGTTCAGTTCCGCGTGGACAAAGCCGGTATCGTGCACGGCACGATCGGCCTCCGCTCGTTCGAGTCCGACAAGCTCCAGGGCAACTTGGCCGCGCTGATCGATGCACTGAACAAGGCCAAACCAGCCAGCAGCAAAGGTCTGTACCTGCGCAAAGTGGCGGTGTCATCGACGATGGGTGTGGGCGTTCGCGTCGACACGCAGACCATCAACGGCTGACCGCAAAGAGAACTCATGTGTGGCATCTGATGCGACACATGGTGTGGTGGGCTCGCACTGCGCTTTGTTGCGGTGTGGGGCCATCCAAGACCGTTGGTGTCGATGGGAAACTGTCGGCTTAATTGCGCCAACGCAGATGGCGATCCCACTGGTGATGGTTTGTCCTGAAACAGTTGGTCGCTGCAACGAGTGCACCGTCCCGTATTCCGGGGGTGCTTTTTAAAGGAGTAGACCTTGAGTCTGAATCGCAGTGAGAAGCAAGCAGTCATTGAAGAAGTGACCGCCCTCGCCGCTAAAGCTCAAACGCTCGTGATGGCGGAATACCGTGGTATCACGGTCGCTGACATGACGAAGTTGCGTGTCGATGCTCGCAGCAAAGGCGTGACGCTGAGCGTGTTGAAAAACACCTTGGCTCGCCGTGCAGTGGCAGGCAGCAGCTTTGAAGTGGCAGTTGACCAGATGACCGGTCCGCTGATCTATGGCTTTTCCGAAGACGCAGTGGCTGCCGCGAAAGTGGTGTCCGACTTTGCGAAAACCAACGACAAGTTGGTCATTCGCTCAGGCGTGTTCGGCGGTAAAGCCCTGGACGTGAACGGCGTGAAGCAATTGGCAAACATCCCTTCCAAGGAAGTGTTGTTGGCGCAGTTGCTGGGCTTGATGCAGTCCCCCATTTCGCGTACCGCACGCGTGCTGGCTGCATTGGCGGAGAAAAAAGGCGAAGGCGCTGCTGCGCCTGTGAGCGAAGAAGCTGCTGTCGCCTGAGTGCGCAGTGGATTCGTACAACCAATTGTTAGGAAATAAAAATGGCATTCGATAAAGACGCATTTTTGACCGCGCTGGACAGCATGACGGTCATGGAACTCAACGACCTGGTGAAAGCCATCGAAGAGAAGTTTGGCGTGAGCGCGGCAGCAATGTCTGCACCCGCTGCAGGCGGCGGCGCTGCTGCTGCAGTGGTGGAAGAAAAGACCGAATTCAACGTGGTCCTGCTTGAAGCTGGTGCACAGAAGGTATCCGTGATCAAGGCAGTTCGCGAACTGACCGGTCTGGGCCTGAAGGAAGCCAAAGATCTGGTTGACGGCGCTCCCAAGACGGTGAAAGAAGCCATGCCAAAGGCTGACGCTGAAGCCGCCAAGAAGAAGCTGGAAGAAGCTGGCGCCAAGGCCGAACTCAAGTAATCGGTCCTTCGCATCAAGGCTGGAGTGTCTCGTCGAGGCCTCCAGCCTTTGCCGCTTACAGAGCGCACCCCACAGTACAAGTCGCTTGTGCTGTGGAGTGTCTTCTGATTCCGACTGAAGAAGACTGCTTGGTTCGGACAGCACGCAATGTGCTGTCGTCCGCCAAAAGTTGGTAGAGGCCAACCACCAAGCACAAATGGGGTACATCGCCCCATCAAGTTGTTGAAGACGCTGGACTCTTGTCTTAGCCCCGGAGAACCCATGGCCTACTCATACACCGAACGTAAGCGCATCCGAAAGAGCTTTGGTACGCGAGAAAACGTACTAGCTATCCCGTACCTGTTGCAAATGCAAAAGGACGCTTACACCGCGTTTCTGCAGGCAGATCTTGCCCCGCGCAAGCGTGCCCCCGAAGGCTTGCAGGCCGCCTTCGAAGCCGCGTTTCCCATTGTGTCCCACAACGGTTTCGTCGAGATGAAGTTTGTCGAGTACAACCTCGCCAAGCCTGCGTTCGATGTCCGTGAGTGCCAGACCCGGGGCTTGACGTTCGCGTCTGCCGTGCGCGCCCGCGTTCAGCTGATCATCTATGACCGCGAGTCTTCCACCAACCAGTCGAAGGTGGTGAAAGAGGTCAAAGAGCAAGAGGTCTACATGGGTGAAGTCCCACTGATGACCGACAAAGGCTCCTTCATCATCAACGGCACCGAGCGCGTGATCGTGTCTCAGTTGCACCGTTCGCCCGGCGTGTTCTTCGAACATGACAAAGGGAAGACGCACAGTTCCGGCAAGTTGCTGTTTTCAGCCCGGATCATTCCTTACCGAGGTTCGTGGCTCGATTTCGAGTTCGACCCCAAGGACATCCTGTTTTTCCGTGTGGACCGCCGTCGCAAGATGCCTGTCACCATCCTGCTGAAGGCCATTGGCCTGACGCCGGAAACCATTCTGGCCAACTTCTTCGTCAACGACCACTTCCGCTTGATGGACAGTGGCGCGCAGATGGAATTCGTGGCCGAGCGCCTCCGCGGTGAAGTCGCTCGCTACGACATCACCGACAAGTCCGGCAAAGTGGTCGTGGCCAAAGACAAGCGCATCACCGCGCGTCACACCCGCGAGCTGGAGCAGTCAGGCACGACGCACATCAGCGTCCCCGAAGATTTCCTGATCGGTCGCGTGCTGGCGCGCAACATCATCGATGGTGACACCGGTGAAATCCTTGCCAAGGCCAACGAGGAACTGACCGAGGTGCTTCTGAAGAAGCTGCGAACGGCTGGCGTTCAGGATCTGCAGTGCCTGTACACCAACGAATTGGACCAAGGCGCCTACATTTCGCAAACGCTGCGCGTCGACGAAACCGTGGACGAGTTTGCTGCCCGTGTCGCCATTTACCGCATGATGCGCCCTGGCGAACCACCGACAGAGGATGCGGTGCAGGCCCTGTTCCAGCGTCTCTTCTACAACCCCGATACGTACGACCTGTCGCGCGTGGGGCGCATGAAGTTCAATGCCCGTGTGGGGCGTGACGAATCCACCGGCCCCATGGTGATGTCGAACGACGACATCCTGTCCGTGGTGAAAATCCTGGTCGATTTGCGCAACGGCCGTGGCGAAGTCGATGACATCGATCACTTGGGCAACCGTCGCGTGCGTTGCGTGGGAGAACTGGCCGAGAACCAGTACCGCACAGGTCTGGCGCGTATCGAGAAGGCTGTGAAAGAGCGTCTGGGACAGGCCGAACAAGAGCCCTTGATGCCCCACGACCTGATCAACTCCAAGCCCATTTCTGCGGCACTCAAGGAGTTTTTCGGTGCGTCGCAGCTCTCTCAGTTCATGGACCAGACCAACCCGCTGGCCGAAATCACACACAAGCGCCGTGTCTCGGCCCTTGGCCCAGGTGGTCTGACCCGCGAGCGTGCAGGCTTTGAGGTGCGTGACGTGCACGTCACCCACTACGGCCGTGTGTGTCCCATTGAAACGCCAGAAGGTCCGAACATCGGGCTGATCAATTCGCTGGCCCTGTACGCCCGTCTGAACGAGTACGGTTTCATCGAGACGCCTTACCGCCGTGTGGTGGATGGCAAGGTCACCAACCAGATTGACTACCTGTCTGCGATCGAAGAAGGCAAATACGTCATTGCGCAGGCCAACGCTGCGCTGGATGCTGAAGGTCGCCTGACCGGTGACTTGGTGTCTGCCCGTGAAAAGGGCGAATCTGTGCTGGTGGGTGCGGAAACCATCCAGTACATGGACGTGTCGCCTGCACAGATCGTGTCGGTGGCGGCGTCACTGGTGCCGTTCCTGGAGCACGACGATGCGAACCGCGCATTGATGGGTGCCAACATGTCACGCCAGGCGGTCCCCACACTGCGCCCTGAAAAGCCATTGGTGGGAACGGGTATCGAGCGCGTTGCCGCAGTCGACTCCGGTACCGTGGTGACAGCCAAGCGCGGTGGCATGGTGGATTACGTCGATGCCACACGCATCGTGATCCGTGTCAATGATGCCGAGGCGCTCGCCGGTGAAGTGGGTGTGGACATCTACAACCTCATCAAATACCAGCGCTCCAACCAGAACACCAATATCCACCAGCGTCCCATCGTCAAGAAGGGTCATATCCTGGCAAAGGGTGACGTGATTGCTGACGGTGCATCGACCGATCTGGGTGAAATCTCCATCGGTCAGAACATGCTGATTGGCTTCATGCCTTGGAACGGCTATAACTTCGAAGATTCGATCCTGATCAGTGAGCGCGTGGTGGCTGAAGACCGCTACACCTCGATTCACATCGAGGAACTCGTTGTGATGGCGCGCGACACCAAACTGGGTGCGGAAGAAATCACCCGCGACATCCCCAATTTGGCAGAGCAGCAACTGAACCGACTGGACGATTCCGGCATCATTTATGTGGGTGCCGAAGTGGTGCCTGGTGATGTGCTGGTGGGCAAGGTCACGCCAAAGGGTGAAACCACCCTGACGCCTGAAGAAAAGCTGCTGCGCGCCATCTTCGGTGAAAAAGCCAGCGACGTGAAAGACACCTCGCTGCGCGTGGACCAGGGTTCGCAAGGTACCGTGATCGACGTGCAGGTGTTCACCCGCGAAGGCATCCAGCGCGACAAGCGCGCTCAACAGATCATTGACGACGAGCTGAAGCGTTTCCGCTTGGACCTGAACGACCAGCTCCGCATCGTGGAAGCCGATGCATTCGACCGTATCGAGAAGTTGTTGTTGGGTAAAGTGGCCAACGGAGGCCCCAAGAAACTGTCCAAAGGCACAACCATCGACAAGGCCTATTTGGTCGATGTGGAAAAGTACCACTGGTTCGACATCCGTCCTGCAGACGACGAAGTCGCCACCCAGCTGGAGTCCATCAAGAACTCCATGGAGCAGACCCGTCACAGCTTCGACTTGGCGTTCGAAGAAAAGCGCAAGAAGCTGACACAAGGCGACGAGTTGCCCGCTGGCGTGCTGAAGATGGTCAAGGTCTACCTGGCTGTCAAACGCCGCCTGCAGCCCGGTGACAAGATGGCCGGCCGTCACGGCAACAAGGGTGTGGTTTCCAAGATCACCCCTGTGGAAGACATGCCCCACATGGCCGATGGCACACCTTGCGACATCGTGCTCAACCCGTTGGGCGTGCCGTCACGGATGAACGTGGGTCAGGTGCTGGAAGTTCACCTGGGCTGGGCCGCCAAGGGTTTGGGACAACGCATCGGCGACATGCTTCAGGCCGAAGCCAAAGTGGCTGAGCTGCGCACCTTCCTGGAAACCATCTACAACGGTACCGGCAAGAAGGAAGACTTTGCATCGTTGAGTGACGAGCACGTGCTGGAAATGGCTGCCAACCTGACGAATGGCGTGCCATTTGCCACGCCTGTGTTCGATGGCGCATCCGAAGACGAAATTCGCGCCATGCTGAAGCTGGCCTACCCAGACGATGTGGCCGCAGCCAAAGGCCTCACCGCGACGCGGACGCAGGCGCAGCTGTACGACGGACGCACCGGCGAGGCGTTCGAGCGCGTCACCACCGTGGGTTACATGCACTTCCTGAAGCTGCACCACTTGGTCGACGACAAGATGCATGCCCGCTCCACTGGCCCTTACTCCCTGGTCACGCAGCAGCCGCTGGGCGGCAAGGCTCAGTTCGGTGGTCAGCGTTTCGGTGAGATGGAAGTGTGGGCACTGGAAGCCTACGGTGCTTCCTACACCCTGCAGGAAATGCTCACCGTCAAGTCCGACGACGTGCAAGGTCGTACCAAGGTGTACGAAAGCATCGTCAAGGGCGAGCACGCGATCACCGCCGGTATGCCTGAATCCTTCAACGTGCTGGTGAAGGAAATCCGCTCGCTGGGCATCGACATCGAGCTCGACCGCTCTTAATTTGCAGGAAAGATCAAGGATTCAAAACCATGAAATCATTACTCGACCTGTTCAAGCAGTTCACGCCCGATGAGCATTTCGATGCGATCCGCATCGGTTTGGCCTCACCCGAAAAGATCCGCTCATGGTCTTTCGGTGAAGTCAAAAAGCCCGAAACCATCAACTACCGCACGTTCAAACCCGAGCGTGATGGCCTGTTCTGTGCCAAGATTTTTGGCCCTATCAAGGACTACGAGTGCCTGTGTGGCAAGTACAAGCGCCTGAAGCACCGCGGCGTCATCTGCGAGAAGTGTGGCGTTGAAGTCACGCAGACCAAAGTGCGTCGCGAACGCATGGGTCACATCGACCTGGCCGCGCCTTGTGCCCACATTTGGTTCCTGAAGTCGTTGCCCAGCCGTCTGGGCATGGTGCTGGACATGACCCTGCGCGACATCGAGCGCGTGCTGTACTTTGAAGCGTATGTCGTGGTCGACCCTGGCATGACCCCGCTGAAGAAATTCAGCATCATGTCCGAGGACGATTTCGATGCGAAGAGCAAGGAGTATGGCTACGACGAATTTGTGGCCAAGATGGGCGCTGAGGGCATCAAGGAACTGCTGGAAAGCATCGACCTTGACGTCGAAATCGACAAGCTGCGCAACGACCTGACCGGCTCCGAACTCAAGATCAAGAAAAACGCCAAGCGTTTGAAGGTCATCGAGGCATTCAAGAAGTCGGGCATCAAGCCCGAGTGGATGGTGCTGGATGTGTTGCCCGTGCTGCCACCCGACCTGCGTCCGCTGGTGCCGCTGGACGGTGGTCGCTTCGCCACATCCGACCTGAACGACCTGTACCGCCGTGTCATCAACCGCAACAGCCGCCTGCGCCGTTTGCTGGAGTTGAAGGCGCCTGAAATCATTGCGCGCAACGAAAAGCGCATGTTGCAAGAAGCCGTGGACAGCTTGCTGGACAACGGCCGCCGCGGCAAGGCCATGACGGGCGCCAACAAGCGTGCACTGAAGTCCCTGGCCGACATGATCAAGGGCAAGAGCGGTCGTTTCCGTCAGAACTTGTTGGGCAAGCGCGTCGATTATTCAGGCCGTTCCGTCATCACCGTGGGCCCAACCCTCAAGCTGCACCAGTGTGGTTTGCCCAAGTTGATGGCTCTGGAGCTGTTCAAGCCCTTCATCTTCTCTCGCCTGGAAGCCATGGGCATTGCCACCACCATCAAGGCGGCGAAGAAAGAAGTCGAATCCGGCACGCCCGTGGTGTGGGACATTCTGGAAGAGGTCATCAAAGAACACCCGGTCATGCTCAACCGTGCGCCCACGCTGCACCGCCTGGGTATTCAGGCATTCGAGCCCATCCTGATCGAGGGCAAGGCCATCCAGTTGCACCCACTCGTTTGTTCGGCATTCAACGCCGACTTCGACGGTGACCAGATGGCTGTGCACATTCCGCTGTCAGTGGAAGCGCAGATGGAAGCCCGCACGCTGATGCTGGCCTCCAACAACGTGCTGTTCCCCGCCAACGGCGAACCTTCCATCGTGCCGTCGCAAGACGTGGTGCTGGGCCTGTACTACGCCACCCGTGAGCGTATCAACGGCACGGGTGAAGGCATGGTCTTCACCGATGTCGGCGAGATCGAGCGCGCGCTGGCCGCCAAGACCGTCGAGCTGACCGCAAAAATCAGCGTGCGCCTGACCGAGTACGTCAAAGACAAAACCACTGGCGAATTCACGCCCGAAACCAAGGTGGTGAGCACCACGGCCGGTCGTGCGTTGTTGTCCGAGATCCTGCCCAAGGGCCTGCCCTTCAGCAACCTGAACAAGGCGCTGAAGAAAAAGGAAATTTCCCGCCTCATCAACACCTCCTTCCGCAAATGCGGTTTGAAGGAAACAGTGGTCTTTGCCGACAAGCTGTTGCAAAACGGCTTCAAGCTGGCGACCCGTGCGGGCATTTCCATCGCTGTGGACGACATGCTGGTGCCCGTCGAGAAGCCCGGCATCATCGAGCGCGCTGAAAAGGAAGTGAAGGAAATCGCACAACAGTACGCGTCCGGTCTGGTCACGTCTGGCGAGCGCTACAACAAGGTGGTGGATATCTGGGGCAAGGCCGGTGACGAAGTCTCCAAGGTCATGATGGCCCAGCTTGCCAAACAGAAGACCACCGACCGCGATGGCAATGTGGTGGACCAGGAGTCCTTCAACTCCATCTACATGATGGCTGACTCGGGTGCCCGGGGTTCTGCAGCGCAGATCCGCCAGTTGGCCGGTATGCGTGGCCTGATGGCCAAGCCTGACGGCTCCATCATCGAGACCCCCATCACGGCCAACTTCCGTGAAGGTCTGAACGTGTTGCAGTACTTCATCTCCACGCACGGTGCGCGGAAAGGTCTGGCCGATACCGCGCTGAAAACCGCCAACTCGGGTTACCTGACCCGCCGTCTGGTGGACGTGACGCAAGACTTGGTGGTCAATGAAGCCGATTGCGGCACCAGCAATGGCACGCTGATGCGCGCCATCGTCGAGGGTGGTGAAGTCATCGAGTCGTTGCGTGACCGCATTTTGGGTCGCACCACGGCTGAAGAAGTGCTCCATCCCGAAACCCGTGCAGTGCTCCTCACCGCTGGCGAAATGCTTGACGAAGACCTGATCGAAGAGCTGGAAGCCGCTGGTGTCGACGAAGTCAAGGTGCGCACCGCACTGACCTGCGAAACCCGTTTCGGTATCTGTGCCAAGTGCTATGGCCGTGACCTGGGCCGTGGTGGTTTGGTGAACCGTGGCGAGGCTGTGGGTGTGATTGCCGCGCAGTCCATCGGTGAACCCGGTACCCAGCTGACCATGCGTACCTTCCACATCGGTGGTGCGGCATCGCGTGCAGCGATCGCATCCAGTGTGGAGGCCCGTTCCAGTGGTGCGATTGGCTTCAACGCCACCATGCGGTACGTGAGCAACAGCAAGGGTGAACTGGTGGTGATCGCCCGTTCAGGCGAGATCATCATTCATGACGACCTGGGCCGCGAGCGTGAGCGTCACAAGGTGCCTTATGGTTCTATTCTGGCGGTCAAGCCTGACCAGCAGATCAAGGCCGGTGCCATCCTGGCCAACTGGGACCCATTGACCCGCCCCATCATCACCGAGTTCGCCGGTCAGGCGAGGTTTGAGAACGTGGAAGAGGGCCTGACGGTTGCCAAGCAAGTGGACGATGTGACCGGCTTGGCCACCTTGGTGGTGATCGATCCCAAGCGTCGTGGTGCAGCCAAGGTCATTCGCCCGCAGGTGAAGCTGATCGACGGGCAAGGCAACGAAGTCAAGATCCCCGGCACCGACCACTCGGTGACCATCGGCTTCCAGGTCGGCGCGCTGTTGCAAGTGCGTGATGGCCAGGACGTGGGGCCTGGTGAAGTGCTGGCCCGTATCCCTATCGAAGGTCAGAAGACCCGAGACATCACGGGTGGTTTGCCCCGCGTGGCCGAGCTGTTCGAAGCCCGTTCGCCCAAAGACAAGGGCATGCTGGCCGAAATGACCGGTACCGTGTCCTTCGGCAAGGAAACCAAGGGCAAGGTTCGCCTGCAGATCACCGACCCCGAAGGCAAGGTGTGGGACGAGCTCATTCCCAAGGAAAAGAACATCCTGGTGCACGAAGGTCAGGTGGTCAACAAAGGCGAGAGCATCGTGGACGGTCCCGCCGATCCGCAAGACATCCTGCGCCTGCTGGGCATGGAAGAGCTGGCCCGTTACATCGTTGACGAAGTGCAAGACGTGTACCGTTTGCAGGGCGTGAAGATCAACGACAAGCACATCGAGGTGATCGTTCGCCAGATGCTGCGTCGCGTGATCGTCGAAAACGTGGGCGACTCCACCTACATCAGCGGCGAGCAGATCGAGCGCAGCGAGATTCTCAACACCAACGATGCCCTGCGTGCCGACGGCAAACTGCCTGCGACCTACAGCAACGTGCTGCTGGGTATCACGAAGGCTTCGTTGTCGACAGACTCGTTCATCTCTGCTGCGTCGTTCCAGGAAACGACACGCGTGCTGACCGAGGCGGCCATCATGGGCAAGCGCGACGAGCTGCGTGGTCTGAAGGAAAACGTCATCGTCGGTCGACTGATCCCTGCCGGTACCGGCATGGCCTATCACGACGCGCGCAAGACCCGCGAGAAGATGGACGACGACGAGCGCCGTGCCATTGCTGAGGCAGATGCCGCACAGCTGGCAGCCGATCAGGCTGATCAGGCCAATGAAAGTGCCGCAGCCGAGTAACAGTCTGCTGCTGTAAAAACAAAAGCGCCCACCGCTTGTCCATCAAGCGTTGGGCGCTTTTTTCATTGTAAATTTGATCCAATGCAGCGGCCAGCTTCAGCCGCATGCCCTGCCGACGACTGTCGACATGGAACCGTGGTCAGGTCATTGGGTTGGCTTCAGTTGCCGTTGGCATCGTCAGGCGCGCGGCGCTTGCGCCACCACATGACGCCCAGCACGAGTGCGCCGATGCCCAGCAGCGCAAAGATGCCGTATTGAAACCGGTGCAGGATGCGGAACATCCAGTCGTAATTGCGCGCGCCAAAGTAGCCCAGGTACACCCAGATGGGGACGCTGATGAATGCGGCCACGCCGTCCATGATGAACCACGTTGGGAAGCTCACGCGCCTGGTCATGCCAGCGGTGAAAAAGACCGGTGTCCGCAGACCTGGGAGAAACCGGGCCACGAACATCACCCAGCGTCCGTATTTTTCGAAAGCGCCCTGTGCGGACGAGAAGCGGTCGGGTGTCAGCACACGCCGCACAGATTGCCATGCCATCACCCGTTCGCCCTGGAAGCGACCGACCGAAAACACCAATCCGTCGCCAATCAGCACACCCGCCATGCCCACGGCAAACATGGTATTCACGTCGGCAAAACCCAGACCTGCGATCACCCCGCCCGTTACCAGCGTCACGTCCTCCGGTACAGGTACCCCGAAGCCGCATACCAACAGCATGGTGAACACAGCGATGTAACCGTATTCAGTGAAGATGGGCAGCAGTGCGTTGAAAACTTCCATTGTCTTCCGTTGTTCTTTTGTGCGACCAGCAAACCAGCAGAAGCAGGGGGCTCTACACGGGTCTGTGCAGACGGTGGCCCGCCTTTATAGCAGCAACCGGCACAGGCCTGACCGGGGGGGCTTGTCAGGGCAGGCGTCTGGCACACTAGTTGGCCCATCAACGCCCCGTTTCAAGACCATGCCACGTCCCATCCGCGCCACCGTTCACCTTGATGCGCTTGCCCACAACCTGGCCACTGCCCGGCGGGCAGCGGGCGATGCGAAGGTGTGGGCAGTGGTGAAAGCCAATGCCTATGGACACGGCATCGAGCGGGTGTTCGACGCCCTGCGCGCGGCCGACGGGTTTGCGTTGCTCGACTTGGCCGAGGCCCAGCGCGTCAGGGCCTTGGGCTGGCGCGGGCCCATTTTGTTGCTGGAAGGTGCATTCGAGCTGCGTGACCTGGAGCTGTGCTCCCGCCTGGACCTGTGGCACGTGGTGCATTGCAACGAACAGATCGACATGCTGGCCACGCACAAGACGCAGGTGCCGCATCGCGTATTCCTGAAAATGAACTCGGGCATGAACCGACTGGGTTTCAAGCCAGCGCATTTCCGTGCCGCGTGGACACGGTTGAATGCACTGCCGCAGGTAGACGAGATCTCGCTCATGACGCACTTCAGCGATGCCGATGGGTCGCGCCTGGGGGCAGACGGCATCCAGCATCAGGTGGCAGCGTTCGTCAGGGCCACACAGGACCTGTCGGGTGAGCGCAGTCTGTGCAACAGTGCCGCCACCTTGCGCCACCATGACCAGGCGTTGGGCACAGGCGAAGGCATAGATGCTGCGGGCAGTCTGACGGCTGATTGGGTGCGCCCCGGCATTGCCGTGTACGGCAGCGCCCCCGATCACCCCGCGCACACTGCCGCGCACTGGGGGTTGCAACCGGCCATGACCCTGTCGAGCAAGCTGATTGGCGTGCAAACCCTCGCCGCAGGTGACACGGTGGGGTACGGGTCAAGCTACCAGGCCACAGGCCCGCAGCGCATCGGGGTGGTGGCGTGTGGGTATGCCGACGGCTACCCGCGCCAGGCGCCGGGTGGCCTGGCTTTCGGTGCGCCCGTGCTGGTGGACGGTGTGCACACCCGGCTGGTGGGGCGCGTCAGCATGGACATGCTGACCGTCGACTTGGATGCGGTCGACCTGGTTCGCGCCCAGACTGGCCTGCCGCCTGCCGACCTGGGGGCTGAAGTCGTGCTTTGGGGGCGCAGCCACACCGGTGCCGTTCTGCCCATTGATGAGGTTGCCCATGCTGCCCAGACCATCAGCTACGAGTTGATGTGCGCAGTGGCTGCACGCGTGAATTTTGAATGAAAAATGTGCCTGGCGCTTTCTGTTATTGATATGTTTGCTGCTTATTCTGATAAGGATTGAGCGCCTGGGGTGTTGGCAGTCTGACGGCGTTCCGTCGCTTGAATCCAGCATGGCTGTGGGCTTCTGGATGTCACCTTGTACCCCTGGGGGTATGCATATATACTGATGCCTCCGAAGGATGCCTCACATGAACCGATTCACACCGCTTACCTCAACTGCCCTGGCCCGCCTGGTCCATGCCGTGTTGTTTGTTGCCGCGTCAGCCCTGGGCTCCGCTGCGGCGGCTGAAGCGCCGTCGGTGGCGGTGGGTGTGGTGACCCACCGCGCGGTGGGACAAGGCATCGAGTTCGAGGGTGTGCTGCAAGCGGTCAAGCAAAGCACGCTGTCGGCGCAGGCCAGTGGCCGCATCACGCAATGGCTGGTCAAGGCAGGTGATCGCGTCAAGTCCGGCCAGTTGCTGGCGGTCATCGACGACCGCGTGTCTCAGGCCGGGTTGAACCAGGCACAGGCGCAGGTGGCGCAGGCTGACGCGCAGTTGACCCAGGCGCAGGCCCAGTTTGCCCGCACGCAAGACCTGCATGCCAAAGGGTTTGTCAGCAAGGCCGCGCTGGACGTGGCCGAGTCTCAGTACAAGTCGGCGCAGGCCGGGTCCAGCGGCGCACTGGCTGGCAAAACACAGTCACAGCTGGCGCAAGGCTTCACGCGCCTGACGGCCCCCTATGACGGATGGGTGCTGACCACCCATGCCGAAGCGGGTGACCTGGCCTTGCCCGGTGCCCCGTTGGTCACGGTGTACGCGCCGCAGCCCATGCGGGCGGTCACGCACGTCCCTGCGTCGCGCCAGGCGGCGGCCAGCCAGGCGGCACAGGTCGAGGTCCGCTTGCCCGATGGCCAATGGGTGAGCCCGGTGGCCAAGGCGACCGTGCCCGCTGCCGACCCCGTGTCTCAAACCGTCGAGTGGCGGCTTGAAATGCCTGCGATGGCCATGGCGGGCATGGTGCCCGGTCAACAGGTGCAGGTGCGGTTCGCGTCGGCCCAGGCGCAGCGCCTGATGGTGCCGGCACAAGCGGTGTTCCGCCGCGGTGAGCTGAGTGCGGTGTATGTGGTGCGCGATGCACCTGCGTCTGGCGGTGCCGGTGGGGCGGCCAGCGGCTTTGCGCTGCGGGCCGTTCGCTTGGGTGCAAGCCATGGCCCGGCGGGTTTCGAGGTGTTGGCGGGTTTGAACAGCGGTGACCGCGTGGCGTTGGACCCGCTGCGCGCCGGGTTGGCCGGGGCGCGCCCCGCTGCCACGCAGCCCTGATGCCACGCCCGACCAAGCCCTTGCCCATTTGACACGCCGCCATGACCGACCCACACACTCCCCAGCAGCCCGCCACGCCGCCCCAGGCACCGCCAGATGAGGTGCTGGGTTTTTCGGGGCGCATCGCACGGCAGTTCCAGGCCAACGCCATCACCCCGTTGCTGGCCATCGTGGCCATGCTGCTGGGGCTGTTTGCCGTGCTTGTCACCCCGCGCGAGGAAGAGCCGCAAATCAACGTGACGATGGCCAACGTCATCATCCCGTTCCCCGGTGCGTCCAGCACCGATGTGGAAAAGATGGTCGCAGGCCCTGCCGAGCAGGTGCTGTCGCAAATCCAGGGAATCGAGCACACGTTCTCGGTGTCACGCCCCGGTGTGGCCGTGCTGACGGTGCAGTTCCAGGTCGGCGTGCCCCGCACCGAGGCACTGGTTCGCCTGTATGACGTGCTCAATGCCAACAAAGACTGGTTGCCCCAGGGCCTTGGCGTGATGGACCCCATCGTCAAGCCCAAAGGCATCGACGACGTGCCGGTGTTGGCCGTGACGCTGTGGAGCCGCGACGGTCAGGCTGCCGAAGAGCTGGAGCGCGTGGCGCGCAGCGTCGAGTCCGAAGTCAAGCGCGTGAAAGGCACACGCGAAGTGCAGACCATCGGCGGGCCGGGGCGTGCGGTACACGTCTGGCTGGACCCCGCCCGCATGCGCGAGCGCGGGGTCAGCGTGCAGCAGATGCAACAGGCCATCTCGTCCGCCAACCTGGGCTTGCCGTCGGGCAGTGTGGCTGACCGCAGCATGGGCGGGCCGGGCATGCTGTCGGTCGAAACCGGGGAATTTTTGCGTTCAGCCGACGAAGTGGGCGACATCGTGGTGGCGGTCAGCAAAGGCCGCCCGGTGTACCTGCGCGAGGTGGCCAAGGTGGAGGCAGGGGCGCAACTGCCCCAGCGTTACGTCTGGTTCACACCGGGTGCGGCATTTGGGGCGGAGGCGGGCGCCGATGCTACGTTGGCCGCGACGGGCCAGGTGTTTCCTGCCGTGACGCTGCAAATCACCAAAAAACCAGGCGAGAACGCGGTGGACGTGGCCCGCGCCGCCCGCGCCCGCCTGGACGAGCTGAAAAACACCACCATCCCCGAAGGGGTGCAGGTGTCGGTCACGCGCGATTACGGCGAAACCGCCGCCGAAAAAGCCAACAAATTGATTCAGAAACTGGCCTTTGCCACCGCCAGTGTCATCGTGCTGGTGGGTTTTGCGCTGGGCAAGCGCGAGGCCATCATCGTGGGCGGTGCGGTCATCCTCACGCTGACAGCCACCTTGTTTGCATCGTGGGCCTGGGGCTTCACGCTCAACCGTGTCAGCTTGTTTGCGCTGATTTTTTCAATCGGCATTCTGGTGGACGATGCCATCGTGGTGGTGGAAAACATTCACCGGCACCGTCAGCTCACCCCCGAGGTGCCGTTGGCCACCATCATCCCCCGCGCGGTGGACGAAGTGGGCGGCCCCACCATCTTGGCCACGCTGACGGTGATTGCCGCCTTGCTGCCCATGGCATTCGTCAGCGGCCTCATGGGGCCTTACATGAGCCCCATTCCCATCAACTCCAGCATGGGCATGGCCTTGTCGCTGGGCATTGCCTTCACGGTCACGCCGTGGCTGGCGCTCAAACTCACCCAGACCGGTGCGGGCCATGCCGCCCATGGGCCGGGACGCGTCGCGCAGGGTCTGCAGTCGTTTTTTGGGCGTGTGTTGACCCCTTTGCTGGCCAGTGCGGCCAAGCGGTGGATGCTGCTGGCCGGCATCCTGGTGGCGTTGTTGCTGTCGGTCGGGCTGACCTTGGTTCAGGCGGTGGTCATGAAAATGCTGCCGTTTGACAACAAAAGCGAGTTTCAGGTGGTGGTGGACATGCCCTCGGGCACACCCCTGGAAAGCACGGCGGCCGCCCTGCAAGACATGGCCGCCTACCTGGCCCAAGCCCCGGAGGTGCGGGACATTCAGGGCTACGCTGGCACCGCCAGCCCCATCACCTTCAACGGGCTGGTACGCCAGTACTACATGCGTGCCGAGGCCGAGGGGGGCGACCTGCAGGTCAACCTGGTGGATAAAAAACACCGCAAGGACCAGAGCCATGCCATCGCCCAGCGTTTGCGCCCCGAGCTGGAACGCATCGCCCAGGTACACGGCGCACGGGTGAAGGTGGTTGAAGTGCCACCTGGCCCTCCTGTCATGTCGCCCATCGTGGCCGAGGTGTACGGCCCCACGCCAGACGGGCGGGATGAACTGGCCCGTCGCGTGGAAAAGGCCTTTGCAGCCACGCCCGATATCGTGGGCGTGGACACCAGCCTGAAAGATGCCGCGCCGCGCGTGTTCCTGCGGGTCAACCGGGCACGGGCCGAGGCGCTGGGCATACCGGTGGCCAGTGTGTCGCAGGCGGTGTACGCGGCCCTGTCGGGCAGCGACGTGACGTACCTGCACGACGGCTACAGCAAGTTTGCAGTGCCCGTGCGCTTGCAACTGCCGCGTGACAAACAGGTGGGCCTGGACAACGTGCTGGCACTGCCCATGAAGGCCGCGAACGGCAGCATGGTGCCGTTGTCAGAGCTGGTCAGGCTGGACAAAGGCATCATCGACATGCCGCGCATGACCAAAGACCTGATGCCGGTGACCTACGTTTTTGGCGACATGGCAGGCAAACTCGATTCGCCGCTGTACGGCTTGGCCGACATCCGTACACGCCTGGCTGCGGCAGCGCTGCCCGACAGTGGCGAGTTGGCCGAATACTGGATACGCCAACCGTCCGATCCCTACCGTCAATACGCCGTCAAGTGGGATGGCGAGTGGCAGATCACCTTTGACACCTTCCGCGACATGGGTGCCGCCTATGGTGTGGGCCTGGTGCTGATCTACCTGCTGGTGGTGGCGCAGTTCAAGAGTTACGTCACGCCGCTGATCATCATGGCACCCATCCCATTGACCCTCATCGGGGTGATGCCGGGGCATGCCCTGCTAGGGGCGCAGTTCACGGCCACCAGCATGATCGGCATGATCGCGCTGGCAGGCATCATCGTGCGCAACTCGATTCTGCTGGTCGACTTCATCGACCTCGAAACCGCGCGTGGCGTGCCGTTTGCCGAGGCCGTGGTGCAGTCGGCCGTGGTACGGGCGCAGCCCATTGCACTGACCGCACTGGCCGCGATGATGGGCGCGTTTTTCATCCTGGATGACCCCATCTTCAACGGGTTGGCGGTGTCGCTGATATTCGGCATTGCCGTGTCCACGCTGCTCACGCTGGTGGTGATTCCTGTGTTGTATTTCGCGGTGTACCGCCGCAAGCACCTGCCGCGCTGAGCGTGGTCCCGTAAATCTGATCGAAGGAAATTGAAATGACCGTTGAACGTTACATCCGCGTGATCGCTGGCCTGTTCATCATGCTGTCGCTGGCACTGGGCGTAGAGGGCAGCCCGCTGTTCGTGAACAAATGGTTTTTGGCCATGACCGCCTTCGTGGGGTTGAACCTGTTCCAGTTCGGCTTCACCAACTTCTGCCCGTTGTGCACCATACTGGCCAAGCTGGGCGTACCTGGCGGGCCCGACAGCTGCGGTGCGGGCAAGCAGTGCCCGGCACCCCACTGAACACCTCGCTTCCCGTTGCCTGACCTCGGCGCCCGGCCGCATGGTTCAGGCCGAACCATGACTTTATTTTTGTGACCACGCCATGCGACAAACCCAACCCTTGAAGTTCCTCATGCCCGGCTGGTTTTCGGTGGTCATGGGGCTGACCGGGCTGGCCCTGGCCTGGCGCAGTGCAGAGGCCGCGTTGGGTGAGTCGGCCTTGGGCGTGTCGCTGGTGCTCGGTGTGCTGGCTGCCCTGGTCTGCGTGGTGTTGCTGGTGTTGTCTGCTGTGCGCGCGAACCTGTACAACGCGGCACTGGCCGAGGACTTGCGCCACCCCGTGCGCCACGCCTTTGTGGCGGCGCTGCCGGTGTCGTTGCTGCTGCTGGCATCGCTGGCCACAGCGCTGGGGCAAACGGGGGGGCTGACCGATGCCATCTGGTGGCTGGGTTCGTTGGGTCAGCTGGGTGCAACCGTCTGGGTGCTCAAACGCTGGTTGGTGCCCACGCCGGTGGCGGCGGTACCCGTTGCACCTTCCGGGCTGCAGGGCCTGATCGATGGGGCAATGATGTCCCCTTCCACACCGAAACCCGCCGCCCCGGTGGCGTTCTGGCCAGTGGTCACGCCTGTGCTGCTCATTCCTGTGGTGGGCAACGTGCTGGCACCGTTGGCGGGCATGGCGTTGGGCCATGGCGTGTGGGCCATGGCTCAGTTTGGCATGGGTGTGTTGCTGTGGCCGGTGGTGCTGACGCTGCTGCTGGTGCGCCGTGCTGCGCAAGGCGCGCTGCCTGATCGGTTGTTGCCCACCTGGTTCATCACCATTGCGCCGCCGTCAGTCATCGGGCTGGTCTGGGCACACAGCCAGGCAGGGTTGTCGTGGGTGGCGGGCGCTTGGGGCGTTGCGCTGTTCTTCGTGCTCCTGACGGCAACGGTGGCGCGCCAGGCCGTGACACAGCCGTTCTCGTTGACGTTCTGGGCCTTGTCGTTCCCGTTGGCTGCGTTCACATCGCTCACTCTGACGCTGGCCCAGCTGGCGGGGTCGTCCGCACTTCAGATGGCCGGGACACTCATGCTGGCGCTGGTGTCGCTGGTGGTGTTCGGACTGTGCCTGGCCACAGTACGCGGGTTGCGTGAGGGCAGCCTGCTGGCGCCCGAACCCGTGGCTGCGATATTGCCTGCTGCATAAATTCAAACAAAATAGTGCCTTAGCGCTTTATTGGTGTGCATAGTTAGCTATAGTTTGCACTTTCCGTTTGCAAAAGCTCTCGTCGCTGTGACGGCAGCGTTGGCGCAAATGCAATGCACGTCAGGCTTTGATCCGCACCCCTCTTCAACCCGCTTTCTTGGTCATTTTGTCTGGTGTGGTGGCCGCGCTCCACATCGGCAAATTGCCGCCTGCCATTCCCCTGCTGCAAAGCGAGCTGGGGGTCACGTTGGTCGAGGCTGGGTTTCTGTTGTCCATGGTCCAGCTGGCGGGCATGTTGGTCGGTGTGCTGGTTGGGCTGGCTGCCGATGGATTCGGGCTGCGCCGCAGTTTGTTGTGTGGCCTGGGTTTGCTGGCCGTGGCCAGTGGGTTGGGCGCGCTGGCGCGGCACCCCGGTGCGCTGCTGGCCTTGCGCGCCATGGAGGGCATGGGGGTGCTGATGGTGGCGCTGCCTGCCCCCAGCCTCATCCGCCAGACCGTGCCTGCTTTGCAGCTGGCCCGCAAGTTGGGCCTGTGGGGTGCTTACATGCCCACTGGCACGGCTTTGGCCTTGCTGGTGGGACCGTTTGTGTTGGGTGAAGTCGGTTGGGCTGGCTGGTGGGCCGCCCTGGCGCTGCTGACCACGTGCATGTGGGGCCTGGCGTGGTCAGGGCTGCCCCGCGCACCGCGTGTCGGTGCTGCGGTGGCCACGCCCGGTTTGCAGCCTGGGCAGCGTGTGACGGTGACCCTGTGCCGACAGTCCTCTGTGTTGAACCCGTCGCCGGCTGACCCATCTGCCTGGGAGCGGTTGCGGCAGACGCTCACAGCGCGCGGGCCGTGGCTCGTGGCGTTGGCGTTTGCCATGTATTCCAGCCAATGGTTGGCCGTGGTGGGTTTTTTGCCATCCGTGTACGCGCAGTCGGGCGTGTCGGGGCAGCTGGCAGGTGTGCTCACCGCACTGGTGTGTGCGGCCAACATCCTGGGCAATGTGGGTGCAGGGCGCTTGCTGCAGCGTGGCATGCCACCCAAGCGCTTGCTCTACGTGGGTTTTCTGACCATGGGCCTGACGGCCTTCCTGGCCTTCCATCCCTTGACCGCTCAGGCACCTGCATGGCGTTATGTCAGCGTGGTGCTTTTTTCTGCTGTGGGTGGGGTTGTGCCGGGCACGCTGTTTTCATTGGCGGTGGCGCTTGCCCCCACTCAGCGCACGGTGTCCACCACGGTCGGCTGGGTGCAGCAATGCTCGTCCACAGGGCAGTTTGTCGGGCCACCCGTGGTGGCGTGGGTGGCCGGGCTGGTCGGTGGCTGGCATTGGACCTGGGCCGCCACCGGTGCCGCTGCCCTGATTGGGCTGCTGCTGGTGCGCCAGTTGCCCGGCGTACCTGATGCGCCAGGTGCGGGTCACTGATTTCTGCCTGTGGGCAACAGCGGGTATCAGGGTTTCAACCGATGGTTCCTGGCCGATGGGCAGGCCGTGATGCGTTGTAATGTCGGCTTCATGGACATGACCTCATGCAAGACCTGACTTTCGACACCATCATCGTGGGCGCTGGCACGGCCGGTTGTCTGTTGGCCAACCGCCTGTCGGCCGATGCCTCGCGCAAGGTGCTGCTGATCGAGGCGGGCCGCAAAGACGACTACCACTGGATCCACATTCCCGTGGGCTACCTGTACTGCATCGGCAACCCCCGCACCGACTGGCTGTACCAGACCGAGCCCGATGCCGGGCTGAACGGGCGCAGCCTGCGCTACCCCCGTGGCAAGACCTTGGGTGGCTGTTCCAGCATCAACGGCATGATCTACATGCGCGGACAGTCCCGCGACTACGACCAGTGGGCCCGCCTGACGGGTGACGACAGCTGGTCGTGGGACAACAGCCTGGCCTATTTCAAACTGCACGAAGACCACCACAAAGGCGCAGATGCGCACCATGGCGCCAAAGGCACGGCATCGCCCCTGTTGCTGGGCGACGACACGGTGTACGGCAAGGTGATGCGGCACCACCAGACGGGTGGTGAGTGGCGGGTCGAGCGGCAGCGCTTGCGCTGGGATGTGCTCGACGCGTTCGCGCAGGCAGCCCAGCAAGCGGGCATTCCCGCGACCGACGACTTCAACCGTGGCAACAACGAGGGGGTGGGCTACTTCGAGGTCAATCAGAAGTCGGGCTGGCGCTGGAACACCGCCAAGGCCTTTCTGCGCCCCAAGTGTTATGGACGCCCCAATTTCGAGATGTGGACCTCGGCCCAGGTCAACCGCCTGATCCTTGAGACACAAGCCGACGGTAGCCAGCGTTGCACGGGCGTGCAGGTCTGGACGGGTCAGGAAATGGTGATCGCCCATGCCACGAAAGAGGTGGTCCTGAGCGCCGGCGCCATTGGCAGCCCGCAAATTTTGCAGTTGTCGGGGATCGGCCCGGCACCCTTGCTGCGGCAGCACGGCATCGATGTGAAAGTTGACCTGCCCGGTGTGGGCAGCAATTTGCAAGACCATTTGCAGATCCGCACGGTGTTCAAGGTGACGGGCGTGACCACGTTGAACACGCTGGCCAACTCGTTATGGGGCAAGGCGCAGATCGGGCTGGAATATGCACTCAAACGATCCGGCCCCATGAGCATGGCCCCCAGTCAGCTGGGTGCGTTCACCCGCAGCGACCCGTCACAGCCCTGGCCCAACGTGGAGTACCACGTGCAACCCTTGAGCCTGGACGCTTTCGGCGAACCGCTGCACAGCTTCCCGGCGTTCACCGCCAGTGTGTGCAACCTCAACCCCACCAGCCGGGGCACGGTGCACATCCGTTCTGCCAATTTTGAAGATGCCCCCGCCATTGCCCCCAACTACCTGGCCACGCAGGCCGACCAGCGTGTGGCTGTCGACAGCCTGCGGCTGACCCGGCGCATTGCCGCCCAGCCCGCACTGGCGGCGTACGCGCCACAGGAGTTCAAGCCGGGCACCCAGTACCAGACAGATGATGAGCTGGTGCGCTTGGCCGGTGACATTGCCACGACCATTTTTCACCCCACCGGCACCACGGCCATGGGGCGGGTGGATGACCCGATGGCCGTTCTCGATTCGCACCTGCGGGTGCTCGACGGTCGCGGGGGGCGTGTGGCCGGCTTGCGTGTGGTGGACGCGGGGGCCATGCCCACCATCACCAGTGGCAATACCAACAGCCCCACGCTGATGATGGCCGAGCAGGCAGCACGCTGGATCATGCAAGGCGATTGATTGGGCAAACGGCGGTGCTGTCTGTCCACCCAAGGGAAAGCACCAATGTGCAAGCCTAAGGCCTGACGCTACATTCTCGGCATCGTTTGCAGACGCCCGCACAAGGGCCAAGCAAACCAAAAGGCCGAGGAGACAACTTTCGCCTTCGTCAGCATGTCATGGCTCATCAGAGGCCATCAGCTGGCTTCAAAAAACGCCGGTGTCCCCGGCGTTTTTTCGTTGGTGGGTGCGTCCGATACCATCGCCCTGATGGACATCCTGATTGCCGCCCTGGCCTCATTGCTTGCCGGATTCGTTGACGCCATCGTGGGCGGCGGCGGTCTCATTTTGCTGCCTGCCTTGTTTTCGGTGTTCCCTTCGGCTGCACCTGCCACAGTGCTGGGCATCAACAAAGGCTCCTCCATATGGGGCACTGCCGTGGCCACATGGCAATACGCCCAGCGCGTGGACATGCGCTGGGCTGCCCTTGTCCCCGGCGCGTTGTGCGCGCTCGGTGGCTCCTGGAGCGGTGCCTGGCTGGTGACGCAAGTGTCTCCCGATGTGTTGCGGCGGTTGCTGCCTGTTGCCTTGCTGGTGGTGTTTTTCTACACGCTGCTGCGCAAGGACTTCGGTCAAAACCATGTGCCCCGGTTTCATGGGCGCGCTGAAGCATGGGCCATGGGTGCCCTGGGGCTGGTCATCGGGTTTTACGATGGATTTTTTGGCCCCGGCACAGGCAGCTTCTTCGTGTTCATTCTGGTCAGGTGGTTGCGCTACGACTTCATGCACGCCAGTGCCGCAGCCAAGCTGCTCAACACAGCATCCAACCTGGCGGCGTTGAGCCTGTTTGCCTGGGGCGGGCACATCTGGTGGTCGGTGGTGGCGGTCACGGCGGTGGCCAACGTGTTGGGCAGCGTACTGGGTGCGCGGCTGGCCATCAAACACGGCTCGGGCTTCGTTCGCGTGTTTTTCATGATCGTGGTCGCCGCACTGATCGTCAAGGCCGGCATGACAGCCTACTCATGAGCGCTCCCAGACCTGTCGCGTTGCGCCAGAGGCCCTAGGGGGATGAGAACGCCTGGGAGCGGCCCGGCGTTTCTTCATGAGGGCGTGCGGGTGCCGCGAGGGCAGGGTCGGTACCGGGTGTGGCGTTCAGCGCCGGGGTCGCTGGCGGCGGCACATGCTGGGTTTGTGTGGCAGGGGGCGTGGTGGGGCTGATGCCGTCAGTGCGCACGGGCGCGGCGGCATGGCCCACAGCGGTTGCCGGGCTGGGCGTGGCAGCTGACAGCGGTGTGGGTGGCCAAGGTATCTCGCTCGCCTTGCGGGGTTTGCCGATGGGTGCGGCAGCCAGGCCAGATTGCACCGCTTTCAAATCTTCGTCGTTGGGGTACTGGTCCAGCAGCACGTAATCGAAAACACGTCGCGCAATGGGGGCTGCGTGTGCTGCACCGAATCCGGCGTTTTCCACGACGATGGCCAAGGCCACCATGGGCTTGTCGGCGGGCGCGAAAGCGATGTAGAGCGAGTGGTCGCGCTGGTGTTCCTCAATTTTTCGGACGTCGTATTTGTCTTTTTGTCCAATCGTCACAGCCTGTGCGGTGCCGGTTTTACCCGCGCTGAGGTAGGGTGCGCCGGCAAACACGCGTGTAGAGGTGCCTTCCTGCGTCACACCCACCATGGCCCGTACCACGGCTTCCACGTGCGTGGCGTTGAGTCCCAGGGATTCACCGGGTGGTCGCTCCAGCGGTTGGCGCAAGCGGGTGATCGCATCTTCGGTGGCCAGACCCAGGTGTGGCGTGTGCTTGATGCCTCGGTTGGCCACAATGGCCGTGGCCTGGGCCAGTTGCAGCATGGTGAAGCTGTTGTAGCCCTGTCCGATGCCCAACGAGATGGTTTCGCCAGCGTACCAGCGTTGCAGTTCAGGGCGTTTGTAGTTGCGGCGTTTCCACGCCTGGCTGGGCAACACGCCGCGGACTTCTCCCTTCAGGTCCAGCCCGGTGATCTGGCCAAAACCCAATGGCTTCATGAAATCGTGGATGGCATCCACGCCCAAGTCGTTGGCCAGTGCGTAGTAGTACACGTTGCTGGATTTCACGATGCTGCGGTGCAGATCGACCGCACCCAGCCCGGCATCGCCGTGGCTGCGGAATCTGTGGTCGCCAAACATCCAATAGCCCGGATCGTTGGTGATGGCCTGTGGCGTGCGCTTGCCGGAAGCCAGTGCGGCCAGGCCCATGAAGGGCTTGTAGGTCGAGCCCGGTGGATAGGTGCCGCGCAAGGCCCGGTTGAGCAGGGGCTTCTCGATGGACTCGTTCAGCATCTTCCAGTTTTCGACATCGATGCCGTCCACAAACAGGTTCGGGTCGAATGTGGGCTTGCTGACAAACGCCAGCACCTCGCCGTTGCGCGGGTCCAGTGCCACCAGTGCGCCACGCCTCGCACCGAACATCTCTTCCACCAGCTTCTGCAGTTTGATGTCCAGCGTCAGGATGACGGTGTTGCCAGGGGTGGCCGAGGTGCGGTTCAGTGTGCGCACAGCGCGTCCGCCGGCAGACGTTTCGATCTGGTCGAACCCGGTCAGGCCATGCAGCTGCTGCTCGAAGCTCTGCTCGATACCCAGTTTGCCGATGTACTCCGTGCCTCGGTAGTTGGCCCGGTCTTCATCCGGCCAGTCTTCCATCTGGGTTTTTTCTGTCCGGTTGATGCGTCCGATGTAGCCCACCACATGGCTGGCGACTTCTTCGTACGGGTATTGGCGAAACAGCCGGGCCTTGATTTCCACACCTGGAAACTTGAACCTCAGAGCGGTGAAACGTGCCACTTCGGCATCGGTCAGCCGTGTGCGGATGGGTAGCGAGTCAAAGTTGCGCGACTCATCACGCAGGCGTTTGAAGCGCTTGCGATCGCGTGGCTGGATGTCGACGATCTTGGCCAGTTCTTCGATGACTTCGTCCACGTCCCCCACGCGTGAAGGTGTGATTTCCAGTGTGTAGGCCGAATAGTTGGTCGCCAGCGCAATGCCATTGCGGTCCAGAATCAGGCCCCGGTGCGGGACGATGGGCAGCACTGCCGTGCGGTTGCTTTCAGCCTGTGCTTTCAGGTCCTCGTGACGCGTCACTTGCAGGAAATAGGCCCTTGTCCCGATCAGGCCAAACGCCACCAGGACAAACAGCGTCGCGATCCACACACGGGCGCGGAAACGCGACAGGTCTGCCTCGACATCACGCAGAGCGGTCACGTGGGTCCTTGGTCAGAGCGGGCGGTTTTCATCGGGGTCGTGCGCCCGCCGCTGGGGTGCGAGCAACAGCATCGATGCCACGGGCCACAGAACGGCGGTCAGTACGGGCGCGAGCAGCACAGTCCAACCAGGAAACACGCCGCCAGAAAACACCCTGATCGTGGTGACCAGTGCCTGTGCCGCAGCAAACAGGGGCAACACGTGTGCGGCCTGTGTGGTCACGGGGAACCACACCAGCCGCCTGTGGATGGAGATGGCCAAGAAGCCCAACACAGTGTAGGCCAGTGCATGTTGGCCCAGCAAGGCTGTCTGGTGGACGTCCATGGCCAGCCCAAATGCGAAGGCGGCACCCACGCTCACACGCTGTGGCTGGTGGACGTTCCAGAAGACCAGTGTCAACGCCAGCAGGTCAGGGAGCCATGCGGCCCGTCCCATGCCACCGGCATTGAGCAACATGTTGCCCATCAGTGCCGCAATCAGGCTACCCCATATGAAGATGGGGCTGGCAGGCAGCAGCAGGGGTTGGCCGGGGCGCATGATCATGGCGAAGTGTCCTGATGGATGCGTGGTCAGTGCTTGCGCGAAGCCGACTTGTTTTTGCGTTGGGGTGCCGCAGGGGTTTCCTCTGGTGTCGGCGGCAGATGTGCGCTTGCAGGTGGGAGTACCAGAACGTGGAGGGCACTGTGAACCTGTGCACTTGGGGTGCACAGCACGCGCGCGAAGGCTGATTCGGCACGACGCTCTACGCTGCTCACCTTTGCAACGGGCAACCCAGCGGGGTAAATGCCGTCGATGCCACTGGTGCTCAGGATGTCACCGGTTTGCACGTCTGCATTGCCGGCCATGAAACGAAGTTCCAGCTCAGTGCCGCCCACACCCGGTTGACCATACGCCACACTGCGCACGCCTGTGCGTGTGTTGAGCACGGGAATGGCCTGGTCACGGTCGGTCAGCAGCGTGACTTCGGACACCAGCGGGTGGACCCGCGTCACTTGCCCAAGCACGCCAGATTCGTCAATGACGGGTGAGCCTGCCACCACGCCATGGGTCATGCCTTTGTCGATGATCACCTTGCGGGTGTAAGGGTCGGCCGCGTCGTAGAGGACCTGTGCGGCTGCCCCTTGCAGTTCTGGCCGACTGCGCAAGTCGAGCAATGCACGCAGGCGCTGGTTTTCAAGTGTCAGTTCTTCCACCTGAGCCGCGCGCTCGGATTGCGTGGCAAGCCGCAGTTGTGCCGCGTGTCTTTCGGCTTGCGCAGCTTCCAACGAGGTCATGTATTCGCCCAGACTGCCCACACCGCGAACAGGTTGCATCACCAGCCATTGCGCCGGAAACATCAGGGTCATCAGCACGGCGCGGACAGGTTTGACCAGTGCCAGCCGTGTGTCGGCCACCATCAGGAACAGTGCAAGCGCACTGAAAAAAAACAGTTTGGACAGTGCAGATGGCCCCTGCTTGAAGAACGGCGGGGGCGTGCGGTCCAGAGTGCCTAAGGGCATGGTGGGGATGCAGGAGCGAACAAGGTGATACGCCGGCCAGCATGTCGCATGTCAGGCATGGGCATCAGGCTTGGGAAATGTGGTGCCAACGAGGCACGTGCCGTCACTCGGATGTGAAGATGGTGCCCAGCCGCTCCATGCGCTCCAGCGCCATGCCACAGCCTCGCACCACGCAGGTCAGCGGCTCTTCGGCTACCAGCACAGGCAGGCCGGTTTCTTCGGCCAGCAGGCGGTCGAGGTCACGCAGCAGCGCACCGCCACCGGTCAGCATCATGCCCCTATCAGCAATGTCGGCTCCCAACTCGGGTGGGGTGTGCTCGAGTGCGGTTTTCACGGCTGACACGATGTTGTTCAGCGGGTCGGTCAGGGCTTCCAGGATTTCGTTGGATGAAATGGTGAAGCTGCGGGGCACGCCTTCTGACAGGTTGCGGCCCTTGACTTCCATTTCCTTCACTTCGGAGCCGGGGAATGCCGAGCCGATGTTCTTTTTGATGGCTTCGGCCGTGGGCTCGCCGATCAGCATGCCGTAGTTGCGGCGGATGTAGTTGATGATGGCATCGTCAAAGCGGTCGCCGCCGACGCGCACGCTGCCCTTGTAGACCATGCCGCCCAGGGAAATGACGCCCACTTCGGTGGTGCCACCACCGATGTCCACCACCATGGAGCCGCTGGCGTCCGACACGGGCAAACCGGCACCGATGGCGGCAGCCATGGGCTCTTCGATCAGGTACACCTCCGATGCGCCTGCGCCCAGTGCCGATTCACGGATGGCACGGCGCTCCACCTGGGTGGAGCCGCAGGGCACGCAGATGATGATGCGGGGGCTGGGCCTGAAGGCCGAGCGGGGGTGCACCATCTTGATGAACTGCTTGAGCATTTGTTCGGTGACCGTGAAGTCAGCGATCACGCCGTCTTTCATGGGACGGATGGCCTCGATGTTGCCGGGTACCTTGCCCAGCATGGCCTTGGCTTCTTTGCCCACGGCCTGGATGGTTTTCTTGCCCTGAGGGCCACCTTCGTGGCGGATGGACACCACAGAGGGCTCATCCAGCACAATGCCTTTGTTGCGAACGTAGATCAGGGTGTTGGCGGTGCCCAGATCGATGGCGAGGTCGGTGGAGAAGTGCCGACGGATAGATTCAAACATGACTGTCAAAGTCCAAAAAGGCGCACAAGGCCGCTAGCTTGGTGTCGCCGGGGTGTGTCGAAATGTGTGTGGTGGCCGGTTGTCGGGCGCGGATGGCAGTTTGTTCGGGTCTGGCCTGCGTGCGCTGTCGGGGCTGAGGGGCAAGTTGCTGCGGAGGTTGCATTGGTTGCTTCGTTTCGCGACAAATGACCATCAGTTGGCAGGCACTAGACAGACGTTACACAGGCGTTCAGTGGTTTTTTGCCGAAAGATCAGCCGAGTTGAACTGTCAAACGGTCGATAATACCGCACCCCCCGCCCAAGGGCCTGCGTTTGCGGGCTCCGACAGGCCTCACTTACAGGTTTTTTCAGTCAGATCAACCATGTCGCTCACCCCCTCAGACATCTCGCGGATTGCCAACCTGGCCCGCCTGGAGCTCGATGCCGCCCACAGCGAGCGCATGTTGAACCAGCTCAACGGTTTTTTTGACATCGTCGGCCAGATGAACGCCGTGGATACCACGGGCGTCGAGCCGTTGGCCCACCCCACCGCCGTGATGGAGCGGGTGGCACTGCGCTTGCGTGACGACGTGGCCAGCGAGCCCAACCAGCGCGAAGCCAACCAGCAAAGTGCCCCCGCCGTCGAGCGCGGTCTGTTCCTCGTGCCCAAGGTCATCGAGTGATCCCCTGAATGAGTCATCGAATGAGTACCCCTGAATTGCATCAACTCGGCGTGGCCGAACTGGCCACCAAACTGGCGGCCCGCGAAGTCTCCAGCACCGAAATCACCCAGCATTTGCTGGCACGTGCCAAAGCGCACGAAAGCCTGGGCGCCTACCTGGCCCTGGACGAAACTGCCAGTCTGGCCCAGGCCCGCGCAGCCGATGTGCGGCTGGCAGCAGGCGAACGCACGCCGTTGCTGGGTGTGCCGCTGGCGCACAAAGACATCTTCGTCACCCGCGACTTCCCCACCACCGCCGGCTCGAAAATGCTGGAAAACTACCGCAGCCCGTTTGACGCCACTGTGGTGGCCAAGCTGGCCGAGGCAGGCATGGTCAACCTGGGCAAGCTCAACTGCGACGAATTCGCCATGGGCTCGGGCAACGACAACTCGGCCTACAGCCCGGTGCACAACCCCTGGGACCGCGAGCGCATTCCCGGTGGTTCGTCGGGCGGCTCTGCCGCAGCCGTGGCTGCACGCCTGGTGCCTGCGGCCACCGGCACCGATACAGGTGGCTCCATCCGCCAACCCGCTTCTCTGACGGGCATCACCGGCATCAAGCCCACCTACGGCCGCTGCTCGCGCTACGGCATGGTGGCGTTTGCCTCCAGCTTGGATCAAGCTGGGCCCATGGCGCGCAGCGCGCTCGATTGCGCGCTGCTGCTGTCAGCCATGGCAGGCCCCGATCTGGACCGCGACTCCACCTCGCTGGATCATCCGGTTGAAGATTTTGCTATTAATTTGGGTGCTACTGCCGCTTTTTCTGAAAGTGCTGGAGGCCAAAAAAGCTTGAAAAATTTGCAGGGCCTGCGCATCGGCCTGCCCAAAGAGTTTTTTGGTGACGGTTGCGCCCCCGGCGTGCAGGCGGCCGTGCGTGCCGCGCTGGCCGAGTTCGAGAGACTGGGCGCCACGCTGGTGGACATTTCGCTGCCACGCACCGAGCTGTCCATTCCCGTGTACTACATCATCGCCCCTGCCGAGGCCAGCTCCAACCTCAGCCGTTTCGACGGCGTGAAGTTCGGCCACCGCGCAGCGCAGTACACCGACTTGGCCGACATGTACAAAAAGTCGCGCAGCGAAGGCTTCGGTCCCGAGGTGCAAAAGCGCATCATGATCGGCACCTACGTGCTGAGCCACGGCTACTACGATGCCTACTACTTGCAGGCACAAAAAATCCGCCGCCTCATTGCGCAGGACTTCCAGCAGGCCTTCACCCAGTGCGATGTGATCGCCGGGCCCGTGTCGCCCACCGTGGCCTGGAAAATCGGCGAAAAGTCCGACGATCCCGTGGCCAACTACCTGGCCGACATTTACACACTGTCCACCAGCCTGGCGGGCCTGCCCGGCATGAGCATCCCGGCCGGGTTTGGCGAGCACGGCATGCCCGTGGGCCTGCAGCTCATCGGCAACTACTTCAAGGAAGCGCAGCTGCTGGGCACCGCCCATCAGTTCCAGTTGGCCACCGATTGGCATACCCGCGCGCCCGTCCTGTAAACACCCCCGCGCTGCCTTCGGCGTCACCCCTTCAAGGGGGGGCGTCACCCGTGGCCTGGCAAAGCCAGTGCTGCGGTAATTCCCGATGGGGCATTTCGATTGCAAAGCTTGTGGTTTGAAAGAGGTCATCTGACATGAACCAGAAAACGAAACCAGAAACGTCGCTGTTGGTGCGCGGTTACGAAGTCGTCATCGGCTTCGAGACCCACGCCCAGCTGTCCACGGCCAGCAAAATTTTCAGCCGTGCATCCACGGCCTTCGGTGCAGAGCCCAACACCCAGGCCTGTGCCGTGGACTTGGCGCTGCCCGGCACGCTGCCGGTGATGAACAAGGGCGCTGTCGAGCGCGCCATTCAGTTCGGCCTGGCCGTGGGCTCGCACGTGGCCGAGCACAGCGTGTTCGCCCGCAAGAACTACTTTTACCCCGACCTGCCCAAGGGCTACCAGATCAGCCAGTTTGAAATTCCGGTGGTGCAGGGCGGCAGCGTCGAATTCTTTTTGGGCGACGAGAAGAAGTCCGTCCGCCTGGTGCGCGCCCACCTGGAGGAAGACGCGGGTAAAAGCCTGCACGAAGACTTCATTGGCCAGTCCGGTATCGACCTGAACCGCGCCGGCACGCCGCTGCTGGAGATCGTGACCGAGCCCGACATGCGCTCCAGCGCCGAAGCCGTGGCCTACGCCAAAGAGCTGCACAAGATCGTGACGTGGATCGGCATTTGCGACGGCAACATGCAAGAGGGCTCTTTCCGTTGCGACGCCAACGTGTCGGTGCGCAAGCCCGGTGCGCCCTTGGGTACGCGTCGCGAAATCAAGAACCTGAACTCGTTCAAGTTCATGCAGCAGGCCATCGACTTTGAAATCCGTTGGCAGATCGAGCAGATTGAAGACGGTTTCGAGATCCAGCAGGCCACTGTGCTGTTCGATCCCGATACCGGTGAAACCCGTGCCATGCGCACCAAGGAAGACGCGGCCGACTACCGCTACTTCCCCGACCCGGACCTGCCACCGCTGGTCATCGAGCGCGAGTGGGTGGAGCGCGTGCGGTCCGAGATGGCCGAGCTGCCCCGCGTGATGGCCGCCCGTTTCATGGCCGACTACGGCTTGCCCGAGTACGACGCCACCACGTTGACCCAAAGCCAGGCCATGGCGGCCTACTTTGAGGCGGCGGCCAAGGCCTGCAACCAGCCCAAACTGGTCAGCAACTGGGTGATGGGTGAACTGTCGCGTCGCATGAACAGCGGCGACGTGACCATGGCGACGCTGCCGGTGTCAGCCACTCAGCTGGCTGCGCTGATCGGCCGCATTGCCGATGGCACCATTTCCAACAACGCGGGCAAGCAGGTGTTCGAAGCCCTGTGGGCTGCAGAGGCTCCCGAAGGCGATGCGTTGGCTCAGGTGGATGGGTTGATTGAAGCCAAAGGCCTCAAGCAGATGAACGACACCGGCGCGCTCGACACCATCATCGACGAGGTGCTGGCCGCCAACGCCAAGTCGGTGGAGGAGTACCGATCTGGCAAAGAAAAGGCCTTCAACGCCTTGGTCGGCCAGGTCATGAAAGCAAGCAAAGGCAAGGCCAACCCGGCGCAGGCCACCGAGCTGCTGAAGGCCAAACTGGGTTGATCCCGGGCGTTATCGTCGACTTCCGGGGATAAGGCCCAGCCCAGCCATTCTCTGCCGTGATCGCAGTGGGTGTGGCGAGGTGGGCCGTGAGTCAGCGCGGTGCGGCTGCGGTCCCCAGCAGCTGCTTCAGTCGCGCCAGCTCTTCGTCGAACCGGGCGTTGATGCGCTTCTTTTCGTCCATCTGATCGGCGACGAGGCGTTTCTGGTTGGCTTGCTGCTCGGCATTGTCCGCAGCGCGGTGCTTGAGCCAAGCCGGCGCTTTCGCCGGGTCGGCCTTGTAGAACTCCATTTCGTCCTGAATGGACTGCTGTTGTTTGCGCAACGCTCCCCCGCGCTGTTCGATGACGACGATGGCGCCGTCCACCAGGCTGAGTTGCTTTTCGCGCTCGGCATCGTGGTGGCGCTGGCTGGGGTAGCGGGCCAGCAGTGCGCGGTCGCGGCGCTTGGCATCGGCCTCCTTGTTCCTGGCGGCCACTTCCTGCTGGGCAAGCGCCTCGTCACGGGCACGCTCGTCGCCGGTCAGGCTGGGCGGCACGATGCGTTTTGTGATGCCGGTTGCCGACAACTCCCGCTGTTCGCGGTCCAGGCACTCGGGAATGGGGCGGTCAGACGTGATGCGCCGACCCTTTGCATCCACGCACACAAAAATGCCGGGGCTGACTGCGCTTGACTGGGCGGCTACCTGGGTACTGAACAGCACCACACACCATGCCGCAGCCAGCCAGCGAAATGACCGGCCTGTGGGCTGCCAAGCGCAGAGGGGGCGCAGGTTCGGTGACGGCTTCAGTGTGGTGCCCAATTCCTCGCCCTGTATGTGTTGACCGGCCAGCTCGTTCGGCTGGTGGGTGGTTGCCTGGGTCAGGCGGTTGACGTTTCCACGCCGTATCGTTGCCGGTAGGCTTGCACCTTTGCATGGTGCTCGGCCATCGTGGCATTGCCCTGTTGGTTGCGCGACTGTTCTTCAAGATACTGAAGCAAATCGGTCAGGCGTGCAATGGCGCATACCTTCAAACCCAGGGTTTGCTGGACATATTGAACGGCGCTGTGGGGCAAATCCGTCAGGGTGCCGTCGGCATCTTTACCGGTCGCCATTTCCTGTCTGTCCAGTGCGATGGCCACGCCATAGGCGGTGGCCCCGGCGGCCTGGATGAGTGCGATGGATTCGCGTGCGGCAGTGCCCGCACTCATCACATCGTCAACGATCAGCACGCGCCCCTTGAGCGGCGCCCCCACCAGCGAACCACCTTCGCCGTGGTCTTTCGCTTCCTTGCGGTTGTAGGCAAAGGGCACGTTGCGTCCCAGCCGTGCCAGCTCGATGGCCACAGCCGCACCCAGCGGAATGCCCTTGTACGCGGGGCCAAAAATCATGTCGAACTCAAGCCCGCTGGACACGATGCACTGTGCATAAAATTGCGCCAACTTGCCCAGTTTGGCGCCGTCGTCAAACAGGCCTGCGTTGAAGAAGTAGGGGCTCATGCGCCCGGCTTTGGTCTTGAATTCGCCAAAGCGCAGCACGCCGGCATCCACTGCAAATGCCACAAATTCCTGGGCCAGGGCATCAGCCTGGGGCGCAGCATTTTTTTGTTCCACCATGGGGAAATCCTTGTTCAAACTGACCAGCCTCAACCTCAACGGCATACGCTCGGCGACCAGCAAAGGGCTGGAAGACTGGTTGGCAGCCAGCGCGCCTGATTGTATTTGTGTGCAGGAACTCAAAGCCCAGGCGGGAGACCTGAGCGGCCGGTTCGAAACCCTGGCGGGTTTGACCGGTTACTTTCAGTGTGCCGAGAAAAAAGGCTATTCAGGTGTGGGGGTGTACACGCGCCAGGAGCCCAGCGACGTGGTCATCGGTTTCGACGGGGGTGAGTTCGATGCCGAGGGCCGCTGTGTCGAGCTGCGGTTTGACACGCCTGCGCACAAACGCTCGATCCTGAGCGTGTACTTCCCCAGCGGTTCGTCCGGCGAAGACCGGCAGGCGGCCAAGTACCGATTCCTGGCGGTGTTTTACCCCTACCTGATGCAACTGAAAAGCCAGCGCGAGTTCATCGTGTGCAGCGACGTGAACATCGCCCACCAGGAAAAAGACCTGAAAAACTGGCGCAGCAACCAGAAGAACAGTGGTTTCTTGCCAGACGAGCGCGCTTGGATGACCAAGACCCTGACCGACGGTGGTTTGGTGGACGTGTACCGCCAGCTTCATCCCGACACCACCGACACCTGCTACACATGGTGGAGCAACCGGGGCCAGGCCTATGCCAACAACGTGGGGTGGCGGCTGGATTACCACCTGGCCACACCCGCCATGGCGGCTGCGGCCACTGGGGTGGATATTTTCAAAGGCATCAAGTTTTCAGACCATGCGCCCATCACGGTCGAGTACGGCTTCACCCTTTGAGTTCAAAGGGCAGGGCCAACGGCGCCAGCGCATGTTGCCCTGTGCCCGCCGTGATGGATGCACAGGGCTTTCCACACAAGCACAGCCCCGAAATTGAAGGCTTTTTTGCCTGATTAGGTACATACCTCAGACGATCGCAGCGATCGCAAAGGCTGAGGTTGGGTGAGGGTAGCGGCACGCAACAGCCTGGGGATCATGGCAGGCATGTCAAAGCGGCGAT
>JAVBXK010000041.1 GCA_030824555.1 bacterium
GGCGGGAACAGATTCGGGGGCAGAGGCAGTTTCAGGCGCAGGTGCAGGCGCTGCAGCGGGTGAAGCGACAGGATGTTGGGCAGCCACTGGCTCGGGCACAACGCGCGAGGCGGCTGCGATGGTCGGGGCTGTGGCGACTGCAGCGGCTGAAGCCGCCGTGGCAGCTGAGGCAGCCAGCGCAGGCGCGACAGCTGCAGAGCGCGGCGCGTCAGCCCTGTTGGCGGGCTTCAGGCTTTTTTTTTCCGCACCCGCGCCGCTGATGGCACCGGGCTGAGGCTGAAATGCCAGCAAACGCAACAACACCATCACCAGCGCAGCGTAGTCATCGGGAGCCAGGCCCAGTTCGGTGCGGCCGTGCAGGCACAGGCTGTACAGCAGCTGGGTCTGGTCGGCTGGCAGCAGGGTGGACAAGCGGTGGACATCGGGCGCTTCGGGGTCGGCCGGGTCAGGCTCGGCATGCGCCAGCTGGTACACGGCCATGCGCTGCAGCACATGCGTCATTTCTTCCAGCGTGGACGCAGCGCTCAGGCCTTGCAGCCGCAAACCGTCGATCGTGTCGACCACGGTTTTGCCGTCACCTTGCGCCAGCGCCTCGATCAGCGCGAACACATGGCCCCGCCCCACAGCACCCAGCATCTGGCGCACCGTGGCTTCCTGCAGCTGGCCGTCACCGAATGCGATGGCCTGGTCAGCCAGGCTGAGGGCATCGCGCATCGACCCCCGGGCAGCACGCGCCAGCAACCGCAAGGCCAATGGCTCGGCAGGCACGCCTTCGGCGTGCAGCACGGTCACCAAGTGCTCGAACACGGTTTCGGGGGCCATGGGCCGCAGGTTGAACTGCAGGCAGCGGCTGAGCACGGTCACCGGCACTTTTTGCGGATCGGTGGTGGCCAGCACAAATTTCAAATATTCGGGCGGCTCTTCCAGCGTTTTCAACATGGCGTTGAACGCCGTGTTGGTCAGCATGTGCACCTCGTCGATCATGAAGACCTTGAAGCGCCCCTGCACCGGTTTGTAAACCGCCTGCTCTAGCAGGGCCTGCACCTCGTCCACGCCACGGTTGCTGGCAGCATCCAGCTCGGTGTAGTCCACAAACCGGCCCAAATCGATGTCAGTGCACGCCGGGCACACGCCGCACGGCGTGGCGGTGATGCCGCCTTGCCCGTCTGGCCCCACGCAATTGAGCGACTTGGCCAGAATACGCGACACCGTGGTTTTGCCCACGCCGCGTGTGCCTGTGAACAGGTAGGCGTGGTGCAGCCGCTGGGTGGTGAGCGCGTTGCCCAGTGCCGTGACCACGTGCGATTGCCCCACCATTTCGGCAAAGTTCTTGGGGCGGTACTTGCGGGCCAGGACAACGTAGGACATGGGGCTGGATTCTAGGTGACCGCCTTTTCCCGTGGGCGGGCGACACCTGTCGGCACGGCATCGGTTGTCCTCAGCCGACTGGCGGCTACAATCCACCTTGACGGGCCTTCCCGCATGGTGAAGCGGCCAACCGGGTCAGGTGGGGAACCAAGCAGCCCTAACTGTGAATCCAGTGCCGGGGTCAAGGCTCGTCACCCCCCTCTTCTTCCCCGATGTGCCTCAACGGTCATGGCAACCGCTGGCACATCCTGCAGCCACTGATGCCTTCAGACCTCATGCAGCACCCCATCCGCTCCCAGTACGAAGACTTTGTGCGCCACGTGCGCTCGCATGGTGTGTTCAAGGCCGACCGCACGGGCACGGGCACCACCAGCGTGTTCGGGTACCAGATGAGGTTTGACCTGAACGAAGGTTTTCCGCTGGTCACCACCAAAAAGGTGCACCTGAAGTCCATCGTCCATGAGTTGTTGTGGTTTTTAACCGGCTCCAGCAACAACAACGACCTGCGCGCACGCGGCGTGACCATCTGGGACGAATGGGCCCGTGAAGACGGCAGCCTGGGGCCTGTGTATGGCGTGCAGTGGCGCAGCTGGCCCAAGGCAGACGGCACGCACATCGACCAGATTTCAGACGTCATCCAAACCCTGAAAACCAACCCCGACTCGCGCCGCATCATCGTCAGCGCCTGGAACGTGGCCGAGCTGGACCAGATGGCGCTGATGCCCTGCCATGCCTTCTTCCAGTTCTACGTGGCCCCGCCCACTGAAGTTGGCCAGCGCGGCCGCTTGAGTTGCCAGCTGTACCAGCGCAGTGCCGACATCTTTCTGGGGGTGCCCTTCAACATTGCCAGCTATGCGCTGCTGACGCACATGGTGGCGCAGCAATGCGACTTGGACGTGGGCGACTTCATCTGGACCGGTGGCGACTGCCACATTTACAGCAACCACACCGAACAGGTGGCGCTGCAACTGAGCCGTGAACCCCGTGCCTACCCCACGCTGCACATCAAGCGGCGGCCTGACAGCATCTTCGACTACCAGTTTGAAGACTTCGAGGTGACGGGCTATGACCCCCACCCCGCCATCAAGGCACCGGTGGCCGTGTGAGATGCTGAGCGTCCTTCGTTGATGACCACTCACCGCCCGGCGTACCCCCAGCCACCGAGCGGCACAGCCAAGCCACACCGCCAAGCGCCTGCCCCACTGTGCTGACACGCAAACAACTGCTGGCCCTGGTGGCCCTGACCCTCATGTGGGGCGTGAACTGGCCCATGATGAAGCTCTCGCTGCGCGAGCTGTCCCCGCTGTACTTCCGTGCCATCACCATGACGCTGGGGGCCAGCTGGCTGTTTGTGTTCTTCAGGCTCAAGGGCATTCGAATGTGGCCTGCGGGGGACGAATGGCGCACCGTGGCCACGCTGGCCCTGCCCAACATGCTGGGCTGGCACACCATTTCCATCTTCGGGCTGAAAGAACTCAGCTCGGGTCGCGCGGCCATTCTGGGCTTCACCATGCCCATCTGGACCGTGCTGCTGGGAGCCGCCTTTTTTGGCCAGAAGCTCAACCGCCGCGTGGTGTGGGCCACCCTGGCCGTCAGCGTGGCGATTGCCCTGCTGATGGCCAACGAACTGCAAACGCTCGCCGGTCGCCCCATGGGTGTGCTGTGGATGGAGCTGGCCGCCCTGAGCTGGGCCCTGGGCACGCTGATGATGCGCCGTGCGGTCCTCACCCTGCCCACCGAAGCGCTGGTGGTGTGGATGATGCTGCTCACCTGTGGCTGCGTGTGGGTGCTGGCAGCGGTGTTCGAGCCGGTGCCCAGCTTCCAGTTCAGCCCTGGCATGTGGGGCAGCCTGGTGTACGGCGTGCTCATCAACTACGGGTTTGCGCAGATCATCTGGTTCGGGCTGGCGCGCAACCTGCCGCCGGCCACCAGCGCCATGAGCGTGATGGCCATCCCACTGATCGGCACGCTCAGCGCCACGCTCATCGTGGGCGAGGTGCCGCACTGGCAAGACTACGTGGCCGTGGCACTGGTGATGTCGGCCATTGCCGCGGTGCTGCTGCCCGCACGCAAAGCGTAAACGGCGGTCGGACGCTGGAAGCGCGACCGCAGACTGCCCATGCACATGGCCATGTACACATCCCGTACACTCGCGCACTTTCTCCGCCGGGGTACATCACATGGCATCCATCCCGCCTATCGTTCGGCCCGCCACAACGGCCGATATTGAACAGCTGGCCCCTCTTTTTGACGCTTACCGGCAGTTCTACGGGCAGCCCCCTGACCAGCCTCTGGCGCAACGCTACTTGTGCGATCGCATGGCCCATGCGCAGTCTGTGGTGCTGGTGGCCCAGTCCTCCCATGGCGAGCTGACCGGTTTTTGCCAGCTGTACCCCTCGTTTTGCTCGGTGCTGGCAGCGCCCATTTATGTGCTTTACGATTTGTTCGTGACGCCTGCTGTCAGGCGCCAGCATGTGGGCAAACTGCTGCTGACCGCGGCAGCCGAACGTGGTCGGTGCGACGGCATGGCCCGCATGGACCTGACCACCGCCCACACCAACACCCAGGCACAGTTGCTGTATGAATCCATGGGCTGGACCGAGGACCGGGTGTTTCGCACTTACAACCTGAACCTGGCCCCCACCAACTGAAGCAGGACAACCCCACCATGCGCCTCAACCTCATTTACGCCCGCGCCCGCAACGGCGTGATCGGCAAAAACAACACCCTGCCCTGGCACCTGCCGGAAGACATGGCGCACTTCAAACGCCACACGCAAGGCTGCCCCGTCATCATGGGACGCAAGACATGGGACTCGCTCCCCCCGCGTTTTCGCCCCCTTCCTGGCCGTCTGAATGCCGTGCTGACGCGCGACGAAAATTGGCAAGAAAATGGCACTCACCGCTTTGACAGTTTGGAAAGTTCGCTAGATTTTTTGAAAAATCACGCTGAAGTCTGGGTTATCGGTGGTGCTCAGGTTTACGCACAAGCCTTGCCCCTGGCGCAGCGCGTGGTAGCCACTGAAATCGATGCCGACTTCGAAGGTGACGCCTTCGCCCCCACGCTGGGCCCCGAGTGGGTGGAAACCCAGCGGGAGCGCCACCAGACTGCCACAGGGCTGGGCTACAGTTTCATCACGTATTTGAACCCTCACCCACAGGAAATTTGACATGTCAGGACACGGTTTTCACGTTCACGGCCCCCACGATCACGAGCTGGAGCATGCCCAGCAAGGCGGCCACGGCGGTCACCATGACGAAGACCCCGCGTCAAAAAAAATGACCAACCAGATCGCCATGTTCACCGCCATCATCGCCACCGTGGGTGCCTTGTTTGGCTACATGGGCGGTGCCACCCAAGCCAATGCCGGCCTGTTCAAAAACAACGCCGCCATCAAGAAGACGGAAGCCTCCAACCAGTGGAATTACTTTCAGTCCAAAAGTACCAAGCAATCGCTGGCTGAACTGGCACGTGACCTGGCACCGACTGCCGACGACAAAGCCAAATACCAGGCCAAGGTTGACCGCTACGAAAAAGAAAAAGGCGACATCAAAGTCGTGGCAGACAAACTGGAAGTCGACGCCAAAGAATGGGACCACCAGTCTGACGAGCAGATGCACCAGCACCACCGCTGGGCACAGGCCACCACGGCACTGCAAGTCTCCATTGCCCTGGCAGCCATTGCACTGCTGACCCGCAAAAAATGGCTGGAATACGCCATGTTTGGCGCAGGTGCCATTGGCCTGACGGTGGGCGTGGCGGCTGCGATGCACCTTTGAAATTCATTTTTCAAGAGCAAACAGTTGAATTGAATAAAGCGACAAGGCCACTTTTTATATGAAATTTGCCACCTGGAATGTCAACTCGCTGGCTGTGCGCTTGCCGCAGGTGCTGGACTGGCTGGCAGCGCAAGCCGCCGCCGGTGCCCCGGTCGACGTGCTGGCCCTGCAAGAGTTGAAAATGGCCGACGAGAAGTTCCCCGCAGCGGCCTTTGCCGAGGCGGGTTACCACGCCCAGTGGTTTGGCCAGAAGACCTACAACGGCGTGGCACTCATCTCCCGCACGGCAGGCTCGTCCGTGCTGAAAAACATTCCCGGTTTTGACGACGAGCATGCACGTGTGATAGCGGCCACATTCGACCTGCCCGCCGCTGCCACGGCCGAACCCGCCCTGGCAGGCGACTCCGGCCACCCGGTGAGTGCGGCCAACGCCCAGCCGGGCAGCGTTCGGGTCATCGGTGCGTACTTCCCCAACGGGCAAGCACCTGGCACCGACAAGTTCGCCTACAAAATGCGCTGGCTGCATGCGCTGCGCAACTGGGTGCAACAAGAGCTGGCCACCCACCCCCGCCTGGTGCTGATGGGCGACTACAACATCACCTTTGACGACGCTGACGTGTGGGACCCCGAAGGCATGCGTGAAGCCATTCACTGCACGACTGAAGAACGTACCCACCTGCGAGCGCTGATTGACCTGGGGTTGCACGACAGCATGCGCCTGTTCCCCCAACCCGAGAAGAACTACAGCTGGTGGGACTACCGCGAATTCGCTTTCCGCCGCAACCGGGGCCTGCGCATCGACCACATCCTGGTCAGCAACGGCTTGGCGCCGCTGGCCCGTTCGTGCGCGGTCGACAAGCTGCCACGCAAGAACGAACGTCCCAGTGACCACGCGCCCGTCGTGCTGTCGCTGGGTGCTGCGGCCTGAGAGCGCCCCCAAACCTGTTGCTTCGCACCAGGCCCCCCGAGGGGGATGAGGAAACTTGGGGGCGGCCCGGTGTTTCCTCATGAGTCCCCTCACTCCAGGTTCAGTTCCTGGATCTTGCGGGTGATGGTGTTGCGACCAATGCCCAGGCGCTGAGCCGCTTCGATGCGGCGACCACGCGTGTTGGCCAAGGCCGTGAGGATGAGCTGCGACTCGAACTTGCGCGTCAGCACATCCCAGATGTCGTCACGCCCGGCATCCAGCAGCCCCTGAGCCTCGGCCTGCAGGCCAGTAATCCACTCTGCCGTGCCACTCGCTGTCGCCAGGTAGGTGGCACTGCTGGCAACAGGCGTGCCCGTACCCGTCTGGAGTGAGTGGGCAGACCCGGCATCGGCCTGGTGAGCTTCTGCACCCGCATCGGGCAACACTGCGGCACCCACGGGTGCCGATGCGGGGTGGACGCCGTCAGGCTGCGCGCCATCGAACGTGGCCTCGCTGCTGACTGCGGGCAGTGCCAGCACCTCGGGCGGCAGGTCTTTCACGTCAATGACCTGTGCCGGTGCCATGACGGTGAGCCAGTGGCACACGTTTTCAAGCTGGCGCACATTGCCCGGAAACTCGAACCCCGACAACCGGTGCAACGCGGCATCGGAAATGCGCTTGGGCTCCACCCCCAGTTGCTGGGCGCTTTGCACCAGGAAATGCCGGGTGAGCATGTGGATGTCTTCACGCCGCTCGCGCAACGCGGGCAGCCGCAAACGGATGACGTTCAGGCGGTGGAACAAGTCCTCGCGGAACACGCCCTCTTTCACTCGCTGCTCCAGGTTCTGATGCGTGGCCGCGATGACGCGCACATTGGTCTTGACCGCGCTGTGCCCACCGACCCGGTAGAAATGTCCGTCTGACAGCACTCGCAGCAAGCGAGTTTGCAGGTCGAACGGCATGTCGCCGATTTCGTCAAGAAACAGCGTGCCACCGTCAGCCTGTTCGAACCGCCCCCTGCGCATGGTCTGTGCGCCGGTGAATGCACCGCGCTCGTGTCCAAACAGCTCGCTTTCGAGCAGGTCTTTGGGAATGGCTGCTGTATTGATAGCAACGAAAGGCCCATTGGCGCGAGGTGAGTGCTTGTGCAAGGCACGCGCCACCAGTTCTTTGCCCGAGCCGGACTCGCCGGTGATCATGACCGTGACGTTACTCTGACTCAAGCGGCCGATGGCACGGAACACGTCCTGCATGGCGGGCGCCTGCCCCAGCATTTCGGGGGTGGCGGCCATGCGCTCTTCAGCCACTTCTTCGCGCTGGCTTTCCTCCACGGCACGGCGGATCAGCTCCACCGCCTTGGGCAAATCGAAAGGCTTGGGCAGGTACTCGAACGCGCCGCCCTGAAAGGCGGATACGGCACTGTCGAGGTCGGAAAACGCCGTCATGATGATGACGGGCAGGCCGGGCAACTTCTGTTTGACCTTGTCCAGCAAGTCCAACCCAGACCCACCGGGCATGCGGATGTCACTGACCAACACCTGCGGGCCCAGCTCATCGGGGCCATCGACCAAGGCGGCCAGCACATCCTGCGGATTGGAGAAACTGCGGGTGGGCAGGTTTTCGCGCAGCAAGGCCTTTTCCAGCACAAAGCGGATGGACTGATCGTCATCAACGATCCAGATGGGTTTCATGCGTACGTTTCCTTTTTGCCGCTGGGTTGACCGCTGGCTCGACTGCCCCCCTGCATCCTCGCCCCGGCAAAGGGGACATCGGCTTCAAGGCAAGGGGATCAGAATCTTGAAGTCGGTGTGGCCTGGCTCGCTGTCGCACTCGATCAGGCCGTGGTGCTGCTGCACAAAGGTCTGTGCCAGCGTCAACCCCAGGCCGGACCCACCTTCACGCCCAGACACCAATGGGTAGAAGATGCGGTCCTTGATCGAGTCCGGCACGCCGGGCCCGTTGTCGATCACATGCAATTCCAGTGCCAACCGGTAGCGTTGCTTGCCAAATGTGACCTGACGGGCCACGCGCGTGCGAAACGTGATGCAGGCATCGCCCGCTGCCACCCGCCCAGCCAGCGCCTGCGCGCCGTTGTGCGCGATGTTCAGCAGTGCCTGAATAAGTTGCTCGCGATCACCACGGAACTCGGGCAACGACGTGTCGTAGTCGCGCACGACGCGCAAACCCTTGGGAAACTCGGCCAGGATGAGTGCCCGCACGCGCTCGCACACTTCGTGGATGTTGACATCGCCTACCAAGTGCGGCCGACGGTGGGGTGCCAGCAGGCGGTCAACCAGCGTTTGCAGGCGGTCGGCCTCGTGCACGATGACCTGCGTGTACTCGATCAGCTCGCGCGAATCGAGCTCCATCTGCAACAACTGTGCGGCACCCCGTATGCCGCCCAGCGGGTTCTTGATTTCGTGGGCCAGGTTGCGGATGAGCTCTTTGTTGGCCTGGGCCTGCCCAATCAGGCGCTCTTCCCGGTCCTGGCGAGACTGCTGCTCCAATGGCAGCAACTCCACCACCACTTCGCTGGGCACCTCGGTTTGCGCCACCACCACGTGCACAGGCAAAGGGTCGCGGTGCAAGGATTTGAGCCAAGCGTCGTAACGCAATGCAGCAAATTCGTTGTCCTTTGCACCGGCCAGCGCGTTGACAAGCTGTGCAGGTTCAGTGAAAAAGTCGGCCAGCTGCGCACCGGCGACGCTGCGGCGTGACAGCCCCAACGCGTCTTCGAGTGCAGCGTTCACGAACAGCACTGTGCCGTCGGCCCCGACGACAGCCACCAGCGTGGCCAGCAGGTCCAGCGCCTGGAATTTGGAGGGCGGCAATACAACTTTGGGAGCAGGCATGGGCAAACTGGTCAACGGGCCGATGCGGATGACGATGCGTTGGCAGCACCACCCGTTGCACGCTGCAGCTCTCGCTTGATGCCGGTCACGTCTGCCTCGGCGCGCGTGATGCTGGCCTTGAGTTCGGCCACGCGCTCCTGGTAGCGGGCTACGTTGCGCAGCTCGTCCGTTTTTTTATCGGGCTGGCCGTTGTTGTAGTCACGCTGCAAATCGGCCAAGCGGGACTCGGCACGGCGCAATTCGCCTTCCAGAATGGTTCGGGCATCGCTGTCGCGGGCCTTTTGTTGCGCCGGGTCAACCCTGGGCTGATCGACCGATGCCACCTGCTGCCCACCCGCACGGTTGCCTGCAGACGGATTGGGTTTGGTTGCTGGCACCACGGTGACATTGCCACCGTCAATTTGCTTGCAATCCTTTTTCTGTGCGGGTGAGGGACTGTTGGTGTACTCGTTGCCACAACGGAAGATGCGATCCTGCGCCTGTGCAGCGGACAGGCATGTCGCCGCCACACCAATGGCACACACCACGGCCAACATCTGTCTGGCGGGCAATGCTCGCTTGTGTGTCAAGTGGCGGAAAGAAACGGGGAAATGTGCGGTCATGTCGTGCTCCAGGGCCCATTGCCCTGCGGATTTCGAGTTTCAGTATCGCGCAAAAGTGCCCTTGTCCCGGACTGAAAGTCCAATTTCGATGGCACAAAGTAAAAAAGGACGGCAGAGCCGTCCTTTTTTGAGTGAGCCAGATGTGGATCAGAGGCTGTAGTACATGTCGTATTCGACAGGTGACACTTCCACGCGGCTGCGGGTCACTTCCTGCATCTTGAGTTCAATGTAGGAATCGATCCAAGAGTCGGTGAATACGCCGCCTTCGGTCAGGAAGCCGCGGTCTTTGTCCAAGCATTCCAGTGCCTGGTCCAGGCTGGTACACACGGTGGGCACCAGTTTGTCTTCTTCGGGAGGCAGGTGGTACAGGTCTTTGCTGGCGGCTTCACCGGGGTGAATCTTGTTGCGCACGCCGTCCAGACCAGCCATCAGCAACGCTGCAAAGCCGAGATAGGGGTTGCACAATGGATCGGGGAAACGCGCTTCCACGCGGCGGGCCTTGTCGCTGGCGACGTTGGGAATGCGGATGGAAGCAGAACGGTTCTTGGCGGAGTAAGCCAGTTTCACCGGTGCCTCAAAGTGGGGAACCAGGCGCTTGTAGCTGTTGGTGCCGGGGTTGGTGATGGCGTTCAGTGCACGGGCGTGCTTGATGATGCCGCCGATGTAGTACAGGGCGAAATCGGACAAGCCGGCGTAGCCATTGCCCGCAAACAGGTTCTTGCCGTCTTTCCAGACGGACTGGTGAACGTGCATGCCGGAACCGTTGTCACCCGCGTAGGGCTTGGGCATGAACGTGGCCGTTTTGCCGTAGGCGTTGGCCACGTTGTGAATGACGTACTTTTGCAGCAGTGTCCAGTCAGCGCGCTCGACCAGAGTCGAGAACTTGGTGCCGATTTCGCACTGGCCTGCACCGGCCACTTCGTGGTGGTGCACTTCAACAGGAATGCCCACTGATTCGAGGATCAGGGACATTTCGCTGCGCATGTCGTGCGTGCTGTCGACGGGGGGCACGGGGAAGTAGCCACCCTTGACGCGGTTGCGGTGACCACGGTTGCCGTTTTCGAGCTTGGCACCGCTGTTCCACGGTGCTTCGTACTCATCAATGGCGTAAAAAGTATTGTTGGGTTCGGTGCTCCAGCGCACGTCGTCGAACAGGAAGAACTCTGGCTCGGGACCGAAGAACGCGGTGTCGCCCAGGCCGGTGGCCTTCAGGTACATTTCGGCGCGCTTGGCGATGGAGCGTGGATCGCGCTCATAAGCCTTGCCATCGGTGGGCTCGATCACGTCACAGATCAGCACCAGGGTGGATTCTTCAAAGAAGGGGTCGATGAAAGCGCTGCCAGCATCGGGCATCAGCAACATGTCAGAAGCTTCAATGCCTTTCCAGCCTGCGATGGACGAACCATCAAAAGCTTGACCTTCTTCGAACTTGCTTTCGCCAAACTGAGACACGGGCGCCGTAATGTGCTGCCACTTGCCACGGGTATCGGTGAAACGGAAGTCAACGAATTTCACTTCGTTGTCTTTCACCATTTGCATCACGTCTGCGACGGTCTTGGCCATCAGAAATCTCCTAAAAGAATAGCTAGCGGGTTGAAAACAGGGTTGAAAGGATCAAAGCAGCTTCTATGCCAGCAAAGGCTACACGCTGCCTGATGCACACGAGTATGCCTCAGCTCGCTGGCACACTGGCTGACAGCAACACAGCACACTGATGCACCAAAAATGCGCATTAAAAACCGATTTGCACCAAATACGAGCACTCAATTTCGCACTGATTCTGGGCCCAGTTGCATGTTCATGGCCACAAGCCCTTGCTTGAGCTGAGCGAAAGCAAGCTGTGCCGCGTCCGGTGTACCTTTGACCCCCAGGTCAATGTGCTTGCCGTACACAGGATGGTCCACGCTAGGCAGGCTGAACACCTTGATGCCAGGGTGCGCGGACTCGATCTGCACCATCAAGGGAGTCAACGTGGCTTCCAGTGCACCATAGACGATCACCGAGTGTTCTGCCCATGCCCCCACCTTGAACCAACTGGCGTACTGCTGGTCAAGTACGTTGGCAACCATGGGCCAGGCCATGACCGGAAAGCCTGGCACGAAGTGAACCGCACCACCTTGGGCACCCTGGCAGCTGAATCCTGGAATGCGGTTATACGGATTGGGGATGATGGTCGCAGACGCGGGAAATTCGCCCATCTGAAAACGCCTGAGGCTATCGGGATGCGCCGGGTCGAATTCGGCGCCTTGCTGCGCGGCCATTTCGGCCATGCGAGCCGCGATGAGCACTTTGGCGTCCGGGTGCAGCACCAACGGCTGTTGCAGTGCGGCCGCCGCACACTGACGGGTGTGGTCGTCGGGTGTGGCTCCGATGCCCCCAAATGAAAACACCACGTCACCGCTGGCAAACGCGTCGCTCAGCATGCGGGTGATGCGCACCGGGTCGTCCCCCACATGGTTGGCCCACGACAGCGCCAGCCCACGTGCCGACAACAGTTCGATGAGTTTGGGCAGGTGCTTGTCAACGCGACGACCCGAGAGGATTTCGTCCCCGATGATCAATGCTCCGAAAACGGGTGGAGTAGACGGGCTCATGGGCCTCCGTGAGATGAAGGGGGCACAACGGGTGGCAAGGCGGCTTGTGCAACGGGCAGACGGGTTGAATCGGCGGGACCGGCAATGTCCACCACGGGCAACGGCGCTTGGGCGGCCTGCGCAGTCCAGTCCTGCGCCTTGGCAAGGGCTTTGGCATCGGCCTCGCGCAGCTTGACCAATGCACCCAGCCCGAAATGCGCAAACCACAGGGCCGAAAAAGCAAACACCAGCGTGTAAATCCAGATGGCCAGCGGAATCAGGATGGGCGCCATGGCAATGAACATGGCCCCCGACGCCCACAGCACACTGGGCAACGCCCCCAGGTAACCCGTGATGATGCCCAGCGCCAGAAACTGGTGACGGTGCTGTTTGATCAAGGTTTGGCGCTCTTCGGCGCTGGCATGGTCGGCCAGCACATCGTAGGCAAACACGCGGTAGGTCAACCACCCCCATATGAGCGGGGGCAACACCATGATCAGCGGCGGAATCAACCACAGCGGCAGCGACGCTACCATGGCCAGCAGTGCCGTGCACGTGGACACGAGCGACCAGAACAAACCCGCCACCCACGACGCACCGCGCTTGCGCTCCAGCACCGGGAAGCGGCGCTGCGCCACCAGCGTGACCATGGCAGGCGTCATCATCAGACCCACCAGCAGCAATGCCGTGATGACGATGATGGGGGTGGCCATGAACAGCACCACCAACGGCCCAAGCACGCTGCGCAATGCCCCCAGCCCAACCGAGTCGAGCCAGCCCAAGGCCAGCGCCAGCAAGGCATTGGATTCCAGCCAGGCGGTCACAGCCGCCACCGCCGGTTCCCAGTACCAGTAACCGGCCCCAAACGACAGGGCCACCATGATCACCAGTGGCAGCAACGACAGCATGACCACCCGTGGGTGCAGGCAGTACAAGGCAGCGCGCCAGAACGAATCGAGAATCAGGCTCATGCGTCAGCTTAACCCAAGGTGTGCGATCCGGCCAAACAAAAGCCCCTCACTTTGACGGGCTGGCCTGCAGAGCCTTGACCTCATCAACAGTTAGCCACCTCCAATGCCTTTCAGGCAATTCAAATGTCAACTGTATGCTACCAATTTGAGACCTATGAAGGCCCTCGACACGGTTGCCCACCGCCGCCAGCATGCGCTTGACCTGGTGGTATTTGCCTTCGGTCAGCGTCAACAGCAGGCGGTGTGTGCCCGCCTGCTCTGCCGCAGCGGCCTTGACGGGCACAGGACTGTCGTCCAGCACCACGCCAGCCAACAGGCGCGACACCTGGGTGGCATCGATGTCGTGCTTGGTGGTCACGTCGTACACCTTGGGCACATGGTGGCGGGGTGAGCTCATGCGGTGTATGAACTTGCCATCGTCGCTCAGCAGCAGCAAGCCCGTGGTGTCCTGGTCGAGCCGCCCGACTGCCTGTACACCTGCCGCCGCTCCCCCACCGCGCGTGCGCAGCGGGCCGGGCAACAAACTGTAAATGCTGGGATACATGCCAGGCTTTTGCGAGCACTCGTACCCAGCCGGCTTGTGCAGCATCAGGTAAGCACGCTCCTGATAGGGCCACGGCACACCTTGCACCGTGAACTGCAGGCCCTCGGTATCGAACTCAGCCAGCGTGTCGGACTGCACCGCCCCACCGACCGACACCAGCCCCTGCTGAATCAGCCCCGCGCACACACGGCGTGTGCCAAAGCCCTGAGAAAACAAAATGTCCTGTAGCGTGAAAACAGCCATATCGGGTTGCAGTAAATGATGTTCAGGTTCAAGCGGCGGTGGCTGACGTGGTCGCAGCAGCGGGTTCGCCCACTTTCAGAAAATGCGTACGGTAGTGCACCAGTTCGTCGATGGATTCGTGCACATCGGCCAGCGCCGTGTGACGCTGCTTCTTCTTGAATGCTTTGTAGACAGCAGGTTCCCAACGGCGCGACAGCTCCTTGAGTGTGCTGACATCCAGGCAACGGTAATGCATGAAATCGTCCAGCTTGGGCATGTAGCGCACCAGAAAACGCCGGTCTTGGTGGATGGTGTTGCCGCACATGGGCGAGTCCTTCTTGGACACGAACTTCGCCACAAACGCCAGCAGCTCGGCCTCAGCCTCGGCCTCGGTCAACGTGCTGGCCTTGACCTTGTCAATCAGGCCGCTGCGGCCGTGTGTGCCCTTGTTCCAGGCATCCATGCCGTCCAGCACGGCGTCATCCTGGTGAATGACCAGCACGGGCCCCTCCACGCGAGGCGTCAAATCCGGGCCGGTGACGATCAGGGCGATTTCCAGCAGGCGGTCTTTTTCTGGGTCCAGACCGCTCATTTCGCAGTCGATCCAGACCAGGTTCATGTCATTCTTCAGCAAGCCGGAGGGGTGCACGGGATGTGGTTCGTGCGTGTGACGGGGCTGGGTGGGGCGCTTCAAACTCATGCCGCATTTTCGCCGCAAACGCCAGCCCCTTAGACGCACGCGCCACCAAGGGCTGGTTAGACTCGCGCCATGCATGTTTCCCCTACCCTCCTGGCCCTGACGTTCGCGGGCCTGCTGACCACATCCACACTCCTGCGCCTCTGGTTGGCCAGCCGCCAGATACGGCACGTGGCCCGCCACCGTGCGCACGTGCCCACGCCCTACGAAACCACCATTGACACAGCCGCCCACCAGAAGGCGGCCGACTACACCGTGGCCAAAACACGGCTCTCAGTCATCGACATCGGTCTTCAGGCCGCCTTGCTGCTGGGCTGGACACTGCTGGGCGGTCTGGATGCCCTGAACAAGGCTTTGCTTGACATGATGCAGCCAGGCTTGTGGCAACAGGTCGCGCTGGTGGTCAGTTTCACGGTGCTGGGCAGCGCCCTTGAGTTGCCCATGAGCTGGTACCAAACTTTCAGGCTGGAAGCACAGTTTGGCTTCAACCGCACCTCGCTCAGGGCCTGGGTGATGGACGGGCTGAAAGGCGCGGCCATTGGAGCGGCCATCGGCATCCCCATTCTGGGCACCGTGCTGTGGCTGATGGCATCTGCAGGCAGCACCTGGTGGGTGTGGGCCTGGGGCGTGTTCATGGGGTTCAACCTGCTGCTGATGGTCATTTACCCCACGGTGATTGCACCGATGTTCAACACCTTCAAGCCGCTGGCTAACGACGCACTGGCCACACGCGTGAACGCGCTGATGGCACGCGGTGGTTTCCGTGCGAAAGGCTTTTTCGTGATGGATGGCAGCCGCCGCAGCGCGCACGCCAACGCCTATTTCACAGGGTTTGGTGCGGCCAAACGCGTGGTGTTTTACGACACACTGCTGAGCCAGCTGTCTGCGCCCGAGGTGGAGGCCGTGCTGGCGCACGAGCTGGGGCATTTCCACCACAAACACATCGTCAAACGCGTGCTGCTGATGGCGCTGACCAGCCTGGCAGGCCTGGCTGCACTGGGCTGGCTGTCGGGCCAGGCGTGGTTTTACGTGGGGCTGGGTGTGGAGCCCAGTGTGCAAGGTGGCAACGAAGCGCTGGCCCTGCTGTTGTTCATGATGGCCACCCCCGTGGCCACCTTCTTCCTGTCGCCACTGGCTGCGGCCAGCTCGCGCAAACATGAATTCCAGGCCGATGCCTTTGCCGCCAGCCACGCCAACGGCAGCGATCTGAGCACCGCATTGCTCAAGCTTTACCGCGACAACGCGTCGACCCTCACCCCGGACCCCTGGTATGTGTGGTTCTACTATTCGCACCCGCCCGCGTCCGACAGGCTGAGCAAACTGAACGCCATGGGCGGTGCAGCATGAGCGCCGCTCGGCCGCTCCGAAGGCGCTCAGCCCCGCAATGCACAGCACGGAGGGTAGACCAATGACCGCTGACAACGCCCTGCAACCCGGCCTGGTGGTGGCCACTTACGGGCGACACGTGGTGGTCGAGTCGCCCGATGGCACTCGCCGCATCTGCCACCCCCGTGGCAAAAAGAACGCTGCACTGGTGGGGGACCATGTGCTATGGACGCCCAGTGCCGACGAAGGCACCGTGGAAAAGGTACAACCCCGCCAGAATCTGTTTTACCGCCAGGATGAGATTCGCACCAAATCGTTCGCAGCCAACCTCGACCAAGTATTGATCCTGCTGGCCGCCGAACCCGAATTTTCAGAACGCCAGCTGGCCCGCGCACTGGTTGCGGCCGAAGCGGCTGGCATCGCCCCGCTGATCGGGTTGAACAAAAGCGACCTGGCCGAGCCTTTCAACCGTGCCTGGCTGCGGCTGGCACCTTACCGAGACATGGGCTACACCGTGTTGCCGCTGTGCCTGAACCCCGATGAAACCATACCCGAGCAACCCATGGCCACGCAAAACGGCTTGTCTGCGCTGGACGGCCATCTGCAAGGCAAAAAGACCTTGGTGCTGGGGCCATCCGGGGTCGGGAAAAGTACGCTGATCAACCACTGGGTGCCCAAGGCTTTTGCGCTGACCAACGAAATATCGAAAGCATTGAACTCGGGCAAACACACGACCACGAGCACGCTGTGGTACTGGGTTGACCCTGCCAAGCATACGGCACTGATCGATTCGCCCGGTTTTCAGGAATTCGGTTTACGCCACATCGAAGCCACGCAACTGGCCAAGCTCATGCCAGACATTCGTCGGCATCTGGGCGAATGCAAGTACTACAACTGCACGCATCGGCATGAGCCAGGCTGTAGCGTGATTTCACGCATGAAAAATGCCTCTACCGCTTATCCCATAGACGACAATCGCTATAAAATTTATTGCGAATTGTTTGACGAACTGTCGCAAAGCAGGCACTGGTGAGCGCAACTTTCACGGCCTGACATCGAGCCCGTGGCCACCAATTGCCGCGAAAATGACCTCAAATGATCTGAGTGCGACCCTGCAAGAAGCTGAGAGGCTGTCAGCCCACAGAGTTGGCCAACGTCAACAGCGCCAGGAAAAGCATCCACAGCACCACGCTTCGCCATACCAACCCAACCAGGCTGGTCAGATGGGCCAGTTCAGGGGCCCGGGCTGTGGTGCTGCCCTCGGCCACCACATCGCCCACCAGCGCAAGGTTCAACGCCCCAGCCGCTGCGACCAGCACGACCACATCATTGGCGTCTCTTGACGTGACGCCAATGGTGCGCCAATTGGCTACCGCCTCTTCAAAATTGCCTACGATTGCAAAGGCGATGGCGGATGCACGCGCTGGAACGTGGTTGATCAGTTGCCAGGCACGGGCCGCGACGGTGCACACGCTTTCGCTGGGCATGAGTTCGTCAGGCCCTTGCAACCGCCCCCGTCGAGCTGCGTTGCTGCTCGCCATGTAGTCGGCAAGCCGGAACAAAACAGCCCCAGCGGGCCCCAGGCCCATGATCCAGAACACAACGAAACACACCAGCACGCCCAATACGTGGCGGTGAACCGCCAGCACCGAATATTCGATGGCCTGGCGTAGCGGATCCGAAGGCGAAACAGCCTCGACAGGTACCCGCCGCCAAGCAGCAAGGGCCTGGCGCGCAGCCAATTCATCGCCACGCTCCAGCGCACCCCTGATATCGGTGAAGTGGTGGCTGAACTGCCTGAAGCCCAGCGTGACGTACAGCACGGCAACCGTCCAGACAAACGTCAGCACCACACTGTATGACCACAGTGCAATGTGCACGCCAGCCGCAACGAGCGCCGGCAAAGCCACGGCCATGGCCCACACCAGCAAGCCATGGTGATGCTGCCCTGCGTCCAGGCTCTTTTTCACCGACCTGACCCACCCGCGCATGCTGGCATGAACCCAGTTGTGCTCGGTCAAGGGACGCGCCTGTTCCAGCAACAAGGCGAATAGAACTGCCAGAAAACTCATGGTCAGATGATAGCGGTCAACACTCGCGGCCCTGGGGGCCAGACGGTCGCGCGAAAGTAAAAAACACGTGTCTACGCCTTCAAAAACGCATACAGATTGCGCAACATGCCCGCCGTGGCCCCCCAGATGAAGCGTTCGGCAGACGCATCGGTGTACGGCATGGAAAACCATTCGCGCTCGACCCCCTCGAACACCAGCCTGTGCAGCCTGTGGTTGGCGGGATCAAGTAAAAAGGCCAGCGGCACCTCAAACACATCCGCCACTTCAGATGCGTTGGGCACCACAGGCACATCAGGGGCGAGTAGGCCAACCACTGGCGTCACGGTGAACGCCGTGCCAGTGACATAAATGGGCAAGCAGCCCAGCACCTCGACGCGCTCGGGCGGCACCCCCACCTCCTCGTGCGCCTCACGCAAGGCGGTCGCGATGTGTGATGCGTCGGTGGCATCCACCTTCCCACCCGGCAATGCAATCTGACCCGAATGCGTGTTCAGGTGACTCGCCCGCTGCGTGAGCAACAACGTCGGCTCTTCACGCTGAACAATGGCCATCAACACTGCGGCTTCTGCCGGTACACGGTGACCAAATTTCTTTTCACGCAGCACTTCTGGCGACCAGTTGGGTGGATTCGCGAAGCGCGCACGCAACGCGGCCGCAGTGAAGACAGCAGGGTCGACCGCAGGCAAATGGTGATCGCGCCGAATGATGGGAACCTGGCGCGGGTCGAACATGCTCATGAATTTGGGATAGGCAAAAAAAAACCGCTCGGATGAGCGGCTTTTCTGAAGAGCTGGTTGCTTCAAGCGCCCAGTTTTTCCTTGATACGTGCAGACTTGCCGCTGCGGTCGCGCAGATAGTACAGCTTGGCACGACGGACATCGCCGCGGCGCTTGACTTCGATCTTGGCGATCAACGGGCTGTAAAGCGGGAACGTACGCTCCACGCCTTCACCGTTGGACACTTTGCGAACGATGAAGCTGCTGTTCAGACCACGGTTGCGGCGAGCGATCACGACACCTTCGTAAGCCTGGACACGCTTGCGCGTACCTTCGATCACGTTCACGCTGACGATCACGGTGTCGCCAGGTGCAAACGGGGGGATTTCTTTGTTCAGACGAGCAATTTCTTCTTGCTCAAGGGTTTGAATGAGGTTCATTTTTTCCTGATAAGGGTCATGGTCACGCTACACAAAAGGCTTCTTGGCAACTTCATTACAAGAGTGAAGCAGGCTTGAAGCGGCTGACCAGAGGATCCACAGCCCATCATTATAGCCCGACGCTTGATTTCAAGCTAAACGACATGCGATACACCCACCCGACACGCGTCAAACCTCGCCGGTCGCGCTCAAATATCGTGCAGCAGCAGCCCCCATCCAGCGCCCCGTCGCCAGACAGGCAGTGAGGAGGTATCCACCTGTGGGGGCCTCCCAATCGAGCATTTCACCTGCGCAGAACACGCCAGGTAGCTGGGCAACCATGCCTTCAGGCGTCAACGCATCGAGGCGCACACCACCAGCCGTGCTGATGGCTTCAGCCACAGGCCGCGAAGAACCAAGCGTGACCTTCAACGCTTTGATGGCGCCCGCCAGCAAAGTTGGCTGATGCATCCTTTCTGCGCCCAATTGCTCGTAGAGCAAGCCAGCTTTCACACCATCCAGCCCCAGACGGCTTTTCAGGTGGTTACTCAGCGAACGCGAGCCCCGTGGCGCCTGAACCGCGGCCGCAATTTTCTCGGGCGTCCAGTCAGGCAGCAGGTCTATTTCCAGCGTCGCCTGACCGCGTGTTTCGATCTGATTACGCAGGTAAGCAGACGCAGCGTACACGACGCTGCCCTCGATACCGGTTTGCGTGATCACACATTCGCCTTTGCGTTCGAATACGCACGCGGTCCGCTCTTCGTACCGTTCAGCGCCATCTGGCGCCAAACCTGACGCCACAGCTGGCACCCGCACGGCCACGGACTTGAGCGGACTGCCTGCGTACCGACCAACGAAGTGAGGCGTCCACCCTCCGAGCACATCGAACCCGCAATTGCTGGGCCGCAGCGGCACCACCGTTACGCCCCCTCCCGTCAGCAAGGGCACCCAGGCCCCGTCCGAGCCCAGTTGCGGCCAACTTGCACCGCCCAGCGCCAGCACGCTGGCACGCCCTCTTCCACGCAACACGCCACCAGATGCAACCTCAAACAGCATCGCACCATCAGCATCCCAACCAACCCAGCGGTGACGTTGATGAAAGGTCACGGGCACCCGGACACTTGTTGGCTCACGCAATTGCCTCAACCAGGCTCGCAGCAGAGGTGCAGCCTTCATGTCGACAGGGAACACGCGCCCGGATGTCCCCACAAACGTATCGATACCCAGTGACGATGCCCATGCACGCACAGCAGCACCGTCGAAGGCGGTCAACATCGGCCTGAGTGCATCTTGTGCAGCCCCAAAACGGCTCAAAAAAGGCTCAAATGCCTCGGCGTGGGTCAGGTTCAACCCCCCCTTGCCTGCCAGCAGGAATTTGCGGCCGACCGACGGCATGCGATCAAACACATGCACCCGAAACCCTTGCCCAGACAGGACATCGGCGGCCATCAGGCCCGCAGGGCCACCACCCACCACTATCACATCACATTCGATGTCGGATGCAGTGGCGGCATCCGTGCCAGGCGGGGCGGTCAATTCATTGCTCACGTGGATTCAGTTTCTTCAAAGCAGCGGTGCCAGCTGGGCACGGATCAGCCACATGTGACCCGCTCACACAGGCCCCACAGGTTTCTGTCACAATTTCATTCGATTTAAACATTCATGCGCACTCGCGCTTCCACCGTCACACAGGAATTGACATGGCCAGCGACCAGATCAAACACGTTTCCGATGCCACTTTCGAAGCTGAGGTCATCAAATCCTCCACACCCGTACTGGTCGACTATTGGGCCGAATGGTGCGGTCCCTGCAAAATGATTGCCCCCATCCTCGACGAAGTTGCCTCGGTTTACACGGGGCGCTTGGCCGTTGCCAAAATGAACGTCGATGAAAACCGCGCTGTGCCAGCTCAGTACGGCATCCGTGGCATTCCCACATTGATGGTATTCAAGGACGGTCAGTTGGCCGCCACCAAAGTGGGTGCACTCAGCAAAGCACAGCTGATTGCGTTCATTGACCAGCAGCTGGGTTGACTTGGCGCAACCATGCGCGCAGAGGCTCGCGTCCACAACGACGCTTGGGGTGCGCTGTACTGGAATTACAACAAACACAACACTGAACACACCCCGTTGACCTTTGATGGCAGCGGGGTTCTATAATCATCAAACTGTCAGCTACACGCTGGCGCAAATGCAGCAGTCCGTAGGCAACACCTCACAGCGACTGCACACCCAGCCCCGGCTTCCGGGCGCTCTCCCAAATTCATATCAGGCTCCGCTCAGGGGTTCACATGCATCTTTCCGAACTCAAAGCCCTCCACGTTTCCGAAGTCTTCAAGCAAGCAGAAGCGCTTGAAATCGAGAACACTGGCCGCATGCGCAAACAGGAACTGATGTTTGCCATCATCAAGAAGCGCGCACGCGCTGGCGAGCAAGTGTTTGCTGACGGTGTGCTGGAGGTGCTGCCCGACGGCTTCGGCTTCTTGCGTGCACCCGATACAAGCTACACCGCATCGACAGACGACATCTACATTTCGCCCAGCCAGATCAGGCGTTTCAACCTGCACACAGGCGACATGATCGAAGGCGAGGTGCGCACGCCCAAGGATGGCGAGCGCTACTTCGCCCTGACAAAACTCGACAAGATCAACGGTTTGCCCCCTGAGGACAACAAGCACAAGATCATGTTCGAGAACCTCACACCTCTCTTCCCCAAAGAGCAAATGAAGCTCGAACGGGACATGAAGGGTGATGAAAACATCACGGGCCGGGTCATCGACATCATCGCGCCCATCGGCCGCGGACAGCGGGCACTGATTGTGGCGCCGCCTAAAAGTGGCAAAACGGTCATGATGCAACACATCTGCCACGCCATCACAACCAACCACCCTGAAGTGGAATTGATGGTGCTGCTGGTTGACGAGCGCCCGGAAGAAGTGACGGAAATGCAGCGCACGGTGCGAGGGGAAGTGATTGCATCCACCTTCGACGAACCTGCTGCACGCCACGTTCACGTGGCCGAAATGGTCATCGAGCGTGCCAAACGCCTGGTCGAACTGAAGAAGGATGTCGTGATCCTGCTCGACTCCATCACCCGCTTGGCACGCGCCTACAACAACGTGCTGCCATCGTCAGGCAAAGTGCTGACCGGTGGTGTCGATGCCAACGCATTGCAGCGCCCGAAGCGTTTCTTTGGTGCCGCACGGAAGATTGAAGAAGGCGGCTCACTGACCATCATAGCCACGGCGCTGGTGGACACGGGCAGCCGCATGGATGAAGTGATCTTCGAAGAATTCAAGGGAACAGGCAACTGCGAAATCCACTTGGACCGCCGCCTGTATGAAAAGCGCGTATTCCCATCCATCCAGCTCAACCGCAGCGGCACCCGCCGCGAAGAACTGCTGCTGCAGCCAGAAATCTTGCAGAAAACCCGGATCCTGCGTCAGTTCATGTACAACATGGACGAGATTGAAGCCATGGAAATGGTGCTCAAGAGCATGAAGTCCACCAAGAACAACTCCGAATTTTTCGAGATGATGCGCCGAGGCGGCTGACCAAAGCGGCAACGGGTACTGGCTGACAGGTGCAGGACCGTACCGCAGCCAACTCAAAACATGCGATAATCGCAGGCTGTCGTTGTGGCAACTGCCGCATCTGCAACCAAAACACAACCGATTCAACGGCCCATTTCTGCGACAAGTGTCACCCCTGTATTTTGGGTCGGCGGCTGTCGCAACTGAACTTAGGATATGAAATGAAAGATGGCATTCACCCCAACTACCGTGAAGTTTGCTTCATGGACCTCTCCAACGGTTTCAAATTCGTGACGCGCTCATGCGCCAACACGAAAGAAACCGTCAAACTGGATGACGGTCGCGAACTGCCACTGTTCAAGCTGGACACCTCCAGCGAATCACACCCCTTCTACACGGGCACGCAAAAAAGCGTGGACACCATGGGTGGTCGCGTCGAAAAATTTCGCAACCGTTTCGCACGCACGACCGCCGCGAAGTAATCACTCTGCATTGCCCTCGTGGCACAAAAAAAGCCGACAGTCGTCGGCTTTTTTTTCGGGCATTCACGCCCTCTTTGCTGCTGCACGTGGCAAAGTGACATGACAAACGGTTCGTCAACTCAGCAGCTATTCGTGTGATCCAAGCATCTCCGGCCATCGTCACGCAAGCGGGTGCCCAGCGACTGCCCCGCTGGGCACTGCTGTGGCTCTGCGTGGCGTACATCGCACCCGGTTTCTTGGGACGTGAGCCCTGGAAAAATGCCGACACCACGGCATTCGGCATCATGAACTGGATGGCGCTTGGGGTCATCGACTGGTGGAACCCAGCCATCCCCGGTCAGACAAACATCAGCTCAGGTTTGTTGCCACACTGGCTGGGGGCCTTGATGGTCCAGGCATGGCCCGAACAGGCCGAATGGGTGTACAGGCTGCCAGCTGTCCTGGCAATGGCCGGTACTTTTTACTTCACCTGGCATGCGGTGTTTCGCTTTGCGTTACTGGGCACGGCCCAACCCGTGTCGTTTGCATTCGGTGGTCAGGCTGCGCCGGTGGATTACGCGCGCGCCATGGCCGACTCTGGCCTGCTGGCACTGATGGGCAGCCTTGGGTTGGCTCAGTTGTCACACGAGGCCACGCCGGACGTGTTCCTCACGGCCAGCCTGGCATCGGTGCTGTACGCGACGGCCCGGCTTGCTCACGGATCTGAAATAACCGATGCACGCACATTCACTTGCTGGTTTAGTGGCCTGTTTGTGATGGGCATGTCTGGCATGCCATTGCTGGCAGTGACCATCGCGGTGATCATTCCCAGTTGGTATGCACTGCATACCCAAACCGACACACCGCAGGCTACGGGCCCTGCACACCAGGACGGCAAAAAACAAACTCTGGCACTCACTGCTGGTATGGGTGCAGCGGCCAGTATGTGGGTACTTTGGTGGACCACGCCTTGGATCCTACCCGCTACTACCGATGCCCCCTTCCCGTTCAGCACCGCGTCATTCGTAAAAATGCTGGCGTGGTTCACTTGGCCGCTTTGGCCACTTGTGCTCTGGACGCTATGGCGCTGGCGTCAGCATTTGAGACAGGCTCACGTTGCCCTGCCTTCAATGCTGACCACACTGATTCTGGTAGCCAGCGCGTGGGCAGGCGGGTCAGACAGAACCTTGATGCTGGCATTGCCTGCCATGTCAGTGCTGGCCGCATTTGCGCTGCCAACACTCAAGCGGAGCGTCAGTGCGCTGATTGACTGGTTCTCTGTGCTGTTCTTCAGCCTGTGCGCAACCATCGTTTGGGTGATCTGGATTGCCATGGTAACCGGCATACCCGAAAAACCGGCGGCCAACGTGGCCAGGTTGGCACCCGGCTTCGTGCCGTCGTTCGAGGGCTTTGCTTTTGCAGTGGCTCTGGTCGCAACCCTGTGCTGGTTGGCTGTGGTCGCATGGCGTGTGACGCGGCATCCCCCTGCCATCTGGAAAAGCATGGTTCTACCAGCCACTGGCGTCGCCTTGTGCTGGTTGTTGCTGATGACCCTGTGGCTGCCCCTGCTTGACCATGCCCGCAGCTATGGACCTATTGCAAGGCGATTGGCCACGCAAGTACCAGCGACTGAATGCACCACTACCCTCGGGCTGAACACTGCTCAGCTGGCGGGCTTGGCGCACCAAGGACACATGAACATCGACATGCGCCCGGCCGAAGTCAGCGATTGCCCGCATTTGGTTGCCTCACCCAATCACCCAGATGTATCTGCGGGCTTGGATGGGTGGCAACTCCTGGCACGGTTCAACCGCCTGACAGATGGCAAAGAAAGCCTGTTGCTGTTCCGCCGCGTAGTCACCCCGGCAGAGCCTCTTGAGCCGTTCGTCAGCGAGGACGGGGACTGAACCGCCGCACCCGATCCGCAGGGAAATGCAGTACAAACGTCGATCCAGCGCCCAGCTCGCTGCTGATGCTGACTTGCCCACCGTGCCGCTGGATCACATGCTTCACGATGGCCAGGCCCAGACCCGTACCGCCCGTTTCGCGCGACCGGCTGCGGTCCACACGATAAAAGCGCTCGGTCAGGCGCGGCACGTGTTCGGGTGCAATACCGGGACCTGTGTCGGTCACCCACAGGTTGGCACCGCCATCGGGCAACAGATCAAAGCCTGCCTTGATGGCACCACCGGCAGGCGTGTAACGCACTGCGTTACTGAGCAGGTTGCCCAGTGCGCTGCTAAGCTCGTCAAGACTGCCGGCCAACTGTGCATCCTGCGGTACATCTGACGTGATCCGGTGACTGCCGCCTGCCAACACCTCCGACAGCCCCTGTGCGTCAGCCAGGCACTTGGCGATCAGTTCGCTGGCCAGCACCACACCCTGACGATTCGGCGTGGGGCTGCCTTCCAGCTTTGACAGGGTCAGCAAATCGCTAACCAGCGACTGCATGCGTTCGGCCTGCTGCGCCATCAACCCCAGGTAATGGTTGCGATCAGCATCTTCCAGATCCAGGGTCTGCATAGTTTCCACGAAGCCGGCGAGCACCGTTAAGGGCGTTCGTATTTCGTGCGACACGTTGGCAACGAAATCCCTCCGCATGGCCTCTGCCTGCTGTTTGGCCGTCACATCACGAGACAGCAGCAGTTTGCGTTTCTTCCCGTAAGGGTGCACCCGGATGGCAACAGATACAGGATTTTTTGCCGATGCCTGAGCGCCAGGTATTGATACCTCGCTATCGAATTCAGCTTTGCTTAGATACGACGAAAACGCCGGATCGCGGATCAGGTTGGTCACATGCTGCATCAGGTCGCGCTGTGGATCAATGCCGAGGTGTTCGGCGACCGTTTCATTCGCCCATTCAATGCGCAGTTGACTGTCTAGCAACAACACACCATTGGGCGATGCCTGGATGGCAGCCAGAAATTCGTCAAGCCGAGCCTGGCTGTCTTTGGCTTTGCCATTCAACGATTTCTGCAGCTTGCGGACGCGCTCGATCAATTGTCCCCATGCGTGGGGCAACTGCGGTTCATTCGCCCAGTCCTCAGCACGCAACCAGCTCAAGATGCGCCGAAAGCGCCAGTTATCCAGCGCGAGCCACACCACGGCGCCACACATTGCGCCCACGAATACCCAGGGAAGAGATACCGCGTACCAACCGTAAAGGGTGCCCAGCGCCATCAGCGCCAGCAGTTCAACATACCTTGCTGTCATGCACCAGGATTGTCTGCCGTAACGGGCTGCTTCAGACGCAAGCTCCCCAAAGACAGGCGGTAACCCGCGCCACGCACAGTTTCAATCATTGCACCGGCATCACCCAGTGCTTCGCGCAGGCGTTTGATGTGTACGTCCACTGTACGCTCTTCGATGAAAACGTGGTCGCCCCATACGCGGTCAAGCAGCGTGCCCCTTGTGTGCACACGCTCCACATGCTTCATCAGGTAGTGCAGCAACTTGAATTCTGTCGGACCCACCTTCAGTTCCTGACCTTTGAACGTCACGCGGTAGGTCGCGGTATCCAGGTTCAGGTCACCCACAGTCACTGCATCATCTCCGGTCAGAGGCGCACGGCGGCGCAGCGCCGCACGGATGCGTGCCAACAGCTCTTTGGTGGAAAACGGCTTGGTGATGTAGTCGTCAGCACCGGCATCCAGCCCCTGCACCTTATCGGCTTCGTCAGTGCGCGCCGTCAGCATCAGGATGGGAACGGCACGTGTGCGTTCCTGCTGCCGCCAGCTGCGTGCCAGCGACGCTCCACTTTCGCCGGGCAACATCCAATCCAGCAAAATTAAATCGGGCACTTGGGCATCCACCTCACGGCGAGCTGCCTCGGCATCGAACACCAGTGTCGGCGTGAAGCCGCTGTGGCGAAGGTTGACCGCAATCAGTTCGGCAATGGCAGCTTCGTCTTCCACCACCAGTACGCGTGGCATGTTCCTCATAGAACAGCTGACTCCAGATCTGATGGCGACAGGTGACGCACGTCGGCACCCTTGGCAACGTAAATCGTGCTTTCCGCGATATTTTTGGCGTGGTCGCCCACACGTTCGATGGCCTTGGCCAGAAACAACAGGTTCAGGCTGGGCGAAATGGCCCGCGAATCTTCCATGATGTAAGTAATGAGTTTGCGCAAAAAGCCATCGTATTCTTGGTCGATCTCGTCATCGGCCTTGATGATGGCCATGGCCGTGTCCGTATCGAGGCGAGCAAATGCATCGAGCGAACGGCGCAGCAAAGCAGTGGCCAGGTCAGTGGCCACCCGCAGTTCAGAGCTGGGCAGCGTACGCGACGTGCCGCTCTCCAGGATCAGCTTGACCATGCGCGCCATTTTCGTGACCTCGTCACCCGCACGTTCCAGGTTGGCCGTGATTTTTGACATGGCCAGCAACATGCGCAAGTCACGTGCAGTGGGCTGCCGTCGACTGATGGTGGACGACACGTCGTGGTCAATTTCCACTTCCAGTGCGTTCACACCAGCCTCGCGTTCGATCACCTGATCGGCCGCCTCGCTGCTGTGTTCAAAGAATGCATAGATGGCACTGCGAAGCTGGGACTCCACCAACCCCCCCATTTCCATCACTTTGGCAGAGATGCTGTTCAGCTCGGCATCGAACTGGCTTGAAATGTGTTTGTCAAACATGATCAACCAAACCTTCCTGTGATGTAGTCTTCCGTTTCGGTCCGTTTGGGCTTGAAGAACAGGTCTTCTGTCACACCGATTTCCATCAGCTCGCCCAGGTACATGTATGCCGTGAAATCGCTGCAGCGCGCTGCCTGTTGCATGTTGTGCGTGACGATGGCAATCGTGTAGTCGTTCTTCAATTCATGCACCAGCTCTTCTACTTTGGCGGTGGAAATGGGATCCAGTGCCGACGTGGGCTCGTCCAACAGCAACACCGAGGGCTTGACCGCCACGCTACGCGCAATGCAAAGGCGTTGCTGTTGACCGCCTGAAAGGCTCAGACCGTTTTGACCCAGTTTGTCCTTGACTTCGTTCCACAAAGCCGCTTTGCTCAACGCCCACTGCACCCGGTCATCCATGTCACTCTTGCTCAGGTTTTCATACAGTTTCACGCCAAACGCAATGTTGTCGTAAATGGTCATGGGAAATGGCGTGGGTTTCTGGAACACCATGCCGACCCGCGCACGCAAGAGGTTCAAGTCTTGTTTGGGATCAAGAATATTTTGCCCATACAGATTGATTTCACCCTCGGCACGCTGTCCTGGGTACAAGCTGTACATGCGATTGAACGTGCGTAACAGGGTGGATTTACCGCACCCCGAAGGGCCAATGAAAGCGGTGACCTTGCGTTCGGGGATGTCCATGTTGACGTTTTTCAAACCCTGAAACTTGCCGTAGAAAAAATTGAGGTTACGCACCTCGACGGCGTTGGCAACTGGGGTAACTGGGGCGTTTGCAGACATGAAAGTGTCCTGTTCAGAATTGAATGTGTGCGAAGGGTGTTGGGCTGTTGGGGACAGGCGTTGATGTCAGCGACTGATTAACCCATCGTCTTTTCACGGAAAAACACCCGGGCAACGATGTTCAACAGCAGCACGGCCAGTGTGATCAGCAACGCGCCGCCCCAGGCCAGACGCACCCAGTTGTCGTAAGGGCTCATGGCGAACTGGAAAATCACCACGGGCAGGTTGGCCATCGGAGACGACATGTCGGTACTGAAAAACTGGTTGTTCAAAGCAGTGAACAGCAGCGGTGCCGTTTCGCCACTGATACGCGCCACCGCCAATAACAAGCCAGTGACCACACCACTTTGCGCGGCCCTCAAAGTCACCATGCTCGCCACCTTCCAACGGGGGGCACCCAGAGCAAATGCAGCTTCGCGCAGGCTGCCCGGTACCAGGCGCAACATGTTCTCAGTGGTGCGAACCACCACAGGAATGGCAATCAGCGACAACGCCAGGCTGCCTGCCCATCCTGAGAATTTGCCCATGGGAGCGACCACGATGGCGTAGACAAACAAACCCAGAACGATTGAGGGTGCTGACAGCATGATGTCGGTGACAAAGCGCGTCAATTCGGCCGTTTTACTTTCATCGCCATATTCGGCCAAGTAGACGCCGGCAAAAATGCCCACTGGCGTGGCAACCAGCACCGAAAAGCCCAGCATCATGAGGGTACCCACGATGGCATTCGCCAGTCCACCGCCTTCGGAACCGGGTGCAGGAGTGGACTTCGTGAACATGTTCAGGTCCAGCGCAGCCAAACCGTTCTTGAACAGAACGAACAAAATCCACAACAAAACGACCAAACCCAGCACCATAGCTCCCATGGAAAGGGCCAACCCTACGGTGTTGGCGCGTTGACGCCGGTTATACAAAGATTGATTGAATTCCACGTTGGGCACCTTTATTCACAAATCAAGAGCAAACTTACGATGCCAATCAAGCGCCTTTGGCCTTTTCAGACCTCAAAAGCATGACTTTCGCAATGGCCAGCACCACAAACGTGATGACAAACAGCAGGAAGCCCAACGCGAACAGCGTGGACAAGTGAAAGTCAGCGGCCTCGCCGAACTCGTTGGCCAGCGTCGAGGCAATCGACGTACCGGGCGAAAACAATGTGGAAGGCAAGCGGTTGGCATTGCCGATGACGAATGTCACAGCCATGGTTTCGCCCAGCGCGCGGCCCAGCCCCAGCATCACGCCACCGACCACACCTTTTTGCGTGTACGGCAGCACCACCTTGCGCACCACCTCCCAGGTGGTGCAGCCCAGGCCGTAAGCCGATTCACGCAGGATGGGCGGGACGATTTCAAACACGTCACGCATCACGGCAGCAATGAAGGGCAACACCATGAAGGCCAGGACGATGCCAGCCGCCAGAATGCCGATGCCGTTCATGGCTCCACCAAAAAAGGGCCCGATCAGTGGCATTTGTCCCAGCGTGGACTGGATGGCCGGCTGCCCATACTCGGCAAACAGTGGCGCAAAGATGAACAGGCCGAACATGCCGTAAATGATGGACGGCACCGCAGCCAGCAGCTCAATGGCTGTACCCAACGGGCGACGCAACGCAACAGGGCAGTTCTCTGTGAGGAACAGCGCGATGCCAAACGCCAGGGGCACTGCAATCAGCAACGCAATGGCCGCGCTGGCAAGCGTGCCGAAAATGGCGATGGCCGCACCAAACTCCTCGTTGATGATGTCCCACTCCACCCGCCAGATGAATTCAAAGCCGAACTTCTGAAACGTAGGCAGTGCGTTGATGAACAACGACACGATGATGCCCAGCAACGCCAGCAACACCACCAGCGAAAACGCCTGTGTCACACGGTGAAAGACCGCATCCTGCAACTGCTGTCGACGCGCGATCGCGACCATGTTGGGGTTATCCGTTTGGGCGGATGCGGGTTGCACACTCATGATGGTTTCCACACTCATATCAGACTCCAGATCGACGCGGATCACCCGGCGCCAGGTGGCCAACAACCCGGCCATGCATCACACGGCCGGGTTGATCAACCGTTTCACTTGTTGTTGATCTGTGTCCACACCTTGGTACGGATCAGGTTGGTCACCGCATCAGGCAGCGGCACGTAGTCCAAGTCTGAAGCCAATTGCTTGCCATTCTTGAATGCCCAGTCGAAGAACTTCAGCACTTCAGCCGATTCGGCCTTGTTGGCTGGGTCTTTGTACATCAGGATGAACGATGCGGTTGACACGGGCCAGCTGGTGGCACCTTTGGCATTCACCATCGAAATGCCCATGCCGGGCATGCTGGTCCAGTCGGCACCAGCCGCCGCAGCGGCAAACGTCGCGTCATCAGGGCTGACGTACTTGCCATCGGCATTCTGCAGTTGCAGGAACGGGATGTTGTTCTTCTTGACGTAGGCATATTCCACATAGCCCAGCGCACCCTTCACACGGGTCACGTTGGCTGCAACGCCTTCGTTGCCTTTGCCGCCAACGGACGATGCGGCAGGCCACTTGACTGCAGCACCCTTGCCCACTTTGTCTGCCCAGTCCTTGCTGATGGCCGCCAAGTAGTCAGTCCAGTTGTAAGTGGTACCCGAACCGTCTGCGCGGTGAACAATGGTGATGGCCATGTCCGGCAGGTTCTTGCCGGGGTTCAGGGCAGCAAAGGCAGGGTCATTCCACTTGGTGATCTTGCCCAGGAACATGTCAGCCATCACGGGGCCGGTGATTTTCAGTTCACCTGGCTTGAAGCCTTCCAGGTTCAGCACGGGCACCGTGCCACCGATGATGGCGGGGAACTGCACCATGCCATCTTTGTCCAGGTCGTCGCCTTTCACAGGTGCATCGGTCGCACCGAACGCCACAGTCTTGGCCCGGATCTGGCGAATGCCACCGGAGGACCCGATGGACTGGTAGTTCAGGCCGACACCTGTGGCGGCTTTGTAAGCCTCGGCCCACTTGGCGTACATGGGGTAAGGGAACGTGGCCCCGGCGCCGGTGATGTCAGCGGCCAAAGCAGTGCCCGCAAATGCCAGAGCGGCAACCGAAGCGGCAACAGATTTCAAAAACAGGCGTTTCATGTGAACCTTTCGGGTAGTGGTATGAACTGCCCGCACTGTAGGAAGTTAATGTGACAACCATATGACAGTTATGTCACACAGTTGAAGCTGTTTCCGACCCAACCGGCAGCCCATTTTTCCCTGTCACGGCGGCGCAAATTTGCGGTGCTATGCTCGCGCGCAACAATGAGCACCCCTATGAACGATGGAACTTTGCTGGCAGCTGTGGACATGGGTTCCAACAGCTTCCGACTTGAAATTGGCCGCTACGACCATGGTCACATCCAGCGGGTCGAGTACCTGAAAGAGATGGTGCGACAGGGCGGTGGCCTGGGCGAAGACCGCAACCTCTCCGACGTGGCCATGCAGCGTGGCTGGGACTGCCTGGCCCGGTTTGCCGAGCGCCTGAAGGGCTTTGACCGCACCCGCGTGCGGGCCGTGGCCACCCAGACGCTGCGCGAAGCCCGCAACCGCGACGCGTTCATCCACCAGGCGCAACAGATACTGGGTTTCCCGATCGAGGTCATCCCTGGACTGGAAGAAGCCCGGCTGATTTTTCAGGGTGTCACACGCCTGCTGCCCCAGTCTGACGAGCGCCGTCTGGTGGTGGACATCGGTGGCCGGTCGACCGAACTGATCCTGGGCCAGGGCTTCACCCCCAAGTGCATGGACTCGTTCAGGCTGGGCAGCGTGGCCTGGTCGTGCCGTTATTTTCCCGACAACCAGTTCACACCGGCTGCGTTCAACGTTGCCGAGATTGCCGCCAAGGCCGTGCTCGATGAAGCGTTGGACATGTTTCCGCGCAACCAGTGGGATGTGGCCTATGGCTCGTCTGGCACCGCACGTGCCATCGCCGAGGCGTTGGCTGCCAACGGCCGCGACAGCGAAACCATCAGCCGCGAGGGCCTTGACTGGCTGCTCGACCGGTTACTGAAAGCCGGCTCGGTCGATAACCTGAAGCTAGAAGGCATCAAAGACGACCGCAAACTGGTCATCGGCGGGGGCCTGAGCGTGATGCGCGCCATATTCGACCTGTTCGACATCGAATACATGACCGTGGCCCAGGGCGCACTGCGTCAGGGCGCGCTGTATGACCTGATCGACCGGGGCAGTGACGAAACCGACTTGCGCGAACGCACCGTCGTGCGCCTGAGCCAGCGTTTTTCGGTTGACACGGCACAAGCTCGGCGTGTGGGCACGGTGGCATCGGCGCTGTTTGCACAGATCGCCGCACCCAATGCCCAGAACGAACGCCACTCGCGCAAACTAGACTGGGCAGCCCGCCTGCACGAGTTGGGCGTGCACATTTCGCATGACGACTCGCACCACCACGGCGCTTACGTGCTGGAACACGTGGACGCACCGGGCTTTTCAATGGCCGAGCTGCAGCGCATGAGCCTGCTGGTGCTGGGCCAGCGTGGCAAGTTGCGCAAACTGGAAGCCTGGCTGGACGATGAACTGCTGGTCAAACAACTGGTCTCATTGCGGTTGGCCGTGCTGTTGTGCCACGCCCGGCGCGACCCCGACTACCGCGCCATCTCGCTGCAGTTCAAGCCACGGCACATCAAACTGGTGGCCGACGTGGGCTGGGCCAACCTGCACCCGCAATCGGCCTGGTTGATCCAGGAAGAAGCCATTGCCTGGCAAAAAGCCGGCTGGCGTTTCAGCTACACGTTCGAGTAAACCGCCCGCCATCCGGGCGATCAATCAAGCAGGTCAGGCCTTGCGCCCGTAGCGTGCCATCAAAGTAGCCTGGGCCGACACCGCTGGCGCTGCCACCGCCTTCTTGCCCTTGCCTGCCACGGCCAGCATGGCCTTCACATAAGTACCATCTGGCTGCAGCAGCCAGGCATCACGGTTGTCAGCCAAGTACAGGGTCAGGCACTCGTCGATCACGCGCTGCTTGAGCACCGGATCGGTCACCGGCCACGCCATTTCCACGCGGCGCAGCATGTTGCGGTTCATCCAGTCGGCGCTGGACAGCCACACTTGGTCGTCGTCACCGATCTGCGACCTGAACACTCGCGAGTGCTCCAGCATGCGCCCGATGACCGAGCGCACGCGCACGTTGTCGGTCACACCCGGCACGCCCGCCGGCAAGATGCAGGCACCGCGCACGATCACGTCCACCTTCACACCACACTGCGAGGCGTGCGCCAGCGCGCGCGACAAGGCCTCGTCGGTCAAGGCGTTCATTTTCAGCATGATGGCCACCGGTTGCCCCGCCAGGGCAGCGTGGCACGACGCCTCGATGCGCGACAAAATGACCTTGTGCAGGTGGAACGGCGCAATGCGCGCCTTGTTCAGCTTGGGCAGCCTGTTCTGACTGGCCAGGTGCAAGAACACCTGCTCCACGTCCTGCGTCAACGCTGGGTCGGCCGTGAGGTGACTGATGTCGGTGTACAGGCGCGCCGTACCGGGGTTGTAGTTGCCGGTGGACAGGTGGGCGTAGCGCACCATGCGTCCATTTTCGCGCCGGGTGACCAACAACATCTTGGCATGGGTTTTCAGGCCCACCACGCCGTACACCACCTGGGCTCCGACCGATTCCAGCAGCTCGGCGTAGTTGATATTGGCCTCTTCATCGAAGCGGGCTTTCAGCTCCACCACGGCCATCACCTCTTTGCCCCGGCGCACGGCCTCGCGCAGCAAGTCCATGAGTTCCGAGCGCGCACCGGTGCGGTAAATGGTCTGCTTGATGGCCAGTACAGACGGGTCTTGCACGGCCTCGCGCAGAAAAGCCAACACCGCATCGAAGGTTTCATAGGGCTGGTGGATCAGCACATCGCCCTGGCGCAATCGCTCGAAAAACGACTGCCCTGGCATCAGTTGCTGAGGCCAACCCGGCTCGTAGCCACCAAAACGCATGGTCGGCGCATCCACCAGGTCGATGAGCTGCGTCATGCGCACCAGATTCACCGGACCGTGGGCGCGGTACAGCGCCTGAACCGGCAACCCGAACTGCCTTAACAGAAAATCTGACAGGAATGCCGAACACCCGGCCGACACCTCCAGCCGCACGGCCTGGCCGTAGTGGCGGTGTTGCAGCCCTTGTCGCAACGCGGTCCGCAGGTTCTTGACTTCCTCTTCGTCCACCGCCAGATCGGAGTGGCGCGTGACGCGAAACTGCGAAAACTCGGTCACCTGCCGCCCGGGAAACAGGTCTGACAGGTGCGAGCGAATCAGGCTGGAAATGGACACGAACAGCTGCTGTTTCGACCCCCTCGCAGCAGGAATGCGGAAAAACCGCGGCAAATGGCGCGGCACCTTGACGATGGCCACCTCGTTCTCGCGCCCGAAGGCGTCGCGCCCGCTCAGGCGGACGATGAAATTGAGCGACTTGTTGGCCACCTGCGGGAAGGGGTGCGCAGGGTCCAGCCCCACGGGCACCAGCAGCGGCTGCACCTCGCGCACAAAACACTCGCGCACCCAGCGGCGCTGGCTGGCATTGCGTTCGCTGTGCGCCAGCACCTTGATGCCGTGCTTCTCCAGCGCAGGCAGCAGTGCCGTTTCGTAAATGTGATATTGCGCGTCCACCAGCGCATGGATGCGCTCGGCAAGGGCCAGAAAGGTGGCATCGGTGTAAGCACCTTTTTTGTCGCCCGACAGCTGGGCCGTCATGTGGGCGGCGGCGCGCACCTCGAAAAACTCGTCCAGGTTGGACGACACGATGCACAGGTAGCGCAGGCGCTCCAGCAAGGGCACCTCTGGGCGCGATGCCCAGTCGAGTACACGTGCATTGAAAGACAGGATGCTCTGGTCCCGGTCCAGCAAGTCCATCTTGGCGGGTGGGGGTAAGGCC
>JAVBXK010000132.1 GCA_030824555.1 bacterium
GCAAGGTACAGCACGCACACCAGCCAGATCACGGATGCGCAGGGCAATGTGAGCCTGATTGGCAACGGGCAGCTGAGCGACACGGGTTGGTCTGCCAACTCAGGCAACGACAAGCTGTTCGGCGGCGCAGGCAACGATGTGCTCATTGGCGGCAATGGCAACGATGAGATTGACGGTGGCAGCGGCACCGACATGGCGGTGTGGCTGGGTGCGATCGGTGACTTTGAAGCGGCGCTGATACCGAGCACAGAGGTGGGTGCAGCTGCCGGGGCACACGATGCGCTGATCCGCAACAAGCTGACGGGCGAGGTGGACACGGTGAGGAACGTGGAGCTGTTCAAGGTGGGCAACACGGTGTACACCGTGCCGCCTGGGCATCCTCAGCCTGCGGACAACGTGTTTGTCGAGCTGGCCAGCTATGTGTTGCCTGTGGTCGAGGCGCAGCTGGTGGGCGTGGCGTTCAATTCGGGGTGGGGCGGGTGAACACTCTCGGGCAATCAGGCCAGGCGGGGACACCTGCATGGCCTGGTTAGTTTGGATGAAATGGGGGCGAGTGTTGACCTTCCCATGGTGGCAAGGTTTAAGCTGACCGCATGAACACCCCTGCACTGCCCGACACCCCCACCACTTGCACCCTGGACATCGGCGTGGGGGGCATGACCTGCGCCTCGTGCGTGGGCCGGGTGGAAAAGGTGCTGAAAAAACTGCATGGCGTGGCGCAAGCCAACGTCAATCTGGCCACTGAAACCGCCAGGGTGGTGTGGACTGTGCCGGATGCCCGTGCCAGCGCCGCCGACAAGCTGGCAGCCACCGGGCTGGCTGGCGCGCAAGCCGACATGCAAGCCCGCGTGGCACGCGCCGTGCGCGACGCAGGTTACGAACCCCGGCCCATTGAATCATCAGAAAATGAAGCAAAGAAACCATCATTCATGGGCATGGATGCCGATTTTTTACCTGTATTGATCGGTTTGATGTTGTCTGCACCGCTGGTGCTGCCCATGCTGGGCGACTTGGCTGGCAAGCACTGGATGCTGTCCGCTGCCTGGCAATTCGCGCTGGCCACGCCGGTGCAGTTCGGTTTGGGCTGGCGGTTCTACAAGGCCGGCTGGCATGCACTGAAGGGTGGCACCGGCAACATGGAACTGCTGGTGTCGCTGGGCACCACGGCGGGTTGGGCGCTGTCCACCTGGTTGTGGTGGCAGGCCATTCAACAAGGTGATTCGGGCGACATGGTGCACGTCTACTTTGAAGGCTCGGCCGTGGTCATCACCCTGGTGTTGCTGGGCAAATGGCTGGAAGCGCGTGCCAAACGCGAAACCACCGCCGCCATCCGCGCCCTGCAAAGCCTGCGGCCCGAAACCGCCCACCTGTTGCCCGACGGCGTGCGCCGCACCGACGTGGTGGACGTGCCCGTGGCCGAGCTGCTGCCCAGCGACGTGATTGCCGTGCACGCGGGCGAACGCTTTGCGGCAGACGGCGAGGTGCTGCAAGGTCAGACCCAGGCCGATGAATCCATGCTGACCGGCGAAAGCCTGCCCGTGCCCAAAACGCCAGGCGACACCGTGACCGGCGGCACGCTGAATGGCGATGGCGTGGTGCACGTGCGCGTCACCGCTGTGGGCACACAAAGCACGCTGTCACACATCATTGCGCTGGTGCAGGACGCGCAGGGCCACAAGGCACCCGTGCAACGGCTGGTGGACAAAGTGGCTGCCGTGTTCGTACCCGTGGTCATTGCCATTGCACTGGCCACACTGGCGGGTTGGCTGGCTTACGGTGCGCCGCTGGAGCAGGCCATCATGAACGCCGTCACGGTGCTGGTCATTGCCTGCCCGTGTGCACTGGGGCTGGCCACACCGGCGGCCATCATGGCGGGCACGGGCGTGGCGGCGCAACACGGCATCCTCATCAAAGATGCCGAAGCGCTCGAAATTGCCCACAAGGTCGACACCGTGGCCTTTGACAAAACCGGCACGCTGACCCAGGGCACACCCGTGTTGACGCAATTTATGTGCATGCCAGGGGTAGACAGCACGCAGGCCTTGCAGCTGGCCGCCGACCTGCAAGCCACGAGCGAACACCCGCTGGGCAAAGCCGTGGTCAAAGCGGCACAACAGGCCGCCACGCTGGCGGCAAGCCAAACGGTGGGTGCCCCGGCACCTACCCGTGGCTGGCACAAGCTGACCGATGTGCACAGCGTGCCAGGCTGTGGCAGCGAAGCCAACTTGATTGCCCCCAACCCTGGCAGTGCCAGGCCACCTGAGCGGGTGCAGTCGTCCTTGGGGCGGCCCGGCCTGGAAAGCAAGCAGGGCACCCAACCTGAACAGGCAGGTCAGCCCTTGCGCCTGGGCAGCTTGCGCTGGATGGACACGCTGGGTTTGCTCACGCCTGAGCTGAATCAAATGGCTACCGGGCTGCAAACCGCAGGTGCCACAGTGTCTGCCCTGGCAGTGGGTCCACAGGTGCTGGCCTTGCTGGCTTTTGCGGACGAACCCAAACCGAGCGCACAGGCTGCCATTGCCCACCTGAAAGCATTGGGGCTGAAGGTGGTGATGGTGTCGGGCGACAACGCTGGTGCCGCCAACGCAATGGCCCTGCGCCTGGGGCTGGACCCCGACGCTGGTGACGTGATGGCCAATGTGCTGCCCGCTGACAAGGTGGCTACCGTGCACGACCTGCAGCAGGGCGGTTTGCACACCGTGGCTATGGTGGGCGACGGTGTGAACGACGCACCCGCCCTGGCCGCTGCCGACGTGGGTCTGGCCATGAACAACAGCCAGGGGCATGCGGCAGCCGGGGGGGCCGACGTGGCCATGCACGCGGCGGGTATCACCCTGATGCACGGCGACCCCTGGAAAGTGGCCGATGCACTCGACATTTCGCGCCGCACGGTGCGCAAGATCCGCCAGAACCTGTTTTGGGCATTTGCCTACAACGTGGCGGGCATCCCCCTGGCCGCACTGGGCTTGCTGAACCCCATGGTGGCCGGTGCGGCGATGGCGTTCAGCTCGGTCAGCGTCATCAGCAACGCCTTGCTGCTCAAGCGCTGGCAACCCGCTGCACGGCCCTGATGCTCGCCAGAGAAGGCTCACTGCGAAACAGTGGGCTGCTCTCACACGTCTTCTCGCCTCCTTCACGAAAAACCACTGCTGGCTGCCGCGTTTTCGCCTGCCATGAGGGACGCTTGGCGCGTGGCAACAGGCTGTTCAGATGCTTGGCAGAGGCTGATTGAACAAATTTGTGGATAACTTTTAAACAACTCAAACGTTATCCACAGGTCGTGTCGCTTTGCCGAACTTGTCCCCGTTTGCATGACAGCGGGAAAACCCATCTGACCACATACTTCTACAGACAAGAGCGCTTTGATTCGATTGAAGAATGTGCACCTGTCCACACAAAATCGCGCCCTCTACTACTGCTACTAATTTGAAATAGAAGTCATAGAAAGAAATACAGCACATGCCCTTTTTGACTTTTCCCGCCGGCCAAGGCTTGCGTGTGGCGCTGGTTCTATCGTTGGCGGCTGCCGTTTCCCTGGGCATCACGCGGTTTGCGTACGGCATGCTGTTGCCACCCATGCGGGCCGACCTGGGCTGGACTTACACCATGGCTGGGACCATGAACACGGCCAATGCGGTGGGGTATTTGCTGGGGGCACTGTCGGCGCCGTGGTTGATGCGGCGGTTCACGGCACCGCATGTGCTGGTCGCGGGCACGCTGCTGGCCGGTGGGTTCATGGCAGCCAGTGGTTTCTTCACAGGGGCATCGGCGTTGATGTTGCAAAGGCTGCTGGCCGGGGTGGCCAGTGCCTGGGTGTTCGTGGCCGGTGGCGTGCTGGCCGCCCGGTTGAGCACCTGGTACCCCCGCCACAGCGGGTTGTTGCTGGGCATTTTTTATGGCGGTGTGGGCTGGGGCATCGTGCTGTCTGCCGTGGCGGTGCCGGCCATTTTGCAAAGCCATGCCCACGAGCCGCATGGTTGGCAGTGGGCGTGGTGGTGGCTGGCGCTGGTGTGTGTGGGCATCACGGTTGCACTGGTGTGGCCAGCCCGTTTTTTCATGAAAAAAGAGGCTTCAGCGCTTTTACATCAAGTGGAAGCAGCTATCAAAGTTGAAAATTTGGCAAAAAATGCCATCCAGGCGGGCGCACCTGTCCAACCGGCGAAAGCCTACGTGGCACATGTGCCTTTGTCGCTGTTGGGCTTTGCCTTGGCGGGTTACACGTGCTTCGGGGTGGGTTACATCGGGTACATGACGTTCGTGATCGCGTTGCTGCGCGACCAAGGTGTGTCGGTGGGCAACATCACCGTGTTCTATGGCTTGCTGGGGCTGGCTGTCGTGGCCTCCAGCCGCCTGTGGGCGGGTTTGCTGGACCGCGCCAGGGGGGGAGGTGCCCTGGCCCTGCTGAACGCGCTGCTGGGCGTGGCAACGGTGTTGCCGGCGCTGACCACGGCCTGGCCGTTGATGTTGCTGTCGGGCGCGCTGTTTGGCGGGGTGTTTTTGTCGGTGGTGGCGTCCACCACGGCGCTGGTGCGGCACAACCTGCCCGTGGCGCAATGGCCGGCGGGCATCAGCGCGTTCACGGTCGTGTTCGCGGCCGGGCAAATCGTCGGACCATCGATGGTGGGCTGGATCGCAGACGGCGAAGGCGGGCTGACGCGTGGGTTGCTGGTGTCTGCCGTGGCGCTGTGGGTGGGCACCGCATTGGCCTGGCGCCAGCAACCCTTGCGCGTCTGAAGAACGCCCGGTTTCTGAGTCCGCTGACCCTGGCTGCACCAGGCCCCCCAGGCATACAGCCGATTTGGGGACGGCGCGGCGAACAACTTGAGGGGCACGGTACCTGAACAGGCCGCGCATTCAGGGCACGCCTGACAACTTTGTGGATAACTTTCAGACAAGTCATGCGTTATCCACAAGCTGTGTCAAACCACTGAATTTGTCCCCATTTGCGTGACAGCGGGAAAGCCCGTTTGAGCACATACTTTGTCAGGCGCAAGCGTGTTGATTTGTTTGAAGAAAGTGCACCTGTCCACTGAAAACCGCGCCCTCTACTACTGCTACTAATTTGAAATAGAAGTTAAAAGAATAGATACAACGCAAACCTTTTGGGACGTTTCTGCTTGGCCAAGACTTGTACGGGTGCTGTGCTGGGTGGCACAAACGGCCAGTGAGCAGCGTGTCGCGCTTGAATTTGGCAGCGTTGCCGCCAGATGACAGCCTTGTTTTCAACTGTTCAAGGACACAGCCATCATGAGTCTGGGTGAATTTCCCTGCGCCAACCATGGCACCCGTTTCCTGGGTGCGGCGGCGCTGACGCAACAGCCCCACACGCCATTTGTGATCGCCGGTGTGCCGTTTGACGGTGCCGTGAGCAACCGGCCGGGTGCCCGCTTTGGCCCCGAAGCCATCCGCCGGGCCAGTCTGATGCTGTGCGACGGCATCCACCCGGTGTTCAACGTGTCGCCGTTGACCTACCTGGCCGATGCCGGTGACATGCGATTGCCCAACGCCTCGCCGCTGTCTGACGTGCGCGCCCACATCGAACAACACGCCCGCACTTTGATGGCGCAGCACCATGCTGTGTTTCTGGGGGGCGACCATTCGGTCACGCTGGCCTTGCTGAAAGCGGCCCATGCCCGGTTTGGCAACGGTGAACCGTTGGCGGTGGTGCATTTCGATGCCCATTGCGACACCTGGACCGACCATTTTTCGGAGCCCTCCGGTCACGGCACCTGGCTGTACGAGGCCATTGAACAAGGGCTGGTCAGTGCCACGCACACGGTTCAGGTGGGCATCCGTTCCAGTGGTGTGCGCGAAGCACGCGAATTTGTGCAGGACCAGGGTGGTGTCATCCACACCGCCAGGGCCTTGCGTGGCAAAGACGGTGAAGACCTGCAAAGCATCATCGACGACATCCGAGAGCGGCTGGGCAACCGCCCGTGTTACCTGACGCTGGACATCGATTGCCTGGACCCCGCCTTTGCCCCCGGCACCGGCACGCCCGAGCCGGGTGGCCTGACCAGCTCGCAGGTGATGACCTTGCTGGAGGGCCTGGCGCCCCTGAACTGGGTGGCCATGGATTGTGTGGAGGTGTCCCCGGCGTATGACCACGCCGAACTCACCACCCACGCGGCCGCCACGCTGGTCTGGACCTACCTGGCCGGGCAAACCGCCCGCCACCTGTCGGCCATGCCGCAGCAGGCGCTGGCCTTGGAAACGCCCAAGCGCCTGCCTGCCGGTTGAAGACCAGCCTTCAAACAGGCTGTCACAAGTTGTTCAACGCCCGTAGCGGGCTTCCAGCGTGGCGCTGGCAAGCCGGTTCATGTGCAGCATGTAGCCCACCAGCGCGGGCGAGGCATCTGCAGGCACATCCAGCCGGGGCACTTTCAGCGCGTGCACGGTGAAGCGGTAGCGGTGCGGGGCATCGCCAGCGGGTGGGCACGCACCGCCGAAACCGGTGGTGCCGTAGTCGGTGCGGCCTTGTACGGTGCCCGCTGGCAGGCCTTTGCCATCTGTGCGGCCTGCGTTGGCTGGCAGTTGTGTGGTTTGGGCGGGCAGGTTGTACACCACCCAGTGCCACCAGCCCGAGCCCGTGGGGGCATCGGGGTCGTGCACCGTAATGGCCAGGCTTTGTGTGCCTTCAGGAGGCTGCGTCCAGGTCAGCGCGGGCGACTGGTTGCCGCCTTCGCAACCGAAACCTGCAAACACGTGTGCTGGTGTGAGGAGCAGGTCGGGTTTCAAGGACGGGCTTTGAACTTCAAACGCCTGTACATGTGCGCTGGCGAAAAGGCCCAGGGCCAGCACCCAGCCCAAAGGTCTGGATGCGGTGTTGCGAAGCAAAAAGCGGGGGCGTTGGAAAGGGGTCATGGGATGGGTTTCCTCGTGGGTTGAACACACATTCATGTTCCCCTTGAACCCCCCTGGTGCGTTAGCCCGATCCGGTCAGTGTGTGTGCCAGATCGGCCAACACGGGCGGCGTGGCGGGTTGACCGCGAACCCAGCGGGGCGACACCCCCCAACGGGCCTGGAATGCCGCGCTGAAGCGGCTGTGCGAGGCCCAGCCGCAGCGCTGTGCCACCTCGCCCACGCTGAGCGATGTGGTTTGCAGCAGCCCCAGCGCCACTTCCAGACGGGTGTCGCGCACCAGCGTCGCCAGGGGAAGGTGGGCATCTTCCAGGCGGCGGCGCAGGGTGGATTCGCTGATGTGGAACACCGCAGCCAGCGCGGGTGCTGACCAGTCGGCATCAGGGCGCTGTGCCACCAGTTGGCGCACGCGGTCGGGCCAGGGGCGGCCTTGGCGGGGCGCGTAAGTCCAACCTTGCTCGGCCAGCAACAGCAGCACCTCTTGCATGCGGTGGCGCAGCACCGGACCCGATGCCGAATGGTCCAGCGTGCGTTGCACGGCTTCGAGCAACGTGGCACTGGTGTGTTGCACCCTGGCGTGGCTGATGGTGTGGGGCGGGCAGGGCCAGTCCAGCCCTGACAGGGACTGAACCCATTCGGGCTCGAAAGCCACCAGCAGCGCTTCGTAGCGCGTGTGGCCATTGGGGTCATTGACCACGTCCCAGGTGGTGCCCGCCGCCATCATCACAGCCTGGCCAGCGGGGATGGTCAGCGTTTGGGTGGGTGACATCAGCTGTTTGGTACCGCGCACCACCACCACCAACGCATCGCTGTGCACGGTGAGTGTGCGCAGCCGGTAGCTGTGGTGGGCCACCACACGGGCACCGCCTTGAACGGCTGTGGGTTCTTTCGTGTCTGGGGCATTCATGTGCCAATGGTGGCAGATGAGCCGGTGACCGATTGACGTGCATGCCTTCATGCTGACATGGCCGCCGAGTTTCCTGAGCATGAATGGTGGCCGCTGCTGCAAGAGGAACTCGACCACACCGCCCATCTGCCCTTTGCCACAGCCATCCGGCACGTGCTGACCCGTGCCCATGTCACTGACTGACTGCCAAAAAGAGTCCCCTGCTTGTGGGGATATTTTCAGAGATTTTTTGCACTTTGAGCTTATATATAAAGCGCAAGCAGCTATTGTTTAAGGGTGAAAATCCTGTGCAGACGCGCAGTCGAAAAGGCCCAGGGCCAGCCCCCAGGCATAGGGTTGTATGCCCCCTATGATGCAGTGCTTCAGTCGCTTCAAACCCAGGAAACTCTGTGTCCCTCACCCATACGATGTCGTTGAAAGTCAAACTGCTGCTAACCGTTGCCAGCATTGTGTTGCTGGGCTTTGTGGTCACGATTGCGGTGCTCTCTGTCAAAGCGCGGAATTTGCAGCACGACAGTTCACTGGCATATGCCAGTGAACTGGCCAATCGCCACGGTTTGGAGGTGCAAAACACCCTGAGCCAGGCCATGAACACAGCCAAAGTGGTGGCCGATGCCCTGAACAGCGCCCGTGCCCATGGCAAAGCCGACAGGGCGACGGCAGATGCCGTCATGAAAGGGGTGCTGGCTGGCAATCCCCAATTGCTGGGTGTGTGGACCGGATGGGAGCCCAACGCGTTCGACGGCAAGGACAGCGAGCACGTCGGCCAGGCAGGTCATGATGGCACCGGGCGGTACATCCCTTACTGGAACCGGGGCTCGGGCAATATTCAACTTGAACCCTTGGTCGATTACGACAAGCCAGGCTTGGGTGACTACTACCTGTTGCCCAAGCAAACAGGTGTTGAAGTCCTGATCGAACCATACGTTTACCCAGTGGCTGGGAAAGATACGCTCATCACTTCTCTGGTCGTGCCGATCATGGACAACGGCAAGTTCCTGGGTGTGGCTGGGGTAGACATCGCTTTAGCCAATTTGCAGGAATCGGTCAGCAAAATTGCCGTGATGGAAACAGGCCGCGCCAGCCTGGTTTCCAACGGAGGCCTGTACGTGGGTGACCGTGATATGGCCAAGGTGGGCAAGCCCATGCCGAAAGAAGGTGTGTTTGAAGCCGCTTTGAAGGCCATTCAAACGGGACGTGCTCATCAGTTGCACATCGATGTGCCCGAGTTGGGTGGTGTGACGCAGGTTTATGTACCCATCAAAGTGGGGAAAGTGACCACTCCCTGGAGCTTTGTGGCCGAAGTCAGCGATGCCAAGGTGTTCGAAGGCGTCGCTCAACTCACCTGGATGGCATTGGCTTTGGGCGCACTCAGCATTTTGGTTGTGGTGGCCGTGCTGAGCTATGCCATCAACCGAATGGTGTTGCAACCCATCGGCGGTGACCCTACCGAAGCCGCTGCCATGGCCAATCGGGTTGCGTTGGGAGACTTGAGTCAACCCATTCGCGTGGTGCCGGGTGACACGCACAGCCTCATGGCACAGCTCAAACACATGCAAGACAGCCTGGGCCTGGTGGTATCCAATGTACGTCGCAGTGCCCAAGGTGTGGCTTTGGCGAGTTCAGAAATTTCACAGGGCAATCAGGACTTGTCGGCACGTACCGAATCCCAGGCCAGTGCCATTGAGCAAACAGCTGCCTCGATGGAAGAGTTGGGCGGCACCGTTCGCCAGAATGCCGACAACGCGATGCATGCCAACCAGCACGCTCAGAATGCGTCGAAAGTAGCGGCGCAAGGCGGTGAAGTCATGAACCAGGTCGTCGGAACGATGAAAGACATCAGTGACAGTTCCCGGCGCATTGCAGACATCATTGGTGTGATCGACGGCATCGCTTTCCAGACCAACATCCTGGCATTGAATGCTGCTGTGGAGGCTGCCAGGGCAGGCGAGCAAGGCAGGGGCTTCGCGGTGGTGGCCAGCGAAGTGCGCAACCTGGCTCAGCGCAGTGCGGGCGCCGCCAAGGAGATCAAGGAATTGATAGACGCCAGTGTGGCACGCGTCAGTGTCGGCAACCAGCAGGTAGACCGGGCCGGGGCCATCATGCAAGAGGTGCTGCAGGCCATTCAGGCTGTCAGCACAGTGATGGGTGAAATCAGCACGGCCAGCCAAGAGCAAAGCAATGGCGTGGGCCAAATTGGGGAAGCCATGGCCAATATGGACCGATCAACCCAACAGAACGCAGCCATGGTGGAAGAAATGGCCGCTGCGGCCCAGTCGCTCAAAAGTCAGTCAGCGGAACTGGTGCAAACGGTAGAGGTGTTCAAACTGCAAACCTCGGACAATGGCCTGTTGGCCCTGCGCTGAGCCCATTGCATTGATGCATTGAGTTTGTCTGGTGCAGGCGCACAGGGGCGGCTGATTTTGCAAAGCATGTGGGTGATTGGCGGGAAAACCCCCATTGGGTATGCCGTCACAATCGGCGGCTCGGGTCAGCTGATTGACCTGGTCACTGTCGTGTGCCTGCTATGTTGTCTTTCACGGTTTTAGAGTCCATTGTCCGCAGCAGCCATGCTGCGGTGCTCTTGTTGTCGGCTGATGGTGAGCCGTTGTACCAGTCCGAGCGGTTTTACGAGGTGTGGGGCGTGCCCGACTGTGACGTGTCTGAACCAGACAGCTGGCAACGGATGGCCAGCCTGTTGGCCCATGCATCGTCAACGTGGGTCAGCGAGGTATTGCAGCCCATGGATCGCCATGCCGTGCCCAGCGTGGTGAATTTGAAGCTCATAAGTGGGCGTTGGCTCAAACAGACGTGTCGCCCCGTTGAACTTGAAGACGGCAGCGTGAGCAAGTTGTGCAGCTGGCTTGACATCGCAGACAGTCAGGCACAGGGCTTGTCTTTCCAGCAAAGCCACGATCTGCTGAACAAACTGTCAGCCCGTGTGCCTGGCATCATTTTCAAGTTCAAGATGTGGCCAGACGGGCGCAGTTGCTTTCCGTACATGAGCAATGCTGTCGGTACCATGTACCCAGGGGTGACGCCCGAAGCCATTCTGGACGATGCCACGCCGTTTTTTGCCTTCCGGCACCCTGAGGATGCTGCAGGTCTGGCCGCTTCCATGCTGCGTTCAGCACAAACGATGGCACCCTGGGACCACGAATACCGCCTGATACTGCCTGACAAAGGTGTGGTGTGGCGCCATGGCAATGCACGGCCCGAAATACAAGACGACGGCAGCATCGCGTGGCACGGCTTCATCACCGACATTTCAGACCGCAAGCGCATCGAGCAGGAGCTGCGACTCAAGTCGATGGTGTTCGACACCAGCAGCGAAGGCATCCTGGTGGTCGATGCCAACGACAAAATCGTGGCCATCAACCCGTCGTTCACGCGCATCACCGGGTACGAGCTGGCCGACGTGCAAGGCCAAGCGCCCAAAATGTTGCGGTCTGGCAGGCATGACGACACGTTTTTCGAGCAGATGCAGGCCTCACTGGCAGCCACGGGTGAATGGCAAGGCGAAATCTGGAACCGGCGCAAGGGTGGCGATATTTACCCGCAGTGGATGCGCATCATCACTGTGGCCGGGGTGGGGAACGTGCCTGAACACCGCATCGGCATTTTTTCCGACATCACGGCGCAAAAGCAAACCGACGAACACATCTGGCGCCAGACCAATTTCGATGCCCTGACCGGCCTGCCCAACCGCCGCTTGCTCCTGGAGCGGTTGCGTCAGGAAATTCGCAAATCGGCTGCAAACGGTTGCCAGATTGCGGTGCTGTTCGTTGACCTGGACCATTTCAAGGAAGTGAACGACACACTGGGGCACGACCCAGGCGACCAGTTGCTGATCGAAGCCGCGCAACGCCTGGGCAGCTGCATCCGCAAGTCGGACACACTGGCCCGGCTGGGTGGCGATGAATTCACGGTCATGCTGGTGGACCACAACGTGACCCGTTTGGCCGAACGCACCGCCGACCTGATCGAAACGCGGCTGGCCATGCCCTACCAGTTGGGCAACGAGCGCGTGTTCGTGTCGGCCAGCGTGGGCATCACGCTTTACCCCGATGACGCAGGCGACGTGGACACGTTGTTTCGCAATGCCGACCAGGCCATGTACGCGGCCAAGCGGGCGGGGCGCAACCAGCATGTCTGGTACACGCCCAGCATGCAATCTGAAGCGCTCAGGCGCCGCAAGCTGGCCGAACATCTGCGCGACGCGCTGCAGCTGGGCCAGTTTGAGGTGCATTACCAGCCCATCCTGTGTCTGAAGTCCAAACGCATCGTCAAAGCGGAAGCGCTGCTGCGCTGGCACTCACCTGACATGCCTGGCGTGGGGCCGGCCGAGTTCATACCGATTGCGGAAGAGCTGGGGCTGATCAACGAAATCGGCGAATGGGTGTTCAGGCAGGTCACACACATGGTCAAGGCGTTGAACCAACCGTCGGTACCTCCGGTGCAAGTGGCGTTGAACATGTCACCCAAGCAATTCACGCTGGACGATTCCAGCCTGCAATGGGGCCAGCACCTGCGCAGCGCAGGGGTGGACGCGGCCAGCATCGCCATCGAAATCACCGAGGGGCTGTTGCTCGACAACCGGCCCGAGGTGCTGCACAAGCTCAGGCAGTTGCACGAAGCGGGTCTGCAAGTGGCGCTGGACGACTTCGGCACCGGCTACTCGGCCATGTCGTACCTGCTGAAGTTCCATCTTGATATTTTGAAAATCGACCAGTCGTTCGTGCGCAATGTCCACACCGAAGGCGGGCGTGCCATCGTCGAAGCGGTGGTGGCCATGTCGCACAAGCTGGGCATGCGGGTGGTGGCCGAGGGTGTGGAACTGGCGCACGAACTGGCATTTTTGCAAGCCATCGGTTGCGATTTCGCGCAGGGCTACCTGTTTGCCAAACCCGTTGCACCCGATGCGTTCCGCACACTGATCGAGCAAGACAGGCAAGGTGGTTTGCTGGGTGCCTGGACGGCTGACTGACCGGCCCAAGGGTCGATCAGAGCGTGGCCAGTTGGTGCCGTTTCAGCATGTGCAGCGACACCTCGCACCCGCCGTCGGCGGCCTGCTTCAGCACCCGCAAGGGGATTTTGCCCATCGGTCAAATGGGGGAGGCAGCCACAATCACGAAACAGTGGCACCATGTCGGTGCGCCAACGTGTGGTCAGGTGGTCTGAAACCTGCTACCACCTTGAGCCATGGACTGGATGAACAAGGAGTTTTCTGCATGAGCCAACAGATTGATTCATGCCCCCCGCTGGTCTGGTTGCCTGCCGACCACCGCATGTTGGGTCACGAACACCCCATGCCTTACCTGGTGCTGGGCGATAAATATGCACGCGCCGTGCACGTGGGTGCCCGGGCACAGCCGGTGATGTTTCCGCTTGCGCAAGCGGCAGCCATTCCGGCGTTGCTGGCGCTGGTCGATGGGGTGATGCTGACAGGCTCGCCGTCGAACGTGCACCCCAGCCACTTCGAAGAAGACGTGGCCGACCCCACCCTGCCGCTGGACCCCGAGCGCGACGGCCTGACGCTGGCCCTGGTGCGTGCCTGTGTCGAGCAAGGCGTGCCGCTGCTGGGCGTTTGCCGGGGGTACCAGGAAATCAACGTGGCCATGGGTGGCACGTTGCACCAGCAGGTGCAGACGCTGCCCGGCATGATGGACCACCGTGACCCCGATGGCCTGACCCCTGAAGCCGCCTATGCGCCTGTGCACCCGGTGAACATCGTGCCGGGTACCTGCCTGGCTGAATGGGCCGGTGGCACGCAGGTGTTGGTCAACTCCCTGCACGGCCAGGGGGTGAACCGCCTGGCACCGGGCCTCACGGCGCTGGCACATGCGCCCGATGGCCTGGTGGAAGCATTTGAAGTGCAAGGCGCACGCACCTTTGCCTGTGCCGTGCAGTGGCACCCTGAGTGGCGTTGCTGGGAAAACCCGTTTTACAGCGCCATCTTCAAGGCGTTTGGCGATGCCTGTGAAGCCCGCAGGCGCGGGCGCCCCAAAGGAAGCGGCGAGACCACCTGACCACAGCCGGGCCACATCCATCCGATGTGGTACCCGGTGGTCCCATTGCAGTGTGTCAACCCCGCACCGCAGCCGATTCCTTCACAGAACATCATCATGACGCCCGCCAAAAAAAACCTGACCTTCAACGACCTGGAACACTGGCTCAACGCCCGCCGCGTGACCGAAGTGGAATGCCTGGTGCCCGACCTGACCGGTGTGGCCCGGGGCAAAATTTTGCCGCGTGGCAAGTTCACCGAAGACCGTGGCATGCGCTTGCCCCAAGCCATCGTGGGCATGGGCGTGACGGGTGAATTCCCTGAAAGCGGCCCTTATTACGACGTGGTGGACCCCACTGACAAAGACATGCAGCTGCGGCCCGACCCCAGCACCGTGCGCATCGTCCCTTGGGCCACCGACCCCACCGCACAGGTGATTCACGACTGCTTTGACAACGCGGGCAAGCTGGTGCCCTTTGCGCCCCGCAGCGTGCTGCGCCGCGTGTGCGAGCTGTACGAAGCAGAGGGTCTGGACCCCGTGGTGGCGCCCGAGCTGGAGTTCTACCTGACTGCCCGCAACACCGACCCCAACGTGCCCCTCAAGCCGCCCATTGGCCGCAGCGGCCGGGCCGAAACCTCGCGCCAGGCCTACAGCATCGACGCGGTGAACGAGTTCGACCCGCTGTTTGAAGAAATTTACGACTACTGCGACAAGATGGAGCTGAACGTGGACACGCTGATCCACGAAATTGGCGCGGGGCAGATGGAAATCAACTTCTTCCACGCCCACCCGCTGGGGCTGGCCGACGAGGTGTTTTTCTTCAAGCGCACCGTGCGCGAGGCCGCGCTGCGCCACGACATGTATGCCACCTTCATGGCCAAGCCGATTGCGGGCGAGCCGGGCAGTGCCATGCACGTGCACCAGAGCATCGTTGACAAAACCACGCGCAAAAACATCTTCAGCAACGAAGACGGCACCGCGTCCGAGGCGTTTTTCCATTACATCGGCGGCTTGCAGCGCTACGTGCCCGCCGCCATGGCGCTGGCCGCACCGTATGTGAACAGCTACCGCCGCCTGAGTCGGCACACCGCCGCGCCCATCAACATCGAGTGGGGGTTTGACAACCGCACGGTGGGCATCCGCTCGCCCATTTCGCCGCCGCAGGCGCGCCGGGTGGAAAACCGTGTGATCGGCGCCGACGCCAACCCTTATGTGGCCATGGCCATGACGCTGGCCTGTGGCTACCTGGGGCTGAAAAACAAGATCAAGCCCAAGCCCGAGATGAAGGGCGATGCCTACCTGGCACCCTACTCGCTGCCCCGCAGTTTGGGCGAGGCGCTGGACATGCTGCGCAAGGAAACCGACCTGCACGAGGTGCTGGGCCACGAGTTCATCACCATCTACACCGAGATCAAAGAACTGGAGTTTGCCGAGTTCATGAAGGTGATTTCACCCTGGGAACGCGAGCACCTGTTGCTGCATGTGTGAGACCCGTGAAAATCAAATTCAATAGCTGTCATCGCTTTGTGTAAAAGCGCTGCAGCCTGAAAACATCAATATTTTAAATGTATAGCTGACAATGCCCATGTACAAAGCGGTAGAGGCATAAAAAGCTTGTATTTTTTAAGAACCATCATGAACGCACCTGTTGACCCCAAGCACCCCGGCACCCCGCTGTCCACCCGCGAGATCCAGGCACTGGACAGCGCGCACTTCATCCATCCCTTCACCGACCACGGCGACCTGGCCACGCGCGGTGCGCGGGTGATTGAGCGGGCCGAAGACATTTACGTGTGGGACAGCGAGGGCAACCGCCTGCTCGACGGCATGAGCGGCCTGTGGTGCGTGAACGCCGGTTATGCTCGCAAAGAGCTGGCCGACGCGGCGCACGCCCAGATGATGAAGCTGCCCTTCTACAACAGCTTTTTCCAGACCACCAACGTGCCTGCGGTGCAGTTGGCCACCAAGCTGGCTTCCCTTGCGCCCTCGGTCGACGGGCGCAGCTTCCAGCATGTGTTCTATTCCAGCAGCGGCAGCGAAAGCAACGACTCCAACGTGCGCATGGTGCGCCGTTACTGGGATTTGCTGGGGCAGCCGCAGCGCAAGGTCATCATCGGGCGGGTCAACGGCTACCACGGCAGCACCATGGCCGGGGCATCGCTGGGCGGCATGAGCGGCATGCATGCGCAAGGCGACTTGCCCATTCCCAACATCACGCACATCGGCCAGCCCTACTATTTTGAAAACGGCCTGCCCGGCGAGAGCGAGGCCGACTTCGGCGTGCGCGCCGCAGGCTGGCTGGAGGCCAAAATTCTGGAACTGGGTGTAGACAAGGTGGCCGCCTTCATTGCCGAGCCGGTGCAGGGCGCGGGCGGCGTGATCATCCCGCCCGACACGTACTGGCCCGAAATCCAGCGCATCGTCGACAAATACGGCATCTTGCTGGTCAGCGACGAAGTCATTTGCGCCTTTGGCCGCCTGGGCCACTGGTTTGCCTACGAAAAGTTTGGCTACAAACCCGACCTCGTCACGTTTGCCAAAGCCGTGACCAGCGGCTACATCCCGCTGGGCGGCGTGATGGTGGGCGACCGCGTGGCCAAGGTGCTGATCGAGCAGGGCGGCGAGTTCAACCATGGCTACACCTACAGCGGCCACCCCGTGGCCTGCGCCGTGGCCCTGGCCAACATCGACCTGATGGAACGCGAGAACCTGCCTGGCCGCGTGAAGGACGACATTGGCCCCTACCTGGCGAAAGCCTATGCCGAATTGGTTGACCACCCGCTGGTGGGCGTGGCCGAAACCTGCGGCTTTGTGGCCGGTCTGGTGCTGGTAAAAAGCAAAACAAAGGGGGCCGATGGCCGCATGCAGCTGTTCCCTGAAGAGCTGGCGGTGGGCATGAAGTGCCGGGCGCATTGCTTTAAAAGCGGCCTCATCATGCGTGCCGTGGGCGACCGCATGATCATTGCTCCGCCGCTGACCATGACCCACGCGCAGATCGACGAGATGATGGGCCTGATCCGCCAGGTGCTGGACCTGACGCTGGAAGAGCTGCAGGCGGGTGGGCACTGGCAGGTATGACGCGCTCCGCCTCGTGGCTGGCGCTTCACCAGCCCACCACCGTTACCACGGTGTAGAGACAGCATTGCGGGCTGAAGCAGGGGTGACCGTCTGCGTCCACCATTCGCCAGACACTGGCCACTGTGCCACTGCCTTCAGGTGCCTTCATATCCACCGAAAGGTCAGCGAAGTGGCCGGGTTGAGTCATGGGCACCTCGATCTGGCTGCCCAACGACTGAATGTGCACATTCAGCAAAGGAATCAGCTCTCCAGGGCCTGAACGTGTGGCCAACAGCACATCGTTGTCCAGCCGCTGCAGCATGCGCCCCGCCCAGATTTGGTTGCCCGCGTTTTGTATGGACCAGGTTTTTCGGAAGACCTCCCCAGGGGTCATGAGGGTGTGGTCTGGAACGGTCACATCGGCCACAAAAACCATACCGTCGTCCGGGTCACGCAAACCGGCATGCCGCTTTGCCGTTGCGCTTGCCGGCCCCACCCCTTGGCCGAAAAACCGGAACAAAGCCGACGCAGGCAACTGCAGCGCGGCCGCCAACCGCTGCAAGGTCAACACCCCAGGGTTGGCAGTTTTTCCATTCATCAACCGGTGCAGATACGCACGGGTCATGCTGGACTGAATGGCCACGTCGGAGAGCGTGACACCGATCTGCTGGCACCTGCGCCGAACCACGGCACCAAGGGTGGCCGCGCCGCTCTCTTGCGCACCAGGGGCGTGTGGTGAAGTACCGTGCATGTTGAAAAGTATAGGTGTGTGAATGTGTACAAAAGTACACAACTCGGTCACTAAACTGAAGTAATCGGTCGGAGGACCAAAAGGCTGTGCCAAATGCAGGGGGTTCGCACAGCGACACGATTCCGCGCTGAAGGGCATGGCTCACAAAGCAGAGGCCCCTCACTGCAAAGTCAAAACCAAGTCACAGGGGCTCAAACCATGTCAGACAGCATTGCCGATTCAACTTCCACCACAGCACAGCTGGTTCTGGATACCAGTGTTCGCAGCACCATTGACACGGCTGGTGACCAGGACTGGTTCCGCATGACCCTCATGACTGGGGTGAACTACACGTTCCGGCAGAACGCTGCCAGCAGTCCTCTGCTCAATACCTACTTGCGTCTGTATGACAGCAGCGGACAGTTGCTGACGGGAGGTAGCTCGCTTCTTGAATTCACCGCTACAAGATGGGACACGTACTACATCTCTGCAGGAGGTGTTGGAAGTTCAACCGGGGACTACGTGCTCACAGCAACAGCCACCACACCCGCAGACACCCAAGCTCCGATGCTCACGGGCACCAGTCCTGCTGATGAAGGCACGAATGTGGCAGCCAGCAGCAACATCGTGCTGACCTTCAACGAAGCTGTGCGCGCTGGCAGCGGCAACATCACCCTCACAAACCTGAGTAGCGGCACCAGCCAGAACATTGCGGTGACGGACACCAGTCAGGTGAGCTTTTCTGGCAATACGCTGACCGTCAATCCCAGTGCTGATCTGCCTTCAGGTTTGCGTTATGAGGTTACGTTGGGTGCTGGTGTGGTCAAAGATAGCGCTGGCAACGGCTTTGCCGGACTTGGCATTGGCGCACTTAATTTCAGCACCTCAGTGGCAAGCGCCAACACTGACATTCCCGGCACTGCCGCTACAACGGCGACCTTGACGCTGAACACCAGCTCGAGCAGCACCATCGACAGCGTCGGCGATCAGGACTGGTTTCGCGTTTCGTTGATTGCTGGTACTACCTACACCTTCCGTCAGGAAGCAACCAGCAATTCAAATCTCGATACTTACCTGCGCTTGATGAATTCAAGCGGAGTAGAACTTGCTTTCAACGACGACAACGTGGGCTACACCGCCAACTCGTTGATCAGCTTCATGGCACCTTCAACAGGGTTGTACTACCTTGTTGCCGGGGGATTCGGTAGCTTGAGCAGTGCGGTTGGCAACTACACCCTCACGGCCACAGCTGCCACACCCGCTGATACCGTTGCGCCGGTACTCACCGGAACAAGTCCGGCAGACGAAGGCACCAATGTGGTTGCCAACAGCAACATTGTTTTGACCTTTAACGAACCCGTGCATGCAGGCAGCGGCTACATCAAACTCACAAACCTGAGCAACGGCACCAATCAGAACATTGCTGTGACGGATACCAGCCAGGTGAGTTTTTCGGGCGATACCGTCACCCTCAACCCGAGCACAGACCTGAGTTCAGGTTCGCGCTATGAGGTTACGTTGGGTGCAGGCGTAATCAAAGATACCGCAGGCAATAATTTCTCGGGAGTGGCTTCAGGCGACCTCAACTTTTCAGTGGCCTCTGTGGTCAGTGGCAATGGCTTTACCGTAGGGGATGAGTTCTTGGTGAACACTACCACCAATGGCCAGCAAGAATCTCCCAGTGTCGCGGCCTTGAATGGTGGTGGTTTTGTGGTGACATGGGCGGATCGCGGGGAAAGCGCTTATGACACCGATGGTGACACTGTGCGGGGTCAACAGTTTTCATCCAGTGGCGCGAAGGTTGGTAGCGAGTTTTTGATCAACACCAACTCGCGTGATTGGCAGTATGCGCCCAGTGCCACAGGCCTGAATGGAGGTGGTTTCGTGGTGACGTGGACGGATTACAGTCGGACTGCAGACTACAACAGTAATTCCGTGGTGCTCGCTCAACTGTTCTCGCCCAATGGCATGAAAGTCGGCAATGAGTTTCTGGTCAACACCATTACGCAATATACACAGGAAAAATCCAATGTTACGGGTTTGAGCGACGGCGGTTTTGTCGTTACCTGGACGGATCGCAGTACGAGCGTTGATGATCGTAGTCTATCTGCAGTTCGGGGTCAGCAGTTTTCAACTGATGGCACCAAAATAGGTAACGAATTCCTAATTAATACCACTACACGATACGCGCAATACGATCCCTGTGTGACTAGTCTGAGTGGCGGCGGCTTTGTCGTGACCTGGGTGGATGGGAGCGAAAGCCCAGATGACACAAGTTGGTCTGCAATAAGGGGGCAGCTGTTTTCAGCCACCGGAGCCAAGGTTGCCAATGAATTCCTGATCAATACCATTACAAGTAATTTTCAGTACGAGCCTAGTGTTACAGGTCTGAGTGGAGGTGGTTTTGTTGTAACGTGGTCAGATAGCAGCGGAACCGCCGATGATGCCAGTGGAGGAGCCGTCCGGGGCCAGCAATTCTCGGCCAACGGGATCAGAATTGACAACGAATTCCTAGTTAACACCGCCACTCGCTATAGCCAGGGTGAGTCTAGTGTCGCGAGCTTGAGTGACGGTGGTTTTATTGTTACGTGGACGGATGACAGCCGCCTCCCCAATGATCCCAGTGGAGCTGTGCGAGGTCAGCAATTCTCTGCCAGCGGGGTCAAAATAGGCAACGAGTTTCTGGTAAACACAATCACCCGCGATTTACAGACCTCGTCCAATGTTGCAAGCCTGAGAGATGGTGGTTTTGTTGTGACGTGGACGGATTACAGCCAAAGCGGCGATGATCCTAGTGGGACAGCTGTTCGGGGTAAAATTTTTTGGCCTGTAACCACTTTATTGCCTAGCGAAGACACGATACCCGCAGATTCATCCAGCACTTCCGCCCTGTCGCTGTACAGCAGCACTGGCAGTGCCATCGACGGCGCGGGGGATCAGGACTGGTTCAGCATTTCATTGAATGCCGGAAGCACATACATTTTTCGTCAAAGCGCTGCAACTGAATCGACGTTGGATCCGTTTCTTCGCTTGATGGATGCCGTGGGCACAGAGATCATCTCGAATGACAACAGTGCGAGCACATCTAATTCAGTGCTTGCATATACACCCACACGAACTGGAACGTATTACGTTTCGGCAGGCGCAGCAGGTACGTCCACTGGCGCATATTCACTCACGGCTGACACGGTCTTGAACAGCTATTCAACCGCTGACATATTCAGGGCCGTTGGTCGAAAGGGTGCCGAAGAAGGTGTTGATACCGGCATTTTCAACGCGGGAAAAATGCGTGTCATGGCGGATTTCTCCAAGGCGGTTTACGAACTGCAGAGTTGGGAAAAAGAAACCAATGGTGGTCAAAGCATCAACGATGTTAAAGACCACGCAGATGAGGCTTTTGATGCGATTGTTGCTCAAGGATGGGTGCCGCTGGATTTTAATACATCTATTGTGCCCAGCTTCGCATTTGTTCCCAGCTTAGGACCTGTGCCCCTTTACACATTTACGCACCTCTACACACATTTGCCCAGTGATGGCAACCTACAACTATTTAATCGCATGGCGGGCGGGTATTACACCAATGGCAATGGTGCTGCATTGGTTGCTAGGTCAGCAGACTCGTTGGTCATTTCATTCAGAGGAACTAATGATAATAACGCCGCACTTAGCCCAGATATGTTTGATTGGTTCTTCATGGGGGAGCATTACAAACTGTTTCAACCACTGGTGCAAGCGGTAGATGCTTATGTGGCACAGAATACTGACATCAAGAATGTGTACGTCACCGGTCATAGCTTGGGGGGGGCTATGGCCATTCGCTTCATGCAAGACCATCTGGGCCCCATGTATTCTGCAGTGACGTTTGCAGCACCAGGATTTATCGAAAGCGCTGCCGAAGCTACTGTGCAGGCGGCAACGGGGATGCCTTGGGTTGCGTTGGAGGCATTAACCTATGATTTGGCATTGAGCGCAACGCCTGATCGCGACAGGATTACTCACATTGAAATCAACGGAGATGTCGTGCCCGATGCCGGTCCACATGGCGGAAGGACAATTCATTTTGAAGGCAATGGAACCATGAATGTGGCTTACGGTGCAACCGCAAACCACAACATGGATTATTACCATCAAATAACCAAGAGTGTTGACCCTTTGAGTTGGATGAGAATTATCAATGAACCAGGAGACCCGGAGGTGCTTCTTGGGGCAACATATTACAGCTCGGATAGCTTTATTGTCGACGGCACTTTCGCCAATTCCGATGTTGTATCGCCTGCGTTTGTGAATGACACACTCGATGACTCATTGGGGAAGGACTACGATATTTTCTATGGTGGCCTTGGAGGCGATGAACTCAATGGCGGATCGGATGGCGAAATGATGCTTGGTGGGGCAGGTAACGACACCATTGATGGCAATGGTGGCAAAGATCAGATTTATGCAGGCCCAGGGAATGATTTGGTCTACGGTGGGGTGGGTGAGAACACTATCTGGGGTGACTCTGGGGATGATGAGCTTTGGGGTGGTGATGATGGTGATGAAATTTATGGTGAATCCGGTACCGCCATCTCGGGAGGCGAAATGATGTTGAGTGGTGCAGGTAACGACACCATTCATGGCAATGGAGGTAAAGATAGGATTTACCCTGGACCAGGGAATGATGTGGTCTACGGTGGCGCGGGCGAGGACACTATTTGGGGCGGCTCTGGTGATTTTGATTTGCTTTGGGGTGGTGATGATGACGATGAAATTTATGGTGAATCTGGCACCGCCATCCTTATTGGAGGATTAGGTTCTGACGTTTTATCGGGCGGTGCAGGTGTCGATGGGTTTGGCTTTATCACACCATACGACCAGCAAGACACCATCACTGATTTTCAGATTGGGGAAGACAAGATAGTCATTCTTAAGACAGGATTTGGAATCGAAAACTTTGATGTTGTCAATTTGTTTTCTATCAGAAACAGACCGACCGAAAATCCGGTATTTATTCTAGAATTGGAGACAGGTATTTTGTATTACGACAGCAATCGAGGCCTTTTCGACGAGCCGCAGGCGTTGGCATTGTTGGTTGGTGTCACTCATTTAAGTAGCGATGATTTTATGATGGTGTAATTTCACATTATATTTTTTCATTTTTAAATCCGAAGATATATGAAATTTACTGCGTGTTTTTTTGTTGATTTAAATTCAAATTTATTTGCCAGATCTGTATTTTATCGATTCATGCTTCTGTGGAGCCCTGTGATTATTTTTTTGCATCAGATGGCTGTTGTGGTGATATGTTTCATTGGTTTGGCCGGATCTGCTGCGGTAGTGGCGGGAACTTGGACAACAGGATGGCCGGTTGATGGTCCGTCTTCTGTTTATACGCTTGTCGCTGATTCCAGCGGAAATGTGTACGCAGGAACCAATCACGGTGTTTACAAAACAAGCAGTGCGGGCATTGATTGGGTTGCCGTCAACAATGGTGTGCCGGCCTCTCAAGTCACCGCTTTGACCATTACCCCTTCCAATGGCATTTTTGCGGCTGTGTCAGGTGGTGCTGTATTTACAAGTTCGAATGGAGGAACAAGCTGGACAGACATTTCACTTAGCAATAATAGTTATAACTTAGTGTCTTTCCTTGCCTTGACGTCAGATTCATCAGGGAATATTTTTGCTGCTTACAGCAGCCGATGGGGTACCAGCTCTTTCGGTTCATCTATTTCAAAACTCTTGATTGAATCTAATACGTGGAGCCGATCGTTTATTCCACCTGGAAACGGAATGTCCACGTTCAGTGATCCACACACTCTATTGAGTGATGGTCAGGGTAATATTTATGCGGGGATGGAATATCGCGAACTTTATCCCGATGTCCCCATTGGGCGGATTTATAAGACAAGTAATGGTGGTGTGGATTGGGTGCAAGTTAATGTTGGCACTCTTCCACCTGTTAAATCGCTGATGTCAATCCCTAGTGGCATGCTCGTTGCCGGAACGACCTCCGGCGCGGTGTATACAAGTAATGACGGTGGCGTGAACTGGGCCAGTGCTAGCAATGGATTGCCAAGTAAAGCAATCAATGCGCTGGCAATAGATGCCAATTCCACTTTTTACGCCGGTACTGCCGGTGCTGGTGTATTCATGAGCACTGATGGGGGCTCAACTTGGACTGCCATGAACAACGGGTTATCCAGTTCTGCCGTTATCCAGTCTCTGGCCACAGATCGTGCAGGCAGACTGTATGCGGCAGCGGATGGCAGTGTTTATCAGTTTGGCGTTGACCTGAGCCCTTCGTCGTTGCGTGTTGTCGTGGTCGGCGCATCCAGAGCTGCCATCGGTAGCACCACAGGGCATGGCGGTTATGGGAGCTACGAGCTTGATGTGACTCCGGGTGGTCAAGTCAGGTTGAGTGCATCGTTGAGGGCAGATAACCAGTTATTCAGCCACTGGGTTGGGTGCGATAGCAACCCCAGTGCAGACACCCATTACTTCAATGGTTGTGATATTTCCATGCCAGCGAGTGGAGGCAAACGGGTCACGGCTGTCTATACCAGCCCTGCCAGCAAGCTGGTCAACATTTCTACACGGGCAAATGTGCTGACGGGTGACAACGTACTGATTGCGGGCTTCGTCATCAGCGGTGGGCCAAAATGGGTATTGATCAAAGCGGCTGGGCCCAGCATGGCCAACTTGAATCCACCCGTGTTCAACACGCTCTCCAACCCCATGCTGACGCTGTTTTCGGGTTCTACCCCTATTGCAAACAATGATGACTGGGAGCGTGCCAGCAATGCGGCCGCCGTACAAGCGAGTGGCATTGCGCCTACCCATTCACGAGAAGCAGCGTTACTGACAATGCTGAATCCGGGTGCCTACACTGTCATTGTCCAGGGCGTATCGGGTGGGACTGGCATTGGTTTGGTCAGCGTGGATGATTTGGATCCGTTCGATTCAGCAAGTCGGCTCATTAACATCAGCAGCCGCGCATACACCAGTACAGGGGGCGATGATCAACTCATTGCGGGTTTCATTCTGCAGGGTGAACCAAAAGATTTATTCATGGCCGGCGCGGGGCCGTCTATGGCGAAGTACGGTGTCCCTGGGGTACTGGCTGATCCAGTCAGCACTCTCTACAGCGGGCAAGTCATCTTGGGCAGCAATGACAATTGGCGTGAATCTGCCGAAACCAGCACCATTGATATCCGCACGGTTGGTGACATGTTCACCAAAGAATCGGCTCTTGTTCGCGTATTGCAGCCGGGGGCGTACACCATCATCATGCGTGGCAATGGCATGCCAGGGATAGGATTGATTTCGGTTGAGGAGTAGCCGAGTCGCCAGCTTCATGCGATGCAGGCTGATTGAGCCCTCGCTAATGCGTACGCCAACCAGTCTAATAGTCAGGTTGAACAGCTGTTGAGAGGCGCTGTTGCGCAACAAAGCCCTCACGCTCGAAAAACGCTCAGCCTCTGAATTGAGGTGCGTTGCGCTCATGTCTTTGTTTGGGCTTCCCAAAATGGGAGATAAAATCCACCCATGCGCGTGATTGCGAAAAGCACACTCAAGAAATTCTGGGAACAACCCGCACATGCCGACGCCCGTGGTGCCTTGCAAAGCTGGCACGACGAGGCTTTGCAAGCGGCCTGGCAAACGCCGCAAGACATCAAAAACCATTACCGGCATGCGAGCCTGTGTGGCAACAATCGTGTGGTGTTCAACGTGGCAGGCAACAAGTACCGTTTGGTGGTCGAGGTGCAGTACCAGGCGGGCATTGTGTGGGTCAAGTTTGTGGGCACACATGCCCAGTACGACAACATCGATGTGGAGACCGTGAATGAACATTAAGCCCATCCGTTCCGATGAAGACTTGCACGCCGCTTTCGCCCGGCTGGAGTCGGTGTTTCAGGCCCCTCAAGGCACACCTGAGGCCGACGAAATGGAAGTTTTGGTCGCCCTGATCGAGTCGTACGAGAACAAACACCACGCCATTGGCCCGGCAGACCCCGTGGATGCCATCAAATTCCGCATGGAGCAGCAAGGCCTGCAACCCAAGGACATGGAGCCCTACATCGGGTCCAGCGGGCGTGTGTCCGAGGTGCTCAACCGCAAGCGCCGCCTGAGCCTGCGAATGGTGCAACGCTTGCACCATGGGCTGAGCATTCCTTACGAGAGTTTGCTGTCTGGGGCTGCCTGACTACAATTCTTCGGTCCGGATCTTGCAGGGCCACTGAAACGAAAGTGTGATGGCTGGCCGCATGCGTCTGAACGGCGTGATTTGGCCCTGAATGGGGCACGGTTTGGCGTAGATGTTCCCGGTTTGACCCCCTCTTTTTTCATTTTCTGGAGAGATGTGCACCATGAAGAAGCAAGTCTTGGCTTTGGCAGCTGTGGCCGTTTTGTTGGCCGCCTGTGGCAAAAAGGAAGAACCCGCGCCGGCACCCGCTGCTGCGCCCGCACCGGCTGCTGCACCCGCAGCACCACCACCTCCCCCTCCTCCTCCAGCCGAAGAGAAGGTGCTGAACATCTACAACTGGCCCGACTACGTGCCAGAGGGCATGGTGGCCGTGTTCGAGAAGGAAACCGGCATCAAGGTCAACTACGACACTTTTGAAACCAACGAAGCCCTGCACGCCAAACTGGTGGCGGGCAACACCGGCTACGACATCGTGGTGCCGGGTGTGGTGTTTGCCAAGCCGCAAATCGAAGGCGGCCTGTTCCAGCCGCTTGACAAAGCCAAGCTGACCAACCTGAAAAACCTCGACCCTGCGGTCATGTCTGTGTTGGCCAAGGCCGACCCCGACAACAAGTACCTGACCCCCTGGGCCTGGAGCTTCACCACCGTCGGCATCAACAAAACCAAGGTTGAAAAGGCCCTGGGCAAGCTGCCCATGCCCGAAAACGCCTGGGACCTGGTGTTCAAGCCCGAGTACACGGCCAAGCTCAAGAGCTGCGGCATCGCGTACCTGGATTCGCCCACCGAAATCCTGCCCGTGGCGCTGCACTACGTGGGCAAAAACGCCTACAGCAACGACGCAGCCGACTACAAGGTGGCCACCGACATGCTGGCCAAGGTGCGCAAGGACATCCGCCTGTTCAGCTCGACCATGATCGACGACCTGGCCGGTGGCAAGGCCTGTGCCGTGATCGGCTGGGCGGGTGACATCAACATCGCCGCAGGCCGTGCTGCCGAGAACAAGAGCAAGGACGTGATCGAAGCGTTGCTGCCTTCCACCGGTGCCACCGCGTTCTTTGACACCATGGCCATCACCAAGGATGCCAAGCACCCACAGAACGCCCACGCCTTCATCGACTTCTTCCTGCGCCCCGAAAACGCTGCGGCCATGGCCAACGACATGACCTACAACAGCGGCAACCTGGCTGCCAAGGACAAGATCAAGCCTGAAATTGCCGGCAACAAGTCCATCTTCGTGGACGCCGAGTACATGACCGGCAAGATGATTGCGCCCAGCAGCTTCAGCAATGAAGCCCGCGAAGCACTGGCCGCTGCCTACAACGCCTTCAAAAAAGGCAAGTAAGCCACGCGTTGCCTGACACCAGCAGGTGACCACCAGGGCTGTTCGTACACCGCGTATGAACAGCCCTTTTTGTTTGCATTTGTCATTTCCCGACCAGCCAAGGAACCCACATGGCCGACAAGCCCGCTGAAAAAGTGCCCCGCGAGCGTTACCTCGAAACGCAGAAACTGGTGAAACGCTTCGACGAAGCGGTGGCGGTGGACGAGGTGTCGCTGTCGGTGGGGAAGGGCGAAATTTTTGCGCTGCTGGGCAGCTCGGGCTGCGGCAAATCCACCCTGCTGCGCATGCTGGCGGGGTTTGAAAAGCCCACGTCGGGGCGCATTTTGCTGGGCGGACAGGACGTGGCCGACCTGCCACCTTACGACCGGCCCGTGAACATGATGTTCCAGAGCTATGCGCTCTTTCCGCACCTGGACATCTGGGAGAACGTGGCCTTTGGCCTGAAACGCGAAGGCCTGCCCAAGGACGAAGTTCAGCGCCGCACCGGCGAAATGCTCGACCTGGTGCAACTGGGCACCTTTGCCAAACGCAAACCCCACCAGTTGTCGGGCGGACAGCAACAGCGCGTGGCGCTGGCGCGCAGCCTGGCCAAAAAGCCCAAACTGCTGCTGCTGGACGAGCCGCTGGGCGCACTCGACAAAAAACTGCGCGAGCAAACGCAGTTCGAGCTGGTCAACATCATCGAAAAAGTGGGCGTGACCTGCGTGATGGTCACGCACGACCAGGAAGAGGCCATGACCATGGCCAACCGCATTGCCGTCATGAGCAAAGGCCGTGTGCTGCAGGTGGGCACGCCAAAGGAAATTTACGAGTACCCGGCCAACCGTTTCGTGGCCGATTTCATCGGCAACGTGAACCTGCTGGAAGGCAAGCTCACGGTGGACGAGGCCGACCACTGCGCCGTGGGCACGGCCATTGGCGAGGTGCAGGTGGGCTACGGCATCAGCGGCGCGGCGGGCATGAATGTGGCCGTGGCGGTGCGTCCCGAGAAGGTCAGCATTGCCAAAGCGCGCCCGGTCGGCATCACCCACAACCTGTTTGCGGGAAAAGTGAAGGAAATCAGTTACTTCGGCTCGTACAACAACTACATCGTGGTCACGCCGCAGGGCACCAAGGTGAAGATCACCGAGCCCAACGGCTCGCGCCACGAGCTGCTGGACATCACCTGGGAAGACGATGTGTGCTTCTGGTGGGACGACACTGACGCCGTTGTGCTGCGTGATTGAGCAAGGAGGCCCCGCGTGAACCCCCTTCCCACGTTTTTCCCTGCCACCCCACCCCGCACAACCCGGCTGGTGCCCAAGTCCCAGCGCGGCTTCGTGGCCATGCCGGGCAAACGCTTCGTCATCGGCGTGCCGTTCGGTTGGTTGACGGTGTTCTTTTTGCTGCCATTCCTGATCCTGCTCTACATCAGCTTCGTGGACATGGGTGGCGACATCCACCCCTTCAAGCCGCTGTGGGATTCGCAGACCGGTGTGCTGCACCTGAAGTACGAAAACTACTGGACCATCTTCAAAACCGACTGGGACGGCGCGCTGTTCCAGACGCTGTACATCGAGGCCTATCTGCGCTCGGTGGTGTATGCCTTTGTCACCGCGCTGCTGTGCCTGGTGGTGGGCTACCCGTTTGCGTACTTCATTGCACGATCGCCCGCTTCGGTGCGCCCTGCCTTGCTGATGCTGGTGATGCTGCCGTTCTGGACCTCGTTTTTGCTGCGTGTGTACGCGTGGAAGGGCATCCTGGCCGACCAGGGCGTGCTCAACCAGTTGCTGATGGCGCTGGGGGTGACCAGTGAGCCCATCCAGATGCTGTACACCAACGTGTCCATGCTGCTGGGCATGACCTATGTGTACCTGCCCTTCATGGTGCTGCCGCTGTACGCCAACCTGGTGAAGATGGACTTCCGCCTGCTGGAAGCCGCTTACGACCTGGGCACCACGCCGTTCAAGGCGTTCTGGCTCATCACGGTGCCGCTGTCCAAGGCCGGGATCATTGCCGGGTTCATGCTGGTGTTCATCCCGTCGGTGGGCGAGTTCGTGATTCCCAGTCTGCTGGGTGGCCCGGAAAACATCATGATCGGCCGCGTGGTGTGGGACGAGATGTTCACCGCCAACAACTGGCCGCGTGCCTCGGCGCTGGCGGTGGTGATGATCGGGCTGATCGTGGTGCCGCTGGCGCTGTACTACCACTACACCGCCGAGCAGGATGACAAGCCGAATTGAGCTTGTGAGCAATAGCAAACAATCCATATACATCAAGCGGTGAAGGCCTTTTTAATATGAAACCGTGGTTGGAAAAACACTTTGGCAAAGCGTGGATGGCGCTGGTGTACCTGTTTTTGTACCTGCCGCTGTTCTTCATGATCGTGTTCAGCTTCAACAGCACCCGGCAGGACGCCAACTTCACCGGCTTCTCACTGCGCTGGTACGAGGCCCTCACCAAAGACACCAAGCTGGTGGAAGGCTTTTTCCTGTCGCTGAAGGTGGCGGCCGTCACCGGTGTGCTGTCGGCCATGCTGGGTACGTTTGCTGCGTTCGTGCTGGTGCGCTACCGGCGCTTCGCCGGGCGCACCGTGTTTTCGGGCATGGTGAACGCGCCGCTGGTCATGCCCGAGGTGGTCATTGGTCTGTCGCTGCTGCTGCTGATGGTGGGGGCGCAAAACGCGTTCGGCTGGCCCGAGCGCGGGTTCCTGACCATCGTGCTGGGCCACACGCTGCTGGGCATGGCCTACGGCATGGTGGTCATCCAGAGCCGTTTGATGGAAATGGACCGCAGCCTCGAAGAAGCCGCCATGGACCTGGGCGCACGGCCACTGCAGGTGTTTTTCCTGGTCACGCTGCCCAATATTTTCCAGGCCATCCTGGCGGCGTTTTTGCTCAGCTTCACGCTCAGTTTTGACGACGTGGTCATTTCAGAGTTTCTGTCAGGCCCCGGCGTGAACACGTTGCCGCAGGTCATCTTCGGTTACGCCCGCCGGGGCATCAACCCCACCATTTACGCGGCAGCCACGCTGCTGATTGCCACGGTGACGGTGGTCATCGTGGGCTACAGCGTGTGGGTGGCGCGGCAAACACGGCGGCGCGAGCGTGAAATGGCCGCTGCCCTGCGGGGTTAAGCCCCAGCCCAACCCCCCACCGAGGGGGCAGCGGCTACGCTTGGCGACATGGTCCCCATTCCCACCCCCGCTCCCTCGGTTTCCAGCTTTGCGTCCGTGACCACCGCCACCCCATTGGAAGCGGTTGCGCATGGGGCCGCGTCGCCCTCTGCCCCCGCCAGCCTGATGCCGGGCCTGCAGCACCTCTACGCCAGCCAGTTGCCCGAGCTGTGCGTGGCCTCTCGGCCCGCCCGTGCGCCCCGGCCTGCGTTGCAAGTGTTCAACCACGCGCTGGCCCTTGAACTGGGTTGGCCCACCGAGGCGCTGGATGGGCCGCTGGGGGCCGAGCTGTTCTCGGGCAACGCCGTGCCCGACAGTGCGCAAACCGTGGCCCAGGGCTACGCCGGGCACCAGTTTGGCGGTTACTCGCCCCAGTTGGGCGATGGCCGGGCACTGCTGCTGGGCGAGGTGCGCGACGCCGCAGGCCAGCTGCGCGACGTGGCCTTCAAAGGCTCGGGCCGCACGCCGTTTTCGCGCGGGGGCGACGGCAAAGCCGCCCTCGGGCCGATGCTGCGCGAGTACCTGGTCAGCGAAGCCATGCACGCGCTGGGTGTGCCCACCACCCGCTCGCTGGCCGTGGCCACCACCGGCGAGCGCATCCGGCGCGACAGCGGCGCCGTGCCCGCAGCCGTGTTGACCCGCGTGGCCGCCAGCCACATCCGCGTGGGCACCTTCCAGTGGGTGGCTGCGCAGGGCGACGAAGCCATGCTGCGCCGACTGGCCGACTTCACGCTGGCCCGGCACTTTCCCGAATTGACGCCCCAAACGGCCCCGGTGCGGGCCGAAGCTGCTGCGTCAAGCCAGGCAGCCCCATCCGCCCACGCCACCCAGTTAACCCCATCCACCCAGTCTATCCAGGCCGCCCAGCTGGTCCAACCTGCCCAGCCCACGCCAGCCGCCACCTACCTGGCCCTGCTGGCCGCCGTGTGCCAGCGCCAGGCCGCGCTGGTGGCGCAGTGGATGGGCGTGGGTTTTGTGCATGGCGTGATGAACACCGACAACATGACCCTGTCGGGCGAAACCATCGACTACGGCCCCTGCGCCTTCATGGAAGCCTGCGACGCGGACACCGTGTTCAGCTCCATCGACCACGGCGGGCGCTACGCCTGGGGCAACCAGCCCGGCATTGCCCGCTGGAACCTGACCCGCCTGGCCGAAACCCTGCTGCCCCTGCTGCACCCAGACGTGGACGAAGCCGTGGCGCTGGCGGGTGGGGTCATTCACCAGTTCTCTGCGGCCTACCAATGCCAGTGGCTGGCCGTGATGCGCGCCAAACTGGGGCTGGTGGGTGGCACAAAGGCGGTGGACGATGCTGGTGCAGAGGGTGCAGATGTCGCACGGGTTGCAGCGAGTGAAGAGGTTGGTGGGGTTGCCGGGGGCCCTGGCAGCGCAGACGACGAAGCCGACCTGGCCCTGATTCAAGGCTGGCTGACCGCCCTGCAAGGCCAGGGCGCTGACTGGACGCTGGCCCACCGTTACCTGTGCGACGTGGCCGAGGCCGTGTCGAGCACGGTGACCGCTGCCATGGCCGCCACAGCCACCCATGCCGACGCCCCACTGCCCACGACGCCTGCACGGGCATCTGCCGCCAGCTTCGCGCACCAGCGGCTGGCAAACCTGTTTGCCGACCCGGCGGGCCTGGCCGCCTGGCTGCCCCGCTGGCAAGCCCGTCTGTTGCGCAACCCCAGTGGCCACCCGCCAGACTGGGCCAACGCCATGCGCCGCGCCAACCCCATTTACATTCCGCGCAACCAACTCGTGGAAGAAGCCCTGAGCGCTGCCAGTGACGACGGCAACCTGGCCCCGTTCCATGTGCTGCTGGCCGTGGTGCAACACCCGTTTGACGAAGTACCTGGGCATGAGCGCTATGCCCAACCCGGCCAACCTGAACACGTGCAGGGTTACCGCACCTTCTGTGGTACCTGAGCAAAAGACGGCCTGCCCGTCAGGTCCGCTTCCGCTGGACCAAGCCAGGCACCACCGCCGGACGTGTCTGACCGCACACCCTCATTGCCCATGACCCCGCTCACGCTTCACCCCGTCAATATCAACGTCTGCCAGGTGCGCGATGCCCAGGGGCAACTGGTGGGCAGCCTGAAACTCATCGGCAACCGTTGGAAATTCAAAGCCATCGGCCACGGCTCAGGGGGCGAGCTGATTCCCGGCGGCGGGCCGTTCACCCACTGCCACAACACGGTGTTCGAGGCGCTGGATGTGGCGGCGGTGAATGCGGGGCTTTCAAGAAACACTGGATAAAAAATGCCTCTGTCGCTTTGCCAGTATGGAGTTGTTGCTATGAATATAAAATATATATAGCAAACAACCTATATGAATAAAGCGGCAGGGGCACTTTTTGTTGTGATTGAACTGACATGTCCGCTCTGCGGACCTGACGGCCCAGACCCGCCGCCGTCTACCTTGGTCCACCCGTCCTCGGTACTCAACTGCTCACCCGCAGGCGGCGCGTGCGAAAGGTGCCCCAACTGCCGGTGAAGGCAGACTTCAAGAAAGCCGCCAGCCCGCTTTCGTCGGGGCGTGGCGATTGGCCCCTGGCAATGCGCTTGAGTTGCCGTTCGTACCACCACACCTCCATGACCCCCATGCGATCCACGGCCTGGATGCCCGTTTTGATCGGGTGCACCTGCTGCGGGCTGTCACGCCCTTGCAGCAAGGCGGCAGGTGCGTCGGGGTCGATGGCCAGCAGCCGCGCCACGCCCACCAGGTCCAGCGCGCCGGCGCGCAGGGCGGCGTTCATGCCCGCTGCGGTGCGGAAGCCGCCAGTCACCATCAGCGGCACGTTGACGGCGGCACGCACCTTCTCGGCAAATTCGAGGAAGTAGGCTTCCCGGGCCACGGTGGATGCCTGCTTGGGTGCCTGCAGGTTGACGCCCATGCCGGGGGCCTCGTAGGTGCCGCCTGAAATCTCGATCAGGTCGATGCCTGCATCGGCCAGCGCGCGGATCGTCTCCAGCGACTCTTCCTCGGTGAAGCCGCCGCGCTGGAAGTCGGTCGAGTTGAGCTTGATCGCCACCGGGTAATCCGGCCCCACCTGGCGGCGGATTGCCGCGTAAACGGCCAGCACGAAGCGCCGCCGGTTTTCCAGGCTGCCGCCCCATTCGTCGTTGCGGCGGTTGTGGTGGGACGAGAGGAACTGGCTGACCAGGTAGCCGTGCGCCCCGTGGATCTGCACGCCGCCGAAGCCGGCCTTTTTGCAGATGGCCGCGCTGAGCCCGAAGCGCTCGATGATGTCCTGAATCTCGGCCGGGGTGGCTTCGCGCGGGGTCTCGAACAGTTTGGCCATGTCCTCCCGGAAGGGCACCGCCGAGGGGGCGAGGTTGAACGCATTCAAGCCCTTGGCGGATTGTTTGCCCGGGTGGTTGAGCTGCGCCCAGATGGCCACGCCTTGCCCGGTGGCCGCCTGCGCCCATTGTTTGAGGAAGGGCAGGTCGGTCTCGTCCTCGATGGCCACATTGCCCGGCTCGCCCAGCGCGCGCCGGTCGATCATCACGTTGCCCGTCAGGATCAGCCCCAGCCCCGACGACGCCCAGCGCCGGTACAGCTGCACCAGTTCCGGGGTTGGGCGGTTGTCGTAGGTTGCCAGCGTTTCGCTCATGGCCGCCTTGGCAAGGCGGTTGCGCAGCACCGTGCCGTTGGGTAGGGTCAGGGTTTGGTTCAGCAAGTCAGTGTTCATGATGGTCTCAAAATGCGGTGCGGTCATACGGGGAAACGGTTTTCGGGGGCTGGAGGAAGGCCGTCAGCCCCTGGAACCACATCACCTCCAGAAAGTCGCCGCTGATGGTCAAGTCCTTGCTGCCCAGGCCTCTGAGGAAGGCGGCCTGGCCGTCCTTGGCGGAGAGGATCGCGAAGCCTTTCGACGCGTCTTTGAAGGCCAGGGTGAACTGGGGCGCCGTCGCCAGACCGGCTGAGGAGCGGATGGCCCCATCGCGGATGACGTAGTGGCGGCCCACACCCGAGTCGGTGCGGATCTGGAACACCAGGCGCTTGCCCTCGACGTAGCGCGCGCAGGCTGGGTTGTTTTTGATCTGTCGTTTCAGCAGCTGTGTGAATGCCCACAGCAGAAATGTGAACTTGAGCATGGCGAAGCCCTCGGGATGATGTGTCGTGTGGGGGAGGATGTTTGCCGCAGCCGTCACTCGCTCAGGAAGTAGACGGCGTGGTGCAGGAATCGCTGCGGGTTCTGGCACTGCGCGGCATGGCCGCTGTCCGGGTAGATGAACAACTGGGCGTTCGGCAGGTTGCGGGCCATGTAGAACGAGTTGACGGTTGGGACCATCACGTCGTTCACGCCATTGAGGATGAACGTGGGCTGCCGGATGTTGCGCAGGTAGGCGAACGGATCGTCTTCCGACAGCCTGGGCAGGTACAGCATGTTGGCCTCGATCTGCGCCTTGGCAACTTCCGGTGACGACGGCGGGTCTTGGTCCGCGCGTTGGTGTCGCCGCTCCCAGAATTCACGCGCCGCCTGCTTAGCCTGCGCCGACCGACCAAAGAACAGGTACTGGAAGTCCTCGAAGACGGGCACAGGGCGCGGTGCCGTCGTCAGCACCTGCGGTTCCATCTCAGGGTCGCCCCCACGCGGCCCCGTGCCCAACAGCATGAGCTTGCGCACCAGCGTCGGGTGACGCCAAGTCAAGTCCAGCGCCTGGAACCCGCCGAGCGAGAAGCCCAGCACATCCACCTGGCTGAGCCCCAACGCGCGGATCACCGCCGCCGCATCGTCGGCCATGTCTTCGATCCGGGTGCGCGGCGTGCCGGTGGACGATGCCACGCCGCGCCCGTTGAACAGGATCACTTCACGCCCGGCGGCCAGGCCGTCGGTCATCAGTGGGTCCCAGTGGTCCATGCCACCCCTGAAGTGTTGGAGGAAGAACAGGGGTGGCTGGTCTGTGCCGGTGTTGCCCCAGCGGCGGTAGGCGAACTGGTCGCCGTTCAGTTCCACCCAGCGGGTGGGGGCGGTGAGGTGGGTGTGGCTCATGTGGAGGGCTTTCGGG
>JAVBXK010000111.1 GCA_030824555.1 bacterium
AGGTCATCGGTCACCTTCGCCGGAATCAGCGGTCACGTTGCCGGAACGCCTCTGGTCACGTTCGCCGGCACAGCGGTCACGATCCCGGAATCACCGGTCACGTTGAACCGGAATACACACCCTGGGCCGGTTTCACGGTGGACAGCCAGGGTGTGAAGTCCAAAGCCAAACCCGATGTGTGGACCGACAAGGCCAAATTCGACCAAGGGGCCGAAAAAATGATGGCTGAAGTGACAAAGCTCAACGCAGTTGCCAAAACCGGCAACCTAGACGCATTGAAAGCCGCCTTCGGCGAAACTGCCAAAACCTGCAAAGCCTGCCACGACGCATTCAGAGAGTGATAGCAAACTAATGAATATACGAAAGCGTTAGAGGCCAAAAATATATAAAATTAATTGCGTCCCTGGTCGTTCGACTTGTGTGTTCCGTCTGGCGCGTCAGGCGTACCTTCAGGACTCTGACAACAACCTGTCCAGCAACTGGTGCAGTGCGGCGAAGTCGGGCTCGCCCACGTAGCGTTTCACGATCTGGCCGCGTTTGTCGACGATGAACGTGGTCGGGGTCAGCTTGATTTCGCCCCATGCCTTGGCCGCTGCTCCGGTGTTGTCCACCGCCACCTTGAAGGGCAACTGGCGCGTCTGGGCAAAGTTGGCCACATAGGCGGGGGGGTCGTAGCTCATGGCCACCGCCAGCGTTTCAAATCCCCGGTCCTTGAACTTTTTGTAAGTGGCTGACAGCTCGGGCATTTCTTTGACGCAGCTTACGCACGTGGTGGCCCAGAAATTCACCAGCGTGACTTTGCCCTTGAAATCGGCCGTGCTTGTTTGGGTGCCGTCCAGCAACAGGTAGGTGGCGGGTGGGGCAGGCTCCGAGCTGCTGCAGCCCGCCAGGGCCCCTGTCAGCAGGAGAGCGCCGAAAAGCACCGGAACACGGCATGAAAAAGTGGTGGACATCTGTGGACAATCAGAAAAGTGAAGAGCAGCCGCCATGGCCCCGACGAGCACCGCACGTCACGCACAGCAATACCGGGCCAAATCAGGTTTGTGCAAGGCAGGCATGGATTTGAACACGCACCCAAACGCGGTTGCAACAGGTGGGTGTACCGCTTGCAGCAAAGCAGTTGGATGCCTGTCGCCGGCAAGCAAACAACACACACCGTTCAGGCAGACCCACCTCTCTACAGAAAGTTCAGTGAACCAACCATGGGGCAAATCAGTTGAGCGCAAAATATGCATATCAACGCCCTTGGTTGTGTAGACGCACGTGTTTGCGCACCCAAACCAACGGGCAGTTGTTGCAGCATGAGGGTGCCACAGAGCCCACCGATTTTGAAGAGACAACAGGCATTCACATGAACAACGTTTCTCGCGTCACCCGGCCATTGCGCGTGCTGGTGGCAGATGACAACCCGGTCAACCTGCGGGTGGCCACGCGTGTGCTGCGCGACATGGGCCACAGCGGCGTGCTGGTGACCGATGGTGAAAAAGCACTCAAGGCGCTCGATGCTCAAACTTTCGATGTGTGCCTGTTCGATGTGACCATGCCAGTGCTGGATGGCCTGAGTGCCGTGACCGAATTGCGCAAACGCGAACAAGCAGGCAAGCGCAAAACACCTGTCATCATGGTGACGGCGTTTGACCTGCCCAGCGACCGTACGCGCATGCTGGCCAACGGCGCAGACGGTTATGTCGCCAAGCCGCTGGAGCGCGAGGCCTTGCAAGCCGAGCTGGATCGCATCCTGCGCTGAAACAGACTCACGACCCCCTTTCGCCACTGCGGCACAGTCCGCTCAAACCATGCGTACATTCAAGTCCATGCTGCCCGCACTCGTTGCAGCTGCCGTGTTGACGGTTGGCCTTGTTGCCACGGGTTCTGCAGTCAAGGCTGTTCAGACGGGTATCGAAGCTCAGGCCAAATTGCAGTTCGACAAAGAGGTCGATAGCCTCAAGCAGGCTCTGCAAGCCCACCTGGAGCAGTTGGTGACCCTGCTCCAAGCCATGCGCGGTGGATTTGCTGCCAGCAACCAACTGGACCGTGAAGAATTCGGACAGTTCGTCGAATCGCTGGAAATGGGCACGCGCTACCCCAGCGTGAGCAGCATGAACTACGTCAAGCGCGTGCCATCTGCCGAGCTGCCTGCTTACATCGCTTCACAGCAGGCGCACCTGCCGCATTACCGGTTCCGGTATGCCAGAGAGCCCTCGGTGAATGCGCGGGATTTTGACCACTACATCGTTGAGTACGCTGAACCCACCTCGGCACGCGCCAACGTGGGATTGGAGATTTCCACCAACATCGAACGTTTGAGTGCCATGGAGCGTTCGGCACGCTCGGGCTCTGCGGTGCTGACAGCGCCGATCAAACTGGCGCTGGACGCGGGGCACAGCCCCGCTTTTGGTTTTTTCTTGCCCATTTACACTTCAGGCGTTGTACCGCACCTGCAAGCGGACCGTACCCGCCTGCTCACGGGCCACGTGGCAGTGGGTTTCACCGTCAAGGCATTCGTGGACACGGCGTTGCGTGGCCTGCCACTGACCATCGACTTCGAACTGGCCGACCCGTTGGCCCAGTCGGCCGATGGTGACGGGCTGGGCCTGCTGCTGTATGACCGCGATGGTCACCGCAACGGGCGGCTGGGTGTGGCAGAACTGGCAAACAGCCAACGGCAGATCGAATTCAGGGGGCAGTACTTTCTGGGTAACCGGTACTTTGACTTGTATGCGAGTAGCACGCCGGCTTTCGCGGCTCAGTTGGACCGCCGCACACCTTGGTTGATGGGCGTGGCCGGTGTGGTCACCAGCCTCAGCTTGGCATGGGGGGCCTATGTGCTGGCACGGGCACGCCGCCGCGCCGAAGGTCAGGTCAACGCCATGGCAGAAGACTTGGAGCGTCTGTCGCTGGTGGCCAAGAAAACCCACAATGCCGTCATCATGCGCGACCTGAACGGGCAGATCACGTGGGTGAACGAGGCGTTCACCCACATGTCTGGCTACACGCTCGATGAAGTGAAGGGGCGCACCCCGGCTGACTTGCTGGGCAGCGTCAGCGCCCCGCCCGACGTGCTGAGCCAACTGCGGCAGGCTGAGCAGGAGGGACGTGGCACAAATGTCGAGTTGCTGAACGTGGGCAAGGACGGCCGTGAATACTGGCTGGATGTCGAACTGATACCCATCCACAACGAGCAGGGTGTGCTGACAGGTTTCATGTCGGTCGAGGCCGACATCACTGAGCGCAAACTCGCCCAGCACAGCCTTGAGGCATCGCATCGGGAAACGGCCGCGTTGATGAGCACGATCAGTCTCCACGCCATCGTGTCTCAGACCGATGCACGGGGTGTGATCACCACGGCGAACGAAGCGTTCTCCGACATCAGTGGCTATGCGCAGAACGAATTGATCGGGCACTCGCACAACGTGGTCAACTCAGGTCATCACTCGCCCGAGTTCTGGCAGGACATGTGGGCCACCATACGGTCTGGCAAGCCGTGGCACGGTGAAGTGTGCAACCGGGCCAAATCAGGTGCCCTGTATTGGGTCGATACGCTGATTGCCCCCTTTGTCGGCGAGCAAGGCAGGATAGAGCGCTATGTGTCCATTCGCAACGACATCACTGCACGCAAACTGGCGCAGCAGGCGTTGCTGAAAACACAGCGTGCCCTCGACATGTCGAACCAGGCGGCTCGAATTGGCACATGGGAGATCGACCTGAAACACGATGTGATGACCTGGTCAACCGTCACACGCGCCATTTACCAAGTGCCTCCTGATTTCGAAGTCACGCGCCGGTCTGTGTTGCCGTTTTTCCCCGAAGGTGCCATGCGCGAACAGGCGCGTGCCGCGCTGGTGAAAGCGCGCGAACACGGTGAGGGCTGGGATGTGGAGCTGCAACTGCAGACCTATGCTGGCGAGCGTTGCTGGGTACGCAGCATCGGCGTCCCTGAGCTGGAGGGTGACGTGTGCGTACGTGTGTACGGCACGTTCCAGGACATTGATGAGCGCAAGCGACGCGAGATTGAGCTGGAGCGTGGGCGGCACAAACTGCAAAGCACGATTGACGGCACCCGTGCCGCCACGTGGGAGTGGAACGTCCAGACTGGGGAAACGGTTTTTAACGACATCTGGGCCGAGATGCTGGGTTACACCCTGGCCGAGTTGCAACCCACCAGCATCGACACTTGGGCCAACTTCTGTCACCCGGACGATCTGGCGGTGTCCAAAGCCGAGCTGGAGCGGCATTTCGCGCGGGAGACAGATGGGTACGATGCCGTTTTCCGCATGCATCACCGCGACGGGCACTGGCTGTGGGTACAGGACAAGGGGCGTGTGGTGTCCTTTACGCCCGATGGCAAGCCTTTGCTGATGTACGGCACCCACATTGACATCACCGAGCTGAAGCAGGCGCAACTGATGGCAGAGGCAAACTCGCGCCGATTGGGCAACATCATCGAAGGGACGCGGGCGGGGACCTGGGAATGGAATTTGCAGACCGGGCAAGGTATGTTCAACGACATTTTTGCGCGGATGTTGGGTTACGCCCCCGAGGAGCTGGGGTCGGTTGCCTGGGAGCTGCTGGCCAAAACCACGCACCCGGACGACTTTGCCGCTGCTCAACACGCTTTGGCACGGCATTGGAAGGGTCAGACCGAATATCACGACCTCACCGTCAGGGCGATCCACAAAGACGGTCATGTGGTTTGGGTCCAGGATCGCGGCCGTGTGGTGGATCGGGATGCGAATGGGCGCGCCGTGTGGATGACTGGCACCCGCATGGACGTGAGCGAGCTGGTGCGTGCGCGGGAGGAGGCGACGGCGAAGGAACACCTGCTGACCAGTGCTCTGGAGTCAGTGGGTGCTGCATTGGCGGTGTTCGATGCCAACGAGCGCTTGGTGCTGGCCAACGAGCGGTTCTTTGCCATGCACCCACACCTGGCGGGTGTGCTGCGCATCGGCATCGCGTTCGAAGATTTCATCGTGGCCGGTTTGAACGCCGGTGCCATGCGCCTCGACGCACAGGACCGCAGCACCTGGTTGCAGCAGCGGCTGGCGGGCTTCCGTGCGGGCACCACCGACCGGGTGGTTGCCTTGCAGGATGGCACCGCATTGCGTGTTGTCGAGCGTCGCACCCCCGAAGGCATGACTGTCGGTCTGCGGTTCGACGTGTCCGAACTTGAGAGTGCCCGGGCCGCAGCCGCTCGCAGCGACCGCGTGCTCAAGAGCGCCATTGACGCACTGGACAGCGGCTTTGTCCTGTTCGATGCAGAAGACAAGTTGGTGCTGGTCAACGAGCGGTTCCGCCATATGCATGCCGTTGTGGCGAACGAGCTGGTACCGGGCATCACGTTCGATCGGTTCTTGCGCTTGCAGGCCGAGCGCAACGGCCTGCAAGTGCCGCCTGAAGGCATCGACCACTGGTTGGCCAACCGTGTAAGGCACCACCGTGCAGACCGGTTCGACGGTCAGACTGTGTTGGGCGATGGCACCATTTTGCAGGTCACTGAACGGCGCACGCCTGATGGCTACAACGTTGGCATCCGCACCGACGTGACCGAGTTGGTGCGTGCCCGCGAGGAGGCCGAAGCCGCATCGCGCTCCAAGAGCCAGTTCGTGGCCAACATGAGCCACGAAATCCGCACGCCCATGAACGCCATTCTGGGCATGCTGCATTTGCTGCAGACTACCCCGTTGTCGGCGCGCCAAAAAGACTACGCCGAGAAGAGCGAAAGCGCGGCCAAGAGCCTGCTGGGTATCCTGAACGACATCCTCGACTTTTCAAAGGTCGAAGCCGGCAAGATGGAGCTGGACCCCGAGCCCTTCAGCTTCGACAAACTCATCCGGGACCTGGGCGTCATCTACTCCAGCAACGCCAAGGCCAAGCAGTTGGAGCTGCTGTTCGACATCGACAGCACCATTCCCAAAGTTCTCATTGGTGATGCGTTGCGACTGCAGCAGGTGCTCATCAACCTGGGTGGCAACGCCATCAAGTTCACGGCGCAGGGCGAGGTGCTGTTGCGCGTGCTCCTGGAGTCGCGGCGCGAACAGGAGGGCCACGAGTCGATTGAGTTGCTGTTCGAGGTGCACGACAGCGGCATCGGTATCGCGCCTGAAGCGCAGGCCAAAATTTTCAGTGGCTTCACCCAGGCCGAAAGCTCTACCTCGCGTAAATACGGGGGAACCGGGCTGGGGTTGGCCATCAGCCAGCGGCTGGTGCGCCTGATGGGCGGCGAGTTGCAGCTCAGCAGCGTGGTGGGCGAGGGCAGCACGTTTTACTTCCGCATTCCCATGCGCGTCCCCGCCGATGTGCCTGCAGACTTTGCCCCTAAAGACCGTAGTGCCTTGCATGACCTGAAAGCGCTGGTGGTCGACGACAACCTGGTGGCTCAGCAAATCATGACCTCCATGGTGCAAGGCATGGGCTGGGAAGCGTTTGCAGCAGAGGGCCCGGAAGATGCACTGACCATGGTGGCACGTGGCATGAGCGAGGGGCCCCAGTTTGACGTGATCTTCCTGGACTGGGACATGCCCGGTATGGATGGACTGACACTGGCCGCCGAGCTGTCCAAGCTGTTCGGCGACGGACCCAAGCCGGTGATGATCATGGTGACTGCCAGCGGTCGCGATGTGTTCAATGCCGCACCCGAATACCAGCAACAGGTGCTAGACGGTTTCCTGGTCAAGCCAGTGACCGCTTCGATGTTGTACGACGCCGTGGCCGATGCCCTCGCCGTGGCATCGGGCGCAGCGCCGGTGATGGCCGCCACCTTGCCCGGCATGCGCCTGCTCAATGGCATGCGCCTGCTGGTGGTGGAGGACAACCTCATCAACCAGCAAGTGGCCCAGGAGCTGTTGGCGCGCGAGGGGGCGCTGGTGCAACTGGCCAACCACGGGCAGGAGGCGGTGGACTTGTTGCGTGCCTCACCTGAAGCGTATGACCTGGTGCTGATGGACATGCAGATGCCTGTGCTGGACGGCTTGCAGGCCACCCACGCCATCCGCAACCGGCTGCACCTGCGGGAATTGCCCATCGTCGCCATGACAGCCAATGCCATGGCCAGCGACCGTGAGGCCTGTCTGGCTGCTGGCATGAACGATCATGTGGGCAAACCGTTCGAGCTGCAGCACCTGGTCCGCACGCTGCTGCGTTGGGCTGGGCAGGCAGTCAAGCCGTACGACCCGGCGGCAGAGGTGCCTCTGCTTGAAGATGCCGACATGCCAGCCCCGCCTGCGACACTTCAAGGTAGTGCTATAACGATAGCTGATGGCACATATGTATCAAACGCTATAAGCCAAAAAGTATTGAAATTTGATGCCGTGGATGCACCCTGGCCCGATGCCGACCGTGTGGAAGTCAGTGCTGCCCTGCACCGCCTGGGCGGCGACCCGGCGTTTTACCAGCGCATCGTCCGCAACTTCTGCACAGACTTGGGGCTCCAGCCCGAGCGGCTGCGTGCCATGGTGCCCGGCGCCACTGCACACGAACTGGCCGCCACCCTGCACACGCTCAAGGGCACGTCCAGCACCGTGGGCGCACACAAACTGGCTGCTTTGGCGGCTGCTGCCGAGCGTGCCGTCAAAGACCAAGCGGCCAAGGACGCGCCGACCACCACCGAATGGCTGGACGAGCTTTGCCAGGAGGTCGCGGCGAGCGAGGCGGCGCTGACCCGCGTGCTGCAGGCCATGCATCAGCGTTTCAATCCCGGCGTGGCACCATTGGCTGGGCCGGTGGCGCAGGCGGGTACCCCCGTTGCCACAGACTGGCGTGTCAACTGGTTGCCACGGCTGCAGCAACTTGCCCGCCTGTTGGCCGATTCCGACATGCAGGCACTGGAGTTGCACGACGAAATGTTGCAAGATGCAGCCTTGGTGGCTGACCCGAGTTGGCAGCCCCTGCATGCCGCCATGGAGATGATGGATTTCGAACAAGCGCTGGCTGCCGCAAACACCCTGTTGGCCGACTCCTGAAACCCGTGAACGACTTTTCACCCACCCTTCCGCCCGAGCTTGGGTCAGCGTCGTCGGTGTCGGCTGCTGATGTCGACTTGCTGCTGCCGCTGGCTGCCGCACCGCGCAAGGCCAAGCTGCTGGTGGTGGACGACCAGCCCATTCACCTGCAGGTGCTGTACCGCGCCCTGTCGGCTGACCACCAGCTGTTCATGGCCACCAGTGGTGCACAGGCACTGAAGGTGATCAGGGAGCAAAACCCCGATCTGGTGCTGCTGGACGTGGTCATGCCAGACATGGACGGGTTCGAGGTGCTGCAGCACCTGAAAAGCAACCCCGAATCTGCCGCCATTCCGGTCATATTCGTCACCGCCCACGGTGGTGACGAAATCGAAACCCAGTGCCTGCATGCCGGTGCGGTCGATTTCATTCCCAAACCGGTCAACCCGAGCGTGGTGCGTGCCCGCGTGAAAACCCACCTCACGCTCAAATTTCAGTCCGATTTTTTACGTGACATGGCTTTTCTGGATGGGTTGACCGGCGTGTCCAATCGCCGCCAGTTTGACGAGCGTCTGCCTGTCGAGTGGGGCCGTGCGCAGCGCAACGGCTCGGCGCTGACACTGATCATGCTCGACGTCGACTCCTTCAAGGCCTACAACGACCATTACGGACACCAGGCCGGAGACGACTGCTTGCGCCAGATTGCTGCGGTGCTCAAGGCCGAGTTGCGTCGCCCGGCCGATCTGGTGGCACGTTATGGCGGCGAAGAGTTCGTGTGCCTGTTGCCTGACACAGGTTTCGATGACGGCATGGTCATGGGCCTGCGGTTGCTCAATGCCGTCAAGGCGCTGGCCATTCCGCACCGTTTTTCGGTGGCCGAGCCCGTGGTCACCATCAGCCTCGGTGTGGCTACGCGCGAGGGCAGCGGCCAGGCCAGTCGTGCGACCTACCTGCTGTCATTGGCCGATTCGCAGCTGTATCAGGCCAAGCACAGTGGCCGTGCACAGGTGTGCGGGGCACGCTTGCCCATGGCGGCTGCACCGGCACAGGTGTCGGCATGAACCTGCCGATGGCGTGCTCAAAGCGGTATGGGCTGCGCTGTTTCTGACGCTGGGCTTGGATCTGATTGCCGACGGGGTGGGCACCATGCCCAGCCCGATCATTTGGCTGGGGGGTCACCCACCTTTGTTGGTGCGTTGCAGTTCGTCCATTGAGCGCACGGCACTGCGGTAAGCACCGCAACCGATGAGTCGGTTGCTGTCGATCGGCAAAACATAAGATGCCTTGCCCTTCACATCGCCTGTGACCAGATTGATGATGTTGTATTCAATCCAACCGCCGCCAGCGTCAGCGCGGTTCCATGCATCGGTGGTCAGTTGTTTGGCATCCACTCCCGGCGCGGCGCTTGTGTGGGTGCCCACCTTCGATTCGTCCATGCCCATGACGCGGTAGTAGCCTTCACGGTCGATCACGAACACGTACAGGTCGCGATCGATGAACTGGCCGCCTTTGACGTGGAAGTCTTTGTATGCGCGGTCAAAACCCACACGTTTGACGTGCTCGGCGGCGCGTACCGTCAGTGATTTGGCTTCGTCAGCTGTGCCCTGACGCAAGTGGATATGGTTCACCGCGTCAGCCAATTGTGTGGCGCGTTCGATCAGGCGGTGTGAGCGGTGCTGTGTACGTTCGACCAGCGCGGAGTTCTCTGCCGTCACCGAGTCGAGGTCGCCCACTGCAATCACCACTTCATTGAGCGATGTGCTCTGGTCTGCGCTGGCGTGTGCAATGCCCTGCATGCCTTGGGTGACCTTTGCAATGCTTTGGATGAGCGTGCCCATGAGCGAACTGACTGTGGCAATTTCACCCACCGAAGTGCCCACGCGGGCGGATGACTCGGCAATCAGCTTGCGCACCTCTGATGCCGCTTCCTGGCTGCGTTTGGCCAAGTTGCGGACCTCGGATGCCACCACGGCAAACCCGCGCCCCTGCTCACCCGCGCGGGCGGCCTCGACGGCTGCGTTGAGCGCCAGGATGTTGGTCTGGAACGCGATGCTGTCGATGGTGCCGATGATTTCGGTCATGCGCGACGACGAGGTCTTGAGCGTGTCCATGCCTTTCACGGTTTTGCTCATGAGATCGGAGCCGGCATCGGTCTGTTCACGCAGCTGCTGCGTCATGCCACTCACATCGTGGGCCACACCTGCGTTTTGTTTGACCATGTCTCCCACCATGCGCACATTGGAGGTGGTTTCTTCCAGGCTGGCTGCTTGGGCCTGTGTGCGGTCGGCCAGCAAGGTGCTGTCCGTGACGAGCGAGTGCCCAACGTCGCCCACCAATGCGGCAGCACTGCGCACTTCAGCCACCAGTGACGACAGGCTCGTCAGCATGTCTTCAAACGTACGGCCGATGCGGGCCATTTCGTCGTTGCCATCGACATGGACGATGGATGCCAGGTTTCCTTCGGCCGCCTGCTTCATCGATTTGCCCAAAGCGGCCAGACTGCCCAGTGTGGCCGTTCCAAATGCGATCAATGCGTACATCATGAAAAAGGCGCCCAGTGTGGCCAGCGCGGTCAGCGTGGTGATCTGAGTGACCAGCCCTTGTTTGCGCTCGTTCAGCAAGGTGGTCATGCGTTGCGAAATGGCTTTCTGAAACTTGATGGCCGCACCGATGGTTTGCGTGCCAGCATCGAAAAATGCCGATGCTTCGCCCACAGGGCGGCCTTCGCCAAAAGATTTCTGGCCGACCGCCAAGTAGGCAGCTACTTGTGCTTTGGTGTCGTTCCACAGTGCGGGTGGTGGCTCGTTCTGGCGCTGCAACGAGGCCATGCGCAAATCGATACCGTGCGTCAGCACCTCCATGTCGCGCAGCAGTCCCAGTGCCATTGCAATTTCGACGGATGAAGCGTCGCCACGTGCCAGCAAGCCGGCCCCCGAGCCGCGCAGCAGTCCCATGGCTTCTACCCAGGGCAAGGTGCGGCTCACCATCACATCCATCAGAAAATAAGTGGCCGGGCTGGGGTCGAACAACAGGCCAGATGTTTCGCCGACATAGTCGGCCATGTCTATCAGGTGGCTGACCTGGGCTGTGTGCGTTGCAAACTGTTTGGCACGCGGCTCGCTGTTGGAATCGGCCACCAGTTGCTCGATCGCCTGGCGAAGCGGGGGCCATTGTTTGTCCAGTGCAAGTTGGGGTTTGTCACGCGCGACAACGTCCACAGCCGTCAAGGCTTGTTTCAGTTGCTGCCGTGTTGCTTCACGCGGGGCCTTGGCGGCTTCGTCACCCGACAGCACGCGGTTGGTCAGACCCCGGTGCGTCTGGATGTGCAGCGCCACGTCGGTCAGCGCTTCTACGGCGGACACGCCCTCCAGTTCAGCTTCCGCCACGCGGATATCGTCAAGCAAGTGCTGGGTCAGCATCACCATGGCAATCACCAGCGGCACCAGCAGCAAACTGGCAATGCCCAGCAGCTTGGTCTTCATGCTGATGCGCCTCATCAGTGCAACGCCGGGGCGCATGATCGCTGGGGCATGATGGCTGTTGGGTGCGGCGGCGTTGGGTGTGCTCATATAGCCCTCTGGGGTGCGCGATACATTCAGGAAGTGTACGACCAGGCCGTGCGGATACTCCCGTAAATCAGGCAAAAAACGGAGGGTGTTTGCACCGTGTTTTCCCTATGCACGGTGCGGGGTGGCTTGTTGTCTCAGCGTGGGCGCGATGCGAGCAGTTTGCGGGACTCGTCCAGACGCATCTCCAGGTAGGCCCCGAACATCTCTTGCACGGCCACGCCACGCAGCCGCTCGACCAGTTCGCGGCCGTCCGGGCCCAGGAACAGCACGGTGGGGGCCAGTCGTGCCTTCCACGCCGTGACCTGTGCTGCGGGGGTGATGGGTTTGCCGTCAAAGCCGGTCAGTGCCGATGTGCGGTCGGTCATGTCGACTTGGATGGCGTGCACCTGTCCATCTCGCAGCATGGGGCCCAGGTAGTTGTTGCGGACCACGTCGCAGAACGGGCAGCCCTTGAGTGTGGTCATCACCACAAGAGGTTGGCCTTGGGCGGCGGCTGCGCGTGCCACGTTCGGCAGCGAGTCGGTGGTGGGCAGGGCCGCAATGGGTGCATGTGTCATGGCGCTATTGTGCTGAAAAGTCGGTTGAATCTGCGCTGATAATCCGGTGCATGAACGGCATACTCGTGATTGCACATGCTCCGCTGGCCAGCGCGCTGCGTCTGTGCGTGTTGCATGTGTTTCCCGATGCTGCCACGGCCGTTGCCGCCCTGGATGTTCAGCCCAATGTACCCCCCGAAGAAACGTTGCAGCAGGCCCGCCTGATGGTGGCGCAACTGGGTACCGACCAGACGCTGGTGCTGACCGACCTGTTCGGTGCCACGCCGTGCAACGTGGCCCAGCGGCTCACCGAGGGCATACCTGGCCGACTCATTGCCGGCGTCAGCTTGCCGATGCTGCTGCGTGCCGTGAGCTACCGGCATGAGGCGCTTGACCTGCTGGTCTCGCGTGCCCTGGCCGGTGGCACACAAGGCATCCTGACCGTGAACATCACAGCCCCGCAGAACCAGTCCCGACGCAACCATGATCAAAACCACCACGACCATCAGCAATAAGCTGGGCTTGCATGCCCGTGCGTCCGCCAAGCTCACCAAACTGGCCGGGAGTTTTTCGTGCGAGGTCTGGATGTCGCGTGGCGAGCGGCGTATCAATGCCAAAAGCATCATGGGTGTCATGATGCTCGCTGCGGGCATCGGCACCATGGTCGAGTTGGAAACCAACGGCACGGACGAGCAGGTTGCCATGGATGCCCTGCTGGCGCTGATTGCCGACAAGTTCGGAGAGGGTGAATGAGCTTTTCCGTTCACGGCATCGCTGTATCCAGCGGCGTGGCCATTGGTCGCGCCGTGCTGGTGGCGTCCAGCCGTGTGGACGTGGCCCACTATTTTGTCGATGCAGACCAGACCGAACGCGAACTCAACCGAGTGCGCGTGGCCCGCGACGAGGTGGTAGCCGAGGTGTGCCGCGTGCAGCAGACATTGCAGGAAATGCCGGGCAAAGACGGTCATGTCGAACTGGCCGCGCTGCTCGATGTCCACCTGATGCTGTTGCAGGACGAGCACCTGACCGATGGCGTGAAGCACTGGATCATGGACCGCCGCTACAACGCCGAGTGGGCCTTGACGGCGCAGCTGGAGGTGGTTGCCAGGCAGTTCGACGAAATGGAAGACCCGTACCTGCGTGAGCGCAAGGCCGACCTGGAGCAGGTGGTCGAACGCGTGCTGCGGGCCATGCGCGGGGTGGTTTCACCGGTGGTGCAGCCGCCAGCGCCGAGTCGCAAGGCCCCGCAGGGATTGCTGCTGGACGACACCATTGACGTGCCACTGATCCTGGTGGCGCACGACCTGTCTCCCGCCGACATGCTGCAGTTCAAGCAAAGCGTGTTTGCAGGGTTTGTGACCGATGTGGGGGGCAAGACCTCGCACACGGCCATCGTGGCGCGCAGCATGGACATCCCTGCTGTGGTGGGGGCCCGGTCGGCCAGCCAGATCATCGAGCAGGACGACTGGATCATCATTGATGGCGAGGCTGGCGTGGTCATTGTCGATCCGTCGCCCATCATCCTGGCCGAGTATGGTTTCAGGCAGCGGCAGACCGAGGTCGAGCGCGAGCGCCTGAGCCGCTTGCGCAGCACCCCGTCAGTCACGCTGGATGGTGAGTCGGTGGAGTTGCTGGCCAATATCGAAGAGCCCAAGGACTGCGTCAGTGCCCTGAGGGCGGGCGCAGTGGGCGTGGGGCTGTTTCGCAGCGAATTCCTGTTCATGGGGCGCCAGGGCAATCTGCCCGACGAGGAAGAGCAATACCAGGCGTACTTGGCGGCGGTGCTGGGAATGGAGGGTTTGCCCGTCACCATCCGCACGGTCGATGTGGGGGCTGACAAGCCGTTGGATCGCAGTCGCAATGCAGAAGACCACCTGAACCCCGCACTGGGTTTGCGTGCCATCCGCTGGAGCCTGGCCGAGCCAGCCATGTTCCTCACGCAGTTGCGTGCCATTTTGCGTGCAGCGGCCCATGGCCCCGTGAACTTGCTGATCCCCATGCTGGCGCATGTCAGCGAAATCAGGCAATCGCTGGCGTTCATCGACAAAGCGCGTGGCCAGCTGAACGCGAAGGGCCAACTCTATGGCCCAGTGAAGATTGGGGCGATGATTGAGGTGCCTGCTGCGGCGCTGATGGTGGACGTGTTCCTGAAATATTTCGATTACCTGTCCATCGGCACCAACGACCTCATCCAGTACACGTTGGCCATTGACCGCGTGGACGAGTCGGTGTCTCACCTGTACGACCCCATGCACCCGGCGGTATTGCAGTTGGTTGCCCGCACCATCGAGTCCGGGCGTGCGCAGGGAAAGGCAGTCAGCGTGTGCGGCGAACTGGCCGGCGACGTGACCATGACCCGGCTGTTGCTGGGCCTGGGTTTGCGCAGTTTTTCCATGCACCCGTCGCAGGTGCTGGCGGTCAAGCAGCAAGTGCTGCGGTGTGACACGCGCAAGCTGCAAGCGTTGGCCCGCGCCGCGCTGGCCGCAGAAGAACCCGCGCTCGTGATGGCGGGTTGACTCCCTCAGTGCTTGGCCCGACTGCCGATCACGGCGGCACCGATGATGAGCGCCGCCGCCAGCGTCACGTGCCAGGTCAGTGGCTTGCCTTGTGTGAGCAGCAGCAGGCCTGTTGACAGCAAGGGTGTCAGGAAACTCAGCAATCCGATCTTGCGCGGGTCGCCACGCTTGAGCGCCGCATCCCACAGGAAAAATGCGCCGCCCAGCGGCCCCAGCCCCATGGCGGCTATCAGCATCCAGTCGTTCATGCTCAGGGGTGTGGCGGGCTCCAGCCAGGCATGACACACCAAGGCGAGCAGCCCGGACAATGCTGCGAACGTGCCAATGGCCGAGGTGGGAAACAGTGCCACGCGGCGTGTGAGCAGTGAATAGCTCGACCAGATGAATGCCGCAGCCAGCGCGAGCACGTAGCCCCATTCGAACTGCAAGTTCAGCCCGGGAGCCGTGCCTGGCTTGCCCAGAATGGCCAGCGCAGCACCCGCAAAACCAACCAGTGCCGACACAACATGTACTGCATGCAGGCGCAAACCGGGCAGGAACACTGGCGCCATGATGACGATGCCCAGTGGCCACAGGTAGTTGACCAGGTTGGCTTCGACCGGTGGCGCATGGCGAAACGCCAGGAACAGCAGGAAGTGGTAGCCAAACAGGCCGTACAGCCCCAGCGCCAGCGTTGGCAGCGGGACACGCCATTCAGCCAGTCTGAAACGCGACAACGGGAGCGCAATGAGGCTGCCGATCAGCAACGACAGGCCGGTTAACAGGAAGGGGGGGACATGTGCGAGTGAGACCCCCAGTGTGGCCAACGAGCCCCAAAGGGCGATGGCGGCAAGGGCCAGCAGTTCAGAGTTCATGTGGCAGGCAAAGGCATTTGAGCCATGTCAATGTATACCCCAGGGGGTTGTGTCAAAGTCGCGAACTCGGCGGCCTGTGCGTGGGCCGCGTTTTTCAACCGGAGCAGATTCATGAGCACTTTCGACCACACGGGCCTGATGGCCGATATCAATGCCAGCCTGGCACCCTTTCGGAAAGCCCAGCCCGATGCCATGGCTGGTTTCGGGCAGATGGCCCGCGCGGCCATGAGCGAAGGTGCGTTGGATGGCAAGCAAAAAGAGCTGATTGCATTGGCCATCGGCATCACGCAGCGTTGTTCGGGCTGCATTGGCTTTCATGTGAAGGCGCTGCATAAATTGGGTTGCACCCGGTCAGAGCTGGAAGAAATGCTGGCCGTGTGCGTGTACATGGGCGGTGGCCCCGCACTGATGTACGCGGCCGAAACCATCACGGCGTGGGAAATGCTGTCGCCACCCAGTGGTAACTGAATTTATAACAAAAAATGCAGCTACCGCTTAACTGCATTGATTTGTTAGCTATCAATCATGGTGTTTGGTTGGCCAATGCATGCTCGGCTTGCTTGTCCGCGTGGTAACTGCTGCGCACCATCGCGCCCACGGCAGCGTGGGTGAACCCCATTTCGTAGGCCTTGGCTTCGAACATCTTGAATGTGTCTGGGTGCACATAGCGCCGCACGGGCAGGTGATGGCCTGATGGCGCAAGGTACTGCCCAAGAGTCAGCATATTGATGCCGTGGTCGCGCATGTCTTGCATGGTGGCCAGGATTTCATCGTCTGTTTCGCCCAGGCCCACCATCAGGCCGCTTTTGGTGGGCACGTCAGGGAACAGGGCTTTGAACTTCTTCAGCAAATTGAGGCTGAATGCGTAGTCCGATCCAGGGCGGGCTTCCTTGTACAGCCTGGGCACGGTTTCCAAGTTGTGGTTCATCACATCCGGTGGTGCGGCTTTCAGTATGTCGAGCGCGCGGTCGTCACGCCCCCGGAAATCGGGTACCAGTACCTCGATCTGGGTGTGCGGTGACAGCTCTCGCGTTTGCTGGATGCACGCCACGAAGTGGCCTGCACCACCATCACGCAAATCATCGCGGTCCACGCTGGTGATCACCACGTACTTGAGTTTGAGTGCGGCAATGGTCTTGGCCAGGTTGGTGGGTTCGTTGGCATCCAGCGGGTCGGGGCGCCCGTGTCCCACGTCGCAAAACGGGCAGCGGCGCGTGCACTTGTCGCCCATGATCATGAAGGTGGCCGTGCCTTTGCCGAAGCATTCACCGATATTGGGGCAACTGGCTTCTTCGCACACCGTGACCAGCTTGTTGCTGCGCAGCACGTCCTTGATTTCGTAGAAGCGGGTGGTCGGGCTGCCCGCTTTGACGCGAATCCAGTCGGGTTTTTTCAGCGTTTCAGCCGGTACCACCTTTACAGGTATGCGCGATACCTTTGCTGCAGACTTCTGCTTGGCCGTGGGGTCGTAGGGCGCGGGGGTGTCCGGGCGTGAATCGGGGGGGGTTCCGGTGGAGCTCATGGTGTCAGCAACGCGCACAGGTGACGCGTCAATACGTCAGCTGCTTCGTCCCAGGTGATTGAAACGCCGATTGTAGAAAGGTCCACCGTCGGCAGGCCCGCATACCCACAAGGGTTGATGCGTGAATAGGGTGCCAGGTCCATGGCAACGTTCAGTGCCAACCCGTGGTAGGTGCAATGTCGACTGACCTTGATGCCCAGCGCGGCAATTTTGCCCAATCCTTTGAATGGGTCTTCATCAGGCTGGGCCGGGTTCAGCCTGGCGTGAGAGAACGGGTCGTCGAGCCGAACGTAAATGCCCGGTGCACCCCTGACGCGGTGACCGGTTGCGCCCAGTTCCGACAAGGTGCGGATGACGGCTTCCTCTAGGCGAAACACGTACTCCTTCACGTAGTAGCCTGCGCGTTGCAGGTCGATGAGCGGGTAGGCCACCACCTGGCCCGGGCCGTGGTAAGTGACTTGGCCGCCGCGGTTGCTGGCTACCACGGGGATGTTGCCTGGCAGCAGCAAGTGTTCGGCTTTGCCGGCCAGCCCTTGCGTGAACACGGGTGGGTGTTCGCACACCCACAGCTGATCCGGTGACTGTGCACCGCGCTGCGCGGTGAAGTCCTGCATAGCCTCAAACGTGGGCAGGTACTCGAGCCTGCCAAGGCGGTGGATGTCCATGGGTTACAACACGATCTTCACCATGGGGTGGCTGGTCAGTGCGCGATAGATGTCGTCCAGCTGTGCGCGGCTCGTGGCGCGCACGTTGAGTGTGACACCCAGAAACTTGCCGCCTTTGCTTTCGCGCAACTCAACCGAGGCGCTGTCGAACGTGGGATCGAACGAACAGGCGACCTCAATCATGGCTGCCGTGAATCCGACGATGTTTGCGCCCATGACCTTGATAGGGAACTGGCAGGGGTATTCAATCAGCGAGTCATCGCTGGGGTTGGTGGGTGGCGCTTGAGTGGTCATGTGTGGGGGCTTTGCGTGCGCTTGAGAGGGGCTATTCGGGTGGCGTGTGGGACCGCTTTGTGCGGCTACATGGGGGTGAGCGCCAAATTACCAAGTAAAAGTGTATGCCGCACAGGGGTTTTTACTTATAATCAGAGGCTTTGGTGAGTTGTCTGGATGTAACCGGGCTGTAATTTTCAATGACCACAATCAAGCAACCGTATGAAAGTGGTCTGGAGGAGGCGGATGATTTTGAGCCGCTGACAGCCGAGCAAGCTCAGGCACTCAGGGAACGGCACCCAGCGCTTTCGCCCTGGTGGGTCATCCTGGGGCAGGCATCAGTCGGACTGCTTTTCGCGTTGATCGCGGGTTGGTGGGGTGGCATTCATGTGGCCCTGTCAGTTGGTTATGGCGTGCTGACAGTTGTTTTGCCCGCCATGTTGTTTGCCCGCGGTTTGCGTGGGCGGTTTGCATCGCTGAATCCTGGTTCAGCGATGATCGGGTTTTTTTTGTGGGAGCTGATGAAGCTGATCGTGACAATCGTCATGCTCGCGTTGGCTCCCGGGTTTGTTGTGGCACTGAGCTGGCCGGCAATGCTGGTGGGTCTGGTGCTGACGATGAAAGTTTATTGGGTGGCGCTGGCGTTCTCACCCAAGACGTTGAAACATAAAGACAGGTAACAAGATGGCTGCTGAACACGGACCCACTGCTGGTGAATACATCGTTCACCACCTGACACATCTTCAGAATCACAAGGCGTCTGGCGTTGTCGATTTCACGGTTTTCAACCTGGACTCGATGTTTTATTCCATCGTGTTGGGTGCGCTTGGCTGCTGGTTGTTGTGGTCGGCCGCTCGCAAGGCGACATCCGGCGTGCCGGGCAGGTTTCAAGCCGCTGTCGAAATGATGGTTGAGATGGTGGATTCGCAGGCCAAAGGCATTGTTCACAATGCGCACAGTCGCAAGTTGGTTGCGCCGCTGGCGCTGGTTATCTTTGTCTGGATTTTCTTGCTCAATGCAATGGACTTGTTCCCGGTCGATCTGTTTCCCAAAATCTGGGAAATGATCTACGGCGCAGCTGGTCACGATCCACATCACGCCTACATGCGCGTTGTACCCACTGCCGACCTCTCGGTCACCATGGGTATGTCGGTTTCCGTTTTGCTCGTTTGTATCTACTACAACATCAAAATCAAAGGTATGGGTGGGTGGATTCATGAGTTGTTCACTGCGCCATTCGGTTCGCATCCCTTGTTGTGGCCTGCCAACTTCATGATGCAGGTCATCGAATTCATCGCCAAGACGGTTTCTCATGGCATGCGGTTGTTCGGCAACATGTATGCTGGCGAGCTGATTTTCCTGCTGATTGCTCTGATGGGTGGTGCTTGGTCTGTCTCTGCCACGGGCATTGGCCTGGCAATCGGCCACATCATCGCTGGCACAGCATGGGCCATCTTTCACATCCTGATCATCACGCTGCAGGCGTTCGTGTTCATGATGTTGACACTCGTGTACATCGGTCAGGCGCACGACGCTCACTGATCTTCGTGCAAATTCAGTTTTTTCTTTCTCTTTAACCAAGTCCCTTAGGAGTCATCATGGAAGTTATCAGCTTTGTTGCCCTGGCCGCTGGCCTGATCATTGGTCTCGGCGCTGTGGGTGCCTGTATCGGTATCGGCATCATGGGTAGCAAGTACCTCGAGTCTGCTGCTCGTCAGCCTGAACTCATGGGCGAACTTCAGACCAAGATGTTTTTGCTTGCTGGTCTGATCGATGCTGCGTTCATTATCGGTACAGGTATTGCGCTGTGGTTCGCCACTGCCAACCCTTTCCTGGCGCAAATCGCCAACCTGCCGAAATAAGCGTCCGCCGGATCAACGTCATTCCCTGGGGCGCTTTGGCACCAGGGTGAAGGATGAAAAGTGAGCATTACCGGTACCCTGATCATTCAGATGATCGTGTTCCTGATTCTTGTCGGGTTCACTATGAAGTTCGTGTGGCCGCCCATTGCTTTGGCTTTGGACGAGCGCGCAAAAAAAATCGCGGACGGCTTGGCTGCTGCTGACAAAGCACGCACTGAACTGTCGGCTGCAAACACACGCGTCGAGGCTGAACTGGCCAAATCCCGTACGGAAACTGCTGCGCGTTTGGCTGATGCCGAACGTCGTGCGCAGTCCATCATTGAAGAAGCTAAAACCCGCGCGACTGACGAAGCGAACAAAATCGTCGCAGCTGCGCGTGTAGAGGCCGACAATGCAACGGTCAAAGCCCGCGAAGTCTTGCGTGAGCAAGTTGCCGCCTTGGCAGTCAAGGGTGCAGAGCAAATTCTGCGCAAGGAAGTCGACGCAGGCGTTCACGCAGATTTGCTGAGTCGTCTGAAGACTGAGCTGTAAGAGGTCACCATGGCAGAAATCGCATCGCTGGCTCGTCCCTACGCCGAAGCCCTGTATCAATCGGGTGCAGGTGACCTGAATAGGGTTCTCGCTTGGCTGGAAACCATGGCTGCTGCAGGCGCAAGTCCCGATTTGCTTCAATTTGCAGCCAATCCAAAAGCCTCTGACGACCAGGTTTATGGTCTTGTTGAAGCGGTGTTTGAGCAGCGTCAGCAGGAGTTTCCTGTCCACGCGCAGAACTTCCTCAGGGTCGTGGTTGAAAACGGTCGCCTGAGCGTGCTGCCAGAGGTGCTGACCCAGTTCCGTGCGTTGAAAAATGCCCAGGGCGGGTTGGCCGATGCGGTCGTGTACAGCGCCTTCCCGATAGAGGGCGCCGCACTGACTGACGTGGCCTCCTGGCTTGAGAAGCGCTTCAATCGCAGCCTCAATGTGTCTGTGGCACTCGATGCAAGCCTGATCGGTGGGATTCGCGCGGTCGTGGGTGACGAGGTGCTGGACGCCTCTGTCAAATCCCGACTGGATCAAATGAAAACGGCGCTGACCGCGTAAGCGGGAAGCCTATTAAAGAAAGAAGGAAAGAGTCATGCAACTCAATCCAGCAGAAATTTCGGAACTGATCAAGAGCCGTATTGAAGGCCTTTCCGCCAGCGCAGACATTCGCAACCAAGGCACTGTTGTTTCCGTGACGGACGGCATTGTGCGCGTGCATGGTTTGTCCGACGTGATGCAGGGCGAAATGTTGGAGTTTTCCGCCACCAAAGACGGCGTACCCACTTTTGGCTTGGCCTTGAATCTCGAGCGCGACTCTGTCGGCGCTGTGATTTTGGGTGAATACGAGCACATTTCCGAAGGTGAAACCGTGAAGTGCACGGGCCGTATTCTGGAAGTGCCAGTGGGTCCTGAACTGCGTGGCCGTGTGGTCAACGCGCTGGGTCAGCCCATTGACGGCAAAGGCCCCATCAACGCGAAAATGACCGACGTGATCGAAAAGGTTGCGCCTGGCGTGATCGCACGTAAGTCTGTTGATCAGCCGATGCAAACGGGTTTGAAGTCAATCGACTCGATGGTGCCAATCGGGCGCGGCCAGCGCGAGTTGATCATTGGTGACCGTCAGACCGGCAAGACAGCGGTTGCCATCGACACCATCATCAACCAAAAAGGTCAGAACATGACCTGCGTGTACGTTGCCATCGGTCAGAAGGCTTCGTCCGTCAAAAACGTCGTGCGTGCTCTGGAGCAAGCTGGTGCAATGGAATACACCATTGTGGTGGCTGCCACAGCATCTGAGTCTGCCGCCATGCAATACGTGGCCGCCTATTCCGGTTGCACGATGGGCGAATACTTTCGCGATCGCGGTGAAGATGCACTGATCGTATATGACGATCTGTCCAAGCAAGCGGTTGCTTACCGCCAAGTTTCGCTGCTGCTGCGCCGCCCACCAGGTCGCGAAGCATACCCTGGCGACGTGTTCTATCTCCACAGCCGTCTCTTGGAGCGTGCTGCCCGAGTCAACGCCGACTATGTCGAAGCGTTCACCAAAGGCGAAGTGAAAGGTCGGACGGGTTCTTTGACTGCACTGCCAATCATTGAAACCCAAGCCGGTGACGTGTCTGCGTTCGTGCCAACGAACGTGATTTCAATTACAGACGGTCAGATTTTCCTTGAAACCAGTCTCTTCAACGCTGGTATCCGCCCTGCTATCAATGCTGGTATCTCCGTGTCCCGCGTGGGTGGTGCTGCTCAGACCAAGTTGATCAAGGGTCTGTCAGGCGGCATTCGTACTGACTTGGCCCAGTATCGTGAATTGGCCGCTTTTGCCCAGTTCGCATCTGACCTTGATGAAGCCACTCGCAAACAACTGGACCGCGGTGCCCGCGTGACTGAATTGTTGAAGCAGGCTCAGTACAGCCCGTTGTCCATCAGCATGATGGGTGCGACGCTTTACGCTGTGAACAAGGGCTTCCTTGATGACCTCGATGTCAAGAAAGTGCTTTCGTTCGAGTCCGGTTTACACGCACACCTCAAAGACAAGCATGCTGCGTTGATCGCCAAGCTGGAAGCCAGCAAAGCCCTTGACAAAGAGTCTGAAGCGGAATTGGGTGCGGCCATTGCCGAGTTCAAGAAAAGCGGTACCTACTAAGCTGTCTGGCTCGACCTGACGAAGGAGCATTTATGGCAGCAGGCAAGGAAATACGCGGCAAGATCAAATCGGTGGAAAACACCAAGAAGATCACGAAGGCCATGGAAATGGTTGCTGCGTCAAAGATGCGCAAGGCGCAAGACCGCATGAGGGCTGCACGCCCATACAGCGAAAAGGTGCGCCAGATCGCTGGCAACTTGAGCAAGGCAAACCCTGAGTACACGCATCCGTTCATGCAAACCAACAAGTCTGATACGGTCGGATTTGTGGTGGTGACAACCGACAAGGGGCTGTGTGGTGGCTTGAACACCAACATCCTTCGTGCGGTCACGAATCAGCTGAAGGAATTGCAGGCACAGGGCAAGAAAGCTCAGGCCGTTGCCTTTGGCAACAAAGGGTTGGGTTTCCTGAATCGCATCGGTGCACAGGTGGTTTCCAACGCGGTTGCATTGGGTGACACGCCTCACCTTGACAAGCTCATCGGGCCGGTCAAGGTCATGCTGGACGCGTATACAGAAGGCAAAGTGGGCGTGGTGTATCTGTGCTACACCCGCTTCATCAACACGATGAAGCAGGAACCTGTTGTCGAGCAGTTGCTGCCCCTGAAGGCCGACTCGCTGCGTGAAGGTGGCTCAGGGCACAGCTGGGATTACATCTACGAGCCTGATGCTGCAAGTGTGATCGATGACTTGTTGCTGCGCTACGTGGAAGCGTTGGTGTATCAGGCGGTCGCAGAGAACATGGCCTCCGAGCAATCAGCTCGAATGGTTGCCATGAAGGCTGCCACAGACAACGCGGGCAGTGTGATCGGCGAGTTGAAGCTGATTTACAACAAAACCCGTCAAGCTGCGATCACCAAGGAGCTCTCGGAAATCGTGGCTGGTGCCGCGGCAGTCTGACGCAGCACTCAACTGAAATTAGAGAAAACAAAAGGATTCAATCATGGCTCAAGTTCAAGGCAAGATTGTTCAGTGTATCGGTGCTGTGGTGGACGTGGAATTTCCTCGCGACCAAATGCCCAAGGTTTACGATGCCCTGAAGATGGATGGCTCCGCACTGACCCTGGAAGTTCAGCAGCAGCTGGGCGATGGTATTGTGCGCACCATTGCACTCGGTTCGTCCGACGGTTTGCGCCGCGGCATGATCGTGCAAAACACGGCTGCGCCCATCATGGTGCCCGTTGGCAAGGCGACGCTGGGTCGCATCATGGATGTGCTGGGTACGCCCATTGACGAACGTGGTCCTGTCAGCCAAGAGTTGACGGCCTCTATTCACCGCAAAGCGCCTGCCTACGACGAACTGTCACCATCGCAGGAACTGCTGGAAACCGGTATCAAAGTGATCGACTTGGTTTGCCCGTTTGCCAAAGGCGGTAAAGTGGGTCTGTTCGGTGGCGCTGGTGTGGGCAAGACCGTGAACATGATGGAGTTGATCAACAACATCGCCAAGGCACACTCCGGTTTATCCGTGTTTGCTGGTGTGGGTGAGCGTACCCGTGAAGGTAACGACTTCTATCACGAGATGGCCGATTCCGGTGTGGTGAACCTCGAGAACCTGGGCGAATCCAAGGTGGCGATGGTTTATGGCCAGATGAACGAGCCTCCAGGCAACCGTCTGCGCGTTGCGCTGACTGGCCTGACGATTGCCGAGTCCTTCCGTGACGAAGGTCGTGACGTGTTGTTCTTCGTTGACAACATCTACCGTTACACATTGGCCGGCACTGAAGTTTCCGCGCTGCTGGGTCGCATGCCTTCTGCTGTGGGCTATCAGCCTACTCTGGCCGAAGAAATGGGTCGACTGCAAGAGCGTATCACCTCTACGAAGGTGGGTTCCATCACATCGATTCAGGCCGTTTACGTGCCCGCTGACGATTTGACCGATCCATCACCCGCAACAACGTTTGCTCACTTGGATTCCACGGTTGTGTTGTCCCGTGACATCGCTGCCCTGGGTATCTATCCTGCGGTGGATCCGCTCGATTCCACCAGTCGTCAGCTGGATCCCCTGGTCGTTGGTGAAGACCACTACGCTACGGCCCGTGCCGTACAGGGCACATTGCAGCGCTACAAAGAATTGCGAGACATCATTGCGATTCTGGGTATGGACGAGCTGGCACCTGAAGACAAAACTGCTGTGGCCCGTGCCCGCAAGATTCAGCGTTTCCTGAGTCAGCCTTTCCACGTTGCTGAAGTGTTTACTGGGTCGCCTGGCAAGTACGTTCCATTGTCTGAAACCATCCGTGGTTTCAAGATGATCGTGGCTGGCGAGTGTGATCACCTCCCAGAACAGGCGTTCTACATGGTGGGCACAATCGACGAAGCCTTTGAGAAGGCCAAGAAGATGGCTGCTTGATTGCAGTTGAATTCGGTCTGAATGAACACGGTGCCGGTGGTGCCGTTGCTCAGCAAAGGAAAGAAAATGAGCTCGATTCAAGTGGATGTGGTCAGTGCTGAAGAGTCTATCTTCAGTGGGCCTGCCAAATTCGTTGCCTTGCCCGGTGAGGCAGGTGAACTGGGTATATTGCCAGGACACGTGCCATTGATCACCCGTATCAAACCAGGCGCGGTGCGAATCGAAATGGCCGATGGCAGTGAAGAGTTCGTCTTCGTTGCCGGTGGCATTCTCGAAGTCCAACCCTCGCACATCACGGTGTTGAGTGATACGGCTATCCGTGGCAAAGATCTCGATGAAGCCAAGGCTGCCGAAGCGCGCAAAGCTGCGGAAGAAGCGATCAAAAACGCCAAAAGCGATATCGATATTGCCAAAGCCACATCTGAGCTGTCCGTTATGGCCGCACAGATTGCCGCGTTGCGCAAATACCGTCAGAAGAAGTAAGCATTTTATTGCTTCCCTCTAAAAGAGTCCGGACACTGTGCCGGACTCTTTTGTTTCTGAAGAGTGTTTGATATGTGGAACTACGTCGCTCCTCTGTGGCTGCCCGACGGGCATTCGCAGACGATATATCCGGCTGCGTGGGGTGCACGCCATGCTTCATTTGAACGTGCATTGAGCAGAGAGCGTTGGGATACACCGGACGGTGACTTCATCCACGTAGACAGGGATGGCGATGCAAGTGGACACGCCCCCGAGAGCAGACCTTTGCTGGTGTTGTTCCATGGCTTGGAGGGATCCTCTGCAAGTCACTACGCAGTCGGTTTCCGACGGTTTGCGCAGCAGGCCGGGTTGGACTTCGCCGTACCCCATTTCAGGGGCTGCTCCGGGGAGTTGAACGATGGGCCCCGTGCCTACCATTCCGGCGATGCAACAGAAATTGACTGGGTGTTGCGACGCTTCAAGGCGGAGTGGCCAACGCGCGATGTGTTGGCGGTGGGGGTGTCATTGGGTGGCAACGCGTTGATGCGCTGGGCTGGTGAGGTCGGGGATTCCGCATGCAGCGTGATCAGGGCGGCTGCGGCGGTGTGTGCGCCGTTGGACTTGGCCGCTTCAGGTCATGCCATGGGCAGAGGCTTCAACCGCCACGTCTACACCAGGATGTTCTTGCGCACCATGCTGCCCAAGGCCATGCGAAAGTGGCAGCAGCATCCCGGGCTGTTCTCGAAAGCCCAATTGGCTTCTGCTCTGACCTTGTACGAATTCGACAACGCCTTCACGGCGCCCGTTCATGGCTACAGAGATACCGAGGACTATTGGTGCCGTGCCTCGGCAAAACCGGTTTTGCCTGACATCCGCATACCAGCCTTGCTGCTGAATGCAAAGAACGACCCCTTTGTGCCTGCAAGTTCGTTGCCGACCTGTGCCGATGTGGCATCAAGCGTGCGCTGCTGGCAACCGGCGAACGGTGGACACGTCGGGTTTCCTGCCAAAGCCTTCCGTGTGGCAGATTTGGCATCCATCATGGCCATGCCAAATGCCGTAGGGCAGTGGCTGCTCGCGCACTGACGAGCATTCGCCAATGCATTCCCCTCATACGACAGCGAACAAATCATGGATGACATCGTTATACAAGCCATGGCCAAGTGGCCAAACGTACCCGACTGCTACGGCTGGTTGGGTCTGGATGCCCGAGGCGCCTGGTACATGCGTGATGCCGAGGCACAGGCATGCGCCAGCTTCAAGGCTGCCTGTGCAACGGGCGTCGCCAATGCCAAGGGAAAAGGCAGCAAGCTCCAGCATGCGAAATTGATTGCATTCATCGGGCGCAACTACAGGCCAGATGCAGCTGGGCGTTGGTACTTTCAGAATGGCCCACAGCGTGTGTATGTCGAACTGGAGCACACGCCATGGGTGTTCAGAGTCACCTCACGCGCAGATGTTGAAACGCACACAGGTGAACCGGCCGCCGCCACCGAAGTGATCACCGACGAGCTGGGTCATGTCTATTTACTGACAGACAAAGGCTTAGGGCTTGTGCATACACAAGATGTTCGGGTAGTAGCCCAGTTGCTGGAAGATCAAACTTGGCCGTTGCGCACCCTCGCATCCATAGACATTGCGCCGCAATTTGGCTTCGTGCTCAGCCCAGCGGCTGACCCGTGCAAGTTGCCTTGAACATCCCGCATAAACGGAAACGCCGGTCAAGACCGGCGTAGAGCAAGGAGGGCAGCTGAAAACTACTTGGCTGCGGGCTCGGCAAATTTTGCACCGCCAGCGTTGGCCATGTGCACCAGCGCCCTCGCCACCTCCAAGTCAGTCAAAGCGCCACCAGCCTGTGGACCCATGGCGCCTTTGCCACCCATGGCAGACTTCAGCAATGCGTCAAAGCCCTTGCCAATGCGTGGGCCCCAAGCCGCAGCATCTGAAAATTTGGGTGCTCCCACCAAGCCACCCGCGTGACACGCTGAACATTGGGCCGCATAGGCATCAGCACCACTGCGGATCTTGCGCTCGCCACCTTGAAGCGCGACGGTGCCGACCTTTTGAATGCGGATGGCCGTGGCCAATTCAGAATTGTCGTAACCAGCCCCGGACGGGTTTGCTGCGGCGAAACTGGAAACCAACGACGCGATCACGACCAACGGCGCGCCAAACGCAAATACCGCTGTTTTGAGGGATTGACTAGACATTTTGGCGAGCCTGAAAGTGTTTCAAAAGGAATCCGAAGGTCTACCAGCAGCACAGCCAGACTTTCGGGAGCGGTCAAATTATAAAGACTGACTTCTACGTGAAACCTACATCCGTTGCCGCTTATGCTGGGCAATCGCCATGGTCCAGAATGTTCACGGTGGTGGTCCCACTGGGCACTCTGTCTGCGTCGGGTGCAAGTGGGATTTCCGAGCAGATGCGGTCGAAAGCCCATCCAGAGGTTTGGATTCCTGGCGCTATCGAAAACGCGATGAACACATGTGCCAAAAAAAGGGGCGTCCCACTGGAGCCCCTTTTTCCGCTGAGTAACCAGGCGTATCGACTACCGAGGGCACAACCCGTTATCGGCGATGGTCACGGTCATGGTGGACGAGGCTCCCCTTGCGTCGATCGCCGTGATGATGATCTCTGCATTGGCAGCCACGCAGGGAATGACGGGCGCTGCAGAGGTTCCTGGCGTAGACACTGTCAAACTTGTCCCGTTGAGCACAGCCGTCAGCAACGTCGGGTTGCTCGAATAGACCTGATAGGGAGCAACCCCACCCGCCAGAACGCCCCTGATGACCGTGGGTTGCAAATTGCCAGCGCTGTCGCTGCCCAACAATTCGGAGATGGTTACTGCTTGCGGAGACACCTCCAGCGAAGTGGTGTTGGCAGCAGCAGGGCACGGGCCTTGATCCGTTACCGTCACAGTGGTGGACGACGATGCACCTGCTGAATCCACGACCGTGATGAGCACGGGCGTGTCAGCACTCACACATGGTGCCACGGGGGCGGAGGATGTGCCGGGTGTCTGGATCAGCAAACTGGAGCCGTTCAACTGTGCGGAAAGCAAAGTCGGGTTGCTGGAATACACCTGGAATGGCGCAATACCGCCGTTCACTACTGCGCCAATCTGAGTCTGCTGCGCATTCCCGTTGGCATCTCTACCCAAAATTTCGGATATAGAGACAGCTCGGGGGAATATCGATATGGATGACGACGGCCCGTTGAGCGGGCAAGGGCCGTTGTCAGCAACAGTGACCGTTGCCGTGGCAGAACTTCCCGTGACATCGATCACGGTAATGGACACAGGGGTGTTCACATCCACACAGGGTGAAATGGCCCCAGTTACGGTCACAGGTGTTCGGACGATAACCGTGTCGCCGCTGACGAAGGGCACGAGCAAGTTGGGATGACTGGTGAAGACTTGGTAGGGGCCTTGTCCTCCCACAATGCGTATGGGGAATGATGTGGCGACACCGCTCGACAGCAACTCCGAAATCGTGATAGCCCTCGGAGACACCGACAGGTTGGACAGCACCGCAGTCACCGTGACCGCGACGTTGGCCAAGCTACCCTCGGAGTCGCGCACGGTCACAGTAGCGGGGCCACCCGCGTTGAGCATGTTGATGCGCAGCACGTCACCATTGACAACCGCGCCGCTGGCAATGGACGCTGTGGTGGTGGCCACCATGCTGTAAGGCGGCATGCCGCCTGTGATGCCGATGTCGGCCGTCGTGTACTGCGTGCCAGTGACGGCCGTTTGCGACAGCGCCAACGGGGCAGAGGTTGTCTGCACATAGATGCGCTGTGACAGACTGGCCCCCACGGCATCGGTCACGGTGACGGTGGCGTTACCCGTCACGCCCGTGGCCAGGATGAGTGCAGCACCGCGTACGGATGGGTTGAGGATGGCCGTGTGGGTCGAGGTGACGCTGTAGGGCGGGGTGCCGCCGCCCAGGGTGTAGGTCACGCTGTTGCGCGGGCGCAGCGTCAGGTTGGCAGGCATGTTTGACGTGAACGGCAGCCCAGATGCAGACGGAATGGGCGCAGCCACGGTAGCGAATACCGATTGCGTAACCGCTTTGCTGTCAAACACCTTGATCTCGGCGTTGCTGCCTTCGGACACCCCGGTGATGGTCAGCGCGGTGCCGCTGACAGTGGCGGTAGCGATGTTGGGACTGAGCGACGTTGCCGTGAAAGGCGCTGATCCACCCGTGATGCCCAACGTACGCGCGGCACCCGGTTGCAGCGCGATTTCACGGCTGCTGAGGCTGAATGACCCCTGCTGAGGGCTGTTGGTCACCGTCACGCTGACTGCCGCTTTGGCCCCTTTGGCATCGGTGACCGTGACGCTGATCGGGGTCAAGTCCCCTCGGATAGCAGCCACGCTGAGCGTGCTGTCGCTGACAGAAGCCAGCGCCACCGACGTGTTGCTGCTGGTGGCCGAATAAGGTCGCGTACCCCCTGATACTTCCAGCCGTTTGAGTTCCGAAGGGACAAGGGTGACAGCGACAGCGCCGTCCACCTTGAGTGCAGCGCTGCTGGTGTCTGTGGGCGACGGCGTGCCTTCATATCCGCCACCACAGGCGGTCATCAACACACTCAGGCACAGCACTGCAAACGATCGGGCAAGGGTCATGATGGGCTCAACTTGTATGAGGCCCCAATCATGCCTCAAGACCTTGCACAAGTTGAATACGGAGGGTCTGAGGCCATTGATGCCCGGATCGATGTGTTGGTTTGTCGTCAGCGGCTGCTGGGGAAGCTGAACACCGTGCCTTCGCGCACACCGGCGCTGGGCCAGCGCTGCGTGATGGTTTTGCGCTTGGTGTAAAAGCGCACGGCATCGGGGCCATAAGCGTGCAGGTCGCCAAACAGGCTGCGTTTCCAGCCGCCGAACGAGTGGTAGGCCACCGGTACGGGCAGCGGCACGTTCACGCCCACCATGCCGACCTGTATGTGGTCGGTGAAGTGGCGGGCCGCCTCGCCGTCGCGGGTGAAGATGCAGGTGCCGTTGCCGTACTCGTGCGCGTCGATCAGGGCCATGGCCTCTTGCAGGCTTTGCACGCGCACCACGCCCAGCACGGGGCCAAATATTTCTTCCTGGTACACCACCATGCCGGGTTTGACGTGGTCAAACAGGCAGGGGCCCAGGTAGTAGCCGGCCTCAAAGCCGGGCACAGTCAGGCCACGGCCATCGACCACCAGTTGCGCGCCTTCATTCACCCCCTGGTCCACGTAGGCCTTGACCTTCTCGTAATGAGGTTGGGTGACCAGCGGGCCCATGTCGCTGGTGGCGTCGGTGCCGGGGCCCACTTTCATTTTGGCAATTTCCACCTTCAGCGCGGTCACCACCTGGTCGGCGGTGTCGTCGCCCACAGCCACCACCAGCGGGATGGCCATGCAGCGCTCACCGCACGAACCATAGGCTGCGCCCATGAGTGCGGTAACCGCGTTGGCAATGTCGGCGTCAGGCATGACCACGGCGTGGTTCTTTGCACCTCCCAACGCCTGTACACGCTTGCCATGCTTGCATCCGGTGCTATAGATGTACTCGGCAATGGGGGTGGAGCCCACAAAGCTCACCGCCTTCACGCGCGGGTCGGTCAGCAACGTGTCCACCGCCTCTTTGTCGCCGTTGACGACGTTCAACACGCCAGGGGGCAGGCCGGCTTGCATGGCCAGTTCGGCAATGAACAGGGTGCTGCTGGGGTCGCGTTCGGAGGGCTTCAGGATGAAGCAGTTGCCACACGCCACCGCCATGGGCCACATCCACAGCGGCACCATGGCCGGGAAGTTGAACGGGGTGATGCCAGCGGTCACGCCCAGTGCCTGGTGCTCGCTCCAGCTGTCGATGCCGGGGCCCACATTGCGGCTGTGCTCGCCCTTGAGCAACTCGGGCGCGTAGGACGCATATTCCACGTTTTCAATGCCGCGCTGCAACTCGCCCAGGCTGTCGGCCAGCACCTTGCCGTGCTCGTCGGTGATGAGTTTGCAAATGGTGTCGGCGTTGGCTTCAAGCAGCTCCTTCAGCTTGCTCATGACCCGTGCGCGTTTCAGCGGAGGCGTGTTGCGCCAGGCGGGAAAGGCCGCTTCGGCCGATGCAATGGCCGCTTGCACGGTGGCCACATCGGCCAGTTGCACGACCAGGCTGGAGGCCCCGGTCGCGGGGTTGTAAACCGGTTGAGTGCGGGTGCCGCCGTTGACGCGCTGGCCGTTGATCAGGTGTCCGATGGATGTCATGATATGTATAGCTGAAAATGTATATGGATAAAGCGGTAAGGGGCAAAAAAGCTTGAAATTCAGTTGCCTCAGAGGTTTGAGTCGCTGCGGTCGCGTACCGCTTCGGCCATGGCGGCTGCGCCTGACAAGCCGTGCGCGGTCTCGGTCAGCCCGCGCACCACGCCTTCGCGGTTGGCGGCGGGTTGGTTCTGGCTGACCTTCCATTTACCCGACAACGTGTCGATGGGAATCTCGATGCCCACAATGGCCTTCATCGTCTGGGCGATGTAGTCGGCAGGGGCGTCACTCACTGCCCAAGGCGCGGGGCGTTGATCTTCCTGGCTGCGCGTCATGGCATCGAGCTGTGCGCGCAGCCAGGCGTTGTCGCCATCCTTGTGCGTCAGGCGCCCACTGGCTTGCACCACGATGTAGTTCCAAGTGGGCACCGCCTTGCCGTGTTCGGCCTTGGTGGCGTACCACGATGGCGACACGTAAGCCTGCGGCCCTTTGAACACAACCAACACCCGGTGCGCCGCATCGTGCCGGTGCCACAACGGGTTGGCGCGTGCCACGTGGGCCTTCAACACGCCCTTGGGGTGCTCGGCGCTGGGCGTGGGGTCGTAGAAGAAAGGAATTTCGTCAGCAACCAGCTCGCCATCCTGCAGCGTGACCAGTGTGCCCAAGGGGTGCGCGCGCATGGCTGCTTGCAGGGTGTCGGCATCGCTGACTTCAAATTGCTTGGGTTGGTACATCGTCGGTTCCGGGTAGTGGCCTTTTCGAAGGTGGCACAGTTGGGTGCAACTGTGATCAGGCCGTGGCCAGCAGCGTCTCGCCCAAAGCGCTGACCAGTCGGTCGATTTCAGACGGGGTGCTGATGAAAGGCGGGGCCAGTTGAATGGTGTCGCCACCATAGCGAACATAGAAACCTTTGGCCAGCATGGCCATGGCGATGTCGTAAGGGCGCTTGGCGGGCTCGCCAGGGAGCGGGTCGATGCTGAAGCCCGCTGCCAGGCCAAAGTTGCGGATGTCGGCCACGTGCTTGACGCCCTTCAGGCTGTGCACGGCGGCTTCGAAGTAGGGGGCCAATTCGCGCACGCGCTGTGGCGCGCCTTCCTGTGCCAGCAGCTTCATCGACGCGATGCCCGCTGCGCATGCCACCGGGTGGGCCGAGTAGGTGTACCCGTGAGGAAATTCCAGCATGTAGTCGGGCCCGCCCGCTGCCATGAACGTGTCGTAAATGTCTTTCTTCACCACCACGCCGCCCAGCGGCTGGGTGCCATTGGTCACCTGCTTGGCAAAGTTCAGGATGTCGGGTGTGACGCCAAACACCTCGGCACCGGTCCAGCCGCCGCTGCGGCCGAAGCCTGAAATCACCTCGTCAAAAATCAGCAGGATGTTGTGTGCCGTGCAAATGTCGCGCAAGCGCTGCAGGTAGCCCTGCGGCGGGATCACCACGCCCGCCGAGCCCGCAAACGGCTCGACGATCACCGCCGCGATGTTGCTGGCATCGTGCAGGTTGATGAGGTTGAGCAAATCGTCTGCCAGCGCCGCGCCAGGCCATTGGCCGCCGTTGCCCTCGGCGGGCGGCAGCCCCTTGTAAAACGAGCCCATGGGGGGCTGGGTGTGCTGCAGGTGGTCGGCGTCCACACCTTGCCCAAACAGCTTGCGGTTGGCCACCAGGCCACCCACCGAAATGCCGCCGAAGTTCACCCCGTGGTAGCCCTTCACGCGGCCGATCAGCTTGGTTTTCTGGCCCTGTCCCTTGGTGCGCCAATAGGCGCGCGCCATCTTCAAGGACGTGTCAGCCGCCTCGGAGCCCGAGCCGGTGAAGAACACGTGCTCCAACCCAGCTGGCATGCGCTCGACGATGGCATTGGCCAGCTCGAACGACAGCGGGTGGCCGAACTGGAACGCCGGCGAATAGTCGAGCGTGGCCATTTGCTGCGCCACCGCGCGTGTGATTTCATCCCGGCCATGTCCCAGGCCCGTGCACCACAGGCCCGACAGGCCGTCGAACACCTGCTTGCCATTTGCATCGGTGTAATACGCGCCCTTGGCACTGGTCAGCAAGCGGGGCGCAGCAATGAAGTCCCGGTTGCCGGTGTAGGGCATCCAGTGTGCGGCCAGCCAGGCCGCGTCGGTGCGTGGGCGTGTGGCATCAGCGGTTGGGTCAACGTGAGGGTGGTCTGACATGTCCATGGCGGGCTCCAATGTGGGTAAGAAGGGTTGGCGCGGCAAACCCCATTGCAGCGCTGATTGTCAGAAGACATGATGCATGCGATAAAGTGAAACTTATGAAGATTTACTTTCATAGTTATGAAACTGTTGTGGACATGATGGCTGACGGTGCAACCCACTTGCCTGGTGTGCGAAGGCCCTACCCGTGACCGCCCCGCACAAGCGCAGGGCAGTGCTGGGGCAAATCAGCGATGCCGACGTCCGGTTGCTCAAGGTTTTCCAAGCCGTGGTCGACTGTGGCGGCATGACCGCTGCCGAGCTGGAGCTGAACATCAGCACCTCTACCATCAGTCGCCATGTGAAAGACCTGGAAACCCGTCTGGGCCTGACGCTGTGCCGCCGCGGGCGCGGCGGTTTTGCGCTGACACCAGAGGGTGAGCGCATCCATGCCGAAACCCGTCAGCTGCTGGCGGCCACCCAGCATTTCCGCGCCAGCGTGGACGAGCTGCACCAGCGCTTGGGTGGGGCCATCCACGTGGCTGTTTTCGACAAAACGGCCAGCAACCCCCAGGCGCGCATTGCGCAGGCCGTGGCCCGGTTCCGCAAAGAGGCCCCCGATGTGGTGTTGAACCTGCACGTGAGCACCATTCAGGCCATCGAGCGCGGTGTGATGGACGGCCAATTTCAGCTCGGCATCATCCCCGAGCACCGCCGAAGCGACACGCTGCTGTATGAGGAGCTGTTTGGCGAGACCATGCTGCTGTACTGTGCCGCAGGGCACCCGCTGTTCAACCGCGTGCATGATCCTGCGGCGACCGCGCCAGCAGGGGCTGGTGCAACTGCAGGCACAGACCCGCATGCAATGCACAACGACGACATCACTTGGCACGACATCCGACAGCATGCGTTTGCCGGTTTGGGCTACCACTCGCCCAACATGGAGGTGTCGCACCGGGAGCGCTTGCAACGCAGCGCCACGGCGTTTGACCAGGAGTCGGTGGCCACGTTCATCCTGTCAGGGGATTTCCTGGGTTTTTTGCCCGACCACTACGCGTTGAGCTTTGTTCAGGCGGGGCAGATGCGGGCGGTTTCGCCCACGCAGTTTGCTTACCAGTGCCATTTTTCAGCCATCGTGCGGCGTTCCCCCGAGCCCACGCGGGCCGCACGCATCTTTCACCGGTGTTTGGTCGAAGCCCATCAAGGCCGTGCGCCACCACAATAGCGTATGCGGTCCATTAACCGCACCCCTTGCGCAGAGCCGCCAAATGAGATGAGGATTCAGGTGTGGGAGCGACCAGCGACGAATCAGTCGGCTGGCATGGCAATAGACCACGGCAGTAAC